>VRUI01000009.1 GCA_019456225.1 Planctomycetota bacterium | reverse complement strand
GAAACTTATCTCATGAAAGACAGCATAATGTCCACTAAATTTTATTTAATTTTAACCAACTTTATTGGATGAGAACCATCATTTTAGATCTTTTAGCTTTCAAGCCAAACTTCCATTCATCCAAATAATTATTACCGCCATAAGAATACCTTATAATGTAAATTAAAAAAAACTTTTAATCAAATCATTTATCGCATCATTTTCATCATGATCTTCATGGCTGAAATTCTGCTTGAAATCTGTGAGATCCAATGGCAAGAAATAATAAAAGAAAACTCGACCACAGAAATATTTTACAACTCAATATTGGCAAAATCAAGAGTATATTTCATTAACTTGATGCCGCTGGTTTTAAGCCTGAATTCCATCCCTGTATCTGAATTACACACTATGTCTATCCATAAACAATGGACAGTTTTACTTAATCAACACGTTTTTTTGCCTATTTTGACATTTTTTCGGGAATTCCAGAAAAAACACTCCTCTACGATTTGCATCCGGGATTCTATTTCTTATATTTAATGTAGTCGTTAAGACGTTTTCAAATTTAAGATGAAGGGGTAATTAAATGAGAAAATTAGGAACGACAGCGGGAAACCCACCGGTGCCATTCATTTGGCGACCAAAACCGTGGTATTCCGTTCAGGAGAGGGCGCCGCCGGATAGGGAAAGGAAAAAAGTTTTTTCTTACCCCGCCGGCGGCCTCTTTCATTTATAGAGACCCCACTTTAAATCACTTCCAGTAAAGTACTTATAGTCAGAAAACGATCCCAGCGTACCCCACACTTTCCTCGCTGGACTGTCCGTATTTATGCACCATCACCTCGTTACTGTGCGTATGGCCAAGCAGCACCGGCGTATCTGCTCCGAGCTGCTTAACAGCTGCCACAAGCGCCGCGACCGCCCCGGCCCCGCATGCACTGTTTTTTTCTTTGCCATGAGCCAGCAGTTCAGCAGCCTTCATCTCCAGCGCGAGGTTGATAAACCCGGCATCGTTAACCTCTTTTGCCCACCGGATGCCGTCCTGTCCGGCCCCTGCCGGGTAAAACCCATACCTTGGGCCATAGTGCGTCAAATCGCTCGAAGCAATACACACAACCCGCTTTTCTGGTGTCCCAGCGATGATTTTGCCGACATCAGCCCCGAATTCTACAGCCTCCGAACACGGCGGAACCATCACAGGAACGATCTTCGCCTCCGGAAATATCTCCTGAATAAACGGCACCTGCACCTCGATACTATGCTCGCCGCCATGGACATCCAGGTCCGAAATCCCCGCCGAACCTGCCACAATATCGCCCGCCAGGTCGCTATCGATCTCGATGGTTCCCACCGGCGTTTTCCAGCTGCCCCGGTCATAAACCGCCGGCGACCTGCCCATATAACAATGCACCGCCCCAAATATCACAAACGTGTCAATATCCCTGTCAATGCGTTTTATAGCCGAAAAAACCGCACCTGCAAGATCTCCGCTGAACGTCCACCCGGCGTGCGGAACGATCCCGCCGGCTATCGAGTGCGGCAGGTCATGAATAAAACTTCCTCCATCGTCAATACACTGATGAAGCTCGGCAAGACACCCTTTATTACTGCCCGAATAAAACTGCCCGGCAACTACCGGATTTCGAATTTCCATAATAATTATCTCCTAATACTTAATAGTGCATAGTTTACAGTTTTCGCTTTACATGGCAATGCAAACCTTACTGCCGCCAAAAAAAGTGCGAAGTCGCACTCTTCGTTCTTGAAATAATTGCTTTGGCCCTGTATTATACCCCTATAATTTGGTTTGTAACCTGATACTTCTTATATCGGAGAAATTCAATGACATCTAAAAAAAATAAACCGCAAGTTGCCGTAGTTATGGGTTCCGACAGCGATATGCCGACAATGCTAAGCTGCATAGACACCCTCAAGGGCTTTGGCGTTAGCCTGACTGTACGGATCATCTCGGCCCACCGTACTCCGGACGTAGCCGCTGATTTTGCAGATAATGCCAAGGCAAACGGCATTAAGGTCGTAATCGCAGCTGCCGGGATGGCCGCACACCTCGCCGGATCGCTGGCAGGGCGAACCCCGCTGCCGATCATTGGAGTACCAATGCAGGCCTCAACAGGCCCAACCGGTCTCGACGCCCTCTACAGCACAGTGCAGATGCCGCCGGGAGTACCGGTCGCATCGATGGCGATAGGCAAAGCAGGCGCAAAAAACTCCGCCATCTTCGCAGTGCAGATCCTCGCACTTGCCGATCATACACTAGCCGATAAACTGGACGCCTTCAGAAAAGCCCAGGCAGACGCAGTAATCAAAAAAGACCAGGCACTGCAGGCGAAAAGCGAAAAGAGTAAGGCGTAAAGCGAAAGGCGTTATAAACAGAAGCGAGAGCGCAGGGATTAATTTGTGCTTTACGAACGTTGGGGCGGTCCTATGTGTCCGCCCGCTTTTTTGCTAACGCAATTAGGCAACACTTCTTTGTGATTCCACATTTTTCTCGTATTTGCGGCCAGCCTGATTTAAAGGCCAAAAATGCAGTTTCGAGGAACATGCTCACTTTTGGCACGGTAGAACCCCCGAAAAATGTCACTTTTCGTTTTTCTGCAAAAAAAGGATTGAAAAACATACGAATTTATACTATAATGATGTTGTTTACCGGCTTGGCGGCCAGCCATCGGTTTTGATTATTAGAGGATTCTTCACGTTAGGGAAATGGATACAGGCAATACAGAAATCACCACTCATCAAGACACTGCTATCCAGCAGTTGCAGCACTGCTCTTACTGTGGGGCATCGCTGAACTTTTCGTTCTATTTCTGCGTATCTTGCGCGACACCTTATAAGTCGATCGCCAATGTGGTCTCTCCGTACATACCGCCTCAACTGACCGAATCGGAACTAATCCGAACGAAGGCTCCCAACGTCTGGCGTGTATTCTGGACTTACGCCATCGTTCTGTTTTTTGTGCTAATATTTGCGGTTTCTATGGGTTTCGATTCGACCGCAAGAAACTACACACTGCTGATGGCTACGGCATGTATGATCGTGACAACAGTGGTCGTTGGGATTATTTACTGGCCTTCACTTGCGGTACAGTTGAAACGGTTTGGCTTCTTTCAAAAATACGCATGGTACGGGCTGGGGATTCTCATAGGAATGCTCCTGCTCAACTACATGTACAGTAGTTTCCTGATGTACCTTGGGCCCAACCTCCCTTCATTCAATGACCTGTTTAGCAAAATGGAACTCGGGCCTTTCGGCAAGCTTTTTATTATTTGCATCGTGCCGGGCATAACAGAAGAGATCGCCTTTCGCGGTCTGATCCAGCACTGGCTGCAGATCGCTATAAAACCATGGCGGGCAATTATCCTCGCGTCGGCACTGTTTGCCGCGATGCACTTATCTGTCCTGCACGCACCCTATATTTTCCTGCTTGGGCTGCTTTTGGGATGGATGAAGTGGAAAACAGGAAGTTTGTACCCGTCCATGCTCGTGCACATACTGCACAATTATGTCGTGATAGCCATTTTTCCGCTTTTAAGAATGTAATCGTTTATGTTATTATGAAGTTTATCTGATTGAAGGAGATTTAATATGTATTGGTTAATTTGTCTAATATTTGGGGCCATTTGTGCGGCGATCGGCAGCAGTAAAGGGCGAAGTGCTATTGGCTGGTTTTTCGTTGGCTTTTTCTTAGGCATTATCGGCCTGATAATCGCGTGCGTGGCAAGCAACGTCAAGGACGCCAGGCAAAAAGAAATTGAGATGCAAAACGAACAGCGGCGGTTGCGTGAACAACTGCGGCAGGAGAGGATCAAGAACGATCAGTTCCGAAATCATGCACAGCAAAGGCTTGACAAGCATGATGACGCACTCGGCATAGAGACACGAAGCATACAGGAGTTGCCCGACATAGACACCAGGGAGAAACTGAATGACGGCTATATACCGATCGAACCGACCATCTGGGATAACGTTCAGGAAGACGAACCGCTGATTTAATGCACACGCAGCAGCGATGCACCCGAAACGCCAATAACTGTTATAGACACTATAAGGGAGAGTTGTCATGGCGGAAAAAAAACTGGAAGGCACGTTTTGTTTGGACGGACTCATTGAAGGCCCCGTGTTTTCAGGCGATGACGAACAGATCATACGTCAGTTTATAAACGAAGCCAGGAAAAACGGGATCACATTTCATTTGTCGATAGACGGTGGGAGATTCAGCATACTTCCAGGCACCGAACCGGTCAAATTGCCCGCCCCGGCGGTATCGGCCGATTCGATCATCATAGACTGCGTTGACAAATGGCTCGGCAATTATTCGCCCTCCGAAAGCAATCGCCTGATGTCTACTCTGCGCAGCGTCGAATACCTGCCCAACCTCGAAAAACAGACACTCTACGGAATCGGTCCGGCAGGAAAAACTACTGTCGAGCAACGCACCGTCGACGCTGATACCGTCGCGCCCGTCCCTCCGCCCGACCGCAAAGTCATCATCAAAACGGCGGCTATGGCTCTATTTGCATTTTGTGTGATAATAGCGATTTCCACGATCTTCATACCGTATCGCAGCATCTTTGGAAGACTCTGGCAAAGTGTTCGGCCCTACCGCGCCGAAGAATTGATCTTCGACGCCCATCTATATGCCGATTTCTTCAATGTTGACAAAGCCGAATTCGACAAGGAAACTCAACTCATCAAAATCACATGTACGACACTGAACGATTTCCCGAGGACAGACGAACAACTACACAATGCATGGAAAAATACCGAAGGTTCACTGCTTGCCAGATTGGCACTGGAGTCGCTGGCCCGCGGATATGTGCTCTGCGAGTTCTTCGATTCAGAAAACAAATTCATAGCACATCGCCAATGCCGCTTGATCCGGGATCCCGAAGATAACGATAAATTCTCAATACTGATCCCCTACGACCGACTCATCAACCGAGTCAAATTCAAATAATGCGGAGAAAATCAACATAAAATTTAAGTTCCCGGGGCGTTGAGGCTGTGTCACAATTATTTACAAAAAACAGGTCAATTAACGGCTTCAGGAGCTGTTTTCGTTTATCCTTTGAATAAAAACGGTGTTGATTAGTATATTATTGTATGTTACAATAAATGTCGATTTGAGGAGGCTCGCCATTGAATGAGCAGGTTTCCAGGAGAGTACGATGAATAAATTTTGTTGTAAACATTGACATCTTAAATCTGAAAGGAGAAAAAAATGTTTTCAAAAATTTCACACACATGGTCGCTTATGGGTGCTTCGTGGCAGGTCTTGAAAAAGGATAAGGAGATTTTGGTATTTCCTTTGATCTCGGGGATTTGCTGTCTGATCGTTATTGCATCGTTTGCTTTGCCAATGATCGCGACAGATGCCTGGCAACTGCCGGAAAAGGGTGCCACGCTTCAGCAGCAGATTGCGTACTATGCGATTCTCTTCGCATTTTATCTTTGTAATTATTTCGTGATCGTATTCTTTAACTCTGCGATTATAGCATGCGCGACGATCCGTCTAAGAGGCGGTGACCCTACCGTCGGCGACGGCCTTCGGATGGCGATGGCGAGGCTGCCGCTGATTTTCGGCTGGGCACTCGTTTCGGCGACAGTGGGTCTGATCCTGCGTATCATCGAGGACAAATCGGAAAAGCTCGGAAGATTCGTAGCGGGCCTCCTTGGCATGGCCTGGTCTGTCGTCAGCTTTTTGGTCATCCCGGTACTCGTTATCGAAAAGAAAAGTCCGATCGGAGCCCTGAAGGAATCTACCGCTCTTTTAAAGAAGACCTGGGGCGAGCAAATCATCGGTAATTTCAATTTCGGGTTTATTTTCTTTCTGCTCAATATTCCCGCGATCCTTATCATCGTACTCGGTATAATGAGCCAAAACGCCGCTATAATGATAACCTGTATCGTTGTCGGAGTAATATACCTGTTAGTCGTCGCCCTCATCCAGTCGGCACTACAGTCGATATTCCAGGCAGCGATCTACCTATACGCCAAAGACGGACAGGTACCGGAAGGCTTCGACACAGAACTGCTCGATGAGGCAATGGTACTAAGGGTGAAATAAAAAACGAATAGCCAGCACCCAACAAGGAATATCGAACAAGGAAGTAAAAAATCTCATAAATTTAAATATTTCTTGTAAACATCCGGGGCAAATCGCCCTCTATATATACAGAGCTCATTGGTTTGAACCAATTGCCGGTTGCGGTCCGGCACAAATGAACATTATATAAAGGCGGTAACTTTTGCAGGACAAAGGGTTTACAAAACTTGTTGACGACCACAGCCGGTTGGTTCTAAACGCTGCCTACCGTGTTCTGGGCAGCCGTACCTCCGCAGAGGATGTGCACCAGGACGTATTTACCGCGATCTGGCAACGGTGGGAAAGTTTCAATGGCGATACCAGCTGGCCGGCCTATTTGTACCGCTGTGCCGTCCGCAAGGCGATAGATCACGCAAAAGCATCCAGAAAAACACGCAGCATCGATGCAATATCCGAGCCCGCCGCAACAGGCAGTGCAGACAGCGCCGCGATTACAACAGAGATGAAAGACAAGCTGGCCGCTTGCATAAGCAAACTCCCCGACCGGCAGGCAGAAGTTTTCGTGATGTATCGAATCGAAGGAAAAAGTTACAACCAGATCGCAGAAGTGCTTCAATGTAAGCTCCAGACCGCCAGGGTACACATGCACAGGGCACTAACGCAACTGGCAAAAGATTTTAAGGAATACTTATAACATGAATTATACGGTAGGATGGGCTGTGCCCATGCTGTTTTTTGAAATTATGATTTGACATTTTTAAGGTTTTATTATGTTAGACCACAATGAAATAAAGGAATTACTCGCAGGTTACGCACTCGGCGATCTAAGCGATGATCAAGCTAAGATCATTGAAGAGCACGTCTCGCAATGCCAATCCTGCGAGCAGGAGTTAGAAAGCATTCGGCTGGTACTGGAGTGTGCCGGTCAGATGTCGAAGGTTTCGGTTGATGACGACATGTGTATTTCGGCGAAGGAGGGACTTTTGTCAAGTCTTTCGCCGGAACAAACCCAAACCACGGCGGCCAAAACGGTCCGCAAAATTCAATGGAGAACGATCATGCAAAGTAAAATAACAAAATTCGCAACAGCAGCAGTAGTAATCCTCGGCGTTTTTCTCGGTATGTACGTGCTGGGAATCTCACTGGACGGTAGCAGCGTCGCCTGGGCATCCCTGGCGGACCACGTCCAGAAGATCAAAACGGTAAGCTATAAAATGCACATGACAATGAAGGGCTTGCCCGGTCTGCCAAAAGACAAGGCGATGGAGATGGACACTACCATTTTAATCTCCTCCGATTACGGAATGAAAATGGAAATGAGCATGGACGGCAAGGTTATGTCGAAAATGTATATGCTTTTAGCCGAGAAATCCATGATTAGTTTCATGCCCGAGCAGAAGAAATATATGCTGATAACCCTTACCGACGACATCCATGAGAAGATGAAAAAAGAATCTAATGACCCAAGGGCGATGGTCGCTGAATATATGGGTCTCGAATACGTAGATCTTGGACGCAAAGAGATCGATGGTATTGAAGTTGAGGGTATCGAGGTCAATGATCCTAAGATCGGCGGCGGCATGTTCCAAAATTGCATTGGCCGGTTGTGGGTAGAAGTAGAAACCGATCTGCCTGTAAGAATAGAGATGGAATTCGGCTCAGATAAAGGTATGGAAATCAAAGGAGTCATAGAGGACTTTAATTGGGATGTAGCGCTTGACGGAAGCGAGTTTGCATATACCATCCCTGAAGACTATGAGAAAATGGGCGAGGTTGTAATGCCCGAGATGAACGCAGAGGCTGCAATTGAAGGCTTAAAAATGCTGATCGACATCTATGACGGTAAATTCCCCAAGAGTCTTAATATGATGGAATTAATCCAGGATGTCTCCAAGTATCGTATGGAAGAGATGAAACAGAAAATGGAGGAACAAAAAAAGGCACACGAAAAAGCCGTCGAAGAAGCCACAGCGGCCGGGATAGACCCTAATACTATTGCGCAGGTTAAACCGGAAGTATCCAAAGAATTGCAGCAGAAAATGATCGATGATCAGATGAAGATGCAGGGTGTTTGCATGTTCTACTTGAAGCTTGTCGGTGAGAAAAAGGACCCGGCGTATTATGGTGACAGGATAACACCGGCTGACAAGGATATGATCCTGATGCGGTGGCTAAACGACAAAGACGGTTATACGGTCATATTAGGCGACCTGAGCATAGTCGATTTAACGCCAGAAGAAGTAGGCGAGATGGAAGCACTACTTCCGGAACCACCGAAACCAGCTGAAGTCGAAGCACACACACATACACACACAGATACACACACACACCATCCGGAAGCACCGGAACCAGCTGAAGTCGAAGAGGTTAAAGAAGTTGAAGAACTAAAACCGCTGCCGGTTGTCCCGGTAGAATAACCGTCAGTGACAATAAATAAGGGGACAGATGCACTGTGCTTGGCAGAACGCAGAGCCTGTCCCCTTTTTTTGCACTATATCAACTACAATTATTTACCGTTAATAATTTCCTTCAAAGCTGCAATATGCTCATCAAATGCCTCCAAGCCTTTATCTGTGATACTAACATAGGTTTTAGGTTTTTTATTAACAAATATTTTTTCAAGATGGAGATAACCTTCAGATTCCAATTTTGTCAAATGTGCCCCCAAATTACCATCAGTAAGTCCAAGAGACTTTTTGAGATAACTGAAGTCAATCCGTTCTTCATAGTTTACACTGGCGATCAAGGCCATTATTTTAAGCCGGGCCGGCTGGTGTATTATTTTATTGATATTACTCAAGTTTGCCTCCGTAGATTCTGGCTGCAACTCCAAAGCCTGCCAAAACAAGCCCGGCAGCAAGCATCATCCAGATATTATAATACTCAGGCTCAATCGCTAAGTAACCTGTAATAGTTGTCAGTATTATGGTGATACCGCTTGAAAGCAGAAATATATCTGAAAGCTGAATACCCCAAATTATATATATAGACATTATTGAGACGACCATAAAAGCATTAATTGCAATTCCACTTTGAGGCTTGAAGAAAAAAACTGCCAACAAGGCAATAACGAGTACCATTGCCCAGAGAACAAGCGTATTTGCAGTTGAGTTAGATTTCTTTTTAGGTGTAACAGGCATGTTTTTTGAGTCATAACTCACCATTATACCCTGGAGGACGCCCGCAATAAATAGAAGGAATGTCCAAATGAAGAATATCCCGTTGTTGCCAAACTTTTGCCTGATCTCTAAAGGCGAATTATAAACATACAGATGCGTAAAGAGGTAACCAAGCGCCCAGACCATCCCCCACATAATCAAATACTTACCGGTATTTCTGGCATTGAGGCGTTTGATGTCCAGTTTTGACTGTTTGACGATCTCTAGTTGTTTGGCAGCCGAAATACTGTCTATTTTTTCAGTATATTCTTTCATATTTACCCTTTCTATAGGTTTATTTACAAATCTTTCAAGCTTCTACAGAGTACTCTATACTACAGAGTGTGCTTTTGCAAGTGAAAACTGTAATTTTTTTAAAATTAATTAAAAATACTTATCTTTTATGAGCTTTGGAATTTTGTTTTAATCCGGTTAAATCGGGGCAAATCTGTTTAAAAAATGTGTTTTTCAGGTTTAGAATTAAGGATTTATGGTCGATATACTAAACATAATCTGTAACCTATAAATCAGTAAGGACTATAATATATGCAATGTCAACGCTGTAAAGACCAGACCGCTACAATTCATCTTACCGAGATCAATAACGGCCAGCGGCAGGAAACGCATTTGTGCGAAATGTGCGCAGAGCACGAGGGCCTGGCGATCAAGAGCCAGATCCCCCTTAACGAACTCCTCAGCACGCTGCTTGCTTCCCAGTCGAGCCCCAAGGAACAGCCCGTTGCCGAAGTCGCCGCCGAGGACGAAAAATCCTGCTCATCATGCGGGATGACCATGAGGGAATTCCAAAAGGGCCGCCTCCTCGGCTGCGCAAACGACTATGAGGAACTAGCCGACTCGCTGGAACCGATCATCGAAAAGAATCAGGGCGGAAATACTACCCACAAGGGCAAAGTCCCCGCCAACGCTCCGGAAGACAGCAAAAAACAGATCAAAATTTTAAATCTTCGAAGGGAACTTGAAGATGCTGTCGAAAACGAAGACTACGAAAATGCAGCTCAAATCAGGGACAGGATTGAACATCTGCAATGAAACTTGAAAAAATCAGCAAACAAATCAGCAAATGGTTTGACGGGCGGGGACCGCACTCGGAAATCGTGATATCGTCAAGGATCCGGCTCGCTCGCAACATTGCCGGCTACGAATTCCTTCCGCGCCTTAAACCCGAACGACAGGCCGAGATCCTCGAAAAGCTCAAATCCGCCATCCTTTCAGTGAATGTCGGCGAGGAAGTTTTCTTTATCGATGTCGCCGCCTCAAGCGAACTCGAGCAGGATCTGATGGTCGAACGGCATCTGATAAGCCACCGCCATGCTCGCGGTAAGGGTCCGCGCGGTGCTGTTATCGCCGGTACCGAAGCATTTACGGCGATGATCAACGAAGAGGACCATCTGCGTTTGCAGGTTTTCAAGAACGGTTTGCAGCTAACCGAGTGCCTCGCCGAGATCAACAAGATCGACGATGAGATCGAAAAACAGGTTGAATACGCCTTCAGCCCAAAGTACGGATACTTTACCGCATGCCCGACAAATCTCGGAACCGGAATTCGCGTCTCGGTAATGCTCCACCTGCCGGCCCTTAAAATGACCGGCCAGATAGAAAAGTTCTTTAATGCCACCAGCGACACCGACCTTGCCGTTCGCGGACTTTTCGGCGAAGGCACAGAGGCGATCGGCGATTTCTTCCAGTTGTCAAATCAGATCACGCTGGGCGTAAGCGAGACAGAGATCGTCGAAGAATTCACCAATGACATTGTCCCCAGAATCATCGATTACGAAACGCTGGCCAGGGAAGAACTCCTCTCATCGCAGAAAGCCGTCCTCGACGACAAGATACAGCGGGCGATGGGCCTCTTAAAGAGTGCCCGCCTGATCAGTTCACAGGAAGCACTTTTCCTGCTCAGCAATGTCCGCCTCGGCGTAAATCTCGGCAGGATAAAGGACATAGACATCTCAACGGTGAACGAACTGTTCATGCTCACACAACCGGCACACCTGCAGATAAACAACAATAAAATTCTGGACTCTGAACAAAGAGACATAGTAAGAGCAGAAATAATCCGCAAAAGACTGTCACAAAAATAAAAACAAACTCATGTCCGAACAAAAGCCCTTGCGCTCTGACGCTTTTATTTCACTGTGGCAAATCAGATGGCGTCCTCCTGCGCAGCCAGTTTACGACCATTGCCGCCGAAAAAACCCCCGCGGTAACTCCTGCCGGCGGAACAGGTACCGAACGAAGAGTCTCAGGTTCTACATGAGCCAGCGGAGATGTCAATGGCTGCTCATGCTTGCCGAGTATTTCAAGGGTAAGGCCCTCCGGAAGTTGCGCCCTGGCAAATCTCCGCTCTGTTTCATGGGACAGACCTTCAAACTCATCGGGCCCCTGACAATACCCAACCGACCTGCCGAATAGCAGAGTCACGATTATACAGAATATAAGTTTCCTGAGGCTTGTCACGAATGTCTTTTTCTCTCTTTCCATCGTTTCCCCCTGAATATTGTACAGGAAATGCCGGCATAAACCCGCCTGATCGATTCAATTTTATACAACAGAAACTCCTCCAGTTTGCTGAAAGCCCTCTTTTTATAATTGCATTTAAAGAGTTATACTATAAGCTCCGACGCGTGGTTCAGGTTAAAATGGCAGCCCAAAAGAAAAAATTACGGGATTATCTTGGATTAGTGCGGAAATATGATTATAATCCTGACATGAGTTATTTCAGAAAGATCATAGACGACATGGATGGTTATGTGCCTGGCTTTCAGCCTGTAGGCACTGACGTTGTTAAACTTAATACGAACGAAAATCCGTATCCGCCCTCTCCGCAGGCGGTCGAGGCGATACGCAATTTTGACACAACTGCATTGAAGCGATACCCACAGCCGCTTGCCGATTCGTTCTGCAAAGCAGCCGCTGACGTCCTCGACGTCGAACCGGATAATATCCTCTGCACTAACGGCGGCGACGATCTGCTGACTATATGCTTCAGGTCATTCTGCGACGAAAACCGCCACGCCGCATTTCCCGGCCCGACATATTCGCTATACCCGGTACTGGCAAAACTGCAAAACTGCAAGACTGAAGAAATACCATTCGCCGAAGACTACTCACTGCCTGCCGATAAGCTCGTAGAATCCGGTGCGGCAATGGTCATCGTCTGCAACCCGAACGCGCCAAGCGGATCGTTCATAGACATCGCCGAGATAAAAAAACTCGCCGACCGCCTAAAAGACAAGAGCATCCTACTTGTAGACGAAGCATATATCGACTTCGCCGAATCCAACTGTGTCTCGCTGATCAAAGAATGCGGCAACGTAATTATCCTGCGATCAATGAGCAAGGGTTACTCGCTAGCCGGACTGCGATTCGGGTACGCCATCGCACCGAAAGAGATCATCGCCGGAATGCGAAAAGTTAAGGATTCCTATAACGTCGACGCGATAGCAATCGCCGCCGCGACGGCTGCCATCTGGGACCAGGGATACTTCAGAGAAAACGCCGAAAAGGTCAAAGCCCAAAGATCACTCCTGACCGCGGCTTTAAGGGAAATGGGATTTCAAGTACTCGACAGCCAGTCAAATTTCATACTCGCCAGGTGCATCAATTCCGATGCAAGCAAAGTCTATGACGCACTCGCCGCCCAGAATATCTATGTAAGGTACTTCAAACTTGCAGGTCTCGACGACAAACTGCGAATATCCATAGGAACCAAAGAACAAAACGAAAAGCTGATACAAGCCCTGAAAAAAATCCTGTAGCCATTACCCTTCCTCAACGACATCCCTTTGCTCCTCAAGATTGAACCCTGATAATTTCCATGTAAAAAATGGTAATTAACCGGATAATCGACCCTGACATGACGTAAAACATCTTTTTTAGCAGTTGTTTATTTTTTTTGTGGCATATAGGTTTTTTTAGTGTAAACTATAATATAGTATCCGGCTCGGAGACTACGAGACAAATGTAGGACACTTTTAATGAGGTAACGGTTTAGTTATTTTTAGAAAGAGAGGTTTTTATGTTGTCGTCTCGTTTATTGCCGACCATCTGTGTTTTTCTTTTGCTCACTTCCTTTTGCCATGCTGGTCTTATCGGCAAGTCTTATCCCGACGGTAAGGTTACCGAGATCATGAAGGTTGACGGCGGCGCTGATTTTCGATGCAAAATATCGGGCAAATCTCTGATCGCAGGTGCCTCCTTGCGGGTACATGTGCGCAGGATTAATTGCTCCAGGGACAATGCCGCCGCGAAAGCTTTTGTCGAAACCGCGTTTAAGGAAGCTAAGGTGATTCGCTTGACGAATGTTCGGCTGCGGAACTATTTTCGAGTTTTAGCCGATGTCGAGATCGACGGCAAGGATCTTGGCAATGAACTGATCAAACAGTCACTTGCAAAACCCCTCAAAATTTCGACTTATGATACAGGAGCAGTTAAGACACCTAGTTATTTGAGAATGATCAAAACCGCCGCCGCAAGCAAGCCCCGTACTGCCGAGAGAAAGAGCGTCGGCAGAAAAGTCATGACGGCTCGAAAAAGTGCTGCGAAAAATTTACAACTCACAAATTCGATGAAGAATTTACCGGTTGCATTAGGCGGCGAGGGTTTTCAACCGGACATGACTTTCGAAGAGGCCATCGACCAGATACGAAACTCTGTCAGACCGGAACTGCCTATGGTAGTTCTCTGGCCGGAGATCGAGAGAAATTGTTTTGTCCAGCGAGATACTCCCATCGGCATCGAATGGAACGGAAAGATTTCGATTAAGAAGTGCCTCGACCTTTTGCTTATGGGGGTTGCTCAAAGCGACGGTGTTGGGCTGCAGTATTATGTCGACGGCGGGATCGTTACTATCGCTTCAAAAAATGCCAAATTAGCCAAGCGTGAGATTCGCGTTTATAACATCGCAGAACTCACAGCCACTTCGTCAATGATGAACCAGGGCAGATACGGAAATCAAGGTGGATACGGAAATCAAGGCGGATACGGCAATCAGGGCAACTACGGAAACCGCGGAAACTACGGCAATCAGGGCAGCTACGGCAACTACGGAAACCGCCGCAACAACAGAAGTAACAGAAGCAATCGAAGCAACAGAAATAACAGAAATAACAGACCCACCTCCTATGGAAGGTAAGTCTTTAGTTGCTTCTAATGAAAAAGTTTCGGCCATCAGGCCGAATCCTACATTATACATTATACAATATGGTACATCCGGCAGTATTGACGGAATCATTATACATTTCAAACTGACCAATAGGTCAGTTTGAGCCCCTACTTTCCGATACAAAAACTGGAAAAGATCCGATCAAGTATGGCCTCGTCGATGTCCTCTCTCTCAATTCCGGCAAGTGCTTCGTACCCCGTCCGCAAAAACATCGCCGCCACTTCATCGTTGCCTTTAAGCACTTCGTCGGCGCCGTCGGATATATTCATGATCGCCTCATTAACCGCCGACCGATGCCGCTCGTTGATCGCGATTCTGTCGGCGATCTCGCTGCCTGCTGTTTGCAGGATAAGACGCTCCTGTACCTTTGCCCGCAGGTTCATAATTGTAGTTTCATCGACAACACTCGTGACGACAGGCGATGTAGAGAAAAGTTTTTCAAGCTCCGCAGTTTTTTCTACAACCGCTTCGCCTGAGACCTGATCGCTCTTAGTCAAAACCAGCATCAACTCTTTAGGGGCGATCTGATTAAGTATGGAAACATCTTCCGAGTAATCGTCCTTGGAAACATCCGCACAAAATATCACCAGGTCAGCGGCATTAAGTGCCGCCAGTGCCGCCCCCTGTCCAAGCCGGTCCAGCACATCCTCGCTGCCGCGATAACACCCAAGCCCGGCACAATCAAAAATTGCGCATCGCGATTTGTCCATCTCCAAAACCTCGGTCAGCACATCCCTCGTCGTCCCAAATTCGTCCGAGATGATGCTTCGCTCGGCGGACAGCATCGCGTTCATCAAAGAACTCTTTCCCGCGTTTGCGGCGCCTGCAAGTCCAACGGCGGGTATATCGATAAGCTCCTCATAACGCAGCGAACTGTCAAGAATTGATTGAAGCCGGCTTGCGATCTCTCGTATTGTCGCTGCCGCTTTTTCGCCGGACACCAATTCGATATCCTCTTCACTAAAATCCAGGCCCGCTTCGATAAGGCTCATAATGTCAAGCAGCTGACCGCCAATAACCCCGATACTCTCGCACAATTTTCCGGCAAGCAGTTTTTCCGCCGCCGACAACTGAAACTTATTACTGCTCGATACGATCTGTGAGACGGCCTCGGCCTGTGAAAGGTCGATCTTACCGTTAAGATATGCCCGAAGCGTAAACTCCCCAGGCCCGGCAAGGCGGCACTGCTCCAATACCTTTTGCAGTACGGCCTCGACAACCGGCTGTCCGGCATAAAAATGAAATTCGGCAATATCCTCGCCGGTATAGGAACAAGGTCCGGGAAATGAATAGATCGCCGCATCAACACTAATGCCGTCAACAACGATCGCAGACGCCTTTACACCACGCCCGCCAAAAACAAACTTACCATCTGTAAGCCCGGCAACGATCTCACCGACCCCGCCGCCGGAAACCCGAACAATGGTCCGCCCAACAGAAGACAGTCCGCCTAAAGCAGAACTAATAGCCGAAATTGTATCACGAATCTCATACATAATCAAACCGCCGGCTAATCGCTGATTTACTGCTTATAAAGCGGTTTCGGTTTCTTCTTCTTTTTCTTGCCTCCGGTTTTCTTGGTAACGGCGACAAGCCCCTGCGATTCTTCCTCTTCTTTTTCGCGGAGATGTTTTCGGATCACGGTCTGTTCAAAAACCCCGCCGAACGTACTTGCCATAATATAAAGGTTCAGTCCCGAAGGTGCCGTATAAAGGAAGATCAGCATCATAAACGGCATCATGATCATCATCATCTTTTGCTGCTGAGCAACCTGTGGATCGACATTCTTACCCGACTGATGCGGCATAAGCTTTTGCTGCAGGAACATCGCAACACCAAGCAGAATCGGCAATAGATTAAACGAATCAATATGCCATCCGACAAGCGGAATAACTATCGGATCCGAAAACGGAATGAGAGCATCCGGCACCGAAAGGTCCGTGATCCAAACCGGCAAAAAGCCCGCCCCGCGAAGTTCGATATTAGCATAGATCGCGCGATAAAGAGATATCCAGATCGGCATCTGAAGCATCATCGGAATCATACTGAACATACCCGACGCCGGCGAAACATTCCTGTCGCGATAAAACTGCATCGTAGCTTTTTGAAGCTCCTGGCGGTTGCCGGCGTACTTCTTCTTGATCGCAACCATCTCAGGATCGCCGGTTATCTTCTGCATCTTCATCATCGAAACCTGGCTTTTCTTGGTAATCGGATGCAAAACAAACCGGATAAGCAAAACAAAGATAATAATAACAATACCATAGTTAATATGCAGGTAGGTATGCATACCTTTCATCAACGCCATGATCCCGAACGACAGCGGATTGATAATCGCATCAGGACAGCAGAAGCACGCCATAAAACTAACGGTCTGAATATAACCGAGCTTTTTATAAGTCGCGTTATCTTCAAAAAGCTTTTTGATCTTAGGACCCACAAAAATCTCAAAGTCATAAGAGACCGACCCGCCGGCAGCAATCTCACCCGGCTCTACGGTCATACCAAAACTTATATCCTCATCGCCATCTGCCTTGCCCTCAAAAGACACCGGATCGAAGTACTGCGCCTTACCAAGTTTTACATCCGTAAACTCTTCGTCTTTAGCCGGCACAGGCCGAACGATCACCGCGAAATATTTATTTGTTATCGACGACCACAAAAACCTGCCGGTCTTTTTCTTTAGCGACAGATCAAGCTTTTCCTTTGCCTTTGCCTTCGCACCCGCCTTCATCGCCGCACGAAGTCTTCGCTGGTCACGTTTTGAAGATTCAACAGTATCACCGGCAAGAAACCCGGAAACCACGCTCCGCATATCCTGCCTGGAGCCTTCACGTGAAATACCGGTCGGCCCTTGCAGTTCCATAGTAGCCTTAACACCCTTATCGTCAAGATTCTCTACAACCAGCGATATCTTAACATCGTAGCTGCCCGGTGTAACAGAATAAGTCTTAACCAGCTTTAACGCGTTAGTCTCGGTTTTCGACCCGTCTTGGGTCTCGAACTTCTTATAGATAACCGCCTCAAAAGAAACCGACTCACTACCTGCGTCGCCTTTAACAACCTCGCCCATCTTCCACTGGAGCTTCGAAAGAGGCAACTGATGGCCGTCAATACGAAGCTTTCCATTCGACAGCGAATAGACATCGCCGCCTTTGTGTTCAACCGGCGAAAGGACTGCAAGCGGTTTCTGCTCTTCAGGATTTCTATCTTTCCACTCACTAAGGGTCGCCTGCTTGATCGCGGCCCCCTTGCTGGTAAGCTCGACAGCAAACTTAAAATCGCTCCCCTCTTGATCGGAACCAAGCACAACGCTGACACTTTCAGGCTGGGCATGACCAACTCCATACCCTTTAAAAGTAGGGTCAACTACAGCCTTGATCACTGCAGGGGCATCTGTCGAAGGCTTAGACGCAGCCTCGTCGTCGCCCTCGCCGACAGCCAAAGATACCATCCTGGAAGTATCGCCGGTGTTATCAAAAAGCCCCGAGTCCATAACAAAGTAACCGCAAAGGCAAACAAACCCGGCAAGAAATACAATAAGTAAAGTCCTGTTTCGCATAGGATAAACCCAACCCGGCCAAGCCGGAATAAAAATCAAATAGCCTCGGCCGAAAGGCCGAATCCTTCATTATACATTAGACAATATACATTATTCATTTTCAAACTGACCGAAAGGTCAGTTTGCCCTACTTTCCTTCAAAGAGTCTGTCGCCCTCGAAGTTTTCCAGTTCTGCAACGTCATAAATCTTTTTCGCAGCGGCCTCATAATCATAATCCAGCCTCACGAAATGCAGCTCACTGCCGTCAACATACGCATAGCTCGCACGGTTATCCCTATCCCTCGGCTGACCGACCGAACCGACATTAATAATCGCCTTCTCATCCGGGATGATCGGGTACGACCCGCCAAGCTCTTCAGGCGTATAAAAATCCGGATCGTCAAGAAAAACACCCGGCAGATGCGTATGCCCGATAAAACAAACATGCTTGATCTTTTCAAAAAGAGCATTGATCTTACCCGGTGCGGTATAAACATCATCCGGGAAAACATATTCATTGATAGGCTTTCGCGGCGAGGCGTGAACAAAATCCACACAGACCTTGTGTCCGTCAAGTTTTACCGTCAAATTTTCTCGCAGTTCAAGGGCGCCAAGATAACCCCATCGCTTGTCACATTTTGTCTGATTACCTTCAAGCTCAAGCTGTCGTCGTGTCCAGTGACTGGCAAGCTCGGCTCCGTAGTTAAAATTCGTAGGCTCAAACAAAACCGCATAATCATGATTGCCAAGCACAGCCGTCTGCGTCTTGGCGATCACAAGGTCCAGACACTCCGCAGGGTTGGCCCCATACCCGACAACATCGCCAAGGCAGTGGATAGTCTTAATCCCGCGGTTCTCGATATCGGCAAGCACCGTAGTCAAAGCTTCAAGATTAGAATGAATATCACTAATTATCGCAAACATAAAAATTCCCGCAAAATTCCCATAAAACCCTAACTTATAGCACAAAACAAACAAAAATACCAGCGCAGGAAAGAAAATTTTCCCAATAAAGAATGGATTTCCAGGATTTTATTACCTATCGCCTGTCACCTTTTACCGGTCACCTCAAAACGGCAATTTCACCAACTCGCCGCCGGCGACAACATCATCTCCTACGATCTGAATTTCCTCTCCAGGTTCTGCAAACTCGCTATCGATCAGAGCCAGCCCAATACAGCACCCCATCTTATCACAATAAGAAATCCGGTCCGAAAAACCAATCTCCTTATCATCATACTGCACCTTTAAATCCTTATGCACACACCCCTTAGATTGCGTTTTCACACCCATAAGCACCGATTTTGCGCCTCCTGCAGCAATTTTCTCAACCGCCGCCTTACCGACAAAATCCTTACCAAAATCAACCATCACCTTAAACCCAAGCTCTACCGGACCAGCCGATTTAGCCGCCTCCAGGCTATTGAGCCCGACAGGCAAACCCGCCAATACCATCGCATCGGCAAAACATTCCATCCCCGAAGGCGTAATATTCGCTTTGTCGCGATATTTGGCAATAGCACCTGCAGCAAGCCCCGCCGCGGAAACCGGACATATCAACTCGACTCCATCGACGTTGAGCCAACTCCCCCGGATCATCGTCAAAGGTATCATAAAGAACGATTTCTTGATGATATCCCCTTTTTCTACCCCGGAAATATCGACCGGCAATATACTCTTAACAGACTCAAAAGCCTTAGGCCCATAAAGCCCCAGCATACCTGTTTTTTCGGTAACATCCTCGATTTCAACACCGCCAAGGCCGTTTTCTCTTGCGTATTCCTCAACCAGCTGACAAACGTAGCCGCGTTTAGCTGCAGTTGTAAGTATCATATAAGCATCTCCGGTCCGGCAGATCCGAGCCTTATCAACCAGACCGCCGTCGCCTTCGCAAATGATCGCCCAGATCCACTTACCGTCGACCAGATTCACCGTATCAGATGCAAAAACGCCGTTTATTAGCCCGCTGGCGTCTTGGCCCGTGACAATTACCCTGCCAAAGGCGCAAAGATCAAAAACAGTGCAGCTTTCCTGCAATGCCTTGCTCTCAGCGGCGACATCGCCAAAACTCGCCGGCACTTTCCAGCCGTCATATTCACCAAAAACCGCACCCATACCTTCATGAACGGACTCAAATGGACTAGATTTCAACATGTCATACCTTACATTATTTTTTGCTATATGTTGAGCGAAGCGAAATCCGCTGAAGACGGGCCCGCAACCCACCCGAAAAGGTTACCATAAAAACAGATAATTACCAGCATTCTTTAAATTTCATAAAAACTCACTTCACTTTTCACCACTTACGACTTACAACTTATGTCTGAAGAAAAAAAAGCGAACAAACTAACTTTTTTTGCGTATTCCCAGTGACATTGTCTTATAATTATGCCGAAATAATTGTATTACAGAATTCAGTGTTTTTTGTTAAGGAGAAAAAAATGACCACCGTCAGAACCAGATTAATTGTTGTATCCGCATTAATTTTGACATTTGCGATCGCACCTTCAGCCATCGCCGCAAAAGACGACAACGGAATTAGCGTTCTCCGTAAAACGGGCAAAGCCTTCACCGAAGTCGCCAAAAAGGCCATCCCCGCCGTCGTCTCGGTAAAAGTCGAAAAGACTCTGCCAAAGGGTACACAGAAATACCATCAACCTCCACTTGGAGACGATTTTTTTGAGCATTTCTTCGGCCCCCGTTACCGCCAGCCCGTACCGGGTCCCCGCAAACAGGTCGGCCAGGGCTCCGGCTTTATCATCAGCGGCGAAGGTTACATCTTAACCAACAATCACGTAGTCGAAGGAGCCGACAAGATCACCGTTACCCTCAACGACTCTCGCAAGTTCGAAGCAAAGCTCGTCGGCGCTGACCCATCGACAGACGTAGCGGTAATAAAGATCGATGGCAAATCTCTTCCCTTCGTCGAACTGGGCGATTCAGATGCACTGGAGATCGGCGAATGGGCCATCGCAGTCGGCAATCCCTTCGGATTAAACGCCAGCGTAACAGTCGGCGTAGTAAGCGCAAAGGGAAGAAGCTCGCTCGGAATAACCGGTCGCGACGGATACGAAGACTTCATCCAGACAGACGCTGCCATTAATCCCGGCAACAGCGGCGGACCGTTGCTAAACATCGACGGAAAAGCCGTCGGCCTCAATACAGCCATCTTCAGCCGGTCCGGCGGGTACATGGGTATCGGTTTTGCTATCCCGATCAACCTCGCCCGCAACGTCAAGGACCAACTCGTCAAATTCGGCAAGGTCGAAAGGGGCTTTGTCGGAATCTACATGGACCAGAACGATATCACTCGCGAGTTAGCCGACCTCTTCGGACTAAAGGAAAACCACGGCGTAATAATCACCGACGTAATCCCAAGCTCACCCGCCGAAGAAGCGGGCCTCAAATCCGACGATGTCATCTTAAAACTTAACGGCAAAGACGTAAAGAACTACCTGACATTTAGAAACGCCATCGCCATGCTGAAGCCCGGAACAGAGATAAAGCTGCTAATTTTCAGAGAGGGCAAGGAACAGACTATTAAACTAAAGATCGGCTCACAGGAGCAGGCAAAAGCACTGCTTAACGTAAGCTCGGAGTTCGCAAGAGAATTCGGCGTCGTCGTCGAAGAGATCACTGAAGAGCTAGCCGAAAAACTAAACCACAAAGTCGGTGAAGGCGTAGTAGTATCCAAGGTAGTAGAAGGCTCCAGCGCAGCCCAGAAGGGTGTAAAACCGGGCATGGTGATCCTCAGCGTAAACAGGGTCCCAGTCGGATCGGTAGTACAGTTCAACGATGCATTCGAAAAACTAAAGAAAAAGAAAGCAAAAAGCGCATGGCTCCTGATCAAACGAGAAGGAACAGCAATGTACATAGTACTAAGCAAAGACTGATACGTACTACAGGCTTCAAGCCTGCGGCATTACAAATTTATAAGGGCGGACCTGCGTGTCCGCCCTTTACTTTGCAAAAAAACTCCCACTGTAGGGTGGGCCATCCCCACGCTGTTTCGCTCCCCGTAGCGTATACTTCAGAACACGCGTCCACTGCTGGGATAAGCCAATGCCGTGGGCTAAGAACAATCGGCCCCATAATCGTAAGATTTATTTGCTCTTCATTTTCGCATTATTATTTAGCGGCCGAATCCAGATATTACGAAAACTCACAGGACTGCCATGACCCTGTATCTTAAGCGGCAGTTTATCTCCATGCGGCCGATATTGAGAAATCTTCCGCCAGGCCATCGGCCCATGGATAGTCGTATTGAGATGGACAAGCACACCGTTATGCAGCATGGTAACAGCAGCAGCTTTTGCCAGTTTGCCCTTCTCGAAAACCGGTGCCGTAAAGATAATATCAAAACTCTGCCACTGACCCGGCAGTCGACAGGCATTTAGCAACGGAGGAGTTTCTCCGTATACAGACCCGCATTGCCCATCCGGATATATCTGTTGTTTGTTCGACGGGTGAGAATCAAATATCTGCACCTCGTAAAGCCCCATCAAAAGCACTCCGCTGTTGCCGCGATTGCTCAGCACCGCTCCGGGTTTTTGCGGAACCATAAACTCCAAATGCAGCTGGCAATCGCCAAATGATTTGCGGCTGGTCAGAAATCCGCCCCCGGCAGTCATTATCCCATCCGACAATTTCCAATCGCTTCGATGCCATGCAGATAGAGTTTTGCCGTCAAAAAGTACCACTGCATCCGAAGGCGGTTCGACGGACACTTCCCTGGTACCTGTATCGATAAAGGCCGGCACCGGCCGATTAGGATCGTGCTTGGTATAGCTGCACCACGGCAGCTTTGTTAAATCCGGATGACCATAGATCCCCTCTGGTGTCACTATAGACTTAACCGCTCCGAAGCTTACGGCAACGGTAAAAACAACACAGAGGCATATTAAAAACATATGCGGAATGAGATTTCTACGACAATAATTCATATACCCAACTTCCATTTCTGTATGCCAGCACGTAAAGATTATACATTGCGTATTTTTATATAAATAGCCTCGGCCTTCAGGCCGAATCCTCAATTAGTAATTAGTAATTGTCAAACTGGCCGACAGGTCAGTTTGAGCATCAGGCCTTTAGTCCCTTTGTATCGAATTCATATTTTTTGTTTTCCCTGATCAACTCATCCATCGTCAACATCCCGTTTCGTATACCGGCCTCTCTGCCCAGGATTGTAGCCAGCGCGCTGTCTACAGCTCTTTGAAGGGTACCCTGAAGCCCGATCCGGCCCTTTAAAGGTAGTCCCGCAACCGGCTTGGATAACCATCTGGGGATGTCGCTGCCGTCAGGATTTTTTTTGGCACTGGTCCACAAATCCATATCCATTTCACTAACCTTTTCATCGTTGAGCACTACCGTGATGATCTTGCCCTTACAGGTGATCTGCATACGATTCCACTGGCCGGGTTTTTTGACCGCACTTTTGGTCGGGGCAAGATGCCCGAAAATCGCACCGCAATGCCAGGTCGCAGGACTGTTTTTCCACTTTTTAGCATAGTCGTCGGCAATCTGAATTTCAATAGCTCCCGGTATCCATTTTTTCATATCGGTGTTGCGGACAATTACTCCGCTGTTTGTACCTGCCTCTGTTTTAAAATCTACATCGAGAACAAAATCTTCATATTCCTTTTCCGTCCAGATACACTTATCCTTCGACGCGGTCAGGATTCCATCCTTAAACGTCCACACACCCGCCGGATAAATCGCGTTTGACAGATCCGCTTTGAACAACTCCTGTCCTTTTGTCCTTTCAGCAGGCTCTGAATCAAGCTCTCTAATACGAACATTTCTGTACCAGATATTCTTCGCTTCGTCCTGAAAACTGATATGCCCCATAGCCGGACGATTCTTAAGCCCTGTCTTGCTTATATCAAGATCCTGAATCTGCTCACCGTTAAGAGTAACCTTTAGCCTGTTACCATTTAAGTAAACGATGTATTCGTTCCACTCGCCCGCCGGTTTCATCATATTTTTCGATGGCCCGCTGGTTGAAATGATTCCGCCGCCATCATGCTGACCCGGTTTCTTTTTGCCGTGCGTATCAAGTATCTGCAATTCAAAACCGGATGTGACATGGTTCTTAAGATCTCCGATCCTCATAAACACACCCGAGTTGCCGCGTTTGTTAAACTTGAAATCGAGCTTAAGGACAAAATTACCGTACTTGCGTTTAGTAGCAATGTAGTCACCGTACCTTTGCCACCCGCGCTCACCCGGACGTGGTTTGAGAGTAAGAATATTACCCTCTTCGATCATCCAGTTGCCAGTAGTCTGCCATCCCGTCAGATCCTTGCCGTTAAACATCTGCGTAAACCCGGATTCCTTAAGAGCGGTGTAATCCATATCATCGGAAAGGTCCATTATCTCGATGTCCTTAAACTCAACATGCATATCCTGACCGCCATGCAGCTGCAGCCCGAAATGCCCTTTCGTTCGGCCCGGATCGTTTACGAGTTCAACAGTTTTCACACCGTTTACATATACCGTAGTATCCTTGCCGACCGCCCTAATGACCATCTCATTCCAATCATGCTTTTTGTAAAAAGTATCAACTTTCTCAGGCGAAACACGAGACACCCAATACCTGCCTGCGGTTTCATAAATCCCACCGACATCGGCACCGCCCGAATCGATCTCCGCCTGGAACCCATTTACTGAAACCCCACTCTTAACCCGCTTGGCACGAAAATAAAAACCGCTGTTTCCCTTAAGCGATTTGTATTTCAGCTTAACGATAAAATCCGTATACGTTTTTCTGGAAAGAAGCATACCATGCCGCCGCTCGCTCTTGTCCTGCGAGCCGACGATCGCTCCATTTTCAACCTTCCATTTACCGCCCGGCAATACCTCCCAGCCATTTAACGTCTTTCCGTCAAACATTTTTATAAAATTATCCGGGTCCAATTGGTCGGCCCCTTTTTTGCCGGCCGAGCAACAGCTATCAGCCCATAAGTTAGCAGATGCCAGAATGAAACACACTGAAAGCAATAAAAATATTTTCTTACTCATTCGATTTAGCTCCTAAAAATAATAATAAATCAACATCGCAATAGCTTACCAAAACCAAGCCCATTATGCAAGCATAATCCTCTAAAGCGTGCCGCTGATCTCGTCGAGCAGCCCCTGTACACTGCTTTCAAGCTGATTCGTCAATCTGCGTACGGCATCCTTTTTTTTGTCCTTGTCAATGGAAACTTCTATCGGATCGCCAAACCGAATGATCGCTTTTCGCTTTCCGCGTATACCTGCCTCGGGAGATTTCAAAATATCCTCTTCGAACTTATCGATCGTCTCTGCAATGCGTTCTATTGTCGGCTTCGACGAGACATATTCGCCGGGATAGCTGAACAATTGCGCCACAACCATAACATCGTCAAGATAATCTTTAGCTTCGGCCTGGCTCTTGGGATCATCCGATTCAAGCTTCTTTATAGCCTCACGTCGGCACGTCTTTACCCGCTCAGGAAGCGTATGCTGCTCGGCAGGGGAAATGCCGTACTGATCCTCCAGCTTTTTCAATATCGTCTCAGACAGGTTTTTGATCCTCTCTGTCAGCGACCCCGTCTGATTTTGCCCAAGATACTCAAGCTCTTTGACACCAAGCATAGCCTCTGCAAAACGGTATACCCTTTCGTCCAGCGTCTGATCCCTGCGAACTCTCCACAGCAGATGATCCTCAAGCCGTGCCATTACCTTTTCAAGCTCTTCGGTTGGGTCATCGACATAAAGATACTTCACTCCGCACGGCACACAAACAACCCGCCCGTCAGATCGCTTAGCCGCGGTGATCGCGATTGCCGCAGGACCATCCCGAAACGGAGTCACACGGTCATTGACATGGTATATCTCGCCCTCGGGAAATATCACCAATGGATTCTTCTTGGCCTTCAGCACGTCAACAGCCTGGCGAAAAGCCCGCATGTCTGTCCCTTCACGATCAACGCTAAAACACCCGTGCAGGCGAAAATTCAGTTTGCGAAACCAGTTGGCTTTCTCAAAAATCTGCCACGCCGCCATAAAGTAAAAGGCAAGCTTAATATCATCGCAAACTTTATACATGACAAGCGGGTCTGCATGGCTGGAATGATTGGGCGTTATCAAAACCCCGCATCCCTCATTGATAACGGTAAAAAGCTTATCAATATTCTGAATCTCAACATCGACGACCTTGAGTTTTTCTTGACGAGCAAACTTACGCATGCCCTTAAACAATTTAACCCACAAAACACTCAACTTCGGCGACCACCACATCGGCGGTGTCTGATACGCATAAATATTCACAATATAACCTCCATTAGCAGCAATACGACATTCATTATTACCTGTTTGATATCAAATATTCTACCAAAACAAACCCCGGCACGCCAACAAAAAAATCACCGGTAGGATGGGCTGTGCCCATGCTGGAAACTGCGAGGAATAGACTAAATTCCCTATTTCATAAAAAAGGGTCGCAGAGCCTTTAGTTTACCTTTAATTCCCCCGTTTTTTCCATTCCAGGTAAACCTCAATATTATTATATGGCTGACATGTATCAATTGATTTGGCCATGTCTTTCGGAATAATCGCTTATTTCTGGCTAAAAACACTGTTTTGGACTCCGGTTATATTGTAAAAAATACCTCAATTTTTTTATATTTTTTTATATCTTTCAACCTAAACTGACGATATAATGCTGTTTAGAAGGCGTAATTGCAGAAAACATGCAAATACAGGACTTAAATAGAAGGTGAAGCCAAATGTTAGCAGAGTTCAGGGTAAGTAACTACAGATCATTTAAGGATGAGCAAGTCCTCAGTCTTATCGCAACTTCAGAAGAATCCAAAGGCGCAAATTCAATCAAAGTCGGCGGATACAATATCCTGAAATCTGCGGTCGTCTACGGCGCAAACGCATCCGGCAAGAGCAATCTGATCAAGGCGATGGCCTGCATGAGTGAAATCGTCAGAGAATCAGCAGGATACAAACCAGATCAATCTTTGCCAATCACTCCGTTTGCGTTTGATAAAAAAACAAAAAAACAACCAAGCACTTTCGAAGTGACTTTCTTTATGGATGCCATTCGCTATCAGTATGGGTTCTCGGCTACGAGTAAAAAAATAACAAGAGAGTGGTTACTGTCATGGCCGAAGAAAAGGGCGAAAACATGGTTTGAAAGAGACATCGAACAAGATGAACCATACTTCGGTCCATCATTGAAAGGGCAAAACAAAGTTATATGGGAAACCGTCAAAGACAATTCATTATTCTTGTCAACTGCTGCACAGTTTAACCACGAACAGCTATCTAAGGTATTTAAATGGTTTGAGGATCAATTTAGGGAGATGCCAGGCAGAAAGATGGCCGTACAAATAACGGATGAGATGCTTTTTAACTACAAATACTTTAAAGAAGGCCCTGAACTTTACAAGCTAGTTATGGAAATATTTAAGAATGCTGACTTTGGTATTGATGACATTGAAATTGAAAAAGTCAATGTTGACAATCTAAATTTCCCAAAAGACATGCCTGAAGAAATTAGGAAATCTTTTATCCGAAAGTTCTCCGAACACCCTCCATACAAGAAGATATTTTCGCATTGCGAAGGAAAATATTCACTATCCTTTGAAGAAGAATCGGATGGAACCCAAAGATATTATTCTTTGCTGGGACCACTATTAGAATCCATTGTATTTGGATACACCATTTTCGAAGATGAATTAGAATTGTATATGCATCCGTTGCTCACACATAATTTAATAGAATTAGTCCGTGAATTTCAAGTCGACGCTAATTCACAAGTTCAGTTGATATTTACCACACATGATACAACGCTGCTTAATCCTGAGTTGTTTGGCCGTGATCAGGTTTGGTTTACTGAGAAGGACAAACAGGGAGCTACGCAGTTGTACTCGCTTGCAGATTATAAAGGTGTCCGCAAGGATGAACCCATGCAAAAAAAATATCTTGCGGGTAGATATGGAGCGATTCCTATTCTTGAAAGGTTTGACTTAGTTGGCACCAAGAAGTGATAAAAAAGGTAACCCAAGGAAATTCCAATCTAAAGTTCCGAAAAGGGAACTCATACGCAGAGAGGCTTTGCGCACCGTTGGCAAAACGGTCCTTATAGTTTGCGAGGATGCCAAGTCATCTACTGATTATTTTAAGAAATTGCGGTCCAAGCTAAATATTAAACCTGTTAAAGTTGAGGTTTGCGGTGAAGAATGCGGAAGCGACCCAAGGAGCGTGGTTAACTACGCAAATAAAAGGAAAGACGCCGCTGTTATCAGCCCTGTTGGTGATAAGTATGATGAAACTTTTTGTGTGATAGATATCGACAAGCATCAAGCAGACAATCTTAACGCCGCAATTCAGAAGGCCAGAGATAACGATATCGATCTCATTATAAGTAATCCATGCTTTGAGTATTGGTATGTACTTCACTTTAAAAAAACTGGTTCCGCATACAATCACCATCGCGATGCTCAAAGAGAATTCCGCGATATACTAAGACTGGAATTTAATGACAAGCGTTATGAATACAACAAGAGCGGTTGCCAGTTTTTTAATATAATCTACCCTAAAACAGGCACCGCTATAGATAACTCTAGGTCCATTCTGAAAAGCCAACACAAAGGCGAAACCGATTTAAGTAAATGCAACCCATCAACGCATGTACATCGAATTGCAGAGTGTATGATGGAAATGGCAGAAAAGACAAATGAAAAATAGCCTCGGCCGCCAGGCCGAATCCTTCATTATACATTAGACATTTCAAACCGGCCAAAGGTCGGCTTGAGCGATCACGCTCTTGTTATCGCCTCGGTAAGTTCCTCCAGCTGGCCCTGCGTGTGTGTGTCCTTCTCTTTTAGGTCGGTTATCTTTGTGCAGGCGTGTAGTACTGTGGTGTGGTCTCTTCCTCCCAGGTGGCCGCCGATCTCTTCCAGGCTGTGCCTGGTCAGGTTTCTTGCCAGGTACATGCAGTACTGCCGCGGCAGCGTAATACTCTGGCTGCGTTTCTTGCTCTGCAAGTCCGTCAGCCGCACATCAAAATAATCCGTCACCGCGTTAATGATCGCCGTGATCGTAATATCCTTTTCGCTCGCCTCGATCTGGTCGCCCATAGCGATCTTTGCAAGTTCGAGCGTGATCGGCTCGCCGCTGGCCTTGGCCATCGCGTAAACGATAGTGATCGCCCCTTCAAGCTCGCGAATATTCGCCTTGACCTTACCGGCGATATACTCGGCAACCTCATCGGAAATCTCAAGCCCGCGAAGCCTGGCCTTCTTGCCGACGATAGCAACCCGCGTCTCGTAGCTCGGTGCATCGAGCTTGGCAACGAGCCCCCACTTAAACCGGCTGATCAAACGATCTTCCAGGTTAGCCAGATCCGAAGGCGGACAATCAGCCGTCAGGATGATCTGCTTTCGATTATTGTAAAGCGCATTGAACGTATGGAAAAATTCTTCCTGGCTGTGTTCCTTCTCCCGCAAAAACTGTATGTCGTCGATCACCAGGATATCGGCGGTTCGGTACCTGCTCTGAAACTCCGGCAGATCCCCCTTTTCGATCGCGCTGATAAAATCGTTAATAAATTCTTCGCAGCTCAAAAACTTGATCGAAATATCCGGCGACATCTTACGTGCACCATGACAGATCGCATGCTGCAAATGAGTCTTGCCAAGCCCGGAACTTCCGTAAAGAAAAAGCGGATTGTACGTATCACCAGGCGAGCGGCTAACCGCGACACAACTTGCCTGTGCAAGCCGGTTACACGGACCGACCACGAAATTCTCAAAAGTATAATCCGGATGCAGTTTAACCCCCCCGCGAGCCGTTGAAACTGCCTGGCCCGAAGCTCTCCCCCCGGCAACGCAGAATGAAACGCTGACAAGATGACCAGTCACGCTTTGCGCAGCCTTGGTGAAATTCCTCGAACAGTTATCTTCCATATACTGCGCAGTCGCCTCGTCCGGACAGCCGATATCCAGATGGCCGCCGGCAAACTGCGTAACCACAAGATCGTCAAACCACTTGCGCGTGTTGACGGGGTCAAGAGCCTTGACATGCTCAAGAATATCATAAAAGATATCAGTTATACCCTTAGTCGCCAAAACTTATTACCTTTGCTTTTATCCGAACAATTTCAACGCGTAAACCAGCAACGCCAAAATTAATTGCGTAAATTCAATGATAGTTGTGAGTAAAAAATAACCTCGCAAGATACCAACTAACTATAGTTGGATTAGAAATGCCTTCCGTGGCCCTTCAATAATGCAAATTTATCACCATCATAACCCCATGTCAAACGAAATCCGCCAATGTAATATACAAAATTTTTATATACTTGAAATTTTACCAATTTTCTGGCAAACTCTTATATAATATAGTATCGTCCGAAAGGGCGTATCATTCATTATACATTAGACAATATACATTATTCATTTGAAAGCCCGGAGTAACAATGGGAATATTCGGAAAGACAGTACAATTTCTAAAAGACCACCTCGACAAGACACGCTCTAAGATCAGCTCAAGTTTATCTGCGGTGCTGACAATCGGCAGAAAGATCGACGACGACCTGCTCGACGAACTGGAAGAGATCCTAATAAGCGATGATATCGGCGTAGAAACAACCGATCTGCTGATGAACGACTTGCGGGATGCCTACAAAAAACGGGAGATAGAAAAGACCGAAGACATCCTGGAATTCCTCAAAGACAAACTGAAAAGCTACTGGCCCCATCAGGACAGACAGCTCCACACCGCCGAAAACGGCCCTACAGTAATACTGGTCGCAGGTACTAACGGGTCCGGAAAAACTACTAGCATCGCCAAGCTCGCATATACACTCAGCCAGAACGGCGAAGAGGTCATCGTAGCGGCATGCGACACGTTTCGGGCCGCAGCGGTTGAGCAGTTGACGATCTGGTCCGAGCGGATCGGCGTCCAGATAGTAAAGCACAAGTCCGGCGCAGACCCCAGTGCCGTGGCTTATGACGCCTGTGAGGCGGCCGTAGCCAGGGATGTAGACTACCTCATACTGGACACTGCAGGCAGGCTGCATACCCAGACCCATTTGATGAATGAGCTCTCCAAAATACGCAATGTCGTAGCCAAAAAGATACCTGGCGCCCCAACAGAGGTGCTTTTAGTGCTGGACTCCACTACCGGCCAAAACGCTATAATGCAGGCTAAGATGTTTACCGCAGCTATCGACGTTACAGGAATATTTCTCGCGAAACTCGATGGCACAGCAAGAGGCGGCATAGTGATCGCAATTAAGGACCAGCTAGACATCCCAGTGAAATTCGTGGGGTTAGGGGAGCAGCCTGAGGATATTGCTGAGTTTGATCCTGCTGAATTTGTTGATGCACTGTTTGCTTAAAAGCTCGCCATGATTTAATCAAATTGCGCCTATACTGGACATTGTCGACATTTCCCACCTATGGTTTTGGGCGTTTTTTTTTGACATTTTTTGAAATTAATTGAAATATATCGCGATAAATTGAGATATTTTGAATTATTTTGAGTAAAAGCGTGCGTTTTTGAAGGTTTTTTTAACCTTTATTCAGAGGATAACTAAATTCAACAAAGGGAGAATATCGGCAGAATTTCGACATTACGGAGTTGGGTCTCTGTATCGGCACTGAGCCAGCGTGCCGTTACGGTTGATGGCAAAAAAAAAGCTATGGCTGACTTTTTGCCGGCCATAGCTTAATTGTGTTAGTGATGTCAATCTGTGTTTTGAAGTCTGATCGAGGAGCTTGCGCTCCCGCGCTTTTAAGGTTTTTATTCTGTGTCCTTTGCTTCGAACTCTGCGTCTATTACATCGCTGTCTACCTTCTTTGTAGTGGCTTCGCCTTCGGCCGGTGCCTCGCCTTGCGGGGCTTCGTCGCCTGGCTGGGGCTGGGCGGCTGCTTGTTCCTTAGCTGCTTCTTCGTAGAGTACTTTGCCGAGTTCCTGGGCCGCTGTGCTTACGCCTTCGGTGGCCTTCTTGATAGCGTCGCCGTCATCGCCCTTGATTGCTTCTTTAAGAGTGTTGAGAGAGCTTTCGATATTTCCGCATGTCTCGCTCGAAACCTTGTCGCCATGCTCCTTTAGGGTCTTTTCTGTCTGGTAGATAAGCTGGTCTGCCTGGTTCTTCAGGTCGACGACCTCTCTGCGTTTCTTATCTTCTTCGGCGTGCGACTCTGCGTCTTTGGCCATCTTTTCGACTTCATCTTCGCTAAGGCCGGAGCTTGACTCGATCTTGATCGAATGCTCTTTGCCTGTGCCGGTATCCTTCGCCGACACATTGAGAATGCCGTTGGCGTCGATGTCGAAAGCGACCTCGATCTGGGGCATGCCTCTTGGAGCGGCGGGGATGTCGGCCAACTGGAAGCGGCCGAGCGTTCTGTTGTCATTAGCGAATTCTCTTTCGCCCTGCAGAACGTGAATGTCGACGCTTGTCTGGCTGTCGGCGGCTGTCGAGAAGACTTCCTTCTTGCTCGTTGGGATAGTCGTATTGCGCTCGATCAGGCGAGTCATTACGCCGCCCATTGTTTCAACGCCCAGCGAAAGCGGGGTAACGTCGAGCAGGAGGATGTCTTTGACGCCTGAGTCGCCGGCGAGGACGGCACCCTGGATGGCTGCACCGAGAGATACGACCTCATCGGGGTTGATGCTCTTGTTGGAGTCTTTGGCGAAGATGTCTTTGGCGATCTCCTGAACCTTGGGGATTCGTGTGGAACCACCGACAAGGAGAACCTCTTTGATGTCGCCTGCCGTCAGGCCTGCATCCTTAAGAGCCTTCATACACGGATCTTTAAGTCTTTCAAATGTATCTTCGGCAAGCGATTCAAACTTACTCCGCGAGATAGTAAGCTGCAAGTGTTTCGGTCCGGAAGCGTCGGCTGTGATGAACGGCAGGTTGATGTTGCTTTCGAGCTGGGTGCTCAATTCGCACTTGGCTTTTTCGCCGGCTTCTTTGAGCCTTTGATGAGCCATCGGGTCCTGACGGAGGTCGATGCCTTCGGTCTTCTTGAACTCGTCCGCGAGGTAGTTGATCAGTATTTCGTCGAGGTCGTCGCCGCCGAGGTGCGTGTCGCCGTTTGTGCTTAGCACCTCAACGATGTTTTCGCCGATGTCGAGGATCGAGACGTCGAAAGTACCGCCGCCGAAGTCGAAGACTGCGATCTTTTCTTCCTTTTTGCTGTCGAGTCCGTAAGCCAGTGCGGCCGCTGTCGGTTCGTTGATGATACGCTCGACCTTCAGGCCTGCGATCTTGCCGGCGTCTTTGGTAGCCTGACGCTGGGCGTCGTTGAAGTATGCAGGCACTGTGATGACTGCCTGGTCGACGGTTTCGCCGAGGTAGTCTTCGGCTGTCTTTTTCAGGTCCTGAAGAACCATCGCTGAGATCTCCGGCGGGGTGTATTCCTTGCCGCGAACGTTGACTTTTACCAGCTCGCCGGATGCGCCGGTGATCTTGTAGGGGACGCCTTTTTCTTCTGCGCTAACCTCGCTGTGGCGACGGCCCATGAAGCGTTTGATCGAAAAGACGGTGTTTTCAGGGTTTGTTACCTGTTGATGCTTGGCGATCTGGCCAACGAGGCGCTCGCCCTTGTCGGTAAACCCGACAACAGAAGGCGTAATACGCGAACCCGAAGAGTTTACCAGAACCTTCGGCGTCGAGCCTTCCATGACAGCGACAACAGAGTTAGTAGTACCTAAGTCGATTCCAATTATTTTACCCATTTTTATTACTCCTATGCAAAAATTACATTGTAAACATATATTTGATAAACTGCCAAAAAATGCAGTATCTGTCTGCATATATATAAGTGCAAAACGCGTGCCAGTAACCAGAAAAATCGTAAGTCGTTTAATTGCAGAGGTTTACGGATTTTGCAAAACAGGCGGATTTGTCATTTTGGCAGGTTTAATCTGACAATATATCACTCATGGGCGGGTAATGCCCTGGGCTTTGATATTTGTGGAATGGACATCAAGAGACGTGTTAGGGCTATAGTATATGTATACCCGGAATGTCACTCGGGGACATAGCGCGCGTTTATTTGCATGTTAGTCATCTTTCGGGTTAGCAGGTTTTCGGGTTTTCTCGGGTTAGAGACCTTTCAAGTTTTCGAGTGTATTTCTCCGGTTTCATTCATCTATGGCTCATTACACCGGAGAAATACATCATAACATACACCCTAACAAGTGTCTCGCTTCTTCAGGGGGCCAGTATGATAGCTCGCACTTCTGTCGGCGGTGGCACTGCTGGTTTCTGAGTGTGTCGTATATTGATTATACCTGATATATTCTGGTGCCGTGAGGCTTTTGTTTTTGCGTTTTTTGAATATCCAATCCCGACGTGAAGCTCCCGATGTAAAATTGGGGCAGGCTCTAACTTCACTTTGCTCAGTACACGGAATAACCAATAACCAGGTTATACGAAATACGAATAATTACTGCGCTAATCGTAAATTAGTAACATTTTAGGCATGTGCAGAAAATATGAAACCGCCTTCGGCGCAAGCTATTTTACTATGGATTGACGCCTTGGCGGGAATGACAAAAGGGCGCATTGATTAATCGGAATTGGTATTAGTAGCGATTTAGCATTACCGAATGTTTATCTTAAGTTTTAGCGTTATTACTGTTTTTTTGGGCGTTTTATTCGGGTCCGCCTTCTGCGGATTTCGCTTCGCTCAAGGCGCTCCCGCGCTTTTGTGTGGGCGTCTTACAGTATTTTAAACCCGAACTAATTTGCCACTAAATTAACTTACTCACTTGACGACCTTATGGTTTTGCCGGCTGTGGATTGACGCCCTGGCGGGAATTACAATATTGCATGACCGGTTTGAATTAGCTGAGATTGATATTATACGAAAATAAGGTAGTTTGCGCCTATAAGCTTTACTGTCTTTGCCGCATCAAATGGGGATCCCGGGTTTAGCCATCGAGGCCGGAGGGGGCGATGGCACCGCTGGCGACTAATTGCTTTTATTTTGAATGCAGTCGGGGAAATAAAAGGCCTTGCAGTGGCTATAGTATATGTATACCCAGAATGTCACTGCGGGACATAGCGTGCTATTGGTGACAGGTGACAAGTGCGAAGGTAACAAGCAGGATTGAGGTTGGGCAGGTTTGGCTTGGGCGGGTTTGGATTGGGCAGGTTTGGCGTGGGCGGATTTCGCTTCGCTCAAGGCGCTCCCGCGCTTTTGTGTGGGCGTCTTACAGTATTTTAAACCCGAACTAATTTGCCACTAAATTAACTTACTCACTTGACGACCTTATGGTTTTGCCGGCTGTGGATTGACGCCTTGGCGGGAATTACAATATTGCATGACCGGTTTGAATTAGCTGAGATTGATATTACACCTCCAATTTTGATTGGATTTTCATCCCAAAAACTGCGAATGAAGACAAGTTACAGGGCCAATAGTATATGTTGACCCAGAATGTCACTCGTGGACATAGCGCGCGATTGGTGACAGGTGACAAGTGCGAAGGTAACAAGCAGGATTGAGGTTGGGCAGGTTTGGCGTGGGCATGTTTGGCTCGGGCGGGTTTGGATTGGGCAGGTTTGGCTTGGACAGGTTTGGCTCGGGCGGGTTTGGATTGGGCAGGTTTGGATTGGGCAGGTTTGGCTTGGTTTGGTTGATTGTTTAGCAATTGGTCCTGTTGAATCAGGATTTCACATAACACAGGAGCGTGAGAGCGTAAGGGGCTGTTGGACAATTCCTAAGCACTATCCCGACGTAAAGCCGGGACGCAAGCGAATTCTAAATACTAAACAAGCACTAGAGCAATTTAATTTTTCGTGCTCGCTTTCTGCCTGTTGCGGCTTGGGCTGTCTGGCATCAGGATTACTCGCAATATTTCAATATTGCTGCGTATCCTTCTTTGCCAGCCTTGTCCTCTCGACGGCATAAAGCGGAGCAGAAAATATTAAAGTGCTCTAAATGCCGTCTATACGAGTCTTTTAAGAAACAACTATTGAATTGGACATTAACTCAGCTTGTGGTTTTGTTCACAATTCAGGGGGAATTTAGAGTTTTTTTGCAGAGCATATCTGCTCCTTTTATTTCGAGCAATATTAATTTGATTATTTGCGTGTGATTGTATACCATAGTCAGACGATAACTATAAATATAACGATAAGTTTTGAAAGGATTATGCAATGAAATCAATGGAAGATCTACAAGACGCATTTGCCGGCGAAAGTCAGGCCAACCGTAAATACCTCGCTTTTGCGAAGAAGGCTGACTCTGAGGGTTTGCCGCAGATCGCTAAGCTTTTCAGGGCAGCCGCAGCCGCCGAGACTGTCCACGCACTGGCACACCTGAGCGCAATGGACGGCGTTGGAACTACTAAGGAAAATCTGGCAGGTGCTATGAGCGGTGAGGAATTTGAGTTTACCGACATGTATCCCAGGTTCATCGAAGACGCTAAAGCCGACAACAACAAGAGGGCACTGGTGTCTTTCCAGAATGCTATGGCCGTCGAGCAGGTGCACTTTAGCCTCTACAACGATGCAGCCAAACAGGTCGCAGACGGCAACGACCTCGCCGAAAGCAAGATATACGTCTGCAGCGTATGCGGAAACACCGTCCTCGACGAAGCACCGGAAAGATGCCCCGTATGCGGAGTACCGGCAAGCAAATTCAACGAAATAGAATAGATAAATCAAAGATAAAAAATTAAAAATCAATAATCAAAATTAAGGATTCGGCCTTACGGCCGAGGCTATACTTATGGAATTTAAGGTTAATTTATCTCGTCCGGATATAACAGAAGCTGAGATCAAAGCAGTCACCGATGTTCTGCGTACTCCAAACCTTTCTCTGGGGCCTAAGCTCGGTGAGTTTGAAGATGCGTTTTGCGCATACACCGGTATGAAACGCGCTGTCGCGGTAAACAGTGGAACAAGCGGGCTGTATCTGTGCATGAAGGCTCTTGGTATCGGCGAAGGCGATGAGGTGATCACTACTCCGTTTACGTTTATCGCTTCGGCGACTACGATCATGATGACCGGGGCGAAACCGGTGTTCGTTGACATTGACCCGGTGAGCCTGAACATGGATCCGGCAAATATTGAAGATAAGATAACCGAAAAGACCAAGGCAATTCTGCCTGTCGTTGTATTCGGCAACCCAGCCGGTCTGGACGAAGTTTGCGCCATTGCCAAAAAGCACAACCTCCTGGTTATCGAGGACAGCTGCGAGGGGCTTGGTTCCGAACTGGGCGGTAAAAAGGTCGGTACTTTCGGGACTATGAGTACGTTCGCCTTTTATCCCAACAAGCAGATCACCACCGGCGAAGGCGGGATAATACTGACCAACGATGACGAGCTGGCGGATTTGTGTCAGTCGCTTCGTAACCAGGGCCGGGGCAAAGGCGGCGGATGGCTCGCCCATGACAGGCTCGGATATAATTTCAGGCTTAGCGATATTAATTGCGCATTGGGAATTGTCCAGCTGTCACGGATCGATGAATTTGTCGCAAAACGCAGCGGTGTCGCCAATATGTATCGCGAAATCCTCGGCGCCGATGACAGGCTCATCGTACCGACAGAACCGGCGGACTGTGTGATGAGCTGGTTCGTATATGTCGTCCGCCTCGCTGACAAAACACTGACTGTTGAGACCAGAAACGCCATCCTAAAACGCATGATCGAAAGGGGCGTTCAGGTAAGCAACTACTTCCCGCCGGTCTACCTCCAGCCGTTCATCAGCGGAGAGCTTGGCCTGAAAGAAGGCGATTTCCCGATAACCGACGAAGTATGCAAAAGCACCCTGGCACTTCCGTTCCATAATAACCTGACGAAACAGGAAGTAGAAATAGTCGCCACAGAGCTAAAAGCAACACTGGACGAAATGCTTTGACGCAAACTGACTCATTGGTCAGTTTGAAATGAATAATGATTATTGTATAATGTATAATGGATGATTCGCCCTTACGGGCGAGGCTATTTTATAAAAAAAACCACACTATACAAAGTCTTTAATCCGTAGAAATCCGTGCAATCCGTGGTTGAGTTTTTTGCGCATAAAAATAGCGGCTGAGACCTTTACGGAAACAGCCGCTTAAGATTGTTCTACATGCCTGTCTAGCAGAGGGCGATGTAGCTGGCGATGGCCAGAATCAAAATTCTTTTCTTAGTGACCATAAACGGAAGCCACACTTTTTGATAAAAGTTAGTCATCATATTCCCCTTATGCTTAAACTTTTATACTTCACCCAATCCAAAAATCTTCCCATTCTTCAACCCGACCAACGAAGCCGAATCATCATTGTTAAACCTATTATAACTGAAATTCATGGAAATAACAAGAAAAATATTTGATATTTCGTCGTAAGTCCTTATTTTGCAAGGACTTACGATTTGTAGTTTCCGCACTTTTTTGAGGTCTGTCAAAGCCGAAAAATGCCGAAAATCTGGTTTTCCAGGCGTTTTTTTTGAGTTGCTACCAAATAAACTCGCTGCCCTTGCCGGGTTGGCCTGTCCTGATTCCTGATTGCGGCCTTGGTTTTTATCGGTCTATTGGGCATTTTACTTACAAAATTTGCTGATATTGATTATAATAATGACATGTCGAAGTCAGGTGTTTTTTGAGGATTTGTAATGTTGCGAAAAATTGATGGCTTTACTTTGATCGTTATGCACCCTATCGCAAGCGAAGGTCTTTTTGCTGCACCATCATGGAAGGATGGTTTTCTTATCTCCAATGCAGCCAAAATTAACGTAGTCGCGAAATAGCGTTTTCGGGGGTTTAGGTGATTTAGCTTTTGGGTTATGTCTGTGATCTTTAAAATGTTTGGACTTTACCGGTGTTTTCTGCTATTTTGCCGGCTATGGTAAATAGTGAAAATGCGAATGTTGAATCTGTCGGTTTTATTGCCCTTGGCTGCCCTAAGAACCTTGTTGATAGCGAGAAGATGCTTGCCGAAATCGGCGAAGCGGGGTTTGTTATCTGTGAAGACATTTCCGCTGCCGATGTTGTCGTGATCAATACGTGCGGGTTTATCGCCCCTGCAAAGCAAGAAGCTATCGAAGCTATCGCCGAGGCTGTCGAGTGCAAAACCAGCGGTTCTGTCAAAAAGGTCATTGTCACCGGCTGCCTGGCCCAGCGGATGGGGCAGGAACTTATCGACGAAGTTGACGGCATTGACGCTGTTGTCGGACTTGGCGAGCGGGATAATATTGCCGCGATAATCAAGCAGACCTTGCATCCTTCAGGCGGTGTTGGTTCGGTGATGTATATGGGCGGCGATAATGGAGGCATTTCCGATGACCGGGGGCGGCTGCTTATCACGCCGGGGCATTGGGCGTATATGCGTATCAGCGAGGGCTGCGACCGCAAGTGTGCGTTTTGTACGATACCGTCGATTCGGGGCAAATTCCGGAGCAAGCCCGAAGATATTATTCTCTCCGAGGCCCGGGAACTTGTCGGCAACGGTGCTGTTGAGCTTAGCATTATCGCACAGGACAGTAATTACTACGGACGCGACCTTGGCGAAAAGGACGGGCTTTCACGATTGATCGGCAAGCTCGAAAAGATCGACGCCCTTAAGTGGATCCGGCTGATGTATCTGTATCCCGCCGGGATCGACGATCGGCTGATTGAGACGATCTCCGCCAGCGAAAAGGTGCTTAACTATATTGATATGCCGATCCAGCATATTAACGACGATATTCTAAAGGCCATGCGGCGAAGCGACCGAAAGGACAAGACGGTCGCCCTTATCGAAAAGCTGCGTGCGGCGATGGATGATGTGGTTTTGCGGACTACCGTTATCGCGGGTCTGCCCGGTGAGACGGACGAAAGTTTCGCCGAGCTGATCGAGTTTGTCAAGTGGGCCAGGTTCGATGCCCTGGGTTGCTTTAGTTTTTACCCGGAGCCTGGAACCGCGGCTGCCGGGATGGACGGGCAGGTTCCCGAACAGGTCCGAAAAGAGCGAGCCGACATTTTGATGGGTATTCAGCAGGAGATAGCTTTCGAGAAGGCCCGCCGGCACGTGGGTAAAAAGCTGACCTGCCTGATCGACGAGGGCTCGGACAAAGACGGTGTCGGCATAGGCCGATTCTACGGCCAGGCCCCCCATGTAGACAGTATTTGCCTGGTAAAGGACTGCACGGCACAACCCGGCGATTTTGTAGAAACCGAGGTTCTCGCTGCCAACGATTATGATTTGATAGTTCAAGAAATTTCTGGTTGATTATTTTAACGGATGCTGTAAACTACACGTAGTGTGGGCTTGAAGCCCACATAATTAAACAGCGTCGGCAGGATGCCGACACTACGAGAAAAGCCGGCAAGATGCCGGCGGTACTAAATAATTTGCCATGGAGAAACAGTATGGCTGATGACCACAACAAAGGCATTATCAAATACGTTCCAAACGCACTGACTATTGGCCGGTTGGTGCTTACGGTTGTTTTTCTGGCGATGATCCTGCTTGCGCCGGATTTAGATGCTCCGGGCACATCTAATTACCTGCTTGTCGCGTTTATCCTTTTTGTCGTGACGGGTCTAACCGATATTGTTGACGGCAAGATCGCCAGGATGTATGACGTAACCAGCAAATTCGGCCGCATCGTTGACCCGCTCGCCGACAAATTTCTTGTCTGCGGTGCGTTTATATGTTTTGCCATCGTCGGTCAGCCTACCCTTGACAACTTCGACCTGTCGGCCAGATTTATGCAGATTTTTTACTGGGGTACAGCGGCAATAATTATCATCCGCGAACTGATGGTTACGATAATCCGCCATATCGCCGAATCCAGAGGTATAAATTTCGGTGCTACTGTTTCCGGCAAACTCAAAATGTTCTTCCAGTCATTTTCCATCGGCATGGTAATGGTCAAATGGGCGTATGTATCAAAAGAATGGGGAGACTGGTTTGCGGTCGTGACCTTTGCGATAATGCTGGTAACGACAGTGATCTCAGGAATATCGGCAGTGAGGCGACCGATCAAGTAGCTCAAACTGACCTGTCGGCCAGCTTGAAATGTATAATGATTATTGTATAATGTATAATGGTCGTTTCGGCCTGAAGGCCGAGGCTATTTTTATTAAAAAACAAATGTTATGCAAGCCCTGCATGGAAATTCGAAATAAAATATTAATACAGGGGCAGGTTCAGGGCGTTGGGTGCAGGCCTTATATATTTAGAAAGGCTTCGCAGCTCTGTCTGACCGGTTCGGTTTTTAATGACAGCCAGGGTGTGGTTATCGAGGTGCAGGGCGCCGGCGACCGTATCGCGGATTTCGTTAAAATTCTCGAACTGGGCAAAAAGAATCTCGACTGGCCGCCGCTGATGAATATTACCTCGATGCGGTTGCGGCAGGTCCCCGAAATTGACGGCGAAAGAGTTTTTGCGATCCGAAAGAGCCCGACGCCCGGCGAAAAGACCTCCCACGTTACGGCAGACTCTGCCACCTGCGGCGAATGCCTCGCCGAGATGAACGACGGCGGCGATTTCCGCTGGCGATACCCGTTCATCAACTGCACAAACTGCGGGCCAAGATACACCATCGTAGAAACGATCCCCTACGACCGCTGCAACACAACGATGGCCGGGTTTGCAATGTGCAAAAAATGCGAGGGCCAATATACCGACCCCAAAGACAGAAGGTTCCACGCCCAACCGGTAGCCTGCCCCAAATGCGGCCCAAACATCTGGCTGACCGAAATAGAATCGGTCAACAGAAACCCGAAGCACAGGGATGATAAACAAAGTTCGCATTCCGGGTGGCACCTTCAAGCGAAGCTTGTGGGTGTACCGGGCTCAGCACCCACAAGCCTGCGGCTTGAAGGTGCCACCCCAAAGGGTGAAATGATGGAAACAAACTCCGATAAAGCAATCGCAAAAACCGCCGCAATGCTCAAACAGGGCAAGATCGTCGCGATCAAAGGCCTCGGAGGTTTCCACCTTGCTGTCGACTCAAAAAATGAAAAAGCCGTCCAGACTCTGCGCCAAAGAAAACAAAGAGATCACAAACCATTCGCCCTGATGGCAGCGTCTATCGAAAAGATCAACCAGTATGCAGAGGTCACCGAACCGGCAGCCAGACTGCTGACCAGCCCCCAAAGCCCGATAGTGCTTCTGGGAAAACGAAAAAATACATCCATAGCCGCCTCGGTCGCTCAGGGTCTAAGTACTCTCGGGTTTATGCTGTGCTACACACCGCTCCATCATTTGCTGTTTGCCGAAGAAGGCATAGACGTACTCGTAATGACCAGTGCAAACCTCTCCGACGAACCGCTCATCTGTGACAACGGCGAAGCACTGGAAAAACTTTCCGGCATCGCCGACGCCTTCCTCATGCACAACCGTGACATCCGCCGCCAGACCGACGACTCGATAGTCCACATCGTCGCCGGCGGACAGGCCCTGATAAGACGGTCAAGAGGATATACACCGGGGCCTGTTCTTCGCGACAAGCCGATAAAAAAACAAATCTTCGCAGCTGGCGGAGATCTTAAAAATACCTTTTGCCTGGCCAAAGGGAACCAGCTTATCCTCAGCGAGCACATCGGCGACCTTGAAGACCTGCGGGTCTACCGACACTACGTCGAATCCATAAAACATCTCCGGTCCCTCTTCGAGATAAACCCGGAGATATTCGTCTGCGATCTTCATCCATCCTATATTTCAACCCAATACGCCCAGTCGCTCGGCGGGGCGGAAACCATCCAGGTTCAGCACCACTGGGCCCACATCGCCTCGGTACTCGCCGAATACGACTACCGCGAAAAGGTTATAGGATTAGTCGCCGACGGTACCGGGCTTGGCACAGACGGGGCGATCTGGGGATGCGAGTGCCTCATCGCATCGCTCGCCGAATTTACACGATTCGGACACCTGCGATACTTCCCGCTTGCCGGCGGTGACGCCGCTTCGAAAGAGGCTCTGCGGCCGGTACTGGGCTTGATGAGCACCATTTCGCAAAAACACTCAGATATAATTGAAGCAATAGAGCCAGACAAATCCAGGGTGCAAATAATTCAGACCCAGATCGAAAAAAATATTAACACCGTGCAAACTTCCAGTATGGGCAGATTATTCGACGCCGTCGCCGCCATCCTTGGGCTGGGCACTTGCAACCAGTTTGAGGCCCAGCTGCCGATGACCCTGGAATCTGCGATCCAGCCCGGCATAGAAGATGCCTACACTGTAACGATCACAGAGAAAGGTCCGGCATTGGAGCTGGACTACAGAACGATGCTTATGGAGCTTCTTCAAGACAAAGCAAACGGCGTAACTACCGGCATAATATCGGCAAAGTTCCATAACTGGGCCGCCGCCGCAATGATGGGATTTGCCAAAAAAGCCAGAAAAATACATGCCATTAAGGCGGTCGCACTGTCCGGCGGGGTATTTTGTAACAACTATCTTGCAAACCGTGTAATTCAGCAGTTGAAAAATTCTGGTTTCTTTGTATTATTTAAGAGAAGGGTGCCCGCAAATGACGGCGGTATAGCCCTGGGCCAGGCAGCAATAGCCGCCGAAATGTATAAATAACGACTTACGACTAACAAAGGGAACGATATGTGTTTGGCAGTGCCAGCCAGAATAATAGAGATGGAAGACGACAAAGCGGTAGTTGACGCGATGGGCAACCGCTGGAACATAAGAACTACCCTCACCCCTGAAGTAAAGATCGGCGACATAGTGCTCATCCACGCGGGCTTTGCCATAACAACCCTCGATGAAGAGGAAGCAAAAAAGACCTGGGAGCTGTTTGAGGAGATAGAAAACTACAAAGACAACCCAAACAAAATTTCAGGATAACTAACCAAACTGACCTGGCGGCCAGTTTGGAATTACTAATTACTAATTACGAATTACTAATTACGAATTTAGGATTCGGCCTTGCGGCCGAGGCTGTTTTATTTGAAAATCGGGGTCACGAAGAAAAATGCTTGAACGTATCAGCACAGCACGATCACAAATGGATGCTGCCTGCGAAAAGCTTGGCAGGCAGATAAACATAATGGAAGTATGCGGAACGCACACTGTTTCGATCTTCAGGAACGGGATCCGCTCGGCTATCCCGGAAAAACTAAAACTGCTTTCCGGACCCGGCTGCCCGGTCTGCGTGACCGACCAGGGCTATATTGACGTAACGATCAACCTGGCAAAACGAGATGACTGTATACTCGCAACATACGGCGACATGATGCGGGTTCCCGGCAAAGATACATCGCTTGAAGCACTGACCAGCGGAAATGTAAAGGTCGTTCTTAGCTCGGATGATGCGATCAACCTGGCAAAAGAAAACCCCGACAAAACGGTCGTCTTCATCGCAGTCGGATTTGAAACTACAACGCCGGCCTCTGCCGTCGCCGTCGCCGACGCCGGCAAACTCGGCCTGGAAAACTTCTGCATACTCAGCGGTCACAAAAAAGTCGTCCCTGCAATGGACGCGTTGCTCTCCGACAAAAACCACAAAATAGACGCTTTCCTGTGTCCCGGCCATGTAAGCGTAATAATAGGCACCGATGCCTACAAGCCGATCGTCGAAAATTACAAACGTCCCTGCGTCGTCGCCGGATTTGAACCGATGCAGGTCATCGAAGGGATCGCCGAGATCTGCCGCCAACTTACAGAAGGCATCGCCGAAACAAAATCAATATACGAAGTCGCGGTAACGCCAACCGGTAACCAGGCGGCAATGAAGATCATCGACGAATACTTCGAGCCCTACGACGGATACTGGCGTGGACTTGGTAAAATACCAAACGGCACGCTGAGGCTAAAAGAAAAGTACGGCAAGTACGACGCGATGACTCGCTTCGGAATAGACGAAATACCCGCCGAGGATATGACCGGATGTCGATGCGGCGAGGTACTGTGCGGTCTTATCGACCCGCCGGAATGTGCGATGTTCGATTCGGCATGTACGCCGGACGAACCGGTAGGCCCATGCATGGTAAGCACAGAAGGGGCGTGTTCGGCGTGGTATAAATATGGACGACGAAAAAGGAGACAAACTTGACCGACCAGCAGCAAAAGAAAATACTTCTCGCCCACGGAGGCGGCGGAAGCCTGACCAGCGCTCTAATAGACAAACACATCGTCCCGCGATTCGGCAATGACAAGCTCTGTCAGCTCACCGATGCAGCCGAGATCACTCTCGACTCGAGGACGGTTTGTTTTACGACCGACAGCTTCGTCGTTAAGCCGTTATTTTTCAATGGCGGCGATATCGGCAAACTCGCCATCTGCGGAACGGTCAACGACCTCGCCGTCGCCGGCGCAAAACCGGTCGCTCTTAGCCTGTCTTTGATAATCGAAGAAGGTCTCGACTTCGAGCTATTCGAAAAGATCCTCCAAAGCGCAGCCGACACAGTCAATGCTGCCGGCATAGAAATAGTAACCGGCGATACCAAGGTCGTTGAATCCGGGGCAGCTGACGGGATATTCATCAACACCGCCGGTATAGGAACCAAACCGAAAAGCGGCAACCTGTCTTTCAACAAGATCAAACCCGGCGACAAGATCATAATCAACGGCACCCTCGGCGATCACGGTATGACGATCATATCGCAGCGTGAAGGAATAAAATTCGACTCGCCGCTAAAAAGCGACTGCGCGTGTCTCAACGGTCTCATCGCAGACATTATGGCAGTTTCGCCAGACATAAAATTCATGCGCGACCCGACCAGGGGCGGAGTCGCGGCAACCCTTAACGAAATTGCCACAGCTTCCAACTGCAGCATAGAGTTGCGCGAAACCGACCTGCCGATAAACCCGACAGTCCGCGCAGCCGCCGAAATGCTTGGCTTTGACCTGCTTGACATCGCCAACGAGGGCAAGGTCGTCATCGTCGCCGGCGCGGGTTCGGCAGACGCAATTGTTAGCGCCTGCAAAAAGCACCCGCTCGGCAAAGATGCCTGCATACTCGGTACTGTACTAGATGGCGAAGATGACCCGATAGTAGAACTCGTCACAAAGATAGGCGGGCGAAGAATAGTCCAGATGCCATACGGCCGCGAACTTCCGAGGATATGCTGATGCATGAAACAATGGTCGCCCAGAGCATTTTCGAATCGATTCAGCAACTGACAAACGAGCATAACGCCCGAGCCGTGGAAGCTACGATCTCATGCGGCCAGTTCAACCCGATCAATGACGAAGTCCTGAATTTCGCGTTCGACCTGATCGCCAAGGGAACGCCCTGTGAAGGGATGAAGCTGAATATCAAACACATACCGCTGTCGGCAAGCTGCAAACAATGCGGAGTAAGATTCGACTATGACGTATACAAACCGGGATGCCCGGACTGCAACTCAATGGAATTCGACTTCAAAGAAGACGCACCGCTATTACTGGAAGAAATAGAACTAGAGCCAAACTGACCTGGCGGTCAGTTTGAAATTACGAATTACGAATGACGAATTACGAATTGAGGATTCGGCCTTGCGGCCGATGCAATTTATTGTTTTAAAAGGTTAGTATGAAAATATCATTGAACAAAAAAATACTGGATAAAAACGAAGAATGTGCAATGCAAAACAGCGAGTTCTTTGCGGATAACGACATACTCTGCTTAAACGTGATCTCCTCGCCGGGCTCGGGTAAAACAACAATACTTTCGCAAACCATCCGCGACCTGACCGGTGAGATAAAGATAGCCGTAATAGAAGGCGACATCCGAACCGACATAGACGCCAAGAAGATCCGTGCCGCCGGCGCAAGTGCCGTCCAGATAGAGACCAAAGGTTCATGCCATCTCTCTGCCCAGCAGGTAACCGGCGCACTAATGGCGATACCCGCCGCCGGCATGGATGTGATATTCATAGAAAACGTTGGCAACCTCGTATGCCCGTCGGACTTTGTGCTTGGCGAGGACCTCCGCGTAGTCGTACTCTCAGTTCCGGAAGGCGACGACAAACCGATCAAATATCCCGGAACCTTCGCAAAAGCAGACGTGATTCTGATAAATAAAATCGACCTGATAGACTACATAGATTTCAGCCTGGAAAGAGTAATAGCAGACATAAGAGTAGTAAACGACAAGGCCGAGATACTCCAGCTGTCAGCAACGACCGGCGAAGGAATGGAAAACTGGTACAACTGGCTGAGATCAAAAATTACCCAGTAGGCTGGGCTGGGCTCATGCTGTCAACTGAATATCCAATAACGAACAAGGAATAACCAATAACCAGTCATGGGTGTAGATTCCCGCCTTCGCGGGAATGACATTTTTTGATCGTTTATGATTAGCTGAAATCGATATTAGACGTTTACAAATCCCGCGTCCCAATCCTTCCAGACAGTTTCTTTTCCGACCGATTTTAACATATCAGCGATCTGTCCGGCACTGCGGTCATCGTCAATTTCAAACTGCTCTGCGGAATTGCCATCACCTGAATACCCCCCTGGATTTGTTTTGCTTCCGGCGCTCATTCTTGTTACGCACAGCTTTACAAGGTTATCGCGAAACGCGGCGCTTTCCCGAGTAGACAAAACGATACCGGCATCAGCAAAGCACAGCCGAAGGGCAAGCATCAGTTGAACCAGCTCTTTGTCATTGACCAAATGCTGATAATTTTCGGCGACGTTTAGAGCAGGCCGCATCCTGGGAAACGAAAACGAAACCTGAGCCCGCCAGTAATTCTTCATCAGGTATGCCGCATGTTCGCTCATCGCAAGCGTTTCAAGTCGCCAGTTGGCAAGCCCCAACAGGAATCCAACCCCAAGCCGCCGCATCCCGCCCGCCGCCGTTCTGTCATGCGTGTCAAGCCGATAATCATAATCGCTCTTGGGACCGGCCTTATGATATTTGGCATAAGTGTCCCGGTCGTATGTTTCCTGGTACAGCGTAACTCCGTCAATCCCGCCCCGGAAAACTTCCGCATATCCATCGGTGCTGAGCGGCTGTATCTCAATAGAAATCGAGCTGAATTTCGAGCGTAATTTTTCTGCAAGCTCGTTCAGATAATCACAGGTAACAAACGAAGGGTCCTCACCGCTGACCAGCAGAATATGGCGAAACCCCTCCGAAGCGATGATGTCGGCTTCGGCGGCGGCTTGTTCTATGGTCAGACGCGTTCGCTCAAATTTCGTCGAGCTATTATACCCGCAGTAAAGGCAGCTGTTGCAGCAGTAATTGGAAACATACAGCGGTGCGTAAAGCTGGACAGTTTTGCCAAAGCGCTGCACGGTCAGCGCCGCTGCCTGAGACGCCATATCTTCAAGGCACTCCTGGGCCGCCGGGGAGATCAAAGTAAGCATCCGCTTAAGCGAATATTCGCCGGGCGTTTCGCGCAGCGCACACTTTACGTCATCGACGGTTACATTATTAAGTAATTCAAGCAATCCGTCATTATGACGATCCAGATTTTTTTCAGAAAGTATCTGCTGTATTTCCGACAATGCAAAACCCCGCAGGATATGATTAGTTTTAGTCACGCAGAAAACCCGTAAGCGGGCTTGACGCATTCGCCTCGGTCGTAACCGCCGCTCTGCCTGCCAGGAATGCGTTTCTTCCGGCTTTGACAGCTTGCTTAAACGCCTTGGCCATCAATACCGGATCGGCCGCTGCCGCGATAGCCGTGTTTACCAGCACCGCGTCTGACCCCATTTCCATCGCCTCTGCCGCATGCGACGGCAGTCCCAGACCGGCATCGACAACGACAGGCACCGTCGCCTGCTTGATAATAATCTCGATAGCCGCCCGTGTTTTCAACCCCTGGTTGGACCCGATGGGACTTGCCAGCGGCATTACCGTTGCGGTTCCGACGTCCTGCAGTTTTTTCGCAAGGATCGGGTCGGCGTTAATATACGGCAGCACGACAAAACCGTCCTTAACCAGTGCTTTGGCGGCTTTTAGCGTTTCTGTTCCGTCCGGCAGCAGGTAATACGGGTCCGGCGTTACTTCGAGCTTGAGCCAGTTGATCCCGCTGGCCGCCCTTGCAAGTTTCGCCAGACGTATCGCTTCTTTTGCATCGCGGGCGCCGGAGGTATTGGGCAATAGCAAATATTTTTCACGGTCGATAGCCGCCAGCATATCGTCGTTTTCATTTTCGATATCAACACGACGAAGCGCCACGGTCACCATATCGGTTTTCGAGGCGGCGATAGATTCTGCCATGATCTGGTTGGACGAATATTTTCCGGTACCTATGAACAGCCGCGAGCCAAACTCTTTGCCTGCGATTACAAGCTTGTCCATTATCACCCGCCCCCGACAAAACGGATCAGTTCGATCTGTTGGCCGGTGTTTATCGCCGTCTGATGAAAGTCGTCGCGCCCAATGATCTCGCCGTCGATCTCAGCAACGATAGTAGCGTGGTTAATCTTCATTTCGTCGAGAAGTTCAACAAGAGTAGAAGGCAGCTTGTCAAATTTTTTTTCCGTACCGTTAATTTTTAAAGTATTCATAATTAATATCTTTAATTTTTAATCCGTGTAAATCCGTGTAATACGTGGATAGATTCTTTAATATTTCTTTCTGAACCTTCCCGCCGGTATATCCATAAGTTTTCTATATTTCGCGACGGTCCTTCGCGCGATCTTCTTTACACCCTGGGCCATAAGTTTTTCGCATATCTGATCGTCGTTTAGCGGTTTGGATTTATCCTCTTCGTTGACGATGGTCTGGAGTTTTGCTTTTACCGCGTCCCAGCTCTGCGTCGATCCATCGTTTGATTCCGTCCCGCCGGTAAAGAATCCGCGAAGCGGCAGCATCCCTTGTGAGCACTGGATATATTTGCCGGCGACAGCTCGCGAGACGGTTGCGATGTGTACGCCAACCTTGTCTGCGATAGTCGCCATCGGCAGCGGTTTCAGGTGCAGCTTACCCTTGCTGAAGAACTCCTTCTGATATTCGACCACGGCGGTAGCGACTCTAAGAAGCGTTTGTTTTCGCTGTGCGATAGCGTCCATCAGCCACTGCGCGGAATGAATATTCTGCTGCAGGAATTCGCGGGTCTTTGCGTCGACTTTGCGATCCTTCGACATCTGCGAATAAAAGTTATTAACGCGAAGATTCGGTATAAATGCGTCGGTCAGCGAGACAATATAACCGGGGCCCTCTTCGTTTTCTTCGAGGGTAACGTCTGCGGTGATGTTATAGTTTTCGGTTTTGCCGATCTGCAGCCCCGGCGACCGGTCAAGTTTACTGAGTTGTTCGATTGCCTTATAGACATCGTCCGTCGAGCACCGCATTTTCTTAGCGATTTTTGGAAGGTGGTTTTCCAGAAGCTCCTGCCAGTGGTTTGTCACGATCTCCGTCTCGAAAGTCATATCCTTTGGCAGCTGGGATATTTGTATGAGCATACATTCCCGAACATCTCGTGCGCCGATGCCTGCCGGCTCAAGATTTTGCACACGGTCAAGAGCTTTTTCCAACTGCTCAAAACTAAAGCTGTGCTTGTCCTTATTATACAACTGTTCAAGCCGAACGGTCAGGTAGCCCTTCTCGTCGATAAAGTCTATGATGACTATGCCCGCATCTTTGATATTTTCGTCGGCTTCGACGAGCCCCCACTGGTTGAGCAGATAGTCATGCAGCGAGATCTGATCGGCGGCGGTATTTTGCAGCGCTTCCAGCTTTTTGTCGCTGCCCGTCGGACGTGTACTCTTAAACGGTGCCGTCTGCTCGAAATAATCACCGAAGCTTTCGCCGATTTCGTCAAGCCGCTGAAAATCCTCGGCATTGTCGGATTCTTCGTTTACGACAAGCTCCTTCTGCTCGATGGTCTCAGTTTCGAGTGTTTCTTCTTCGTGGTTTTCGTTTTCGTCGGTTTCTTCGGCAAGCTCCAGAACCGGGTTGCTCGACAGTTCGGCATCGATCTTTTCCTGCAAAGCGAGCAGTGGAAGCTGAAGAACTTCCATAGACTGAATCATGCGGGGAGCAAGCTTCATCCGCTGCTCTAAACGCATCTGACCTGAAAGAGACATTTTCATTGAAATCGAAACCCTGTACTAAGTTAAATATTGCCTAACACCACTATCCGAAACAATCGCAAAGCAATTATCATGCCATTATAGAATAATCAACCACGGATTGCACGGATTTCCACGGATTTTGAGAAAAAATGCAAAAAAAGTGGGCATTTGCAGGGAAAGGGAGTCTGGTTTCCTCAGTTTTTCTGTGGCATTTATTTTTTGAAGTCTTCAGGTATTGCTATGGGTGGGTCCGGGAAGTGATAAGTGATTACGCGAACCTCCATCTCTTTACCGTCAGAGGATACCATTACATAATGAGGCTTAAAGGCTTCAAAAGCGATAATTGTACAGTCCCTTTGAATCTTAAAAGGAATGCGTTGGAAATAAGTTATGTACATCCCCCAAAAAGCAATTTGCGACTCATCAATATCTTTCTCCCAGTCCAGGCGACCTTCTATAAAGTGATCTGTAAATACTTGTGTTTTAATCAGAGTCTTGCCGTGGTAGACCCACCCATTCTTTTCCGCAAACGAAATTACATCGTCCACATTATATGTTTCGGGCTTGTCGCTTTTAAAATAGAGCCAACCGCTTCCGCCTAAAAAGGAACTACCATGAAAGTTGGTATCTACTAAACCGGAAGAGTCATAATTCTGCCAGAAACTACCCGGGCTATATATTATCTTTTGCAGGGGTTGGGGAATTACCCCCGGCGATAAAAAGCTGGGAAGAACCTGTAAGATAAGCCATATTACGACCACAAGCATCAGTGACATCGCAAATCTAAACCATGGAAAAACTTTACGTCCTCTCCGAGACTGTATGATTATTTCGCCTTTGCTTTCTGAGGTCTGCTGTAGGTCAGTAACATTATTATTTTCCATATTCCTCGATTCCGATAATGCCTTTATATCTCTTTTAACAAATCCAATCTCTGTGGCCCTCTGTTTCCTCGGTGGCAAAAAAGGAAAACAAGCCAAACCTAAAAAAAGTTGCAAGCAAAACTCAACAAAACATCCTGTGCAATATTTTTAAGTTTTGCTTTGTCATTTTGCTTTTTAATCTATAATTTTTTATTTAATCCGCGGTTAAATAATTAGTGCCAATAAGTGTTAATTCGTGGTTCCCGTATTGTCGGCATCCTCCTTAAGTTCGGTTATGTAAATATTTCTGAACCTGTGCTTTCCGCCTTGCGGTACTTCGGCTTGCAGGGCTATGTATCCTTTTTCGGGTCCGCTCAGTCCCTCGGTCTGCCAGGCTTCTTTGCCGTTGATCTGCAGCGATACCTTTACCCCGTCGACGGTGATCTTGAACCGGTTCCACTGACCTGGCTTGAATAAATCCTTGCTGGTGGCGCCTTCGAGCGAACTCATATTGCCCTCCTGGCCTTTTTTCAGGTTTACCTGGTACTGTTTCGGCCAGAACCGATTTTTGGGCACGGTATCATAGCGGAAATATATCCCGCTGTCCCATTTATCCTCGGCAAGCGGTTTCCAGTCAAACTCAAGCACGAAATTGCCGTATTTCTCTTTGCTCTGGACAAGCCCGTTACCTTCGACAAGCAGTATATCGCCGCCATCGACAACAGCCTTGCAGTTAATGACCGTCCATCCGTCAAGGCTTTTCCCGTCAAACAAAGACACTCCATCGCCGGTATAAGCGGCAGGGGCATCACCGCCACGATCCGAGCAAGAACAAACCCCAAAAACCAAAACACAAACGATAACACCAAAAATCAAACCAAATCTGCTCATAATATCTCCCAAAAATAAGTGTCAAAAAGTGAGAAATCAAATACTAACATAATATTTAAACCCAGCAACGATAAACTGTCAATCCAAAAAGGTGAAATCACGGTACAATTACCGGAAAATGGGTAATTTAGCTCAGGCTAATAATACTTTGCGGTGTAATTATTATGCGCTTACGGGTTATTCAAATATTCTGGAAATCTGGCTTATAGGCAGTGTCCAGATATTTTCTTTGATCGGATAGCTTTCTTCGCCTGGATAAACGATCCATGTCTTTTGAGGGGCTACTTCATTGATTGCGTTGATAGAACTCCTGGTAAGTTTTGGTGTTAATGAATATTTAATTTCGACAGCAATTTCAACCTTTAATCCTTTAGCAAAAACCAGGTCGATCTCAGCTGCGGCAGCCGACTGAGTTCGATAGAAATACGTATCGTATTTACGCGGCTTAAGGGCGATTATCTGCTCTAAGCAGAAACCTTCCCACGATGCCCCCAATATCGGATTGGCGCAAAGATCATCATAGCTGTAAATCTTTAGCATAGTGTGAAGAAGCCCGCTGTCCCGGATATATACTTTGGGAGATTTGACAAGTCTTTTTTTAACATTCCCAAAGAACGGTTGAAGCTGTCGTATCATAAAAGTTTCCTCGAGAATATCCAGATACCTGCGTGCGGTTTTTGAATCAACTCCCAGGCTTTCGGCAAGTCTGCTTGCATTCCAGAGTTGACTGTTACAGTGAGCAACCATGGTCCAAAAACGAAGCAGCGTCGTAGCTGGAACCCTAACCCCAAGAACCGGCAGGTCTCTTTCAAGATGTGTTTGAATGAAATTTTCAATCCATAACGTCGCACCATCATCAGAATTGGCTAAATAGCTTTCCGGATATCCTCCTCTGAGCCATAGCTTATGAAAATCATATTTCTCGTCGGATATTTCATCAAGAGTAAATGGCGATAGCTCGTGGTATGCAATTCTGCCGGCTAGCGATTCTGATGCCTGTCTTTTAAGTGACGGAGATGCCGAACCGAGTACCATAAAGCGGCCCGGTTTTCTGTCTTGATCGATCATAGACCGAAGAAGTGGAAATAATTCAGGTTTTCGCTGGGCTTCATCGAGAATGATCAGGTGATCTTGAAACTGCTGAAGATACAATTGCGCATCTCCCAGCTTTTGAAGGTCCTGAGGGTTTTCCATATCCAGATATAAGGCCGGTTTGTCAAGTTGATCGGTAATCATTTTGGCCAGCGTAGTCTTACCGGCCTGACGAGGCCCTATCAGCCCAATGGCTGGGAACTGCTTAAGACTGTCAGTGATATCTTTTTGAATTCTTCTGTGTATCATGATTGAATTATCGGCATAAGCCTCCGAAAAATCAACCATAAATCAGTGAATTTATAAAAAATGTCATCTACTGAGCATAACTAAAGCGCAACCAGACAAAAAGAGAACTTTAAAGAATACTTTGTGGTTAATTAAACCGGGTTTCTTTTTGGCAGGATAGGTAAAATGGAGTGTTGTTATGGTTTGATCGTTCTTGTCCTGTATCTTCTTTGCGCTCTTGGCAGTAATTTATTTATTACCGGCCCTGATGAAGTTTCTATTATTCTTGTTCCGTCATCGCTGAGCAGGTTGATTTCGTTAGCCTGCGGGAACTGGAAGATAGCTTCGGGTGTTATGTCTGTAAAGGTTGCCAGTTTATCTCTGTCGTGTATTTCGAAATCGTAATTGTAGAGATACTGAACAGGCTCATTGTTTCCGCTTTTATGGGATCCGGCGACGATGAGGTATTCTCCGAAGCTGTCGCTGTATTCGATGCTGCGAATTCCCAATCCGTTCAGGTCGATCAGGTTGGGTTCTTCCAGTATCGGGGTTGCTCCGTCCAGCACGACCTCTTCGGGATTGGACAGCGGGATGATCAACGCCATACCACCGGGCCTGGGATTCCTAAATCCAATAAACATTTTGTTTCCGTCGGCAGTTGTGCAAAGACCTTCAATGTTCAGACCGTCGACTTTCGGTGCAAGGGCAGGAATTGTGCCCTCGTCAATGTGGTCCCCTGTAGTACCGATCGCAGCTTGCAGGCCGAGATTCCATATTTTGTCATACTGTATCAGGTCATCGATCAGGTTTGTATAAACACCGTCAACCGTAGCCGTACCGTTCGGGTCGATGGTCGTGGCAAAAAAGTTGTATCGGCTTTTCCAGTAATCTCCATTTTTACTGCGCCCATGCGATGTGATCCAGAAAACCCGCCCGTTAAACCATGTTGCCCCTTCTAAGTCAGCTTCGGGGTGCTGGATGTCGAGTGTAAGTGCTGCGCTGATATCCGTCTCCACGTTCGGATCTGAACCCGGCCTGTCCCAGTCAAAAACCTGTAGCATATTAATCTCGTCGTCTGCCATAATGAATCTCTTTTCGTCCAAAGCCACCGCTGCCGAGGCGTCTGACGAACAATAAAAAACACCGTCTGTTCGTACTGATTCCACGGAGGAAGGCTGTGTTTCATTCAGCATGCTTGAAGTGTCGCGAGTTTTTGTCCGGAAGGAAAACGTCCTTCCCGCCGGGAGATCGGCTGGGATGTATTCCCTTTCGTATTGCCAGCTGCTGGAGTAGATATTGTTTTCTATACAGTCAAAACGGTACTGAACCCCGTGGAGATCGTCGTCTGTGTTTTTCGCTTTCATAGCGATAAATCCTCCGTCCTGTACCGCCGGCTCATCTTTCCAGTCAGCAGGGTCCGGTAAAGGTGCAGTGTCATCAAAACCTTCGAGCCAGAACACTGCCATCAGTTTCAAATCGAAAACGTTGACATTACCATCCCGGGAAATATCAGCCTCTAGCGGCTGACTCTCCGGCAGGGCGGACTGAAGCCATTGCACGGACAGTTCTGAGAAATCTTTCATATCGACGACACGGTCGCAATTGATATCTCCGGTCAGCCAGCACTGAGGAAGCAGTTGTGTGATCGCATTACGCAGAAGTTGTTTTGCAGATGGAGTTGCATTGAGGAAAAAGTCAGCCGGTTCCCGGCTAAGTGCGAAGTAAATCCGCGGCGTCTGGTTTGGATCATAAAGCGATGTGTCGTAATACTTCGATTCGCTTCCGTCGAATCGAACTATCACCGGCATCCCTGAAAGATCCGTCGCAAGCAGTTTCCCGTTGCCCGAATATGATTCATCCGGGACGGAAAAATCCATTGCAGAATTGAAAATTGTTATGCCTCCGGAAGTAACGTCGATCCCATTGAATATGCCATCGTTCGGATCTGAGGCGTAGAAATCTGAAATAGAGTTTGTTGTTTTCCCGCTGCCGAACCAGTCCCAGTTATCATGACTGTTGCTTCTGCAAACAGAAATGTTATGGCAAAGAATCGGAACCGGCAATGTGCTCCAAAAAGCCGAGTGATCGTTGTAGTCTCCGCCTGAGTTATCGCTTGAAATAATGATCAGGTCCGCACTTTGAAGTTGCTGTTTTTCTGCTTCGGTCAGAGAATCTTCTTTGTATCTGTCGTCATCGATCTCGACGGCGGCGTTATCCATGTAAATTTCCCTGAGAAACTCGCCATAGCCGTTCTCCGAACTGTCATTGTTGGTTACAATGATGATGTCAAGCGGCCTGGCATGCAGCATACAGCAAATCGCCAGCAGCAACACAAATGGACAGCTTTTCCGCATCAATAAAGACTCCAGGATAAATGTTCGAAAAATAAATAAAAACCCGACCGCGTGTCAATCGCATTGAAATTTCATAAACAATTATTATACTAAAATCTACGTGAAAAGTCAAGAACATCCTTCAGTACGGGCACTATAGGGTGCGTCAGAAATAAGTTGCACGAATATTCCAGCTACGTTTGAGCAAGATAGCCATAATTGCCCAAAAACCCCCCATTAAACCCGCAAATCGCAATATTCAAAGGATATTCCGGATATTTAAAAAATCGCAACCAAAAAAGCGGTGTAGAAACGGTGTAGTAAAGGTGTAGTTTTTCGAGGAGTTATCTGTAATGCCCAGAGGTATTTGCTTTCGCTACTCCAGCGTAGATCGCCCCATGATCGCGTCGGCCAGTATCTTGCCGCTGGCAAACTCGATATTTGATCCCGACGGCAGCCCCCGCGCCAGGCGGGTTATCTTCACCGGCAGTGATCGCAGCAGCGAGCTTATATACAGTGAAGTTCCGTCGCCCTCTATGTTCGGGTTCGTCGCCATTATCACCTCTTTGACCTCGCCGGTGCGGATGCGTTTTAGCAGCTGGTCTATCGTCAGGTCCGATGGCTCGACCCCTTCCAGCGGTGCGATATGACCGCCGAGAACATGATAGACCCACTTGCACAACCCCGTCTTTTCCAGGCTGATAATATCCTTCGACTGCTCGACAATACAGATTATCGACCGGTCACGGCCGGCGTCTGAGCATATCTTGCAAAGCTCACTCTCGGCAAGATTGCAGCAAACGGTGCATGCCCTGGTATTCTTCTTAACATTGCTGATAGCGGCGGCAAGCTTAAGAGCCTTATCCGTATCGGTCTTTAGAACATGAAAAGCAAGCCGCTCGGCGGTCTTGGGCCCGATACCCGGAAGCTTGCCAAACTGTTCCATCAATTCGTTCAAACTGTCTGTATATGCTGGATTCATTGTTCCTCTTTTGCCAGTTCTATGCTCGATACTGTTGCGTTCAGGCCTGCTATTATTGTTTTAATGTCGGGGTCGTCGAGGATTTCCTGGCGTTTGCTTGAGTTTATTGGCCTGTTACCGGCTGGAGCAGCCGGTGCTTTATCGGCGCCGTTTTGCAATTCGAATTTCATCTTTATCGATGCGCCCGTCGCCGCCCTGAAAATTTTGCATATTTCATCATGTCTGTCATGGCAGCCGACCCTGTTGAATTCCTGCTCGAAGTTTACCGTAAGCGTCCCGCCGGTGTATTGGGCCGGCACGCCGTTTTTGAGCATCGAGGCTGTCATCCCTTTTGCGGTAGAGACGATGGTTGGCCAGTTTTGATTTATTGATTCCAGGGTCAGTTCGCTTGCCGCTATCGTCTCAACGGCGGCAGGTATATCGTTAATTGCCGGCTCAGCGGTTAATTTTTTTTTTACTTGCCCCGCTCCTGCTGCTGTCGGCCTTGCGATGCTTTGTTTGAGTTGGTTGATCAGCTTTTCGACGCCGAGGAAGTGTTCGCTAAGTGCAAGTCTCAGCATCGACGCTTCCAGCAATGCCCTTGCCGATTCGCTGTTCTTGATCGTCCAGCGGAGTTTTTCCAGCGTTGTAATGCTGAATATCAGGGCGGGTATGTCGAATTTCTGCGAGACGGCGGTCATTGCCTTTTTCTCGTCGGCGGTAAGCATCAGCAGTTCGCTGCTGTCGCCGGCGGCTGAGATGACCATCAGATCACGCATGCAGCTTATCAGCGAATCGGCGATCTGGATGCAGGTCAGCCCGGTTTTCAGCAGTGAATCTACTATATTGAGCACCTCGGCGGCGTCCTTTTCAGAAATGCGGTCGAGGAGGTTGCAGATCTTTGCCCGGTTCGGTTCGCCGAGGAATTCTTCGAGCAGTTCGACAGTCAGCGGCTCTATGCCGGTGCTGATGAGCTGGTCGAGCAAGCTGAGAGCGTCTCTCATCGAACCGTTGGCCAGTCTTGATAAATGCAGTATAAGATCGTCGTCGGCCTTGATCTTTTCGCTTTTCAGAATTTTTTTCAGCTGAGCGCCGACTATCGGCGGCGAGATGCTGTTAAAGTCAAATCGCTGGCAGCGTGACTGGACTGTCGGCAGTATCTTGTTTGGTTCGGTCGTAGCGAAGATGAATTTTACGTGCTCAGGGGGTTCTTCGAGGATCTTCAGCAGGGCGTTAAACGCATTAGGGCTTAGCATATGGACTTCATCAATGATGTAGATCTTAAACCTTGAGCGAGCCGGGCGATAGATCGCATTCTGGCGGAGTTCGCGGATATCGTCAACGCTGTTGTTAGAGGCACCATCGATCTCGATAACGTCAAGGTCCTCGCCTGTGTTGACGTTTACGCAGCTGTCGCATTTGCAGCAGGGGGTAAGCGTCGGGGCGTCAAACTCAAGGCAATTAAGTGATTTTGCCAGAACCCGGGCCATAGTAGTCTTACCAACCCCGCGAGTACCGTTAAACAGGTAAGCATGAGCAACTCGATCACTCTCAATAGCATTACGCAAAGTCTGCGCAACAGCATCCTGTCCGACAACATCGTCGAATGTTTGTGAACGGTAACGCCGAGCTAAAACAGTATATGCCATGACAAATGCCTAATGTCTATTATACATTCAAAAAGGTGGCCGGGTTTACCATACACAGCTGAGCGATCGCTTATGGCTGCTCGGTTCCCCGTCTGACCAAATTCACGTGCCCGACTTGTATGGGACCCGACCATTTCAATTTATTATTGAGTCTTGGTAGTATAGCAATTGTCGTGATAATTTCCAGAAAAACCTTTTCATATTTGCTGAATATTTGCCGATATCTCTATTAATGTGCTTATAGCGACCGCATTGGTCGTCTATTTACTGTTCTTTTTTGGGGGTTTGCTATGTTTGTACGAATCGAAGATACCTGTATTTCTTGCGGAGTTTGTGTTGATACCTGTCCTGATGTGTTCGAGATGGGTGAAGATATTGCCATTACACTGGTCGAAAAGGTTCCTTCCACGCTGATAGAGCAGGTCGAAGAGGCTGCGTATGACTGTCCTGTCGACGCCATTATTCTCACAGACGAGGAATAGCTAGCCGCTGATAATTTTAGTTTTTTTGAAATTCCTACGTGACAAACAGGTTTTTTATGTTAACATTTACAAAACCTGTCGGGGTGATATCTGCAGTAATATCGCCGTTTTTCCGGGCGGGACATGGATGTTTTGAGTGTTAAACCGGATGGATTTCTGAATTAAACCAATCAATTCCTGATTAAGGTGTTTTTTTTTGGACTTCGATATGTTTGAGCAAGCATATCGGCTTTGCGGTATAACAGAGGTATTCCAGAGCATAGATAAGATTAATTGAAGATTAACCTGGGAATTTGAAATGGATAAATCTCGTAATAAAAGGCTTAGACTGCGACTGAAGCTGTGGTTATCGGCGGAACAATCGGATAGTTCGTTTGGTGACGGCAAGTGGCAGCTGCTTGAGGCTATTGAAAAAACCGAATCGCTTAAATCGACCTGCGAGAAGCTCGGAATAAGCTACCGCAAGGCGTGGGGTAATCTGAAAAACGCTGAAGAATGTCTCAAATTCCCACTGGTGACCAAATCGCGGGGCGGTAAAACGCACGGTCACAGCAATTTAACGGAGCAGGGTAAGGCCTGGGTAGAAGCGTACTCGAAATTTCATCGTGATGTAGAAGATGCAGCCGAAACTGCTTACAGTAAATATTTAGAAAACTTTGAATTGAAACAGTAATGAAAAAGGGAATTATGATGACAAGAACTAATAAATCAGTGCTATTTGTCGGTTTATTTGTGTTTACGATGGTTTTTTGCAGTGTTTGCGCGGCCGATCCGATTGATTGGGATAAGCCCTGGGATGTACTGACAGAAAACTGGTGGATTGATTACGCCGATGGCGATGATCCGAATTTGTATCCGGTAAACTGGCAGGCTGATATTGATATTGACAAGTCATATAAAATTTCATTTCTTGAAGAGAGTGCAGATGGTAAGGCCAGAGGTATGAATGCGTTGAAATTTATTCATGGGGGCATAATGGAAGGTCATATGGTTTCCAGGGATATGGCAGGCAGTTTTTCTATTATAAATACGGGCGCTAGTAACAGGTTCACAAATATTTTTATTTTGGCTGCAGTCGCTGACGATAATCTGGGAACTGATTTTTCAATGAGCCTTAATTTGCAGGGCCAGCCTGCTTACGTTTTTGACCCGAATCATTTTGCTTTTTATGATGGAGATTTCGGCAGGCCGAGCGGCTTCTATTCAGATACGGAACCGAATGTCGAGACTATTACATACGCACACGAAAGTGCAATGGTCACGGTTTACGGGGTATCCGGAATGGGCGATCCTTTGGGCTATGCAGGTGATCCCCTATATGGCAATACGATAAATGTTGAATACTCATTTAGTTCCTTGAAAGCACCTGTTGTTTTCAGCGTCTATGGTCTGGCACCTGCTACCGGTGGTCCGGAAATCTATCACACTAACAGGGCATTTATAGATCCAAATAATACCAGGAAAAAGGTTTCAACATTTGCCGTTACGATCGATGCCGATCTCAATAAAGATCTGAAGGTGGATCTGGCAGATCTCGCTGTAGTGTCCAAATACTGGCTTACAGGAGTGAGATAGAATTGTCTAAAGGCTTTAAAAAAGGTTTTACATTGGTAGAGTTATTGATTGTAATTGCAATAATAAGCTTTTTGCTGGCTATAATTGTCCCTGCGGCAGGGCGCGCAAAAGATCAGTCCAGATTGATTGTGTGCAGGAGTAATCTGAAAAATCTGCTGCTGGGCTGCAGGGCGTATGCTAACGATTATAACTCAAGATTGCCTGTCAGCGGCAAGCTTCATAATCCGCATACGTTATTGATCGACAAACTAAGGAGCGGTAAATATATAAGCAATGAAAAGATTTATTTTTGTCCAAGTGAAAAAAAGGATGAGCTTAAGTTTTCGCCGGAGAATTTGGCCGCCGGCAATATTGGCTATTTTTACTTTTCCTACAGCGAAAGAGCAACACTGTCATACTTGAGCAAGTTTCTTCGCAAAGACATACCCTGGTCAAGAGAAATAACGGATTCAATGAACGGTGAGACTCTGGTTTTTAGTGATGCCTGGTTTTCTGGTATTCCTACAGCACACAGGTGGCATAAAAAAGGTGTCAATTATGCGACACTTGACGGTTCGGTGCATATGGTGAAAGAAGGCCCGAAGGAGATGTTTCGATAAGCGATTGGCAATTAGCGATTAGGTGATTATGCGAACTATTTTGATTGGTATTGATGATACTGATAACCTGGACAGTCCGGGGACCGGGCATATTGCGCGTAAGCTTTGCGGGGTTCTTGTTGGTATGGGTTTTCAGTCGCGTGGTGTTACCCGGCATCAGTTTCTGGTTGACGATGCGATTCCTTATACCTCTCATAACAGCGGGGCGTGTATTGGTGTTTCGCGGGCCGGGGGGATCGAGGCGGTTGATTTCGTATTCGACTATATCGCCGATATCTCGGCCGAAGGGTCCGATCCGGGTGTTTGCATCGCATATTGTGACGATGTAAACGCCGAAATTACAGAATTTGGCAAAACCGCACAAAAAATAGTGGTCAAGATCGCAGATTCGTTTAAAATAGCAAAAAGCGGCGGTGTGAAACTGTACGGCCTTGGCGGGAATTGCCAGGGTGTTATCGGCGCTCTTGGCTCTGTAGGGCTCAGGGCCGGCGGTAATGACGGACGGTTTATTGATATGCCGGGACTTCGCGATCTTCCGCAACGGGTAAGTAAAGCCGACCTTTCGGATATCGGGGTCGAGATCGAGTATGCAGGCTGCTTACATGAGCCGCTTGATGATGCTGTTTGTGATACGCTCGGCTGGGCGAGACCCGGCCTGAAAAATGGTAAAGCCGTGTTAAAAGTTGAATGGAGTGAAAAAGAAAATGTCTGGATCCCAGTCGACCGCAAAAAAAAGTAATGCTGCCGGTTTAGTTCACAGCGACCAGTTTAAAAAGACGCTTGTCTGTATATCCGTCGGAATATTTTCGGGTTTGTTTATCGCCTGCATAAAGCTGAATCTGGGTTGGTCCGGGCATAAAGCTTTTATGTGGATGACGCCGCTTCTTATCGCAAGGTTTCGCACCGGTGCAAAGATCGGCACTTCAGCAGGCGGAATGTTCGCGGCGATGACGGCGTATTCGCTTGGAGCAAATCTTGCAGGCGGGCTTATCGGTTTTCCATTGATCGCCGTTGCCGGTGGAGTTCTTGACGTGGTCGCAAATTATATCGAGAAGAACAAGGTTTCGTTATTTTCCATGATCCTTCTGCTCGCAGTTGCCGGCGGATTGGCCAATCTTATCTGCCTGGTTAAGCGGATGTTTCTTCCGGCGGGTATTTCTCCGCATAATCTTTTCGGCGCCGACGGTATGATGTCAAGGGCGCTTTTATACCTGTTCTTCGGTTCGCTTTCCGGTATCGTTGCGGCAGTTATAGTAAAAGCTGTAAGTCGATTAAAGGGTGACAGCAAGGAGTAATTCCTTTTTGTGTTTATGAATAAAACGATAGATGTAAATACGGGTGATGTTAAGGGCAGCAGGGATTCTGTGGTTTTGCGTTCTATCGCAATCGGTTCGTGTATTGCCGTTGTTGCTTACAGTTTTCGCGACCGGGCTGGTGCGATAGCTCATATTATGCTTCCGGGCAGGGCGAGTGGAGCAACCAAAGAAAAGACCAGGTATGCCGAAGACGCTGTTGATGAACTGCTCGGTATCCTGGAAGGCTTTGGAGTTGACCTCGGTGACATCGAGGTTTGCCTCGTCGGCGGGGGCAATGTTCTTGAGAAGGAAGACGACAGTATTTGCCAGTCTAACATCGAATCGATCACCGGGATAATGAAAGAAAGAAATATTCCAGTCAGAGCTTCGGTTCTCGGCGGGATCAAACGCAAAAGTGTTATGATGGATGTTGCCAGCGGAAAGGTCAGCTATACAGAGGGTGACGGCAGGGAAACTTTTTTGTGGCAGCCTGGGAATATGAACATGTAAATCCTGATGTTTGTCAGGTTTTCGCGATGCTTAACTGGCAAGATTATTAGTGCGAAAACCTGCAACCTTAAAACAGAAAGTTGGGAGCTTGTATTATGGCAAAAGACGATTTTCGTGAACAACTGGGGAAGAAAAAGTCGGCAGTTATACGGAAAATGTATTTACTGCTGGGTTTTGTCACAATTGTTATTGTCACCTCTATGATCTTTATCCTTTTTATGGGCAGGCACATGACGGCGGTTTATACGCCGCTGATCGATGCGGCTATGGAGATTAAGCTGGAAGCTACGACAGGGCACCTGTGGTTTGAGGAGGTCATCAGTGGTGATCATCCGGAATTATTGAAAGGTTCCTTTGAGCACATCGATAATTCCGACTGGTATGCAAAGGCGATGCTTGAAGGCGGTGAAAGCGCGGAAGGTAAATTCATTCCTCTGAAAGATGCCCAGTTGCGCGATCACATCAAACTTGTCCGCGAAAAGATCGCCGAGTTTAGAGAGATCACTGAAAAGCGATGGGAGATGAAAGATCAGGCCGGTATAGGAAGTGAGATCGACCAGCAGTATGATGCGATTTTCAAAGATTTTATAAAATTAGCCGATGATGTTGAAACCGAACTTCAGGCTTTGATAGCTGAGAAACTGAAAATTTTTCAGACTACTCAGGTTTTACTGATCGGTCTTTGTCTGGCGGTATTTGTTATTGTTGGTGTGATATTACGCAAGCTTTTACTTGCTCAGCTTCGAGATGAGATCAAGTTGCGAGCGGCTAACCAGCAGCTTGATGCTTCAAATCAGCAGCTTGACGCATCTAACCAGCAGCTACTGGCAAACGAACAGCAGTTGAGGGCGGCTAACCAGCAGCTTGACGCATCTAACCAGCAGCTACTGGCAAACGAACAGCAGTTAAGAGCGGCCAACCAACAGCTTGATGCTTCTAATCAGCAATTAAAGGCAAATGAACAGCAGTTGAGGGCATCTAACCAGCAGCTTGATGCATCAAATCAGCAATTGCTCGCAAAAGAACAGGCCCTTAAAACCAGCAAGATCAAATACCAGGATTTATCCAGAACTCTTGCCGCAAAGAATGACGAGTTACAAAGCATTGTTTATATTTCATCGCATGACCTGAGATCCCCGCTGGTTAATATTAACGGATTCAGCTGTGCCCTTACCGAGGGCTGTGAGCAGATCGCTAATTTCATCGAGAAACTTGAGATTGATGAAGACCTTAAAAAGCAAATCATGCCTGTTCTTACAGAAGATATCCCCGAAGCCCTCGGTTTTATTGGTTCCAGTACCGACAGGATGTCAAAGCTGATCGACGGTCTTTTGCGAGTTTCCAGGATCGGGACTTGCGATGTGGATTTCAAGAAGATAGATATGGACAAGATTATTTCCCAGATCGGCGATACGGTTAAATTTAGAACGGACAGTGTTGGTGCTGAGGTCGTTTATGGGGATTTGCCGGATTGCACCGGTGACGAGGATCAGGTGACACAGGTGTTTGCAAATCTTATTGACAATGCGATCAAATACCTCGATCCCAAAAGAAAAGGGGTAATAAAAATCAACGGTGAGAGGGCAGGCGACAAGAGTGTTTATTATGTCGAGGACAATGGCATAGGCATTGCGGCAAATCACGAGAATAAAGTATTTGGGATATATCAGCGGCTCGACCCCACCGGACCGGTAGAAGGTGAAGGGCTCGGACTGACAATTGTCAGACGGATTATCGACAGGCACAATGGTGATATACAGTTAGAGTCGCAAGTAGACTGTGGGACGAAATTTACGGTCACACTGCCGGAATAAACTTTGCGAACATCCGGGAAATTGTCACACGTTGACTTTTAATTTTGTGAGCATTTCGTATGTTTGTTTTGCGATTATCATTTCCTCGTTTTCCGGTATGTTCATCAGGCAGATATTTGAGTCGACGGCGGAGAAGACTTTTTCATTTTCTTCGTTCTTTTCATGATCGACGATCGCCTTGATGTAGCCGAAGTTTTCCATTATCCGGCTGCGTACTGTAGGGCAGTTTTCGCCGATGCCGCCTGTAAATACTATCGCGTCTAATCCGTTGAGGGCAGCTATGTATGCGCCGATGTATTTCTGTACCCTGTAGACGAATGCATCGAGTGCGGTTTTTGCGTGGGGATCGTTTTTTTCGACAAGGGCCAGTACGTCACGCATATCGCTCTTTCCGCAGAGGCCCTTTAGTCCGCAGTTTCTGTTTAGCAGGTCGTCAATTTCTGACGCGTAGAGGTGTCTTGCTTCGAGCAGGTGCAAAATTACAGACGGGTCCATGTCGCCGCTGCGTGAGCCCATCATCAGCCCTTCCAGCGGGGTAAGCCCCATCGAGGTGTCGATACTTTTGCCGTTTTGAAAGGCCGTTATCGAACAGCTTTTTCCCAGGTGGCACGTTATAAGTTTTATGTTTTCAAGAGATTGCTGCATTTGATCGGCTGCCCGGGCCGCGACGTAGCCGTGTTTGATCCCTCCGAATCCGTATTTTCGCACGCCGTATTTTTCGTAGTATTCTATCGGCAGACCGTAGAGGTAAGCTTTCGGCGGTAGTGTCTGGTGCAGTGCCGTGTCGAAGATGGCGACGTGTTCGGCATACGGGATGAGTTGGCGGGCCTCCTCGACGCTTACAATGTTCGGCCTGCTGTGGATGGGTGCGAATTTTCCGGACTCCCTTATTATTTCCATTACGCTATCGTCGATGACGACGGGAGATTTGAGTTTTTCTCCGCCGCTCATGATTTTGTGTCCGACTGCGTCGATTTGGTGATATCTGTTTATCGGCGATGACGGGTCGTGTATCAAGATGCCAAGGAGCTCTCTGGTGGCGGCGCAGTGCTCGGGGAATGAGCAGGCGACGGTTATTTCTTTGTGTCCGGATATTTGCTGTTTAAGCAGTGAGTGTGTTTCTCCGATCTTCTCAGCGCGGCCCTTTGAGATTAATCTGAAATCGTCGCCGGCATCGTAAAGTTTGTACTTGATGCTTGTGGAGTCGCAATTGAGCGCAAGTATATTCATGCTACGTTAAAACCCCCATATAAAAATGTCTAATGATTCCGTCAATACTGCCGGATGTACCATATTGTCTAAGGATGTACCATATTGTCTAATGTATAATGAAGGTATCGACAGGCAAGGGGGGCGACTTTAGGTGGAATGACGTAAGGAGAAAGGCGTAGCCCAAAAGCGTGAGAGCGCAAGGGCTCCGAATAGGGGTTTCGAGTTGATTAGCCGATCTAAGGCGTTATTCGGCCCCGCCTACGGCGGATTTCGCTTCGCTCAACCGCTGCCGCGCTTCTGTGTGGGCTTTACTTTAAATGCTTAGAATGTTCTTGCAATGCCTTCAGCTATCGCCTTGGCGACTTTTGTTCTATACCAGGTCTGGTTGAGATAGGCGGCGTCTGTTTTGTTTGTCATGTAACCGCATTCTACAAGTACTGCCGGCTTTGAATGCTTTGCGAGTACCCTGAAATCGCGATTGCCGATCTTATGAAATGCGATGCCTGAGGCTTTGATGCTGGCCTTGATGTTTTCTGCTGTTTTAAAGCTTTTATAAGAACGGTTCCTGGCGACGTAGACGCACACTCCGTTCATATATCGGCTGGGGTTCGAGTCGGCGTGTATTGAGACCAGCAGGTTGGCTTTGTGTCTTCCGGGCATAGCGGCTCTGACGTCGAGGTCGATAAATCTGTCGGTTGTTCGAGACATTATTACTCTTGCGCCTTTGGCCTGGAGTTGGGTTTGCAGTTCTTTTGCGATTGCCAGGTTGATAGTTTTTTCGGGGGTTCTGGAATAAGTTTTTTCACCTGCACCGGGATCTTTTCCGCCGTGACCTGCGTCAACGATTATCGTAACGCCTTTGAGCGATCCGACCGGCAGAACTGTCAGTGTATGTACCAGTTCGGGTTTGTGTTTGTGCGTATCTGTTTCGATTGAAATGTCAAGGCGTTTGTATTTGTTGTAATTTTGGGCGGATGACAGTGTTGGTGTTTGCGTCATCTGCGGTCCGCAACCGGCGATTAATAATAGTGCTGTCAAACCTGCGAGCCCGATTAGAAAAAAACTTTTTGTAAGATTCAAACTATACTCTCCAAATAATAATTACCTGTTTTTGTCGACATTTTTGTTTGCGGGGGGGGACACCCCCATTATGTTCAACCTGAAAGTTCTTTACTCTTATCGTATGCGGCTGTCAGTGCTTTTTCTACTAACTTATCGAGCTGGGCGTTCTTGAATGTATTTATCGCCGCTTCTGTGGTGCCTCCGGGAGAGGTTACCTTTCTTCTTAGTTCTTCGGCAGATTCGCCGTTAAACTGTGCTATTTCTGCAAGAATTGCTGCGCCTTTTGCCGTCTGGAGGACCAGATCGGTCGCGATATCTTCCGGCAAACCGAGTTTTTGGGCGGTTTTGATCATTTCTTCCATCAGCAAAAAAAAGTACGCCGGCCCGGATCCGCTTATCGCGGTGACGGCGTCGATGAGGTCCTCTTTTTCGACGATCACAGCTTTTCCGACGGCAGAAAAGATTTCCAGTGCGTTTTGCATCGTATTATCGGAAGCGTTTGGCGAATAGAGCCCGCTCATGCCTTCCGATACCAGCGACGGGGTGTTTGGCATGACGCGAATGACCTGTATATCGCCGAGTGCCTCTGAGATCGCCGCGACGGTAATTCCCGCGGCGATGGAAATCACTACGGATGTTTTTTTAACGCTGTTTTTTATTTCTTCCAGTACACCGGCCATGACCTGGGGTTTAACGCTCAGGACGATTATATCGGCTTTGTCGGCGATAGCGGTATTGTTCGAGACGGCGACCACACCGTATTTTTTTGCCAGCCATACAAGCCTTTCGCCGCTTATATCGCTTACCAGAACGTCGGCCGGGGCGAACTGATCGGCTTGAATGATCCCATTTATCAGGGCCTGGGCCATATTGCCGGCGCCTATAAAACCAATTGACGACATCTTTTCCCCTTGTATCATAATAAGTCAATATCAATTATATTAACTTAAATTCTCCGAATGTAAACTGTAAACTGGATTGATTTGTTTTATTTGCCGAATAAAACACCAGAGCCCTTTGTTTACGCAAACATTTTAAGGGATTATTAAAACTTATATCTAAGGAGAGATAATGCGTGATCAACGCCCGATAAGATTTTTGGATTTTTCGATGATATTTACGGTTATCGCCGTTTTGGCGATTTCGGTTATTTTTTCCGGCGGGTGTGTTTCGGAAATTGTCAGCTCCGCTGCTCCCAGGATCGCCGAAGGCATCAATCCCGATCTTGTGCTGTGGTATGATGAACCGGCTGCAAATTGGCAGCAGGCTCTGCCGGTCGGCAACGGCGAGCTTGGGGCGATGGTCTTTGGGGGTATAAAATCCGAATGGCTTGAACTTTTCGACAATTTGCCTTATGTCATCAACAACACGCTGCCAGGCCTTGCCGACAACGCGAGCACTCTCACTGAGGGTATTGAGATGGTTAGGGACGGGAAATATGTCGAAGCCGATGAGCGTGTCACAAAAAACATTGTCCGCAAAAAACTCCAGCCCCACGAGGTCATCGACGGTCTGAATATTAAATTCAAGGGTATCGGTGCGGCAGCTGAATACCGGCGAAAGCTCGATCTGGAAAACGGGATTGCTACTACCAGCTTCAGGCATAACGGTGCGACATATACCCGCCAGGTTTATGCAAGCAAACCTGACAATGTTATCGTTGTTCGCCTTAGCTGCGACAAGCAGGAGAAGCTTAATTTCACTGCGGCTCTTCGTGTGGATCGTCCGACCGCAAAAGTTGTAATCGCTGCCTATGATCGCATTGCCGTCAATAGCAAGGTGCCTATATTATTGCCCGGTGCCTCTAGTGCAGGCGAAATGTTATCTGAGATGCAGCTTAAGGTCAATGCCACCGGCGGGCTGGTAAGTTCGGATGACAAAGGTATTCATGTTGAAGATGCCGACGCAGTTACTTTGTTGATTTCCAGCAAAACCAATTTCCCAAGTTTCAACGGAACCGTTCTAACCGAGGCGGTTAATCCTTCCGCGCAGGTAACGATGAATCTTATTCAGGCGTCGGCGAAATCGTATAAGCTTTTGCTGAAAGATCATATCGCCGATTACAGAAAAACTTTTGGCCGTATGCGTGTTCATTTCGACGAGCCGATCGCAGAAAGTATGCAAACGACCGATCTTCGTATAAAGAGTTTTGATGAGAGCGGTGAAAATGTTGACGGCAGTGAAAAAGATGAGGCTGCTGAAGTTGCGGCACGCGATAACAATTCGCTGGCTGCTTTGCATTTTCAGTATTGGCGGTATCTTATGATCTCAGGTCCGCGCAACGCTGCCGGGCTTGCGGAACTGGAGGACAATATTAGTGAAATGCTTTTGAGAAGCGATGGTGAAGATATTCGCCTTTTGCCCGCTCTGCCGGCAGCCTGGCCAAACGGTAAGGTTACAGGTATTGTCGCAAATGGCGGTTTCAGTGCGGATGTCGAATGGAAAGACGGAAAACTTGTCGAGGCGATTATCCGCTCGGAGGATGGAAGGGCGTGCAATATTCATTATGGCGAATTTGCGATCACCCGCAAGAAAAATGCCGGTGAGGTTATTCGTATCAACGGCCCGCTTATTGTTACCGTTTTAAAGACCGGCGATGAGGTCGAAAAGAAAGTTACCCACCGCTACCTGAAGTCCGGCTGGAAGTCGGGAAGTGTTGCTGTCGTCGGGGCAGACGGCAAAATCGAATGGGAGTATGGCACCGATGACGAGACGACCGATTCATGGTATCTGGGCGGCGGCAGGATTATTTTCAGTCACAAGGACGGCGTTACGCTTGTCGGTAAGGACAAGGTGACGATCTGGAGGTACGACCCGCCAAAGGGCAAAGAGAATCATTCGTGTCAGCCGATAGCCGATGGGAAGTTTCTCGTAGGTGAGAACGGAAACGGGGCATGGCTGGTTGAGCTGAACCCCGACGGTACGGTTGCAAAAAAGATAAAAGTCTCCGACCGAAAAGACAAACGCCATGCGTTCCGCCAGATTCGCAAGACGCCTCAAGGGACATATCTTACCACGATTATGACCGAAAATAAAACGTATGAATGGGACGCCGACGGCAAACTTTTGCGGACATTTCCTAACGGCCATTATGTCGCTATCCGGCTCGGCAACGGCAATACTCTGACATCGGGTAACCCGAATAAAGGCGGCTGGCATATCGCCGAGTTCGACGGAGATGGTAAGGTCGTATGGTCACTGGGCGGCGATGACGATATCGGGCTGCATATTAATATGGTTTGCGGGATGCAGCGTCTGCCTAACGGAAATACTATCGTAACAAACCTTGTCCACGGAAAGGACAGCGATCCGACCGCCTCGCAGGTGTTCGAGATAACCCCGGACAAAAAAGTCGTATGGACAGTCACGGACCCAACATTACACAGAATCGGCTCGATCCAGATACTTGACACAGAAGATGGAAAGATAGATAATAACAAGCAGATGCGATAATGATCGAAACGATAAGAGGTAGTAAGTGACAGAAGCGGAAAAAATTCAGACCGAAATATACAAACGCATGACGCCTGCCGAGAAGATCCAGGTTATGTGCGATCTGTATAATACCGCCTATGCGCTGAAGACGGGCTGGATAAAGCAACTTCACCCTGACTGGACGGATAAGCAGGTCAATGACGAAGTAAGGGAGATTTTTCTGAATTCAGGTGATGAAATGGAAAGCAGCGATTTTCGATACCGCAAGAGTAGTGACGGACGGTTTCGGCCGGTCAAACTGAAAAATATAAAAAAGCTGTAAATCCTCCTGCTGAGTCTGTATAATGCCCGCTTTTGGTAATATTAATAGATTGTGACAGGTGTTATTATGGACAGATTTGATTATATTGACGGGAAACTTTTTGCCGAAGACGTCCCTGTTTCCCGCATTGCCGCGGAAGTTTCGACGCCGGTTTATATTTACAGTAAGGCGACTTTTCTTGACCATCTGAATAAGGTTCAGGCCGCTTACAGCGAACTTGATACGACTATTTGTTACTCGATCAAGGCTTGCAGCAATATCAATATCCTGAAGTTTTTGGCCCACGCCGGCAGCGGTTTTGATATTGTCAGCGGCGGCGAACTTTATCGCGCACAACAAGCCGGCGCCGACATGTCAAAGATCGTCTACGCGGGGGTCGGCAAAACGGATAAGGAAATCCTCGAAGCCCTCGATGCCGGTATCGGTTACTTCAATATCGAATCGGAAGAGGAACTGGAAAATATTATTAAGCTTGCCAAAGAGTCCGGCAAAAAGACCAAAGCCGCTTTGCGTGTAAACCCCGACGTTGACCCCAAAACGCATACCTATACTACCACCGGCAAAAAGGAGTCGAAGTTCGGCGTAGATATCGAGCGGGCACGCAGGGTATTTACGCAGTATGGAAAAGATGAAAACGTCGATCTGTGCGCGATACACGTTCACCTTGGTTCTGCGGGCAAAACGGTTGATCCGTATGTCGAGGCATTGGAAAAAACGCTTGAGCTTATCGACCAGCTTCGCGATGACGGTTTCCGTGTTGAAGCTGTCGATCTGGGCGGCGGCTATGGTGCCGACTACGGAACGTCGTCGGCGCCTTCTGCTGCGAAATACGCTCAAGCCATCGTGCCGCTGCTTAAGGGTAAGGATCTCAAACTCATACTCGAACCGGGTGCGTCTATCGCGGCCAATGCGGCGATCATGCTGACGAAGGTTTTGTATCTGAAAAAGGGCGGCGAGAAGAAATTCGTCATTGTCGACGCGGGCATGAACGACCTTATCCGGCCATTGCTGTACGATGCGTACCACTTTATCTGGCCTGCCGAGATCGAAGAAAAATTCATGCCGGGCAGACGCAGTAAAGAGTTGGAGATTGACGGAACCGAGGTTGTAGATATTGTCGGACCGATCTGCGAAGGATCAGACTTCTTTGCCCAGGGTCGCTCGCTGGCACCGGTGAAACGAGGCGACCTGATCGCAGTTTTTAGCGCAGGAGCATACGGATATACGATGAGCAGTAACTACAACTCAAGGCCAATGCTGCCGGAAGTCCTCGTCGACGGAGACAAATTTACAGTGATCAGAAAACGCCAGAACTACGAAAACCTCGTAGAACTGGAGAAATAGATAACCCGATCACGGAATAAATGGAAAAAGCTTTTTGGGGGATTTTATCGGTTTTTGTGCCTAAAACGGCTACTGGCGATACAGCAGGTCTTGTACTGGCTAATTTTCTTGCATTCTACCGTTGAAAAGCTATACTTATCGCCGATAAATAAAATAAACACCTATTAAAGGACTGGCCATATGTCAGAGATGAAGGATAAAGATTTAGCGAAAGTTAAAGAATTGATCGAGATCATGAAGGAAAATGATCTTGTCGAAATAGAAATAGCCGACGGTGACAAAAAGATTCACCTCAAACGTCCCCAGCCGCAAATGCAGGCTGTCCAGCAGATTCCAATGGCGCAGGCGGTTATTCCGGCTGCCGCTGCTGATGCTCCTGCCGCAGTTGCCCCAACCGAAGACAGCAATCTCAAGTATATCACCTCTCCGATGGTCGGCACTTTTTACGGCTCGCCAAGCCCGGATTCCGAATCGTTTGTAACGGTCGGTTCGCGGGTCAATGAGGGTACGGTCATCTGCATCATCGAAGCGATGAAAGTTATGAACGAGATCAAAGCCGAGATGAGCGGTACTATCGCAGAGGTCATGTGTCAACCCGGACAAGCCATCGAGTTTGACGAGGTACTCTTTAAGGTCAAACCGGACTAACTCAAGCCGACCTGCCGGTCAGTTCGAAAATTACCAATTACGAATTTAGGAACCGGCTCTTTAGCCGGGCTATCTTATGTTTTCAAGAATTTTAATAGCGAACAGAGGCGAGATCGCCCTTAGAATAATTCGCGCCTGTCAGGAACTTGGTGTCGAGACGGTCGCCGTTTTTTCGCAGGCTGACAAAGACGCACCTTATATCAGGCAGGCAACCGAGGCAGTTTGTATCGGCCCGGCAAACGCGGCTGCCAGCTACCTCAACATCCCGGCGATAATCAGTGCCGCTGAGATCACCGACGTTGAAGCTATCCATCCCGGTTATGGTTTCCTCGCAGAGAACGACCACTTCGCCGAGGTCTGCCGTGATTGCGGTATCGGTTTCATCGGACCGTCGCCAGAGGCTATGCGGATGCTCGGCAACAAGATCGAAGCAAGAGAGATCGCAAAGAAAGCCAAAGTCGACGTTGTTCCAGGCTCGAAGGATGCTCTCAAAGACGAAGCCGAAGCGCTCAAAATGGCAAACAAACTGGGCTACCCCGTGATCCTCAAAGCTGCAGCAGGCGGCGGCGGCCGCGGTATGCGTGTTGTCCATAACGATATCAGCATGCACGGCGCTTTCGCAGCCGCCCGGTCCGAAGCCGAAGCCTGCTTTAACAACGGAACCCTTTTCATCGAAAAGTTTATCATAGAACCCCGCCACATCGAGGTGCAGGTAATGACCGACAGCCATGGCAATGCTCTTCATTTCTATGAAAGAGACTGCACGATCCAGAGGCGTCACCAGAAACTTATCGAAGAAGCTCCATGCGGTATCCTTGACGACAAGACCCGCGAAGAACTTTGCCGTGCGGCTATCCGCCTGGTTAAGCAGACCGAGTATGTCGGTGCCGCGACTGTCGAATTTCTGCTCGACAAGAATAAGAATTTTTTCTTTATCGAAGTGAACACGCGCATCCAGGTCGAACACCCTGTAAGCGAGATCGTTACCGGCCAGGATCTTATCAAGTGGCAGTTGAAGGTCGCAAGCGGTGAGCGCATCGAACTTCGCCAGAAGGATATCAAGCTCAACGGTGCCGCAATCGAATGCAGGATCAATGCCGAGGACCCGGCAAGGGATTTCGCTCCGAGTCCGGGCAGGATCGCAGAGTTCATCCCGCCGGGCGGCCCCGGAGTGCGACTTGATACGCACGTCCACCAAGGCTATGTCATATCGCCGTATTACGATTCCATGATAGGTAAGCTGATCGTCCACCGAAACAGCCGTGATAGCGCCATCAACACAATGAAACGCGCACTGCGAGAGTTTAAGGTAAGCCCTGTTAAGACAACGATCCCTGTATGCCTGGAAATCCTCCGCCACAACCTCTATGTCGAAAATAATATAGACACATCATTCATCGAAAAACACATGGAGTAGTTTGTTCTGCGGGCTTCCAGCCCGCAGTATCTGTCGGCAGGATGCCGACAGCACGGTATTACAAAATCTCCAGCGCGATAGCTGTCCGGTCGTCTTTGTCGGGGAATTTTTGGTTTGTGTTTTTGGCGAGTTGCTTGATCTTTGCCATCATATCTTTTACCGGCAGGTCCAGAGCTTCTCTGAATTCTTCGTTGAAAATAAACGAATCATCGCTGCTGTCGGCGTTTTCGCCGATTATTTCGTCGAGTCCGTCGGAATAGATCACCAGCTTATCGCCGGATTTTAGTTGAACAGTTTCCTGCTCGAAATGCGAACTTGGAAAGATTCCCAGCAATCCGCCCTGCGCCTGCAGTTGGATGGGTTCTTCGCCGTTGCGTTTTAGTATCGGGTACGGGTGGCCTCCGCGGCAGTATGTCATTTGCAGTGTTCGTGAATTGATAAGACCGTAACAGCACGTCGCGAACAAACATCCCGAAAGGTTTTGCTCGCTCATTTTGCTGTTGAGTTTGCTCATCACTTCGACCGGCACGGAAATACTGTAGTCATTTCCCTTTGTTTGACGCATAACGATCGCCTGCTTTATAAACATCGTAAGCAAGGCAGCCGGCATCGAATGGCCTACGGCATCGGCGAGGTAGAACCCGATATGCTGTTCGTCCAGCCGTGTAATGTCGTAGATGTCACCGGATACCCACTCGGCGGGCTCGAAGTATGCTGCCCAGTTGATCTTGTCGCTGTCGGGCAGATCCGTCGGCAGAAAATCACGCTGAACACGACCGGCCATCTTGAGTTGCTCGACCATATCCGCAGAATGCTCCGGCGCGATTTGCGGCTTTGCAAAAATCGCTTCTTCGACAGTCTGGTCGGTTTCCAGTATGACGCTGTCACGGAACTTAATATTCGAATCAATTCTTCCCCATAGCTCATCGAACGATGCGCTCTTTAGCAATGACGCATGCTCGAACTCATCAAACGGAAAATCTATGTTGTCGTTAAGAAGGATCGCTGCGGTATTTGCTTCCTCCAGCCTTTTTAAGGCCTCAAGCAAACCGCGGCGATCTTCTTCCTCGACCTCGCTGGTATCGACGACTACGGTTCGTATCTCGCCGAGTTTCTCAAAAGATTCAATGAATCTTTCCACGCCAATTTTCTCCCACGAACGGCCTTCGTCCATTAGCGTTTTGCCTATCTGGTGGGGCATCTTCTCCTGGTCGGTCACGAAGATAATATCTGTCGTTTCCGTTTCTATGCCTATTGCGTTGAATAGCTGTGTTTCAGTCATAAATCGTTCTCAAAAGTGTCATCCTTGCCATGGTCCCGCCGAAGCGAAACTCCATTACTGAATTTTCGGCACAAAAACAACATGACTTAACCACCGCCGGAGGCATATTTATGATTCATAGCCCGATAAAAACAATGATTGTCGGGTGCGCATAAAAAAAGCCCGCAACCAATCGATTGCAGGCTTTAATTGTTTTGAATATGCTGCTACCTGAAATTCGGGAGATCGATCTTCGGCGGCATGATCTTTACCAACTCGATCTCAAAAATAAGCGTAGCATTAGGGCCGATGTCGTCGCCATTGCCGTTGGAACCATAAGCCAGGTTGCCGTGGCCTGGGATGTAAAGAATCCACTTGGAGCCAACAGGCATAAGCTGAAGTGCTTCTGTCCAACCCTTGATTACTCCGCCAACGCCGAATATAGACGGTCCTTTGTGGAGACTGCTGGCATCGAATACTGTACCATCAATAAGCGTGCCTTTGTAAACAGCTTCGACTGTGTCGGTTGCTTTCGGAATGGCTCCGGTTCCATTTTTGATGATTTTGTACTGAAGTCCGCTTTTTAGTGTTATTACCCCTTTTTTCTTGGCGTTTTCAGCAAGGAAAGCTTTACCTTCTGTAGTGTTTGTTTTTCCGATATTGTCAAGCTCTTCCTTTTTCTTCTTGCCAAACGCTGTCATTATTGCCTGCATCTGCTTCGGGGTGAAAGCGAGGTCTTTCTTGGCAAATACGTCCTTCATGCCTTGAACAAAAGCATCATATTCGATAGTTTTAAGTCTCCCCTGTTTGAATGACCTGCCAACGTTAGCTCCTAAAATGTAACTGACTTTGTGCAACTCTGTTTTCAACTCCGTTGCTTTAGTTCCCGTTGTTTTAGTCTCCGGTGTTTTTTCTGCACCTTTTTTTGCCCCGACAGCAAATCCCGCTGCAACCATTACAGCGATGATCGTAATTACAAGAATCCTGGTTTTCAATTTATACTCCTTAAATAATAGTTAATTTTCCCGGTATTACTATCCGGATTATAAGCAAAAGTCAAGTAGAACAGCATAGCATAAATGACGTTGAAACACAATCAATTATTGCATCAAAGCTGGCCTAAAACCCCTCATGAACACTTTCAGTCGGATTAAATACGCCAAAATCTTTAATAATTTCGCAGAAACGGGGTTTACGTCACGGAATTAATAGTTAATCGGAAGCAATTAATTCTGAAAACTCTTCCTCGCTTATTATCTCAATCCCGAGCTTATGGGCCTTTTCTGCCTTGCTTCCGGCGTTTGCCCCTACAACTACCATATCAGTTTTTTTGCTGACGCTTGACGAGGTTTTTCCGCCGTTGTCCTTTATCGCCTGCTGGATCTCGGTTCGCGTAAAGCTTTCCAGCGTTCCGGTTACTACAATCGTTTTTCCGGCCAGTACTGCCGACCGTTTTTCTACAGGCGGTGTAGGATGTACGCCGGCCTTTCGCATTTGTTCGATTATCGCGATATTTTCCGGGTCCCTGAAATAGTCATAAATACTGCGAGCGATGATCGGGCCGACCTGGTCGATCGATTCGAGTTTTTCAACGCTGGCAGCCATAAGATTTTCAAGTGACATAAATTCGTCGGCAAGGATTTCGGCAGTCTGACCGCCGACATTAAGAATACCAAGTCCGGTTATCAATCGCCAAAGATCCTGCGTCTTACTCTTTTCGAGAGCGGCAATAATATTTTCTGCGCTTTTGGCTGCCATTCTTTCCAGTGGAGCAATTTTGAAAAGGTCGAGCGAGTAAAGATCGGCAAAGTTTTTTACCAGCCCCTTATCGACAAGCTGATCGATCAATGCCGGTCCGAAGTTTTCAATATCCATCTGACCGCGGCCGACGAAATATGCGATGCGTTCTTTAAGTATCGAGTTGCAGTTTGGATTGCTGCACCATACCGTTGTAAAATCTATTTCTTCATCGGCGCCGGTTTTTTTTCGTTTGTTGACTGTTACAACTGTCGGGCTGTCGCAGCTTGGACAGTTTGTAGGAATTTCAACCGGCTTGCTCTCGAATAGTGATCTTTCCTTTTTCTTGACCTCTATCACCTGCGGAATTATCTCACCGGCTTTTTCGATTATAACGGTATCCAGCTCCCGCAGATCGAGCCGTTTGATCTGGTCGAAGTTATGCAGCGATGCGCGTTTAACGGTAGTGCCGGCAAGTTTGACAGGTTTTAGATTCGCCACCGGAGTTAGTATCCCGGTCTTTCCGACCTGAACCTCTATCGACTCTACGATGGTCTCTGCCTGTTCGGCGGGGAATTTGTAGGAGATGCACCATTTCGGCGCACGGCCCGTAGTGCCAAGAATATCCTGTTCGGAAAACCCGTCGACCTTTACAACCATACCGTCGATCTGGTAACCGAGGGTTTCCTTTTTCTTCTCCCAGTTTTTACATATCTTGATGACCTGCTCGATATCTTTGGCCTGTTTGGTGTTGCCATTGACCGGCAGGTTATGTTCCTTTAGGGCGTTAAGTGTTTTGTAATGGCTGTCACTTAAAGGGGCGCTCGCCTGACCGATAGAGTACGCAAAAAACGCCAGGTTCCTCGTCGCCGTCACCCTTGCGTCAAGCAGCTTAAGCGAACCGGCGGCAGCGTTACGCGGATTTGCAAACGGAGGCTCGCCGGTTTCTCCTCGATGTTTATTAAGGTCGGCAAACGATTTCTTCGGCATATATATCTCGCCGCGAACTTCCAGAATCTCCGGTGCCGATGCGGCATCCATCAGCGAAAGCGGTATCGCTTTGATGGTCCGGGCATTTGACGTTACATCGTCACCGGTTTGCCCGTCGCCGCGCGTCGCCGCCTGTACAAGCAAACCCTTTTCATATCGCAAGCTGATGGCGAGCCCGTCGATCTTAAGCTCAACGACATATTTATAAGGGGCATCGCCAAGGGCCTTTTTAACGCGCCCGTCAAAATCACGAAGTTCATCGGCATTGTACGTGTTATCGATACTAAGCATCGCAGCGGCATGTCGAATATTGCCGAACCCTTCGACAGGTTTACCGGAAACCCGCTGGGTTGGCGAGTCGGGCGTGATCAGATCCGGGTTGGCCTCTTCAAGCTTTTTTAGCTCAGCGTAAAGTTTATCATACTGCTGATCGGTAAGCTTGGGCGAACTGAGTACATAATAAAGATGATCGTGCCGGCGAATCTCTTCCCGAAGCCCTTCAATTTTATTTTTAATATCTTCAGCCATGTCGTACACACTTATATTCGCTATTGCGTAAAATTGCAAGCCTTGAAAAAGCCTGCGACACTTTTTTTATAAAATAGACTTGAGGTGGTAGGATGGGCTGTGCCCATGCTGTTATACGACAAAAAAAAATCCCCGCGATGTGCGAGGATTTAATTTGATATCTTATTGTCGAAGTTAACAGACTTCTAGTCGTTTTTGCCGTAGAGCCATTTTTCGTCGGACAGTTCATAATCGGCGAGCTCTTCCGGCGTAAAGTAAATCGGTATCTCGAAGTCCGCTGATTCCGGTGAGTCCGAACCGTGGATCAAATTGTAACCCTTCGAGCAGCTGAAGTCTCCCCGAATAGTTCCGGGCTCTGCTGTAAATCCGAACGTCGCTCCCATCATCTTGCGAGCCATGTCGATAACGCCATCGGCCTGGAAGACCATCACCATCGAAGGTGATGACGAGATGTATTTGACAACTCCTTCAAAAAACGGTTTGCCTTCGTGAACGGCGTAATGTTTTCTCGCCGTCTCTTCCGGGATCCGCATGAATTTGGCGGCGACGAGCTTAAAGCCCTTCTTCTCAAATCGCGAAATTATCTCGCCAACGTAGTGACGCTGCACACCGTCGGGTTTAACTATAATCAAAGTCTTCTCAGTCATTGCCAGTCTCTAGTATATAGTTTATAGTCTTTGGTTTAGCTTACATTCCCGGTGCGATTACATATATCTCAACTCTTCGGTTGGCCGCTTTTCCTTCTTTTGTTTCGTTTGGCTGAAGCGGACGCTGCTCGCCGAATCCTCTTGCGCTGAGCCGTTTTGGCGAGATACCGTTTTGCGTCAACAACTCGAGTACCCCGATAGCCCTGTGCGAAGAAAGATGCCAGTTAGTCGCATGGAGGTGTTTGCTGTATTTGATCGGGTCGTTGTCTGTGTGTCCGGCGATGACCAGATCAAACTGGCTTGCCAGTTCGGAGTTCATAATGCCGGCAAGTGAGGCGATCCCGCTTTTTGCTTCGTCAAGTACTTTTGCACTTCCGGAGTTGAAAAGCAGATCGCTTTTGAATTTGAGAACGCCCGTAGCTTCGTCAAACGTAACCATGTCGTTGGCCTGGGCAAATTCCCTCAAAGCTATTCTAAGTTCCACCGGCAGCTGAATTACGTTTCGGGACAATTCCACTTGCATTCGTTTGATGAGGGCTGTCTTGCTGGCGATGTCCTGATTGAGAAGGTCGATCTTGTCTTTTAGAGCCTGCATTTCCGGGCCGGACAGACTTGTTGCTGTTGCAAGTCGTGCTTGGCATTGATTAAGCAGGATATTGGAGCTTCTAAGTTCGCCCCTGACTTTTCTCAGGTCGTCTGCCATGCGTTTATTTGATGCTAGGACGCTTTCATGCTCTTGCACCGAAATACATCCGCCCGCCAGCATGATAAATGCACAAATTCCGATAACCGCTATTACACTTGCCTTTTTCATTTTGAATCCTTTCAAGAAAGTTCATATCCTTATTTTCAAGTTCCGGGCGCTATGCCCATAGACCCTTCATCGGCCGGTCTTATTTCTTTTTCTTAGCTTTTTTGCTTTTTTTTGCTTTTTTTGGTTTTTTACCCTTTTTGGGTTTCTTAGCCTTAGCTTTTGTCTGTCCTGATCCACCGCCCAGAAGTGCTCCGAACATCAGGATCACCAAAAACAGTACGCTTGTACCAATGACGATCCACCAGATCATCGGGAAACCGGCAAGATCGCTGGAAACCTTGGTCAGGAGCATTGGACTTATCCCCTTAAGCCCAAACAGCAATATTATCGCTGCAAAAGCAACCATTATTGCAGGCAGGAACATTGCAATTCCACAAGCATTTTCTACTGCCGTCGGTGCTGCTGCTACGTATCTCGCTGTCATTTGTCTTGCCGGTTCAGGTGCCGTGATCATAGCCTGGTCGTCATCATCAGCTTCGAATATCTTGTCTGCTTCATCGGCGATGGTTGCCTCTTCCACTTCGACAGGTACTGCCTCTATTTCGTCTTCGGATGGGAGGATGTCGTCAAGTACTGCCCCGAGCGAGGTGTCGTCAGCCTGTAGTGAAAGATCCAGCAGGCCCGATCCGCTTCCGATGCTGTCGAGATTCAGATCGTCGTCGAGATTGCCAAGTCCTGTAGACTCGGCAAGAAAGTCACCGTCACTCATGTCAAGATCGTCGAGGTCGTCGAGGTCATCTTCTTCGTCCGGGATCACAGTATCTGCCTTGGTATCGCTTGCAAGCTGGAAATCGCTGTCGGTTTCGGCCAGAACATTGACCCCGGTGTTACCCATTGCGGTGTCAGCTTTTGTAATTGAGCTTAAAAGTTCGTCGTCTGAACCTTTTACTTTTGGTGCGTCCGGCGCCAGCAACCCACCAAGCGTATCGTCCGAGAGCAGGCTACCATCTTTTTCAATAGACGCTTGATCGCTTGCATCGTCATCCATCAGGATGTCAAAGCTGTCGCCAAGATCGAATTCTTGTTCGGCATTTTCTTCCACAGCCGCTGTCGTTTCTGCCAGCTTAAGCGAATCCTCGTCATCGAGAAGCATATCTGCTGATGATTCGTCGGAGATTAAAAGTTCGTCACCTATCGATGTCGCTTCCAGAGATACATCTTCGGTGACTTCCGCTTCTGCCGGCTCGTCGTCGGTTAGAAGTACGTCCATGCTGTCATCGCCGGTTATCTCTGCTTGAGGTTCGATGGAAATATCATCTGCGGCGTCAGCATCGTCCGTTAGCACGTCGTCCGATTCCGAAGAGATATCTTCAACTGCTGAAGTCTTGTCTGAGTTGTCGTCACCGGCAAGTATGCTCAGTGAATCATCGAGTGAAAGTTCCTCGTTAGCCGGCTCAGGTTCCAGCAGCACGTCTTCCTGCGTTTCGTCCAGGCTGAAATCGCCCAACAGCAATTCGTCATCGCCGTCGTCATCCGGTTCAGCTGCCGCGTCTTCGACGATGTCCAGTTCGTCGACGGTTGGAGTAGGCGCTGCCGCCGGAGTTGGTTCTGCTATCGGTTCGAGCACTACTTCGCTGTCATTGGGGAGAATCTCAACCGGTTCACCATCTGCAATAATTGGTAACTGTGATGCCAGAGACTCAACTTCGGATACTTTGAAAAGCAGCTTCGTACCGTCTCTGAACTCACGAAGTTTACCTTCCTGAATCAGTTCGTGTATTTGCTCTTCCGACTTCGAGAGCTTGTCAGCTACTTCCTGCATTGTAAAGAACATACCAGCCATTGTTATATAATCCCCAAAAAAAATCGACTCAAATAATAATAGTCGTACAGAACATCTGGAACCCCTGCATGTCGTAATTAAACGCTAATCCATCTATTATACTAATTTATGTAATTTATGCAAGTTGTTTTTCGACTATTAGAAGGTTCTGTTCGACATATTTATCCAAAATGTTCAAATTAGTAATAATCGGCAACCTGTGCAACCTGATTATACCTAAAACTAACCTAATTTTCAACCTGGATCTAATCGCTAATCGCTAATTGCTAATCGCTGTATTTTCAAGTATAGTTCAGTCCATGCAACCGCGAATATTACTCGTTAATCCGCCGATTTATGACTTTACGGCGTATGATTTCTGGCTAAAGCCGTTTGGAATGCTCACGGCAGCAGCTTGCCTGCGCCGATCAGCCGACCTGACTCTATTCGATTATCTCGACAGAAACAACCCTTATGGCACTGATAACGCCGAATCTACTGCTGACAAGTGGGGGCGAGGACATTTTCAGGCCAAAAAGATCGACAAACCCAAACAGTTTGCAAGCATCCATCGTAATTATCGACGTTTTGGCGCTGAGCGGTCAATTTTTCAGTCATTTATTAAAAAAAACATCCCATTTGACCACGTCCTCGTCCAAACATCGATGACATACTGGTATCCGGGCGTAATGGAGGTCATAGAGGATATCCGCAGCTTTCTGCCCGGCGCAAGTGTTGTTCTGGGAGGCACTTACGTCGGCTTATGCCCCGAACACGCCAAAACCCTCGGCGCCGACATCCTCATTCCGGACTCAGATACCACATTTTTAGAATCTCTGGTTCCTGAAAGCGGAAAAAATTATCAGTCTCCGCTGTGGGAACTTTACGAAAAGCTCGACGTCGGCGTGATAAAACTGACCCGAGGCTGTCCATACCATTGCACCTACTGCGGCGTACACCTGCTAAACAGCGGCGGATTTAAGGCAAGACCGCTCACCGAATGTATCAAAGACCTGCAAATACTTTTAGATAAAGGGGTTACGGATATCGCCTTTTATGACGATGCCCTCCTTTATCAGCCGGATAAAACCCTCATTCCTTTTTTGGAATATGTCATCGCCGGCGACATCAAGGTTAATTTCCACACCCCGAATGCTCTGCATGTGAGATTTATTACGCCGGAGATCGCAAATATCATGGTCCGCGGCGGGTTCAAAACTTTTTATCTTGGCTTCGAGAGCAAATCCGGTGATTTTCATTCAAAAACCGGCTCAAAAGTTGTCTCCCGCGATCTGGTTACAGCCGCCGAAAATCTCATAAATGCAGGCGCCGACAAAAAAAATATTACGACATACCAGATAATCGGCCATCCAAATTCAGATTTGCAGCAGTTGGAAGAGTCAATGCGATTCGCAAATTCGCTTGGTCTCAAGGTAATGCTTGCAGATTTTTCTCCGATCCCGTCCACCCCGGACGGCGATTACTGCAAAAAATACACAGACCTGGACGAACCGCTGAACCACAACAAAACCGCATTTCCAATAATCCACCTCGGTACCGAAAAAGTAAACCACTTCAAATCACTATGCAAAAAGCTTAACCGAAGTTTGTGAAAAACCGGCAGAAAACTATTACCTTCTGTCTTCCAGCCAATGCTCAGAAAGTATCAGCAGATCTTCGATGTCTATTACGCCTTTAGTTTGTGACAGGTCGCAATCTTTGTTCCATTGCTCATCGCCCGGTTCGGATTGCCACGCCTGGGCCATCATTGCATAATCAATCATATTGACAACAAGGTCGTCATTGAAATCCCACGCAAGATCGAGAGCGTTGATGTCCCACAACCAATTATTCGCTAAAACGATCAGGTCGTCGGCCTGAACATTTCCGTCACCGGTCCAGTCGGCTTTTCCGCATTCGCCGCAGTTCGTATCAAGCCACTGACCGGCAAGGACGGCAAAGTCGGCAAAGTTCACTTTGAAGTCCGCGTTGCAGTCACCGTTACTCGAGCACTCCGCATAACAGATAACACCGCTATCGCCATACATCGTAGCACCTTCAAAAGCACCCGTAATGTAAACTTGACGATCCCCGACAGCAATGCTAAATGGCATTGTCATGCTTCCTTGCGTCCCGACATGATCGATCGACCATACAAGATCTCCGTCCTGGCTATATTTTTGTGTTCTACTGATTCCATCTACTATTCGGTTCATTTCGTGTCGGTATCCGGAAATACCTGTCACATATACACTCTGGTCTGGCCCCACTGTTATTGCCGTAATTTTATCATGCTGGCTTTCCGGCCCGTTATAAGTTTGATGCCAAAGCTTTGTCCCCTCCGGAGAATACTTGGCAATGACATAATCAAACCAGGTTGCAGGAGAGTAGGTAGCGCTGGCAAGATATATGTTACCGGCATCATCTAAAGCCATTCGTGGAAATTCAACGTTAGAACTGTCAACATCGGAAATTTCTGACCATAGCAAATCGCCGTCTTCGTTATATTTAAGCAGCAGAAAATCTTCATCGCTATCTTTGTATAAGAGACCCGAGACATAAATATTATCAGATTTGTCAGTCGCAATTTCACCGCCGTTGATAAACGTATCGGCAGGGGCGTCGAAATCTTTTTGCCATTGCAAAACTCCCGCCGAGTTATATTTAAACGTCTGGATTTTCGAAACCGTGTTATAAGAATCAGGGTCACCGGCCATGTATACATTACCTGACAAATCAACCGTGACACCAAGGGCGTAATCATCACCATTATTGCCGCCATCACTGATTTTCGCCCACTGAAATACTCCGCCGGTACTGTATTTGATCAGGCAGTAATCGATGTCGCTAATGGACGATGTATCTGTTTCCGCGGCGATATAAACATTTCCACTCGCATCAACTGTTATCCCTCTAGCGATATCACGCCTGTCTGCTGTGCCGTCATACTGACGAGCCCAGACAAGCACTCCACTCGGGCTGAATTTGACGGTAAGGATCTGTTGACTGGAATTGGTCGCCCCGGTGATGTAGATATTGCCATTGTCATCAATTGCCATATATTCAGGAATATCGTTAATATCGCCGGATGGGTCACTGTCATAGGTTTCTGACCACAATTTATCGCCAGAAGGTGTGTACTTGCTGACCATAAAGTCAATGTTTTTCTCGGTTTCATGTTCGGCGTAATATTTCGTGATGACAACGATATTACCCTCAAAATCTACAAGCACTTTCTTTCCTTCATCGATCAGTCTGCCGCCTTCAAAGGATGACCATTTTTCTATAACTCCGCCCGGACCGGCACTGCTGTTTTGCCACGCCAGAACCGGGTACCCGAAAGCCGGGCAAACATTCCATACCGGCGATGACAAATCCCAGCCCAGGTGATCGAACGTCCCTTCGTTCTGCATCTGCCACGTGGTTTTGCCAACTCCGCCGTTACTCCACGAACGCCCGCTAGTCTGTTTATCCCACACACATCCTGTAATAACACCGTCGATATTGAGACCGATCAGCCCTCCGGGCGAAGTAGCTGATACCGCACCGGTCGAGTACGAATTTGTGATAATGCACGGATGAGCCGGATCCGTACTCGAGCAAACTCCGACCAGCCCGCCAATTTTATTGACACCGGTTACATCAACATGCGAGTAGCAGTTGATGATGTCGGCGCCGCTGTCAATAGTACCAGCCAGGCCGCCTGCTTGATTGCCGTCCAGACCGGTGAAATCATCTTCAAATGTCTCGACGGTCCCAAGCGAATAACACTCTGAAATTACGCTGTCGCTATTACTTTCTCCGATAAGGCCGCCGACGTGCTGGAACCCATTTACAGTGGAGTTTGAATAACAGCGATGGACATTCCCTCCATTATTACCGATTAAACCGCCGGTTCCCATATGTGCGGTAACACTACCCTTTGCCGAACAACCCGTCACGGTTCCATTTTTATTGGTGCCAATTAGCCCGCCGCCTCTGCTTCCGGTACCGAAAACGCCGGTGTTTTCAACATCGACACTGGCATGACAATCAGTAATCGTGCCATTTTCGCAATAACCGATTATCCCACCGGTATTGGATTCGTCATTCTTTATCGAACCATCGCCGACAAAACATTTTGATACTGTTCCACTCTCGAGGTATCCGATCATCGCACCTGAACCGATTCCACGACCCTGGGTGTCAATGTTCGTGTCGTACATCGACAGGTTCTTGATCTCGGCATTGACTCCGTGAACATAACCGAACAGCCCGATGTACTCCTGGCGAATACCGGTATAGTTGTATGAAAAGCTGACTATGAAATTTCCGTCGCCGTCAAAAGTCCCGCTAAACGGTGTTGACTGATCATAGTAATTATAGCGACCGATCAAATTGAATTCTTCGCCTTTGTATTTTCTAAGGTAAAAGCTCTTAGTCATTTTATAGTGCTTATTCCAGTCGGTCTTATTTGCGCCAAGTGCCTGAAGCTGATATGCCGAGCTTATCAGGTACGGATCAGCTTGTGTTCCGCTTCCGCCGCCGTAACCCGGGAAATTGTAATGACCAAAATCAATGTCGTTGACGATCTGACCTGTAGCGATTGTAATCGTATGAGTCATTTCATCTTCGGGGAAGGTCCGGACATACCCCGATTTGATAGTAGCATTTAATGTATGGGTACCTACAGGCACGCCTGTTATCATATAGTGTCCGAACTCGGTATAATCGTACCTTTCTCCGCTGTCATAAATCCCGTTTTCATTTTCATCGACATACACTCTCCAGCCAGAATCCAGGGCGTCGCCACCGTCATATATCTCGTTAGCGTTAAAGTCAATGAAGGTTTTGCCCGCGATAACGCCGTTTGACGTCTGCTGTGTGTTCCCAAAGTGCCGCGTATAGACATTGTTCGGTTCGGTGACCAGTACATACTCGTTCGTACCGCCGGGCAGCGTCTGCGTCCATCCGTCTTTCATAACCTCGCGAATAGTATAAGTCGCCAGGCTGTCCAGATTGTCAAAAAAGTACATACCGTTAGGATCGGTAACAGAGTTTGGTTCCGTCGCGTCAAATGTATTGTTGCCGTTGCTGTCAATATATATTCTCCAGCCCTGAAGGTAAGGTTCGCCGCCGTCAAATACGCCGTTTGAGTTAAGATCGTCGAATTTGTAACCTTGGATATCGCAGGTCACATCTTCGATCACCGGCCCTTTATATATTTCCATATCAAATCCCGCCCACGGATTTCCGCCAAACTCGAAGTAAGCTGACCCCGATGGAGAGGGGTCATCCCATAGCTCATCTTCATTTCCCGTACCGCCCCGGGCAAGCGCGATCATTGCATTGCTGTCTGGCCATTGAAAAGAATAACCGAATGTGCCGCCGGGAAGTTCAAACCGGTTTTCATCAAGTATGTCGTGAGTATAGTATTCCAGAAAACCACCTGTAGAGGGGAGATTGTTTATTGCGATTGACTTGACAACATACCCGCAATCGTACCACCGCGTGTCAACTGCGGTATAGAAACGAACTATAAGGGTACTGATATTATTGTAGCTGACGTATCCAAAAGTAAATTTACTGATCAGTCCGCCGGAACTCGTTCCAAAATCATATACCTCCTTATTATTACCCAGCGTAAGCCCCAGACCTGAAGAAATCGAGTTGCTATAGATCAGATCGTCGGCATGAGTAACTGCAAAAAGGGTCGAAATTAACAGACAAGAAACAAGAAACCTGATCATTATTGTTTTTTTCATCATAACCTCAAAAAAAATCCTATTGATTAAAACTCCCATAAACAGCGTGTCTACGTCTACATTAACTCACAAAAAGAGACAACACAAGAAAAAAACTAAAAAAACTGCTTTTTGTAAGATATTATAGGTCGCTGGAAAGGGGGCCGTGCTAAACAGGGCATGAGCCTGCTTAAATAGAGTGCCAGGCTGTTACAATCTGCGTAACCTGTTGTAACCGGTCGTAATATTATATTCAGTCCGCTGGCGGCGTTTTTATCGGTCCGTAATCCTCTATGCCGCTGAACATTATTTCTTCTATACGCGTATAACTTGCGCCTTTAGGCAAGTATGTGTTAGGCTTTAAGTAGTAGAACATTATTTGACTGTACGTGTTTGTGTACAGAGATTTTATAGCGGGGGTTTAGTAATGAACAAGGAGCTAGTCATTTTGATGGCGGAGGATAACAGGGGGCATTTCGTGCTGACGGAGAATTACTTAGCGCGCATGGGCGTGCGAAATGAGTTGATATGGTTTTCCGACGGCCGCGAGGCAATCAATTATCTTTTCACCAGTGACGGCCATGCCAGGAGTCATCCCGGCAAGCAGTTCATTCTCTTCCTCGACATCCGAATGCCGAACATGGACGGCTGGGAGGTACTCAGACGCATCAAGGCCAGCCCCAGGCTTAAGAACCTGCCCGTAGTAATGCTGACGGCAATGGAAAACCCCGAAGACATAGACAAGGGCATGGAACTCGGGTGCAGCGCGTATATCGTAAAACCCGTAAAATACAGCAGCTACATAGACGCAATGAAAAAAGTAGGACTCTTCCCCTCAGTAGTCGCCGGCGGAGTAGAGCTAATGAGCAAATGCTCGGCATAAAAACAGAAATTAAAATTCATCTCGTTCTCCTTAAAAACAACGCCCCGCGGAGCTACAACTGCGGGGCGTTTTTAATTAAGCCAGATTATCTTTAAATCCTTGACAAACAGGCATTTACATGTTGCAATATTATTAATGAAAGAGCCTCGGCCGAATGGCCGAATCATTAAATAATCAATAATAAATAATAAATAATCAATTTCAAACCGGCAAAGGCCGGTTTGAACAAGGGGTTTTCGTATGAGCGATGATCTAAAAAGCAAAGTAGATACGAAGAAAATAGAAGATGCTGTCCATCAGATCCTTGTCGCACTCGGTGAGGACCCGGCCCGTGAGGGGCTTGTCGATACGCCTAGGCGCGTCGCGAAGATGTATACCGAGCTCCTTGCCGGTACGCATTCCGACCCGGCCGAGCACATCCACGCCTTCCGCGAGGAATACGACGAAGTGGTCCTTTTAAGGGACATACCGTTCTACAGCGTTTGCGAGCACCACATGATGCCGTTTATCGGCAAGGCCCACATCGCATACCTCCCCGACGGCCGCGTGATCGGAATAAGCAAACTCGCCCGGATACTCGACAACTATGCCCGCCGCCTCCAGGTACAGGAACGTCTCACCGGCCAGATCGCCGACTTCCTCATGGAAAGCCTCAGGCCCAAAGGAGCAGCCGTCGTAATAGAGGCCTCCCACAGCTGCACAACCATCAGGGGCATCAAAAAAGCCGGTTCCGTAATGGTAACATCAGCCCTTCGCGGCCTCTTCAAGAGCGACCCAAGAAGCAGAAGCGAAGTATTGAGTTTAATCAACGCCGGAAGCTAAAGGGGTAACTGTTGCTATGCATAAGCTTTCCAGGCAAATCCGGTTTTCTGTTAATCCTTTTCTTGCCGAAACTGCGGTAGGGGATAACTCATACTCGTCCAAACCATGCGGAGAGGGCCTGGCATTGTATTTCGCCCTATTGGTAGAACTTCAGGCACAAGTCGACCCCGAGACAGGTTTCGTAGTAAACGTCGTGGAGATCGACAAGGTCATCAGAAAGTCGGCGATAGGAGTATTCACAGATTTCGTGACAGAGCGATTTCGCAAAGGCAGGCACGTATCCCTTCCGGATATGTATACCTTGTTAGCCCAGACTTGGCCCGTAATCAATAGCCGGTTTGGAAATGCCCGGCTCACAAAACTCGGATTACAGCTAAATCCTTTCAGAAAAATATCCATAGAAATGGGGAATAAGAAAATGACGTATTTCAGCGAAAAATTTGAATTTGCCGCAATGCACAAACTCTGGAACAAGTCGTTTACCGATGAAAAGAATTTCGAGGTCTTCGGAAAATGCGCAAACCCCAACGGACACGGACATAACTATGTAATAGAGGTAACCATCGAAAAGCAAAACCTCGATGAGACATTCAGGATCGGCTCGTTCGAGAATCTCGTCACAAAAGAATTCATAGATTTAGTTGACCATAAAAACCTTAATCAAGACGTTGCCGAATTCGCCGACACAATTCCTACAGTTGAGAATATCGCGGTCTTTGCCTGGAATATACTTAGCAAAAAGATTGACTTCGCAAGGCTTTCACGGGTCACGGTATGGGAATCGGATAGAACTAGCTGTACTTACTGCGGTTGAGGGTTTTTCTGTAATTTTTTCACAGTCATCCCATAAGTCCGTAAACTTAGTGTTGCAACCTGATTTATTGAAATAAAAAACGCCTTTTCGTCAAGCATTTCTATTACCCAAGTTTGCAAATTTTATTGGCTATCCCAATGTGGCGGTTTTTGTGGTCGATACTGCCGAATTGTCAGCAATTCTTCTCCGTGTAAATCTTACGACAATCAAAAACCCGGCAAATAAGCCTGCTGTGGGCAACCAATCATACGTGGTGAACCGCGTGCTGTCCCACAGAGCGACATAACACTAAAAGCATCCAAGCGGCTAAATAATACTCCACGTAGTAATGTAAACAACCGGCTAAATGATCCTTTCCATTTTCCAAGAAAGCCAATATACCGTATTAAAACGTACGCCAGCAGTGCCATCCAGACTTGCCATAGGATTGCATTTTTGCTATGCCCAAGAAAGTCACCCAGTTGCAAAGTCTGTTTAATCTGCTTAAAAAACACCTCTACACCCCAGCGGCATTTATACAGATCGCAAATGCTACTCGGTGCCCAGATCATATTGTTCGTGATAAACGTCATCAGTTTTTTAACGCTGTTGACTTCCACATAAGCCATGACTAGACGCAATCTCTGCGGGTATGCTTTCTTGCTTTTCGGCGATTCAAGTTCGATTAAGGCATCGTAAACAATGTCGCTTTTGGGTTTTGTATGCTGCTTAACAATATGATATTTCATATTGCTTTTGGCTCGCGTAACCCAGAAAACGTCACGTTTGTCAAGATCAGCGAGATGCGTAAAATCCACGTATGCCTTATCAAAAACCGCTATTTCGCCACTTTTGAGGTTCAGGCAGAGCCGATATGCTTCGGTTGAATCATGCGTCGAAGCTTCTTTGACGATAGCAAATTGAGGCAGAAATGTCTGGAGATTCAACTGCATATGACACTTTGCGGCAGCTTTACGTCTTCGATGCTTAGCCCAGTCTATACAATTGGCAACAAGCTGAATCGTTGTCGAGTCAACCGCATAGACCGCTCGACTGAATCGCTTTGGCAGACCGGAATACTTGTGGCCAAGTCCGAAATTGGGATGCTTGATTTGTATGTGGGACAGCACATCCCAGAAGAGTGCTTGTGCCATATTGGGGTCTCTAACGCGGTTTGCATGCGACAAACCGTTCCTGCTGGGCGGTGTCGCACCACGAATAGTGGTCAAAACCCCCGAGTGATTACGCAGCGTATCGGCGACATCGTTGAGCGAGAGACTATGAGCGATTTGGACATGAAGCATGGAAACAACGTGTGACCAGGGCGAAAATGACCGTGCCTTTTTGTCTACGCCGAAAGATCGTGCAAGTTTTGGCACAAGATGAGCGGGAATGTGGTTGCATATTTGTTTGAGAATGGTATATTGATGTTTAGCGGGTTTCATGGGTTACTCCTAATTTTTGGACAACTTTAGTGTAACTCATACCCCGCTAATTTAAAAGAATCCTCTCATATTTTAATTTCCTGTGGGATGGCTGTGTAATTTTTTAATGAAATTTCCACAGAAAGGCCGATAATTATCGGTTGTATCAAAACCTGGAACCCACTTCTTCAGTTCTTGCCGGGTTAAGTCTTTACATGATCATAGAAGTTACGGAAGCTGTTTTATGTAGTAATAGTCTCGGCCGTCAGATTGCATAACCGACTTTGGGCGAGCCAAATCCTGAAATGATCAATTGTAAGTAATAAATTATCAATCCCAAACTGACCGATAGATTAGTTTGGGACGGGAGTCGGTTTATGGTTGATTCTAATTTACTTCAGAATATTAGTGTTTTACTGGTAGAAGACGATGCCGCTTCGCGACAGCTTGTCAAGCGTGCTCTGCATGCGCACGACCCTTCAATTACTTATGAGATATCAGAAGCCGAAGACCTCGCAAGCGCCCGGCGGATGCTTGGCGAAAGGAACTTCGATAATGTCATACTGGATCTTAGACTGCCCGACAGCAGCGGCCTTGATACTTTACACAGTATAAAGGAGGCAGATCCCGATGTGCCCGTTGTTGTCCTTTCCGGAATATCCGACCACGAGACAGCTGTCAACTCGATCAGATATGGTGCCGACTATTATATAGTAAAAGGTGATATGCTTCGTGAGATGCTCGGAAGATCGATCTGTTTTTCAATTGAAAGAAGACGCCGAAAGCTCGAAACTGAAAATCAGGGTAACCTGCAAAACCATGTAGACCTCCTGCACTACCAGATCCGCGAAATTAAAGAATCTCTCACCGATCAAATAAGCTCGAAGAATCATACAGAGCGGACAATGCAGCAGTTAACTACCGAGCATGAACAGCTTCTCGATATTCTACCGGCAATGATCTGGCACCTTGACAAGAATGGCAAGATCATTCGATTAAACAAACCTGCTGCCGACTTGATCGGCAAAAATGCTAATGATGTTATCGGTAAAGATTTTTATCGTCTTTTTGCAGGCAACGACGATCACGCCAGAATGAAACACGAGCTTGTCCTCAGAGACGGAATTGGTTTTGATGAGAATATAGAAGCATATAAATCAACCACCGGTTCGTTGGAGTACCGTCGTACTGAAGTGGTTCCGGATCGCGATGAATTCGGAAATGTCTCCGGGCTGGTCATTCTGGCAAGGAACCCGATACCGAAAAATATTATGGCAAAAACATCGGCACTGGTTGACCGGGGTAAATCTCTAAAAGAAAAATTTTCTTCTGAAAAATCCTTTACGCCAAGACAAACCGGAGCCGTACGCGTCGAAAAACCGGACAAAACCCAGAAACAATACAGCGGCAGGGTGCTTATTGTAGATCATGATTCGCTTAACCGCATGCTTATCGGCACACATCTGAAAGGTTCGGGTCTGGACGTAGATTTCGCCGTAAATGGATTGGAAGCCATCGAAAAGAGCCAGTTAGTTAATTTTGACATGGTATTGACTGCGCTCTTAATGCCGGAACTGGATGGCCTGGAGGTCGCATATAAACTCCGCCAGGACGAATATAAGTCACCTGTGATAATCATGACTACCGATTATTCAAAAGAAACGATCAAAAACATCAAGAAAAGCGGCTGCACGGACTATATCTTCAAGCCGATAAACAAAAAGGATCTTTTTGCCGCCATAGACAAGCACCTGGTTGTACCGGCAGTAGCCGAATAGTGCAGCAAGTCCCTATCTTACCTATCTTCCGGAAAGGGTAACCCGGCTCCCTTTTTTCCCGGTTCCCTTTTTCCCCTTTTTGTATAACGTTTTGGTATTACACGATTTGGTGATTCAGGACATTTCCGACATTTCCCATCTGTCGTTTTGGGCGTTTTTTTTGAAATATTTTGAAATTAATTGAGATAAATCGCGATATTTTGACTTTTTTTGAATTATTT
>VRUI01000094.1 GCA_019456225.1 Planctomycetota bacterium | reverse complement strand
TCGAGTATTTGTGAAAACACTAATCGTTCCTTGTACATTGGCCATAGTTCTCCTAATAGACGATAGTAATATATCGCCGTAGGATAACAGCCAGTTCAAGTCGGTGACAGTTGTTTTTTGTTGTAACATCATATAGTTTAAATAGTTATATTAAAAAGGTCTCAAGTTAATGGGACAGTACTGATTCGTAATTAGTAATTTCAAACTTACCGACAGGTAAGTTTGCCAGTTATCTGCTGATCGCTTTGAACTTGCAGGTCTGGTAACACTGACCGCATTTGATACACTTGTCCTGATCGAGGGTGTGTACCTGTTTCTTTTCACCGGCTATCACATCTACCGGGCATACCTTTTTGCAGGCTCCGCAACCGACACAAACGTCGAGTATTACATAATGCAGAAGATCTTTGCAGACACCGGAACGGCAGGTCTTTTCTCGAATATGTTCGAGGTACTCATCGCGGAAATACCGCAGCGTGCTCAGCACCGGGTTTGGTGCCGTCTGGCCGAGTCCGCAAAGCGAAGCCTTACGAATATCCTCGCCCAGCCGCTCTAATTCGTCAAGATCGCTCTCTTTACCCTCACCGCGGCAAATCGCTTCGAGCATCTTAAGCATCTTCGCCGTACCGACACGGCATGGAGTACATTTCCCGCAGGACTCTGACTGGGTAAAGTCAAGGAAGTACCTGGCAATATCGACCATGCACGTATCTTCATCCATAACGATAAGGCCGCCCGAACCCATGATCGCACCAAGTTCCTGCAGGCTGTCATAGTCAATAGGATAGTCAAGATACTCGGCAGGAATGCATCCGCCTGAAGGGCCGCCGAGTTGTGCTCCCTTGAATTCTTTTTTATCTGGAATTCCTCCGCCGATCTCATAAACGATCTGGCGAAGAGTCGCACCCATTGGAACCTCTACGAGGCCGGTGTTTTTAACCTTTCCGGCGAGGGCAAAAATCTTGGTGCCCTTGCTCTTTTCGGTTCCGATGCTGCTGTAACCGTCCGGGCCCATACTCAAAACCAGCGGAACATTTGCGAAAGTTTCTACATTATTAATATTAGTAGGCTTGCCCTTATAGCCGCAAGTCGCCGGAAATGGCGGACGCGGCGTAGGCATACCTCTTTTGCCCTCGAGCGAACCGATAAGGGCGGTTTCTTCTCCGCATACGAAAGCACCTGCTCCCATGCGTACTTCAAGGTCGAACGAAAAACCGCTGCCGGCAATGTCGCCCCCAAGCAAACCGTATTCTCTGGCTTGTACGATGGCGATCTTGACATGTTCAACGGCGATCGGGTATTCGGCTCGAACGTACATAAGGCCGTGGCTTGCTCCGATGGCGTAAGCGGCAACGAGCATTCCCTCGATAACCTTGTGCGGATCGCCTTCCAGCAGTGCCCTGTCCATGAACGCGCCCGGGTCGCCTTCGTCTGCGTTACAGATTAGATATTTCTCATCGCCGGGCGCCTGCCTGGCAAACTTCCACTTCAGACCGGCGGGAAAACCCGCTCCGCCTCTTCCGCGAAGACCGGCTTTTATGAGATCTTCGATAATCTGGTCCGGTGCGGTTTCGGTAATGGCCTTGACGGCACTGACGTAACCGCCCTTTTCGATAGCGTCGTCGATCTGTCTTGGATCGATCCGGCCGCAATTTCCAAGCACCTGCCGCTGCTGCTGTTTGTAAAACGAAACGTCAGATATTTTCGCCACTGGTTTGCCGTCTTCTTTGACAACGAACTTGTCGAGAATTTCGCCCTTTTCTATCGTAGCTGAAATGATCTCGTCGACGTGCTTTGGACGTATCTTGCCATAGAGAACGTCATACGGCTCAATAAGCACCAGCGGTGCCATCGCACACATTCCAATGCAGCCGACCTCGACGACTTCGACAGAATCGTCAAGCGAAGCGGCTGAAAGTTTCTCGCGAAATTCGTTTGCAACCAGTTCCGCGCCCAAAGCCCTGCACCCGGTCATGCAAATAAGAACCCTGGCCTTGATATTCTTTTTACTTTCGGATATCTTACCGGCAAGTGCCGTTAGATCGCCAAGCGATTTGATTTTCTTTTCAGCCATAAAATTCACTCGTCACTTTTGGTAAATCTTTGTTATTAATAAAACAGTCTCCGCCAAAGGCGGTTTCCAAAATTCGTAATTCGTCATTCGTAATTCGTAATTATCCCCTCAACCTTGTTGACAGTAAGATGGCCAAAGTAATCGTCATCTATCATTATCACAGGCGCCAGAAAACATGTGCCCAGGCATGCGACGGTCTCGAACGTAAACTTCATATCGTCTGTAGTCTCGCCCGGGCTTACGCCGGTAACACGTGTGATAGCCTCGGTGATCTCAGGGGCACCTTTGACATGACACGCCGTGCCGCGACAACATTTAATAGTATGTCTGCCATGAGGCTCCAGATGAAACTGCTCGTAAAAAGTCGCCACTCCATATATCCGGCTGACAGCGATCTTCGTGCGGCGACTCATCTCGCAGACAACATCACGCCGAAGATACCCATACCGAGACTGTATCTGCTGCAGCAAGGGGATCAGATCGCCCTGTGAAATTTCCGGCATCGAGGACAATATCTCATCAAGAGGTCTCATATCCAAAACTACCTGCTTATTGTTAACTTTCATTTAGTAATATCCATATTAAAATTAGTGATTAGCTGTTGCATGGCATTTCCGGGACTTTTCTTACTCATAGCGGCAAATCATAACCTATAACCTGGAAATCCGCAATGAGAATTCGTTATAGATTATTCATATTTGTGGTAAATACGTATGCAATATAGTATACTTCGCTTATGAGTAAAGTGGCCATAATTACACGAAGAATGCGAATTTAGGGGGAGCTAGGGGGCAATAATATGGACGTAAATCTCAAAATGAGAAAGTTTGACGTTTTTTTTTATTTCCCCCTTGACATCGCGAGCTTTTTGCTGTATATTGATATATGTAATAAGTAACTTTTTGAAAGGTTATTGAAATTGCATGATTTAGACAGATATTCAGACCCGGCTAATAAAGGCTTTTAAGCCTTAGTTGCCGGGTTTTTTTATGCGCCAATACCCGACAATAATTTTGACAATTTGCTGTAAATTGTCAAACGAAAATAACATTATTTTTATGGAGATTGCAGAGCATTGACTATAGTCGCAAGACGCGGCTGTTTTAACATCAGACGAATTTACTTTTTATTTTGGGAGCATGTATGAACTCTTTTGAGCGTAAGATCGCAAAAAACATGGAAGACCACGGATGGTTTACTGAAATTCACGAAGAAAAAAAATCGTCACAAAGAATCGTAGATATATTTGCATATAAACCCAAAACAGGAAAAATGTTTTACGGTAATCTCTGTCAACTCGCCCAGGCGGCAAACAACAAAGAATTGTTGCCTTAGACAGAGACATATCTGCAAATAAAAATTTGAAATAGAATAGCTGGAGTGATCACCCGGTAGAAAGGGTAATCCCTAATGGCAGGTGATCACTGTCAGCAAAAGAATAATAGCCATCTGAATATTGACGGTTACAGGTGGTGTTTCCAAACTGCTCCCGAAAACATATTTCTACCGCCCATTTTTCTACTCCTGCCAGCAGTTAGTTTATGTCGTAAGACCTGTCAAAAATCACGCTGTCTCCAGTTGTGTACTTGCGAGTCTTTTCCTGTTTGATGCTCGTAATCTCGAATACTTTACCATCCGATAATCAGTCCACAGCAAACAGAACCGTAAAATCCGCAAAAACAACCAACAAAACTGTAAATGCCTTAATTACAAGAACTTACAACGCCAAAACCATCTTAAAGGACGCTTTTTGCCTACGATTTATTGAAAGATCTTCGGTTTTGCTTCTTTGGCGGTTATTTAATGCCGAAAACTCAGTGTCTATTAACTGAAGAAAAACCAGGTAACATTATCGAAGGAAAAGCATTTAAGCTGTAAATAAGGAGAATAGTATGTTCAAAGCATCAACCATTATGACCACCGATGTAATTTGTGTAAATAAACAAACAGGTATATATAAAGCCATTGAAAGCATGGTAGAAAATAACATTACGGGCCTGCCGGTGGTTAACGATGACATGACGCTTGCCGGTATCATCTCGGAAAAGGACGTCCTTAGCCTCCTTTACAACATGGAAGACCGGCCCGACACAGTCGAGCACTATATGACGCTTAACCCGATATGTTTTGACGCTGACGACAGCCTTATCGAAATTGCCGAGTGCTTCATAAAAAACAATTTTCGACGAGTACCGATAATCTCCGATGGGAAACTGGCAGGTATTGTAAGTAGAAAAGACATCATCGCGTATATCTTAAAGTTAAGACACAAAGACAATGTATCAGCTGAATGCATTCACATACAGTCCTGATCGACTTAGCGACGCACAGGACCTTGCCGACAAATAAAGGACCCAAGTAATGTATGAGACAAAAAAGATCATGACCACTGACGTAATCTGTGTCAACAAAAACACAGGTATATACGAAGCGATAGAATGCTTTGTGGAAAACGACATCACCGGCTTGCCTGTTGTTAACGACGATATGACACTGGCGGGAATATTGACCGAAAAGGATGTATTGAGCATATTAGCCGTCTTGGAAGATGACTCAGCAATAGTCGAAGACTTTATGTCGGAAGATGTCGTCAGTTTTGACAAGGAGGAAGACTTTATCGCAATTTGCGAATGTCTCACGCATAATCATTTCAGGCGGGTTCCAATAGTATCAGAAGGCAAACAGGTGGGGATTATCAGCAGACGCGATCTCATCAAGTACATTTCCGAACCGATCGGGTAATGATCTCAAAACTTACCGATTGCTCGGAAATTTGGGGATTTGTGCAATAATTGTTGCATTAGGGGCGTTTTTACCTATAATATCTGAAAATTCCGATATTATTAAATTATGAGTGCTTTATGAAACTTTTATTGCTTTATAATGTTCGGCGGTTTGTATTTCTTAACGCAATTATTGTTTTTTCTCTGACTTTCGTAACCGCCGAGGCCGCCAAAAAGCCAAAGCCCAAGCCGGTTAACCTTTATGTCCAGCAAACCACCTGGGCCAAAACCATGCATGCCAGCGCCGCAAATGCCGGAACAACTAAGCACGCACGCCAGGACATTGATCGTCTAATCGCAAATATCTACAAGAATTTCCCGATGGAAACCGACTGGTTTTTGCAGGACTCAAAAGGAAAATCCGCTGAATATTTTTCCGGCAATGTGCAGGTTAAGTTTGAATACGGCCTTATCAGTTCTGTGCTGGATGAGCTTCATACGAACCATGGGGTTATGCTGAGATTAGATATGCCTAATAGTAATCCCAATAGTACGAACAGGCTTGATACATATACCGGACTTTGTAAGCGGCGGCGTCAGTTAAGGCTTGCTGCCCTGACGAAAAAATCTCCAAAGATCGTTTTCACTAAACACTTCAACCTCGGCGGTTCGCACTATGCTTATACCGAGGGTCTTTCCGATGCGCAGGATGAAAGGCATTTTCGGCCTGGGACGGCTTTGTGTTTGCTTGAGATGATTGGCGGCAAAGCCAAAGTTACTACGCTTATCGAAGATAAGAACGGGGTAATTCGTGACCCGGATGTTTCGTGGGACGGTAAGCGGATTTTATTTTCATGGAAAAAGTCCGACCGTAAGGACGATTATCATCTTTATGAGATGGATGTCGCGACGAAAAAAGTGCGTCAACTGACCTATGGGCTCGGCTATGCCGATTACGAGGGAATCTATCTGCCGGACGGGGATATTCTTTTCAACTCTTCGCGGTGCGTCCAGACGGTTGACTGCTGGTGGACAGAGGTCAGCAATCTTTATAAATGCAACAAGGACGGAAAGAATATTCACCGAATAACCTTTGACCAGGTGCATACCAACTACCCGCAGGTCATGGATGACGGACGGATCATTTACACACGCTGGGATTATAACGACCGCGGGCAGATATATCCGCAGCCGCTGTTTCAGATGAATGCCGACGGGACGGGGCAGACGGAATTTTATGGAAATAACTCGTGGTTTCCTACGACGATAGCTCACGCTCGCGGGATACCCGGTTCGCAAAAGGTTGTCAGCATACTGACCGGGCATCATTCGGACCAGCGTGGGAAACTTGCGATCATTGACACGACCAAGGGCAGGCAGGAAGCAAGCGGCGTACAGTTGATCGCGCCTGTTCAGGAAACAAAGGCTGTTAAAATTGATGTATATGGGCAACGTGGCGTGCAGTTTCAGTACCCTTACCCTCTTAGCGAAGATGAGTTTATTGTGACGTATTGTCCGCTGAATGCGCCAAGCAGAAAGTATCCAGCGCCGTATGCGGTCGGGTTTGTTACCGCTGACGGGCGGCGTGAGCTTTTGGCTTACGATGAGAAGATTTCGTGTAATCAGCCGGTTGTGCTGAAGTCGCGAACTAAGCCGATGGCACGGCCCAGTGTTGTAGATTACAGCAAGACGACGGGAACGTATTATATTCAGGATGTTTATATTGGCCCGGGTCTGGAAGGTGTTGATCGCGGGGTTGTTAAGGAGATTCGGGTGGTTGCTTTGGAATTCCGGGTTGTCGGCATCGGCAGTAACCTTAGCGGGGGCCCTGCCGGACGTGCACTGGCCAGTACTCCGATAGCAATCAGTAACGGGACGTGGGATGTTAAGAGCGTTCTTGGCGATGCTAAGGTTTACGATGATGGGTCGGCGTTTTTTGAGGTTCCCGCGCGAACGCCGGTTTATTTTCAGGCGATTGACGAAAAGGGACATGTCGCCGCGACGATGCGGAGCTGGTCTACGCTTCAGCCGGGCGAGAATTTCTCTTGTGTCGGATGTCATGAGTCCAAGGATGTCACGCCTGCACGCGGAACGATCACCAAGGCGATGAAAGCCGGACCGCAAAAGCTAACGCCCTTCTATGGACCGACTCGCGGTTTTAGTTTTCCGAAAGAGATTCAGCCGATACTCGACAAGCACTGCATTAAGTGCCATGACGGTGGAGCCAAGGATAACGGCAAGAAGAAACCGTTCAGTTTGCTGGCGAAAGAAAATGTCGACAACGAGGCTAAGCGTAAATGGAGCGATTCTTATCTGGCACTTACGAAAAAAGGCAGGCCCAACGAGATCGTCAACTGGCTAAACGTCCAGAGTACGCCTACGATGCTCAAACCCTATTCGGTTGGGGCGTGTAAGAGTAAATTGATGACGATGCTTGAAAATAACCATAACAAGGTTAAACTGTCAACAGAAGAACTCGAAAAGATCGCCTGCTGGATCGATCTGCTTGTCCCTTACTGCGGCGATTATGCCGAGGCGAATACCTGGAATGACCATGAGATGCAAAAGTATGAGCGGTTTATGAAAAAACGCAGGGACATGGAAGAGCTTGATGCCGAAAGCATCAAACAAATTACGAATTAAAAATTACGAATTGAGGATTCGCCTTCGGCGATACTATATTTATGATTGTAACTATTGACGGACCTGCCGGCAGCGGCAAGAGCAGCGTCGCTAAGATTGTCGCAGAGCGGCTTTCAGCTGCGTTTCTCGATAGCGGAGCGATGTACCGGGCGGTTACTTTGGCGGCTATGGATGAGGGGACAAACCTTGAAGATCAAGCCGCCCTGCTTGCAGTGCTTGAAGGCAAGGATTTTAATTTTGATATCACCGGCGGCCGGATGGTCGTTAGTATTGACGGCATTGACGCGACAGAGTCAATTCGGCGGCTCGATGTTACCGAGAACGTTAAATATATTGCACGGGCGCCGATGATCAGGAGCAAGCTTGTTGAGATTCAACGACAATTTGCAAGAGAACATGAGATAATCGTTACCGAAGGCAGAGACCTGGGGACGGTTGTTTTTCCTGATGCCAAATTCAAATTTTTCCTGGTAGCCGACCCCGCCGAGCGAGCAAGGAGAAGACATGCCGAACTTGCCGAAAAAGGCACCGATATTGATATCGCTAAGCTCGAAGAGGATATCCGTTTGCGCGATGCCTCGGATATTGAAAGAGAGCACAGCCCACTGCTCAAAGCCGACGACGCAATAGAGATCGACACCACCCCGCTGGACCTTCCAGGAGTGGTCGAAAAAATACTATTTTATGTAAGTCGTAAAGCGTAAGGCGTTACAATCGCAGTGTCCTTAATTTGGATATTGGGTGTTCCTTGTTCGTTATTGGATATTCAAAAAAACATCCGGAACTCATAACTACAGGCTAATTTCAATAACCAACACTCAACAAGGAATATCCAATGATGAATAAATTATTGGAAAGCGAGCCCGTGAACCAACCTACTTGTATTTATTGAAGAATGCTCTTTCTTCTAATGGCTTTTTATCCGGCTGTTTGCGCTGCTCGGCGGGGACGCCTATCGGCAGAATGATTCTTATTGTTTTTGTATCGGGGACACTCAGCATTTTTGCTATGTCCGCCGCCCTGCCCTCTTTTCTTAGCCAGCCGTCTACCCAAACCGATGCGTATCCCAGGGCGGTTATGGCAAGAAGCATATTCTCAACGGCCGCGGCACAATCTTCTACCGCAAATGAAAGCCCTTCGTAAACCGCCTTTGGTTCCTTATCCAGCACGCACGCGATGTAGGCTTTCCCCTGCTGCATTGCAATGTTTGATTCGTGCATCCGGTTGATCTGCCCGACAATCGCTTCGTCGTCAATGATCACAAATTCAGTCGTCTGAGCGTTACAGCCGGAAGGTGCGGCAAGACCGGCAGAAACGATTCTTTTAAGATCGTCAGTGTGTACGGGGCTATCTGTAAAGGGTCCACGATAACTGTGCCGTTTTTGAAAAGCTTCGAAAATGTCCATTTTTTAACTCCGTAAAAATCAATAAAATTGTTCCGATACCATTAAACCACGGATCACACGGATTTTCACGGAAAATAAATCGGGTAGGAGGCGGGATTGCTCCCGCCGTCCTCCCACACCACCGGGCGTACGGTTCCGTACCACGGCGGTTCC
>VRUI01000093.1 GCA_019456225.1 Planctomycetota bacterium | reverse complement strand
CAAATAGTCTATTCCAATTTAGATTTATCCGGAAATTCTAATTGTCGCCGGACGGTAAGAATAATTGTCGCTGATCAGATTATTACGGAGTTGGTGCTGCCTGATCCGGTTTTGGATTGATTATTGGGTTATTTTTGGGGTTTTGGTTGAATTTTTTGGGGTTTTATCCCTGCGCTTGCGCTTTGGGCTTTTGTTTGTCTTTAATTTATCACATTTCCTTTCGTTTCCTTCTTGTTTTCTTTGTGCGTTTGTGCGATAATTGCCTGCTGTTTTGGATTTTATAAATAGGTATGAATAATGAATAACAGTTATAGTTCGCTTTGCGACGGATTTTGTCTCGAGATGCATGTCAACACAGAGCTTGACCTGCCCAGCGAGAGAGAGACAGTCCTCAGCTTTTTTGAGCGGATACAAAAACAGTTTCCAGCGATGGATAATTTTTATCGCAAGAGTAATGGCGATTTCTGCCTTGAAGAAGTTCGCGATGACGAAAAGTATCGCTGGGTGACTCTGGAGATCGACAGGATATGGGCCGGATGCACCGACCCGGTCGACCTTGACGACGGGTATTTTCTTCACCAGGCAGTCCTCGATCTTGCTCCGTATATGCTCGGAGTCAGCAAGCTGGATATCTGCTCGATGGATGTATCCTATACGATGGATTTCGATTACCGGGGCAACCATGACGAAGTTATCGCAGAGGCGATAATGGCAGGTTCGGCTTTTAATTCCATGCTGGATATCGACGGCAGCAAGGCGATAGGTTTTTCGCCGAACGCGATTATCGCGCTTAGCGAAGACTCCCGCACGCAGGCGAGGATCGCGGTGGAATCGCGGACGAGTTTTTCGGATTTTCGCAACCCGAAATATAAATCCGATGACCCGATCAGCCTGTATTTTACGGTAAGAAGATACCCGGTAAGACGAGATAACTTCGATGCCAAAAAGTCTTTCATTCAGCAGTGCAAGATTGCCGAGGACCTGATGGCCGAAAAAATAATTCCGAATTTTGCTCAACCGATAACAAACGCGATAGCGCAAAGAAGATAAACTATTTGATGATAACTCATAATTTTACGGAGGTTTACTATGGCAATTGAAGCACCTTTGAGTAAGTATAAGAAACAGAACTATTGGATATTTATCGCCGTGCTCGTCGGTCTGTCTGCCTGGTGTATTTACGACGGTTACTTCAGTGAGAAGTTTATCGAAGAGAACACGTCCAAGAATGAAGCCGGTGAAGAAATTCAGGGCGAATGGCTGATCGTAAATCGTTATGCACCCTATATCACGATCCCGGGTGCGATCCTTATGGCGATACGGTTTTTTATGGTTAAGGATAAAAAGATCGTTGCAGGCGCCACTTCGCTGCAGATGGGGAAAGTTGAGATCCCTTACGATTCTATTGAAAGGATCACTAAGACGTTTTTTGATAAAAAAGGTTATTTTACCGTGACGTATAAGGACGGCGAAAAGGAGACCGACTTGAAGTTGTCCAGCAGAAATTATGATAATATGCAGGCTATTCTTGATGAGTTGGTTAAACAAATAAGCTGACTCAAATATACCTGTCGGCACATTTGAAATTTAGAATGAAGAATGAAAAATGTAGAAAGAGGATTCGGCCTTGCGGCCGAGGCCTATGAATTAAAAAGCCGGCAAGATGCCGGCGGTACGGAAATTCTGAAAGGTTTTTTACGAATGAATTATTGTGTTGTCGGATTGCAATGGGGTGATGAGGGCAAGGGAAAAGTTGTAGATATTCTCGCCGAAAAGAGCGATCTTGTCGTTCGCTACGGCGGCGGCGCCAATGCCGGGCATACCGTTATAATCGGCGATCAGAAATTTGCCCTTCATATTATGCCCAGCGGTGCGGTCCGCCCGACGACCGGCTGCGTTATTTCCAACGGTGTTGTGCTTGACCCCGAGATACTTATCGGTGAGATCGACGGCCTTGCCGAACGTGATATAAGCATGGACGGCAGACTCTTTATCAGCGAAAACGCTCACGTGGTTCTCGACTATCACAAGATGGAAGACCAGCTCAGAGAAGACGCCCTGGGTAAAAATAAGATCGGCACGACGATCCGCGGTATTGGGCCCTGTTATGCAGATAAGATCGGTAGGAGCTTTGCCGTGCGGATGGCTGATTTCCGGGATATCGACGCCTTAGCCGAAAGACTTCGCAAGATCGTCGATTACAAAAATAAAGTCTTCGGCGCACTCTACAACGCCGACCCCATCGACGTTGACGCTCTTATCGAAAAGTGCAAGGTCTACAGAGACAGACTCGTCGGGTTTGTCTGCAATACGACCAGGCTGCTGTTCGAGGCGATGGACAATGATAAGAATATTCTGTTCGAAGGCGCCCAGGGCGCATTGCTCGATCTCGATCACGGCACTTTCCCGTTCGTGACCAGTTCCAACTGCTCTGCTCTTGGCATGGGGCCCGGGTGCGGTATCCCCAACCAGAAGGTCGACAGTTTTATCGGTTTGGTTAAGGCCTACGCCACTCGTGTCGGCTCAGGTCCTTTCCCGAGCGAGCAGGATAACGAGATCGGCGATGTTATTCGTGAAAAGGGGCACGAGTACGGAACGACGACGGGGCGGCCGCGAAGATGCGGCTGGTTCGATGCAGTTGCCGCCAAATATACCGCTCGCGTCGGCGGCATAAACGAGATCGCGATGATGCATCTTGATACGCTTGCCGGTATGAAAGAGTTGAAGATTTGCAAGGCTTATAAACTTAACGGCAAAGAGACGGATTTCTTCCCCTCCGATGCAGACGAGCTTGCCGGTGTCGAGTGTGTTTACGAAGCAATGCCGGGTTGGGATGAGGATCTTTCCGAGGTTACCAGCTATGACGACCTTCCGGAGAATACCAGGAATTATATCGCACGCATCGAAGAGATCGTTAAGGTTCCGATCAGTATTGTCGGAGTCGGGCCGAAAAGATCGCAAGCGATTTTTAGAAATGTATAATGATTATTGTATAATGTATAATGGTGGAAACCGCCTTCGGCGGAAGCTGATTTATGCTGGATCCCGGGGCAAGCCCGGGATGACAATTGAAAGTCTATAGGGATTTTAGTTGATATGACAAAACTTTCCTTTGAGGATAAACGAATAGCAGCAGGTCAGACACTTGGTGTCGCGCCGGAGGGGATTCCCCGTCATATCGCAATTATTATGGACGGTAACGGCAGGTGGGCCGAGAAGCAGGGTAAGCCCCGTTTCTATGGCCACAGCAAGGGCGGAGCGATCGTTGAAAAGATCGCGCTGTACTGTGTCGATCTCGGTATCGAGTATCTTACGCTTTACTCGTTCAGTTTGCAGAACTGGAAACGGCCTAAGGAAGAGATCGATTTTTTGATGGGTCTTTATTCGCTGTACCTGGAGGGTATTCGCGATACGCTTATGAACAGTAATGTCCGGCTGGCGCATCTTGGCTCGCTTGATCGCCTGCCGCAAAAGGTTGTCGATACGCTGGCCGAAACGATCGAGATGACCGGCGGCAATGATGGAATGACGCTTGGGCTTGCGCTGAACTACGGCAGCAGGACCGAGATTACCGAAGGTGTAAAAGCTATCGCCAAAGAATGCCTCGAAGGTAAATTGAAAATTGAAGACATCGATCATGATTGCATCAGCGATCATCTTTATACTGCCGGTTGGCCCGACCCCGATCTGCTGATACGCACAAGCGGGGAGATGCGGTTGAGCAACTATTTGCTTTGGCAGATTTCATATGCAGAGTTTTACGTAACCGAAAAGTACTGGCCGGAATTTGACAAGTGCGACCTCGACGATGCGATCAAGATCTATGCCAACAGATCGCGCCGAATCGGAGACGTAAAACCGCAATCAATTGTATAATGTCAATTGTCTATTGCCTAATTAAGGGAACCGCCGACGGCGGAAACTAAATATACTGATATGCTAAAACACAGGTTGATTTTTGGAACTTTGATGATGGCCGGTTTTACCGGTCTTCTTCTTTTAGACGGATACCTCGACGGTTCGCTTACCGCGAAAATGGTTGATAAGGATATTCAGGGCAGTATCCTTGCGGTGATCGTAATGCTGCTGGTTATCCCGGCGCAATTTGAGCTTTCGAGCCTTGTCAAAAAGACCGGGGCAGTTGTTTTTAAACCGGTTACTATCGTTTGTTCGTTTTTGTTTGCCGGGGTGTGGTATTTTCGTCAGTTCCATCCTGAGCCTTACCAATTTCACCTTTATTACGTACTTGGCGTGTCGGTTTTTGCCTTGCTTGGCGTTTTTGCCTTCCAGGGTCGTTTTTTCGGTACAAAAGGTACGGTCGCTAACTGTTCTGCCAGTTTGTTTTCTGTGTTCTACCTTGGTTTTTTGAGCAGTTTTATCCTCGGTATCCGCGTTGAGTTCGGTTTGTGGCCGATGCTGATGGCGGTTATTGTCGTAAAGTCTTCTGACATAGGGGCTTACACGATTGGCCGATTATTCGGAAAGCACAAGTTTGCTCCGATAATAAGCCCCGGAAAGACGTGGGAAGGGCTTGGCGGAGCGGCGATTTTTGCTATAATTGTGGCTATGTTGTTCGCCGGGATTGCCGATATATCAATGACATTGCCGCAAGCGGTGCTTTTCGGAGCGGTTTTTGCGTATCTTGGTCAGCTTGGCGATCTAGCCGAGTCCATGATAAAGCGTGACGCCGCCGAGAAGGACTCGTCGGAAAGTGTTCCGGGCTTCGGTGGTGTTTTGGATATTATCGATTCTCCACTGGTGACGGCGCCGCTGGCTTATGGGTTTTTCAAACTGATCGGTTTATCAGCTTGAAATTACGAATGCCGAATTACGAATTATGAATTGACGAAACCACCTTCGGCGGAAGCAATTTTTTTATATTAGGTTAGAGATATAATTTGGAATTGAAAATTGAGTTACAACCTGATTGTCCCAGGCTCGAGCTTTTTGGGGCTTCTGATAAGCACTTGAAATTGCTTCGGTCGGCGATGGGTGTCAGTATTGTCTACAGAGGCTTCGAGGTTCTTATCAGCGGCGAAGAACATGCAGTTGCTGCTGCCGCCGATGTGTTCGAGAGGATGGACCAGCGGCTTGAGGATCGCGGAAGTCTTTGCGAGACGGATGTCAATGAGCTTATCGAACAGGTCAAGAATCTTATCGAACCGCTTGAAACCGAGCCTATCGTCGTATATTCGCATAAGGCGGTGATCGAGCCGCATACTAAAGGGCAGCTTCGATATATCGAGGCGATGCGGAAAAACGATCTGACTTTCTGCACCGGGCCGGCTGGTACGGGTAAAACTTTTCTTGCAGTTGCCGTCGCTGTCGCGATGCTTAAGCGCAATCAGATCCGAAAGATCGTTCTGGCAAGGCCGGCTGTTGAGGCCGGTGAGAAACTGGGTTTTCTTCCCGGTGATATGCAGGCAAAGGTAAATCCTTATCTTCGCCCGCTCTTCGACAGCCTTGAGGATATGATGGATTTCTCCCAGATGCGAAAATTTATGGAGATGGATATTATCGAGGTTATTCCGCTTGCTTTTATGCGGGGCAGGACCCTTAATGAGGCCGTTGTTATTTGCGATGAGGCTCAAAATACTTCGTCGACGCAGATGCTGATGTTTTTGACCCGCCTTGGTCGCGGATCGAAGATGATCGTCACCGGCGATGTTACGCAGATCGACCTGGAAAAAGGGCAGAGATGCGGGCTTATTGAGGCGATGCAGACGCTTAAGGGGATTCGAGGGATTGCGTGCGTGAAATTGGACGATGCCGACATTGTAAGGCATAAACTTGTGCAGAATATTGTTCTGGCATACGAAAAGAGAAAGCAATAGAATGTTCGTAAGGCGTAAGGCGTAAAGCGTAAAGTGTGAAAGGAAACCGCCTTTGGCGGATACATTTTTATAATATATGGTTTTAAAAAAGAAAAAAATCAGTGCACGCCGCAAGCATGTTCGCGATAGTAAGAGTGCCGAAAAGTTTGCCCGGATCAGTGCCTTTGCAAACAGCAGAATTCCGCTGGCGATTTTTATCCTGCTCGTTTTTGCTTCGCTGGCTACTTTTATACTGAGTGTAAATACATTCAATGAGCATGGTGAATTCTGGATGGCCGGCGAGCTTTTCGAATCCTCTCCGCAGATCATCGCTTACGGCGTTATTGTGTTGATTGTCGCTTTTGCTATGGCCGTCTACGTTGCTCATTATCAGAACAGGATAATTGTCAAGCCTACCAGGATGATGGCTCTTGCCGGGCTCCTCCTGATATTACTTGCTCTTACAAAGTTTGGTTCACTATACCAGGAATGGGTTTATCTTTCGACGGGATGGGCAGTTACCTGTGCGATAATTTTGACGATCGCGTACAATCAGCGGTTTGCTATCGGTATGACATTTTTCTTTTGCGTCCTTGCCAGTTTCGCCGCTTCTAATCACTTTCCTTATATTAATCTTTTCCTGACGATGATGGTCGGAGCCGTTACCTGCTGTTTTTCGCTCAGGGAAATTCGCACGCGGATGAAACTTATCGAAGTTTCGATCATCGCTGCTGTTGTGGTTTTCATTACGACCGCTGCTATTGGTGTGATCCAGACAGAGCCGACCGTTCCTAACGGTTTGATTCGGTTTGAAGATATTAAGCTGCTTGAGATTTCCAGGAACTCGGGGCTGGGGGCGGCGGTCACTATTGCTATCGGGTTGATCATTCAGGGTTTTCTGCCTCTTATCGAAAAGGTTTTCAATATCGCAACCAGCATGACGCTGCTTGACTATAGCGACGCCAACCAGCCGCTGCTCAAAAAGCTTGCGATGGAAGCGCCGGGAACTTTCAGCCATAGTCTGTTGATCGGAACTATCGCAGAAGCCGCCGCCGACGCTATCGGCGCTAACGGCCTGCTCTGCCGCGTCGGAGCTTACTATCACGATATCGGCAAGATAAACAAACCTCCGTATTTCGTCGAGAACCAGATGGGTTCGGCTAGCAGGCACGAACAGCTTTCGCCGGCTATGAGTCAGCTCGTCATCGTCGGCCATGTTAAAGACGGTATCGAGATCGCCAAGGAATACGCTTTGCCCGGCGTACTTCGCCAGTTTGTCGAGACGCATCACGGCACTACGCTGATCGAGTATTTCTATAACGAGGCGAAAAAGCAGGCCGAAGATAAGCAGACCCCCGTTTCAGAGTCGGAGTTCAGGTATCCGGGACCTAAGCCCAGGACCAAGGAAGCTGCTATCGTTATGCTTGCCGATACCAGTGAAAGTGCCGTCAGGTCAATGTCGGAGCTTACTCCCGGCAGAGTCGATGTGATCGTCCACAACATGGCAGTTAAGAGGCTTCAGGACGGCCAGTTCGACGATTGCGATCTGACGCTTCGCGAACTCAGCAAGATCGAAGGCAGCATTGCAAAATCGCTTGCTGCTCACCATCACGGCAGGATCGCGTATCCGAAATCGCCGGACGAACCGATTGAGAAATGATTATTGTCTAATGTCTAATGACTAATGAAGGAAACCGCCTTCGGCGGAAACATTATTATTTGAAATACTATGGATAGCGAAGAGTGTGACATACGGGTTGAAGTAAGCTGCGAAATAGACAAGACGTTCGATCTTGAGAAATTCAAATTACTTACCGAATCGGTTTGCCGGAGATTTTCTGCTGCCGCCGCAGAAGTTAGCATCGCAATCGTAGATGACGAGGCGATCGCTGACATCAACAAGCAATTCCTCGATCATAGCGCCCCTACCGATGTCATCAGCTTCGATCTTACCGATGAAGACGCCGGCGGAGGTGCCAGGAATTTCGAGATAGTAATAAACGCCGACCAAGCCGAAAGACAGGCCGCAGAAAGGGCCCACGATGCAGAGTCCGAACTGGCCCTCTATATTACGCACGGTTTGCTGCATAATTTCGGGTTCGATGACCATAGCGATGCGGATTCAAAAAAAATGCACGAGATGGAAGACATGATTTTGCAGGATGAGGGTTTTGGAGCGATCTACGAAAGTAAATAATTATACATTATTAAAATGAGGTATTAAAAAGTGACTGATGGTTGGGCAATAATATTTATTTGCCTTTTTACGGGTTTGTCTTTGTTCTTTTCGTTAAACGGGTTTTCGCTTTCGATGTTTTCCCGTATCAAGATGCAGGACGCTTTAAAGAGTCGTAATAAGGAAGCTCTTTTTGACAGGTTTATCGCAAAACAGGAGTCGCTGCTTTTGACGTGTGCGTTGTTTGCGGTGATAGCCAACGTCGCGGCGGTTGTTATGCTGGGGAGTTTGTTTTCGCCGGCGGCTTCGATTTTCTTTTTCCTGACGGCCGTTGTCATTATAGAAATATTCTGTGTCGCGATCCCGTATTCGTGGGCAAAATATACGTCAGATTTCATCCTGTCGCGGACTTGCCGGACATTGCTGCTCTTTGCATATATTGCAAAGCCGCTTTTGTATATATATCGTTTGCATGACACCCTTGCCATGCGGCTTGCCGGTGTCTCGCAGACTGCTCCGGACCAGGATGAGCGGCAGGAAGAACTGCTCAGCGTTGTCGAGCAGGGGATCATTGAGGGGGTCGTCGACAAAGAGGAAATGGAGATGATCGAAAATGTTCTCGAGCTTAGCGACAGTACCGCCGACGAGATCATGACGCCGCGGACCGATCTTATCGCGATCAATGTCAAGGAAAGCCTTGAAGGTGTTCTTGAGACCATCAGCGCCGCCGGACATTCCAGGATACCTGTTTATGAAGATAATATCGATAACATCATCGGGCTTGTCTATGCCAAGGACCTGCTTGCTGAGATCGGTAAGGACCTGTCCGGTTTTAAACTTACCGATAAGATCAGGGATGCTTATTTTGTTCCCGAAACAAAACCTCTAAGGGATCTGCTTCACGAGTTCCAGAAGAAAAAGCTCCATATCGCAGTAGTCCTCGACGAGTATGGCGGCACTGCCGGTATCGTTACTATCGAGGACATTCTCGAAGAACTTGTCGGCGAGATCGTTGACGAGTACGAGGAAACTCCGCAGCAGGAGTTTAACAAGATCGACGAGACGACCGTTGAGATCGACGCACGAATGCATATTGACGATCTTAACGAAGAGTTTGACATCTCCCTGCCGGAGGAAGAAGATTACGACACGGCAGGCGGGTTCGTGTTTTCGCATCTTGGATATATTCCAAAGACCGGCGAGACATTCGAGCATAAGGGGTTGAAATTTACGATCACAGAAGCAGAAACCCGGCGAATAAACCGAATAAAAATTCAGAAGCTGGAAATAAAATCTTAAAAGCGCGGGAGCGCAAGGGCGTGTTGCTCAATAGCATTTGTCCGCAGCTCTTTTGAATAATATTTTGAATTGCCGTT
>VRUI01000092.1:1244-9524 GCA_019456225.1 Planctomycetota bacterium | reverse complement strand
TGGTTCCCGCTGCCGGGCCCATAGAGGACTTTCACCTCCAAGTAAGTGTGCCCTGCCGGGCACACAATAAAAAAAGCCTCGGCCGTTAGGCCGAATCCTTCATTATACATTTTCAAGCTGGCCACAAGGCCAGATTGAAAGTAGAGCCCGGGCTGTCGGTTGACGACGGGACCCGGGCTCTGAACCCAGACAGCGATTAAGGATTCTGCTCAAACTGACCTGTTGGGAAGTTTGAAATTCATTATTGATGATTTACTCTATTAAGGGATTCAGCAGGCCTAAAGTCGCATTTACAACCTTACGGCCGAAACATTTTATTCTTCAATCTTTGTCAAAATAATATTATCGTTTTGATCAGCAAATGCGTCTGCCTCGTCGATCACCTTTTCCATATGTAATACCAATTCGGCAACCTCGGTCTTTAGAGGTGAGCCTTTATCTTTAAACGAAGACAGGGCCTTGGGATTGAGGTTGTGGCTCAGGAAAAGTACCTGGTCATTTAGCGAATCCAGAACATTTATGATCTTGACTTCGCTAGCTCTTATCAAATGAACAAGCTTTAGATATTCTTTCCTTGTTTCCTCGAGTTGCTCTTCGCTGGACCTGCGTATCATTTCATTTTCATATTCTTCAAGTTCGTCCTCCCACTCTCTAAACAAAGGCTTTCCTATGTCCTCGACGTCCTTTACCCTTCGGCGTATTTCTTTAGTGACTGCCTGAACTCTCCTGCACTCTCTATTGAGCTTGTTATATTCAGCGCGGATGTCTCCGGCATTGGCATCTATAATCCTTGAATAATTGGCGAGCACTACCTCAAACTGGTTTTTGGCACGCTCATGGGATTGACGCACCTTTTTAATTCGATTGAGCAGAAGGTCACGCTTATACTGACCGGTGGTCTTGTAAGCGCCGCCGCCGCAACCGATTAAGAAAATAAGACCGGCAAATATTAAGGTCGCAAAAACACCCGGCATCTTTTTTCGTCCAGTCATAATCCCCCCTTAGTCGCTCAAAGAGACCTGTAAGTCAGTTTGAGAATATCTCATGTCTAGTGACCCGTTAAAAACATGGCCTCGCGACCGATGCACAATTATTCATCAATAAGCCCCCATTAGGCAAGAAATACACATTATTTTTCTGCAAAATCCATCGACAAAAGAACCAGCGTGCTTTAATACTTTTCAGCAGGAATTAATAAAATAACCGAAAAATCGCCAAATGGGGTACACCCGCGGCGCATCTAAAAAAGGCCCGACCAATTTACTCCAGGCCGAGCCCTATGTTAAGGAGGAGGAAATTCTGATTTTCATAACTAAAGGGGGAAACCTGTCCTCCGGCATTTCCCACACTCATATCTACTATTAAATACGGGGAATTTGGCTTGATGTTCTTTATTGAAATTTATCACAGATATAGTAAGATAGCGATAAATGCGTCTGTGCAATAATGACCTGAAAGGCAATAATTAATGAAATACATCAAGAAAATAGTACATCTTATCTGGTACGAATTTGCACGGTCGGTTTTACGGCTAATATTTTATCCGCTGTTTCTGATAACTGCCAGGGGGCAAAAGAATGTCCCGCGTAAAGGGCCGGTAATGCTGGTTAGTAACCATCAGTGCTATTTTGACCCGATGTTCTGTCAGCTTCCGCTTAACAGGCATATGTACTATGTTGCAAGGAGTACGCTGTACAATCACAAATTATTCGGAATGCTCCTTTCCACCCTCAATACGATCCCGATTCGACGCGGAGAAGCCGATGTGGGGGCTATCAAGAAGATTATCAGCGTACTCAAAGAAGGTAAAGTAGTCTGCCTCTATCCGGAAGGGGAAAGGACGCTGGACGGCAGGATCGGCAATATCAAGGCGGGATTTAGCCTGCTAAGCCGCCGCAGCAAAGCTGTCGTAATCCCCGTCGCCATCGAAGGCGCCTTCGAGTGCTGGCCCAGACATAAAAAATACCCTAAACTCGGCAGAGTGTACGTCAAATATGGCGAAGGTTTCACGCCCCAGCAAATCAAAGAACTCGGAGACGAGGGATTTGCCAGGGAGTTCAACGAAAGACTACATAAAATGCAGAATGAACTCAGGCTCAAACGAGGAGTAGAACCCTTTGACTACAGTAATAAAGATGAATAATGAAACTTATTTCAATATAATAGCTTCGGCCGTAAGGCCGTTTCCACAAATAATCATTTATCAATAATCAATAATCAATTTCAAACTGACCGAAAGGTCAGTTTGAGTAAGGAAAATATGGAAGTTCTTGTTGCTGAAAAATGTGGTTTTTGCCGTGGGGTTACCGATGCCATCACGCTGGCAAAGGAAACGCTCAAAGAAAAAGGTGAGGTTTACAGCCTTGGGCCAATCATACATAATGCCGATGTGGTCAACGAACTGGCAAAAGAGGGCCTCGAAACCGTCAGTTCTATAGATGATATCAAATCCGCAACCATACTGATCCGCTCGCACGGGGCGACGCTGGAGGAGATACAGAAGATCAAGAGCAAAGGGCTCGACATCACCGATGCTACCTGCATTCTCGTAAAACGAATCCAGAAGATCTGTCAAAAACTCAATGAAGACGGATACAAGGTTGTCATGCTTGGCGACAGAGAACACCCCGAAGTCAAAGCTATTGTTGGTTTCGCCACGGATGTCCAGGTAATAGGCGGGCTTGAGGATCTTGACACTCTCACAGGGCGTGGAAAGGTAGGTATTTTGTGCCAGACCACACAAAGTCCTGGTTTTTTCGGGAAAATGGTGGGCGAAATCGTCAAAAGAGGGTTTTCCGAGCTAAAAATAATTAACACATTATGCAGAGAAGCAATAAAAAGACAGGATTCTGCGGTACAATTATGCCGAAAAGTAGATGTCATGTTCGTTTTAGGGGGTTTGCACAGCGCAAATACAATAAAACTCGCAGAATTATGTAAAAAACATAATAATCAAACGTTTCATTTGCAAAATTGGGACGAACTTGATATAAATACGGTTTCCGGGAAAAAGCTTGCCGGTGTAACTGCCGGTGCATCAACGCCAGACCGTGTCATTAATGAGTTTGTTGACAAGCTCCGGGCAATATAAAATGACTAGTATTTGATGATTAAAAACCGCTTTTCGCGGAAATAATATTTGTAAGTAGAACATCAACTGCGTTGGCTGATGTGTTGTATATACTATTATTAACACCCATTGGGCTTGTTTGCGTAAATGTGGGGCGCAAAGAAACCGACAGAAAAAGACTCCACAGGAGATTGTTTAATTATGGTAGACAGAAATATTATTAACTCCCTGGGTTTATCCACTGATCAGCTTGATCTTGAGGTAAACGAACTTTTCAGTGCTGAAGACAGCGTCCTTCTGGACAGCTCTCTTGATATGAAGATCGCCGCGCTGGTACCTGGAACCATCCTCGCAGGCAAGATCGTCACTCAGCTTGGCAACGACGTAATCGTCGAACTTGGCCTAAAGAGCGAAGGAATTGTCGATTCTGGTGAATTTGACGATCCCGATGAGATCACCGCAGGCAAAGAGATCGAAGTTTTGATCGAAGAAGTTGACGCCGAGGGCGGAATACTTCTTAGCAAGCGTAAAGCCGACAGAATTCGCGGCTGGGAAAAAATCATCACAAATAACGCCGAAGGCGACGTTATTACCGGTAAGGTTACAAGACGTATCAAGGGCGGATTGCTCGTTGATATCGGCGTCCCTGTATTCCTTCCAGCATCGCAGGTTGACATCCGTAAACCCGGCGATATCAGCCGCTTTATCGGTGAAGAAATCCAATGTAAGATCCTTAAGATCGATACAGAAAACCGAAACATCGTTGTATCACGTCGTAAACTCATTGAGGAAGAACGACAGAGCAGCAAAGAAACCATCCTTGCCGAAATCGAAGTCGGACAGATCAGAAAAGGTATTGTCAAAAACATCGCAGACTTTGGCGTATTCGTTGATCTCGGCGGCCTTGACGGTCTTCTGCATATCTCTGACCTCAGCTGGGGAAGAATCAGCCATCCTTCGGAAATTGTCAAGTTCGATCAGGAAATTGAATGTATCGTTATCGGTGTTGACAAAGACAGCGAAAAGATCTCTCTTGGTCTCAAGCAGAAAGTCAAGAGCCCGTGGGAAACTGTCGAAGACCGTTATCCTATCGGAGGACGTGTCAAGGGTACCGTTGTCAACATCATGAACTACGGTGCTTTTATCCGCCTGGAAGAAGGCGTCGAAGGACTCGTCCATATCAGCGAAATGAGCTGGATCAAACGTATCGCTCACCCTGCCGACGTACTCAATCTAAACGAAGAGATCGACATTATCGTTCTGGACGTCAACAAGGACAAACAGGAAATCTCACTCGGTATCAAGCAGCTTGAGACAAACCCATGGTCTGTCGCTTCGCAGAAGTATCCTCCGGGAACGGTCGTTAATACAAGGGTAACAGGCCTTACAAACTATGGTGCTTTCGTCGAGATCGAACCGGGTATCGACGGGCTTATCCACATCTCGGATCTCAGTTGGACAAAAAAGTTCAACCACCCCAACGAAATACTCGAAAAGGGTCACGAAACCAAGTGCGTTGTGCTTGAAGTAGATGAAGAAAAAAGACGTGTATCTCTCGGTATCAAGCAGATGACCGAAGACCCATGGCTACACGCTATACCGGATACATATCTCCCGGGCCAGATCGTTCACGGTCATGTTACCAAGATCACCAACTTCGGCGTATTTATCGAACTGGAAGACGGACTCGAAGGTCTGCTCCATATCTCAGAGCTTGCCGACCAGAAGATCGAAAAGCCTCAGGACGTTGTCAATATGGGAGACGATCTGGAAGTTAAGATCCTAAGGGTAGATATCGATTCCCGTAAGATCGGCCTAAGCCTTAGAAGAGTTAAGTGGGCCGCAGACGCCGCAGACGCCGAAAATGCTGAAAGCGGTGAAATCAAGGACATCGAAGACGCTTCAACACCGGCACCTGCATTTGCCATGCGCAGAGGCGGTCTTGACGGTTCGCTAATGCCTGACAATATCGTACTTGCCAAGCAGAATAAACCGGCTGAACAGCCCAAAGAGCAAGCCAAAGAAGAACCCAAAGAAGAGCCTAAAGAAGAGCCTAAAGAAGAACCCAAAGAAGAGCCCAAAGAAGAACCCAAAGAAGAGCCCAAAGAAGAGCCTAAAGAAGAAGCTAAAGAAGAAGCTAAAGAAGAACCCAAAGAAGAAGCTCAAGAAGAAGCTACAGCCGAAAGTCAGGGCGAATAATCGACACTGGGCGCGCTAAGGCATGCTCTAAGTAGCTGAAAATTAAGTAACATTAAAGGGACCCGAACAGAATTAAATATTCCGTTCGGGTCCCTGTTTTAACTAAACTTTGATTACGCTGGAATTTTCATATTATCGTGTAGGAACTCTGGGGCTAAATCTGCTCCGTTTTCCCATACTATAGTCTCAAGTACAGCGTCAACCCTAAAAGACTTGAAAATCTTTTTATCTTTTAATGGCCCAAATATTTCACCAGTTAGTTCCTTGCTTAAATCGACTTCGCCGGCGACGCCATCGTTGAACTTGACCCAGATAACATAATCACGTAAATATTTTGCTTCTTTAACATGTAAAATCATAATTTCACCCCAAAGGATTAATCGGAAACAGTGCTTTTTTCTGTTCTGCAAGTTCCCAATCTCTCAGTAATTCATCTTCATGCAATTGTCGCCATTCCTGAATCATCTTAATCGCACGATTTGACATACTGCCGGTTATCTTGCCATTTTTAATTTCTACCACAATTTCATCATCTCCATATTTAGCATAGAAATGCGGAGGAGCATGGTCCATCCAATACATCTAAATCATAATTCCAAAGAATTTACATATAATTGGCATACATTTTCCTTACCCAATAAAATCAAATTAAATTGCTAATTTTGATACAACATCAATATACCTCCAAATATCTTGAAAAGTCAAGCAATTCTTTCAAAATCAAGTTTAATACCCAAACAGCATCGGCTTTGGACGGTTTAGGTTTTTTTGTGTATGAAGCTGTTTGGTCTTGTGAAAAAACCTGATAAAGCTTATAATAGTATTGCAATACCGCATCTCTGATCTGCAGCACTAAAAACATTGCTCCTTTACAAACTACCGGCACTTGACATTAAACCCAGAACGGCAACTAGCCGATATAAACACGTGGGGTGACACCCTATTGGCAGGTACGTCCGATAAGACTCTGTGTAACTGGTTTAATATTTAATTGCCCATACATCTCGATTTATATTGGTGTTGGGGCGGGAGCGATCTCATGGTATTTGATGCAACCATTCGTGAGTATCTTAAAGAAATTAACGAATCTCCACTTCTAAACTGGGAACAGGAAAAGGAGCTTGGAAATCGCGTTATGGACAATGACGACCCCGAGGCTCGAGAGAGACTCGTTTGCAGCAACCTGCGTCTGGTAGTCAGCATCGCAAAAAAATTCTCGCGAAGGGGAATGCCGCTTGGCGATCTGATCGAAGAAGGAAATGTCGGCCTTATCCGTGCCGTTGACTCCTTTGACCCGGATTATGAGGTTCGCTTCAGCACGTATGCCGCATGGTGGATCAAACAAAGCATAAAGCGGGCACTTCTTACCAACTCCCAGCCGATACATATCCCGACGTATATGGTCGAATTGATCAACCAGTGGCGATATACGCGGGTTCAGCTGGAAAATACCCTGTCACGCGAACCGGAACTTGAAGAAATGGCCGAGGCTATGAGCCTGCCGCTCAAAAAGGCCAAAGCCGTTCAGGATATCTTCGCAACGGTAAGTGCAGGCTTCCAGGGCGATTCGGATGAAGAAGGCGGAGGACTTGACGAAACAATAAAAGACGGTAAAATGCCTTCACCTGAAGATATCCTCGGCAATGAAGAGGAACTTTCAAAGGCTGTACATCTGCTTGAAGAGATCGAACCGAGAGCGGCAAAGGTTTTGACCCTGCGGTTTGGCCTTAACGGCCACAAGGCGCTCACGCTCAAAGAGATCGGCAAAGAACTTGGCCTGACGCGCGAAAGAATAAGACAAATCCAGAGAAATGCACTTGCACAACTTAACGAATTGATGTTATTATAGCCTCCAGCAAACAGCGGCTAACGAGCAATACGCTGTAAAAATTGTAAATCCTAATTAAGGACACATTACGATGGCTGGAACTTTCGAGCTTAGAGACTATATCAGAGATATTCCGGATTTTCCAAAAGAGGGGATTTTATTTCGCGACATCACCCCCCTGCTAAGCGACAAGGATGCACTTGTTGCCTCCATTGAAGCGCTCGCTAAACCCTTTAAAGAGCAAAAGATCGACTATGTGGCGGCTATCGAGGCCAGAGGGTTTATTTTTGGATCAGCAGTTGCAAGAGCACTAGGAGCCGGTTTCATCCCCATCCGCAAGCCGGGAAAACTACCGCATATCACCGAATCGGTCGAGTATGACCTCGAATACGGCACTGACATGGTTCAAATCCATAAAGACGCTATCGAAGACGGCGCGTCGGTCCTTCTGGTCGATGACCTCCTTGCCACCGGCGGAACAATGGCCGCGGCGATCGAACTGGTCGAACTGCTAAACGCAAAGATAGTCGGCCTGACATTCCTGATAGAGCTAAAGGCACTAGGCGGCAGAGAAAAACTCGGCAAATACCCAATACACGCCGAAATCTATTACTGATGCCGACAGTATGCCATTGAGCATTTCCCGGTGCGGTGTACACTTAACCCCTCGAAAAACTACACCTTTACTACACCGCTTTTTCGGCTGCAATTTCTTGAATATCCATAATATCCTTTGAATGCTGCGATTAGCGCCTGTTACGGGTGTTTTTGCTATTATGGGGCTTGAGGGCCTGCTGCCTCTATTTCGACGGCTTTCTGGGAATGAAATCAGGTTGACAGGTAAAAAAGACCCTGCACAATCCAACCAGAAAGCTGCTATCTTACCTATCTCAATATAAATGTACCGCGGACCAATGGCGGTTACATAAGCGAAATTCCAAAACATTGCGGACTACAAAACAGCATTTTCAGGGCGAAATCAATGAATCTTGAGTACAGCAAATCCTTAAGCAACCGCCATTCGTACCGCGGACCAATGGCGGTTGCATAAGCGAAATTCCAGAAAATCGCGGACTACAAAACAGCATTTTCAGGGCGAAATCAAAGAATCTTGAGTACAGCAAATCCTTAAGCAACCGCCATTCGTACCGCGGACCAATGGCGGTTGCATAAGCGAAATTCC
>VRUI01000092.1:0-1144 GCA_019456225.1 Planctomycetota bacterium | reverse complement strand
AGAAAATCGCAGACTACAAAACAGCATTTTCAGGGCGAAATCAAAGAATCTTGAGTATAGCAAATCCTTAAGCAACCGCCATTCGTACCGCGGACATTTAGTTGTCTGACTTCATTGACAAACATCCGAAAACCTGAAAGGTAACAAACATGCGTAGAACAGCGCGCTATGTCCGCGAGTGACATTCTGGGTCAACATATACTATTGGCCTTATAGGTAATGTTATTGCTGGCTATTACCTGCGGCTCCTGCTAATGTTAGCCGATTTTTGGCTTGACAGGTACTGTTATTGCATGTATATAATGACTCATAGTAGCAAGCGGGTGTAGTACAATGGCAGAACGCTAGCTTCCCAAGCTCGAGACCCGGGTTCGATTCCCGGTACCCGCATTTAGCTGTAACGTCTTTAATTTACGACTGTTACAGAAAATGCACAACAGGCGATTTGAGGTGCTATGGGAAAAATTCTCTTATTACCCGGTAAATTCCGTATCAGCAAACACCCGGAGGTTATCGAAACACTTGTCGGTTCCTGTGTTGCAGTTTGCCTGTATAATATAAAAAACGGCTACGCTGCTATGAACCATTTCCTCCGCGACCGACCCGCTGATAATAATGTCTGCGATGTTGGCGAATTCGGAAGCACATCAACGGATTATATCATCAGGGCTCTTATGAAATCGGATCCTGCTCCAAACCACTATCACGCACAGGTTTTCGGCGGAGCATCTGTCATCAAAGCAAAAACTAACGCATACAATATTGGCCGGAATAATATTGACGTAGCACTGGAAACTTTAGCTGCTCATCGTATACGAGTCATTAATAAAGAGATTGGCGGTAAACGCGGCAGACGCGTAAAATTTGACACTTCAAACAACACAGTATACTGCAGATTCGCCGGAGACATACGCAAAAAACAAAAGCCCGAAGCGCAAGCGCAGGGATAAAAGCGATTAAGCAAGACTTAGTAATTATGAAAGAGCCCAAAAAAAGAGATATTTATAATTACTGCCGCCAAAAATCGCGCTCACCAACAATATTTCTTTTGGATTGACAGGATTTTTATAATCATTTTTGTCGAGTAGACATAATATGGTCCTTCATTTAGATTTAATTTGTTTTCTCTGTTTCTCTTGCCTTT
>VRUI01000091.1 GCA_019456225.1 Planctomycetota bacterium | reverse complement strand
AATATAATCACTATAAGAACACTAAACACTATATGAAATTATCAAAGAGCAAATACTGTGCCGAACACTATTGGGTCAGACCCCTTTTTCTGATAAATCGCTGTTTTTTCTATCTTAATCGCCGTTTATTTGGCTCTTTTAATAAATAACTATTGGATTTGACGCTCGTCTAGTTTGTGGTTTTATTAACAATGGTAATTAACTTATAGCAGGGAACAAACCAAAGCAAACGTTCCCTGCTTTTTTTATGCGCCAAATAATATCAGCAGCAGGGCACCTGCACCCCACCGTTCGCCCGGCCCTATGGGCCGACCTCACTCGGCATTAGCTCGTCTACGGCGGCCTTGGACCCTTACGGGCCATCGGCAGCCTCCGCTCGTGTCAAGTCAGTCTTAGCCGCAGGCACTGCGCATCGCACCGCTCCCGTCATGCCGTTTGCTATACAGCAAGCAAACGTCCCGCCGTCGCTAGTCATTAGCCCGTGGTAGCGGGAAAGCCGTCGCTCTAAGTCGTCAAGTCCATACATCTGTAAGTCTAACTTGTATTCCGGAGTCCTCCCCCTCCAACGTCTTCTAGTTATTCCTGAGTCGGCGCTGTTCCAAAGCGGGGTATGCGCGCCCAAAGCTCGAAAAAAACAAGTTTTTTCTCTCGGCCCCGGCGCGTTTGACGACCCTCTTGTTTCGCAACGGTTACCACGCCGGGGCTAAAAACAAAGGCCAACCGCAGGGGCGGATAAAACTCGCCCCTGCTATTCTTTTTTGTTAGGTTACGTTGCGCAAAGTCGTTAAGGTTAGGGCGTAGAGTCTTAGTGAGGCGTTAAGTAAGCGTGTCGTTAAGTCTGCCTTGGACTCTATTCGGCTGCAAGCACCCGATGGGTCTACGTCCCCCGCGGGCAAAGCCCGCCTTAATGATGAAGGCTGCCTACCGGCTGGTAATTAATGGACAGAGGCCAGAAGTACCGGGGTACAAGTCCCCGGCTTTACTGGGGGACACAGCCCCCAGCTTTTAACAACAAGGACTCTCAGCCTGCTCAGCAGACTTCAATCAAACCAAACCTTATCGCGAGTGCCGATTAGCGGCATCGCACACAAAAGCAAGGAACCACCATCCACGGCAACAATCACGCCAGCAAACATCGCTATCATGCAGTTGCTAATTCGCAGACGGCGAACCATCCTTATCTACTTTCGGCGGCATTTGCTTATGCGGCTTCGCCACACCGCAAAACAGTTACCGACTAAATGCTGCACAAGTAAGAGACACTCTTAAAAAATCCCACCAACTCCCTTCCGAACCCTCGTGTTGACACGCCTATGGCTTGAAAATTTCCTGTGACTTTCTATTTTTATCACTGAAGGAACAGGGACGGTTTATCGAGGCGGAAAAGATTCGCCTCTGCACACCTTCGATCCACGGCATACGCCGTTCTACGCTCGACAAGCTCGACTATCGACCAAACTACGCTTAGTTGCAAACACGCTTGTTTCCACAGGAAAGTTTTCTACGCCACCCGCAAACGGGCCATTCCGCAGGGGGATTTTTACGAGTGTGCGCCACAAAGAGAACCGCATTTAGATCGGTAACTGCTGTGTAACCACGGGCAAAAGCATGCCTGAGGGAAAGCAGGCATTCGCGTTTGCTATGCCATAGTTCCACGCCGCCAAAAAGCAGGGCAAAAACCATTATCAATACTTTCTTGCCCTGAATTCAATCATCCCTCAAAAAACCGACTATCGCAATTTTGTTGATGGACTCACAGACAAAAAACAACTGACACACGCCGGTTCGTTGTGTCAGCCGTTTTTTTCTTTAAGGCGGCAGGCCGCTAAAAGCATTTTTTTAAAACCTGAAAGAAAGGTCAGACCATGGAAGCAAAAAAAGAGAACACAGAGGAAGTCAAAGCAAAGATCGCAGAGCTAATCGAATTTTGTAAGAAGAACCATTTTATCGCCGAGCTTGTCGGTTGCTGGGTTTGGGTTTCGTTTGATGAGAAGCCGGATGAAGAAACACGCAAGACCCTGAAAGCCGCTGGTTTCCGCTGGGTACGCAAAAGATCCAAATGGGCTCATAACTGCGGACGGCCTTGCAGGTCGAGTAAAAGCAATCCCTGGGATAAATACGACCACCGCTATATTTCACAAGCCAGCTAACCGCAACCGCCTAGGGGAGAGAAAGGACTTTCTCCCCTGGGCTAGCATAAGGAATTAAGGCAATGACCAGACAGCAGATTATAGACCACTATCTAAAAATCAGGTTTCCGGATTCTCCAAAGTACTACCACCAACAGTGGATCGACCGTTTCGACCGCGGCGAAGAATGGAACTACAGCGATTTTTCCGGCCGTCGAGTACTTCAAAAACTCGATCCAAACTGGTACCCGGCAGACGAAAACGCTTTTGCAGTTTTGGCACCATACCCCGCACTTTAACCCTAAATTTTGAAAGGTTTTATAATGACTGAATTAATGACACTGCACGCCAGACTTGACGCAGCAGCTTTTAAGATTTCAGATAATTTCTGTTACGGCTGTTATAAGGTGGTCGAAGGCGACTATTGCCCCCAATGTCACACCGACGACTTCATGCGGCACGTGGAAGGCGTAGGCGTCGAATACGGGACAGAATGGGTAATCGACCACATAATCCAAGACAGATGCGAATCGGTAGACGACGAAGCACTATTCGACGAAATGCTGGACGAGTGCTATCCGGAGATAGAGCTTGGATGCTGCAGCTGGACACCGTCCCATGTAATAAGCGAGCTTGACCCGACCGCCTACCGGATCGGAGTCCAGGAACACGTCGACAGCCTTGTCGAAGACTGCCAGCTATACGAATCAGACGGCGAATATTATCAGGTTTTCGACATCGAAGAAATGCTGATCAACATAGAAGCAGAATAAACCAAAGGGGCAGGCTAACGCTTGCCCCACTTTTTATATCCCACCCCAGGCCCTCTGGAAAAGAATCCAGACCGAGATCATAGGAAAACGAAAAATCCCGGAGTCATTTTCCGCTGCTATCTTAAAGCCCGCCCAACCGAAGCGCCTGAGTAACCGAAAGCGATCCAATATCAACACCCTCAATATGCCCGAAGACCTTGTCATATTTATGCGATTCTTGGCATGACTGGTATGTCAGGTCATAACAATCCCGACACCCAAACACAGAACCCCCAGGAGGAAGAAAAAGCTTAGTAACCCGACCACCACAATAAACCCCATCCTTAACAGCCGGACACAAAAACCAATACCGAACCCCGCCAAACCGGCAAGCCATCCGCTCAATACCGATCTTGTATTCCATACCGCCATACTTGACAATAACCCCATCCCCATCCAACCGAACCACAGCAGAAGCCACAACCAAACCAGTCAAATCCCGCCAGTCAACCGTCAAGCTACCACCAACGCCAAACAACCCGCCAAGCCGAAGCTGCTTCATACTCAACACCCGACACTGCTCAACCGCAGCTTTCCGAGTTAGTATGTTGCTCCACTTGCCACTTCCGAAACCGCCCATGCTATTTATCCTAAATCATTTGCTCACGTTATCATTATTGGCGATTGTAATAGTCCCCACCAGAGTCTGGATAGTCTGCTTGATATGATCCGGAAGCTCTCCCCATCCAGACAGTATCTGTTCTAGTTCCGGATGCTTTTGCAACATGGTGGCAGAGTAAGTGGCAGAGCAGGTTTTGCAATTTCCTGTAAGTTCTTTGTTGGTAAGTGCTTGCGCGTCATCCTGTAGGGGATTCAAAATCCCGTCCTGGCAACAGGGTGTGGGTTCAAGTCCCACCTCCGGTATTAACTCAATAGGCCCTGCACCAGCCGTCCAAGGCGGCTAAGGGCCTTTCGCATTTCTGCTTGGCCACTGCCTGAAAGTCCGGATCGCTCGCCGTTTATCTTCCTATTTTCCCCCAAATCATCATAGAAAAACCTTGCTTTCTGCGCAATACGTGTTATTGGTTAAAATATAATACGAAAATCGCTATTCAGGAGCTATGCCATGAAAATTGGAGTTATCAAAGAGATCAAAACCCACGAGTACCGAGTTGGGCTTACGCCCTCTTGCGGGGCTGCTTATGTTTCCCACGGCCATGTTGTTATGGTTGAGGCCGGTGCCGGGGTTAATGCCGGTTTTGAGGATGATGAGTATGCCGCAGCCGGCGCACAGATCACAGCCGACAAGAAGGAGATATTTGACGCTTGCGAAATGATCATCAAGGTCAAAGAGCCTGTCGACGAGGAGTACGGTCTCTTTCACCCGGGGCAGATCCTTTATACATACCTGCACCTGGCCGCTAATTTGCCGCTTGCTCAGTCTTTGATGGCTAGCCGGGTTAATGCTGTTGCTTATGAAACTATCGAGACCGAAGACCAGCAGCTGCCCTGCCTTAAGCCTATGAGCGAGATCGCCGGCCGGCTTTCGATTCAGGAAGGTGCCAAGTATCTCGAAAAGCCGTTTGGCGGGCGGGGTATTCTTCTTGGCGGAGTGCCCGGTGTCAAGCGCGGCAATATTGTCATCATCGGCGGCGGCGTTGTCGGTATCAATGCGTGCAAGATGGCCATCGGCTGCGGGGCGAATGTTACGATCCTGGATATCAGCTCCAGGAGGCTTGAGTATTTTGACGATATTTTCGGGTCAAGCGCGAGCACGCTGTACAGCACCGAGAAGAACATATACGAATCCATCATCGAAGCCGACGTGGTTATCGGAGCGGTTCTGCTGCCCGGGGCCAAGGCGCCGAAGCTTGTTAAGCGGGAGCATTTAAAGGATATGAAAAAAGGTGCCGTCGTCGTTGATGTTGCCGTCGATCAGGGGGGATGCTTTGAAACGACAAAGCCGACGACGCATGACGCACCGATCTATGTGATCGACGGGGTTGTTCATTATGCTGTAGCGAATATGCCGGGGGCGGTCGCGCTTACATCGACGATAGCACTGACGAGTACGACTTTGGAGTACGGACTGCTGATAGCCGACAACGGCCTTGCCGCCGCTTGCAGGCAAAGCAGTGCGCTGCTGAAGGGGTTGAATATCTACAACGGAAAATGCGTCTACCAGGGAGTAGCCGACAGCCTGGGGCTGGACTGGACCGACCCGGAATCTATTTTGGCGTGATTTTGATTTGAGCATTTCACCCGGCGCTATACAGTAAAGTCCGTGAAAAACTACACCTTTACTACACCGTTATTACACCTCTTTTTTGGTTGCGATTTTTTAAATGTCCGTAATATCCTTTGTTTTTGGCGTTTTTGGGTTGCTATGAGAGTTTTTAGAGAATTTGGAACTCAATGGGCCTGCTGCACCTATTTTATCGTGTTTTTTGTGGTAAAATTTGATTTTTGGGGGTTTTGGGCTTTACTTTTTGATGATTGGCGGGTATTGTGGAGATATCGGAGTGAGTCCGTGAGGTGTTTTTTCTGTCCCGATTTTATTGGATTTTTGATAGAGGGATTTTGGGAGTTTGGAAATTGGGTTGTAAAATGTGGAAGTTAATGAAATGGGAAGGATTACAGCGAGCTATTTTACCTAAACCCCCGGAAACTACCCCGCGGGTCTTCAATTATACACCCCTCCGCCCTCTCTGAAGCTGCTCCGGGACATTTCTGCGAAGACAAAAAGTTGGCTTTTGATTGCTTTTTGTTTGCTTTTATGAAAGTTTTGCTTAAATTATTTCGATAATGTTTCTGTTCTTTCAGAAAACTGGTTTATTCACTTTAATCTAAAGGAGTTTTATATGAAACGTGTCATTATTACACTAATTGTTCTTTTTGTGTTTTGTTTTAGTCTCAATTCTGCGATCGCCAAAGGCGGAAAAGGCGGAGGCGGCAAAGGCGGTCGAGGCGGATCGTCAAAGGCCAGGGGATCAGGCAGATCTTCTGTCCGCAAATCGGTTTCGCCAAAATCCAAAAAACCACCAAAGGTAATTCGAGTAAAACAGAGCAAACCCAAAGCAGATAAGACAAAAGTCCGCAAACCGGTTTCGCCAAAACCTGTAAAACGTGCAAAGGTAATTCCGGTAAAAGAGAGCAAACCCAAAGCTGATAAAGCAAAAGTGCGCAAACCGGAAAAGACTGCCGACAAGGAAAAAGAGGTGAAAGGCAAGGACAAAGAAAAGGTAAAAGGTGAGAAAGGTGTGAAAGGTGCGAAAGGTAAGGACAAGGAAAAAGAAAAAGCCAATGGCAAAGGTAAACAGCAGCAGCTAAAGGCTATCGGCAAACAGATATCCCATGAAACCGATAAACACAAGACCAGGGTCGCTAGATTTGAAAGATTACGCGAGCTTGCCGCAGGCGACGAAAAGACCCTGGCGCGGATCGACAAACTTGCCGGGCGTGAGCAGCAGAGATTTGATACAAAAATGCAAAGACTCGAAAAGAGGAAATTGTCGACCGGTGAGACTGACTCAGATGCCAAGGGCAAAAACAAAGGCAAAGGCAAAGACAAGTCGAAGAAAAAGGATAAAGACAAAGAAAAGGACAACGAAAACGGGGAAGAATAGCTTTTTTAAGGGAATAAAAAATGAAAAAACGTTTAGTTATTATTGCGATCCTGGCCGGAGGCGTTGTCTTGATGAGCCTTGGCGGCTGTAAGGATAAACCTGCCGATACGGAATCAGATATTGTCAAGACCGATGCAGAGTATAAGCAAGAGGCTGAAAAAGAGATCACCAGGGAAAATATGTTTGAAGAGCTTGACAAACTCGAAAAATCTGTCGATCAGGACACCGATCTGTAAAATAATTAAGAAAACTGAAAAACACAAGTGACCGCTAATATGCCTGCTGCGTCTCGTGGGGCAAATATTCCAGTGGACAGCCGTTGCATTTTGGGGTTGGTTTGCAGTGGTTTTTGCCTACTCGTACCAGCAGTGCGTGGAATTCGTTGTATAGCTTTGTGTCTTGGGGCAGGCTGGATTCGAACAGGTCGCGCAATTGCTCGTAGTCTGCCTCTTGCTCTATCAGGCCGTGGCGGATCAGGACGCGGGCTGTGTAGGTGTCTATTACGAATACCGGTTTGTCGAATGCGTACAGCAAAATGCTGTCGGCTGTCTCGCGGCCGATACCCTTTATCGACAGCAGCTCATCCCTAAGCGAATAGGCGCTCATGGACGCCAGAGTGCCGAGATCGCCGTCATAATAATCATAGAGCCAATCGATAAAGTTCTTCAACCGACCTGCCTTGATATTATAGTAACCGGCCGGCCGGATGAGATCGGCTAGCGCGACCTGATCCATATAATAAAGCTTCTCTGCGTCCAGAACGCCGGCCCCCTTTAGCCTGTCGATAGCCTTTTCGGCGTTGGCCCAGTTTGTGTTCTGAGTGAGTATCGCCCCGACGATGGTCTCGAAACATCCGGAACCGGGCCACCAGCCCTGACAGCCGTAAGCGCCCAGCAGCAGGTCGTATATTTGCATTAGTTTGTCATGCAGCATTTGCGTTACTCCGTAAAGTGAAAGGCGTAAGGCGTAAGTCGTACGCCGCTTCTGGAATTCGTTAGAAAATGCTTCTTATTTCTATTGATCTATGTTAGAATCCGGTCATATGAAAGATGATAATAAAAAAACCCGCTCAAGTCAACTGTTTGAGTTTGCCAAAGATTCTTATCTTGACAGGACTTCGCGGCCGATCTATGCGCTGATGTACCTTCTCGGGTTTATTGTGCTCTATGAGATCGGGACGCTTCTTATCAGCACCGATGTTCTGAGCAACTCGCTCGGCAATACGCAGGTGCGGGTCGTTTCGTTTGCGTGGATACAGAATCTGCTGACCAAATACCTGAACTTTCCGGCGAGAATGACGTGGATTGCGACTCCGCTGGTTGTAGTGATTATACTGCTTGCACTGCAGATAACGTCGAAGACACAGTGGAAAGTGACGACGTCTGACTTTTTGCCGATGACGATCGAAAGTATCCTGCTGGCCGTTCCGCTGATCATGCTTAGCCTTACGATCAATAGCTCGGCTAGCGAGCAGGCGGCGACGATGAGCGCCGGCGCCGCGGCCGATGGGCTTGCCGTGCAGCTGGTCTCCGGGATCGGGGCGGGAATCTATGAGGAACTGGTGTTTCGATTAATTCTTATCTCGCTGCTTATGCTGGTGTTCCAGGATTTTCTCGGGGTAACGCGGAGAAACTCTATCCTCCTGTCGGTGGTTATCTCGGCAGTGCTGTTTAGCGCACATCACCATATCTTCTTTATCAACGGTTCGTTTACGCGGGGCGAAGCATTCGTTTTCAGCGTGTTCGTGTTCAGGATAATGGCGGGGATATATTTCGCGGCGATCTTCGCGGTGCGTGGGTTTGCTATCGCTGTTGGGACGCATGCGTTCTACGATATCCTGGCGGCATTGCTGAATTTCTTGTTTTTTGCGCCAACTGAAATGTGAGGTGTAAAGGGGTTAGGGGGGTTTTTCTTGGTTATTGGTTATTCCTTGTTCGCTATTGGATATTCAGGTCGTTAAAAGCAAATATCCAATAACCAACAAGGAATATCGAATAGCGAAGTAAAAAAGGGGTATTCGGTTACTGTAAATCAACTCAAAGATAGACTGGGGGGATTAGGAGGAATATGACGGGGTCTGGGTGCTTTGGGAGATGTGGGTAAGGGTCATTTCATATTGCTTTTTTTTGGGAAAAATACGGCCTGAGAGGCCTGAAAAGGGGTTTTATCGGGGTTTGAAAAAGTCTGAAAATTTTTTATATTTTTTATGCATTCGTTAGTCTTTTAACCATCTCCACTTGCAAAATAATCGTCCTATAATCTGATAAAAAGGCCGTATCAGTGCTGAAAATTAACTTGAACTGGAAGGGGCATTTTATGTATAATAGTAAATGTCAGTTAAACGAATGCTATTTGAAAATAAAGGACAATCCAAATGACAGGGAAAATTGATGGATAATCCGAAGACCGATGTTCTTATACGAGATCTGTCTTTCTCTTTGTATCAGCGTCCGCTGCACCCGGAGCTTTTTAATATTTACGCGCGAAGAGACATCAAGACCGAAAACTACGAGGCCAGTATCTGGGCGACGGGGTGCGCTCATGTTGTCAGTGTTTATACCAAAGGGTACAGCCTGACCGAGCTTATCAGCAAGCCGGGCCAGCCGCTGCCGAAACGCGGACTCGTTGAAAGGTTTCAGTTCCGCGGACAAAAGAAACATAAATGCACGCTTAGCCGGAATCTTAGCTATATGACGGATTTCCAGGTCGAAAAGATGAGCGAAAATCTTTACCGGCAAAGCCATGTGGACCTTGAGAGGTTTGCAAGGAACCGGGGGATGTTCGTGCGTTTCCCGAATATGACGAACGGCGACCTCGAACCGTTCAGCTATATCGATTTTGAGGCCAGAAAAAATGAACTGCACCTGCATACGTTCCATGCTTATCCGGAACAAGTAACTATTATTAAAACCCAATCTTTGATTGGGTTTTAATAAATTACTAATTACCAATTACGAATCAGTACTGTCCCATTATAAGTCGAATAGTGACAGTTGTTTATAGTTTAGTTGCTCTTTTAAATTATATAAATCT
>VRUI01000090.1 GCA_019456225.1 Planctomycetota bacterium | reverse complement strand
CGTGTTATACGAAATACGAATAATTACTGCGCTAATCGGTTTTCGTGTATTCTCGTGTTATACGAAATACGAATAATACTGCGCTAATCGGTTTTCGTGTATTCTCGTGTTATACGAAATACGAATAATTACTGCGCTAATCGTAAATTAGTAAGATTTTAGGCATGTGCGGAATAATATTAAACCGCCTTCGGTGGACGCTATTTTACTATGGATTGGCGCCTTGGCGGGAATGCCAAAAGGGCGCATTGATTAATCGGAATTGGTATCACTTATATTTTAACATTTTTGTGGTATGCGAAGATTGCTGCCTGCAGTGCAAGTGCGATCATTACTGCGGCAAAACCGAACCAGTAGGGCCAGTCTCTTGACAGGTATTCGGCGAGGTATCCGCCTGCGATGGACCCGCCGCCGTAGCCTATGGCGATCAGGATCTCGTGGACAGCCATCGAGCCGGAGCGTTTTACCTTTCCGGAGACGCAATAGAACTGGTGCGAAGCGTAAACGAAGCTTTGGCCTATGCCGATAAAAGCAGCGGCTATGTACAGCCAGAACAAAGAGGTGCAAAAAAGGATCATCAGCATCGCTGCTGCGATAACAAGTTGAGAGGCAATGAAAGGCGAAAGCTTGTGGTGCCATTTTTTGGTTCTTGCGGTGATGTAAAATCCGGCGAAGCTGGCAAAGCAAAGCATAGCTGTTAATAATCCAAATTGCGGTTTTGAAAAGCCCAGGTTTTCGGTAAAGAACAGGGCAAGCTGTGTTCTAAAAAGTCCAAGTGCCAGACATCCTATTATCAAACCAAGACGGGACATCGAGCAGAATGCCGGGTTCAATGGGTCAATGGTTTGAGGCGATTTCGGTTGGGCATCGGTGTTGCCGGGTTTATCACTGCCTTGCGATGCGGGAGCGACCGAGATGAAAACAAAAGCTATCGCCAGAAATATCGCAGATGCTAAAACGGTAAGGGTCGTATCTGTCTTAAGGATATATCCTCCGAGCAAAGTGGTTATCACAAGCGCAAGCGACCACGAGATGTTGAAGATTCCCATTCGTTTTGAAAGCGAGCCGCCTTCGTGGCCGGTCGAGATCCATCCCATCATCGGCGGCCAAAAAAGTGCCAGTGCAGTACAGGATAGAATCTGTACGATAATTACGAGCAGTATCGGGTCTATGGGCAGGTTGCCGTTAAGAAATATTCTGGTGCATATAAAAAGTGCGACCAGGGTCAGTGCTATGAATGCCGAACTGAATTGCAGGATGCGTTTGGGGTTGAACCTGTCGAGGTGGTTTGCGACGGTCAGGCATGAGACCAGATATGTGATCGTTCCAATTCCGAAGCACAGGCCGACGTCCTTGTCGGAACCGCCTAATAAAGTTACGACAAACGGAAAAGCAAGGGTGAAAATTCCGCCGTGGCCTCCGCTGAAAAAAAAGGCGGCGGTGTAAAGGGCCGTTGGGCTTTGCCGCGAGCTTAAAAGTTTTTTGATGTTCGATATATGAGACATAGGGCGGTACCGGTTATATTTCTTTTCATCATAGTCGTATTTTGGCGGTGGGCCTGTTTTCTAATAGAATATCAAATCTGTCTCGAAAACTCAAATTATTTGTCGCTCGTCATCCCTTAACGCAGATTAGCGGTACGAGGCGGGCTACTTTTTTTGCCAGTTTTGCTTTGTCTGTTACGTCTACTACCGCGTCTACGTCTTTGTATGCACCGGGTGATTCTTCGGCTATGCCCCGCATTGATCTGCTTCGTATTATTATTCCCTGGCTTTTCAGCTTATCGACCATCTCGCGGCCCCGCCATTTCTTTGTTGCGGCTCGGCGGCTCATGTTTCTGCCTGCGCCATGGCAGGCCGACGCGAACGCCAGTGATTTGCTTTCTTCGGTGCCGACGAGAATATGCGAAGCTGTTCCCATTGTTCCGCCGATCAATACCGGCTGGCCTACATGCCTGTATTCTGCGGGCAGTCCTCCGTGGCCGGGTCCGAAAGCTCGGGTTGCTCCCTTTCTGTGGACGTACAGCTTGCGATTCCTGCCGTTTACGGCGTACTCTTCCAGTTTGCATGTGTTGTGGGAAACGTCGTACAGCAGGCTGATGGAGGCTTTTGGAAGGATGGCCTCGAATGCCTGGCGCACGATATGCGTCAGTACCTGTCGGTTTGCCAGTGCGCAGTTTATGCCGGCTCGCATTGCTCCGAGGTAGTCCTGGCCGACTTTTGAGTTTATCGGCGAACAGGCCAGTTCCCTGTCGGGCAGGGTTAGTCCGTAACTTGGCGCGCTGGTTACCATCTTCTTTAAGAATTCCGTGCCGATCTGGTGGCCGAGTCCGCGCGATCCGCAATGGATGCTGATCTTGATATCGCCTACACGAATTCCGAACGCCTGGGCTGCCTTCTTGTCGTATATCTTATCGACCCTCTGGATCTCGAGGTAGTGATTGCCCGAGCCGAGGGTGCCTACTTCGCTTTCCTGCCTTCGCTTTGCGTAGTCGGATACCTTGGACGGGTCGGCGCCGGCCATGCAGCCTTGCTCTTCGATAAACCTTAAATCGCGTTTGTCTCCATAGCCGTGATCGACTGCCCATTTTGCTCCTCCGGCGAGGGCGTCATCCATGCGTGACTTTTTCAGGCTGAGCTTTCCTGTGCTGCCTATGCCTGCGGGTATTCGTTTAAAAAGAGTCTCGCCAATATCAGCGTGAAGGCCGGCTATGTCGTCAACCGTAAGGGCGGTATTGAGCGTTCTTACGCCGCAGGAGATGTCAAAGCCTACGCCGCCTGCCGATATTACTCCGCCTTTTTCCGGGTCGAAAGCCGCGACGCCGCCGATACAGAATCCGTATCCCCAGTGTGCGTCGGGCATCGCGTAGGAAGCATCCACAATGCCGGGAAGTTTGGCGACGTTTGAAACCTGCTCGCAGACTTTTTCGTCCATGCCTTCGAGTAACTCGGGCGTTGCGAATATTATACCGTCGACGTTCATTTCGCCTTGGCGGGGGATTTGCCATTGGTATTGGGATATTCGTTTTAGTTTGTTTATGTCCATATATGCCTCCAGAGGAGCACCCACAAGCTTCGCTTGAAGGTGCCACCCAAATAGATAGTTATACATCAACGACGCATTGTGCTATCCATGTTTCGTCTTTATTTTGTTGTACCTTTAGCTCTGTGTATGTTGCTCCTTTTACTTCTACTGCTGTTTCGTGTTTTTCGGGGTTTGCTTTTTCTCCCCAGGCCTTTGCAGTTAGTTTCCCATCTTCTATATGTACCTGGAATTTGCCGAAGAGCATGTTTCTTGTTGCCATTTCATATATCAGGGCATTTAGCCAGTCGGCTAATAACAGTTCGGTGTCGTCGCAGGTGCGTTCGATGTTTACCTGCTGAGTTAAGGCTATATTTTCCGGGTTGCATATTACGGCCATCAGGGCGAGGGCGGTTTGTTCGAACGCATCGCTGAGGTTTGGCCCAACTCCTCGAACGCCGATGTCGGCTTGATGGTAGAAATGTTCCCAACCCTTTTCGTCCATGGACTTTAGTCTCCAAAAAAAAGCATCGCAGAAAAAAAAGTAGCTTCCTGCGATGCTTATATTTTAAAATAGATTCCGCCGAAGGCGGTTTCCTTCATTAGACATTATACAATAATCATTAGACATTTTTAGTACCTGTAGTGGTCTGGTTTGTATGGGCCTTCTATCGGAATTTGCAGATAGTCGGATTGCTCTTGCGTCAGTGTTGTAAGCTTTACGCTTAGGCGGCCGAGGTGGAGTCTTGCGACTTCTTCGTCGAGCTTTTTCGGCAGGGTGTATACGCCTGGCTTAAGATCTTCCTGGGCGAGCATGATCTGCGCGAGGCACTGGTTTGTAAAGCTGTTACTCATGACGAAGCTCGGGTGACCGGTTGCGCAACCAAGGTTCACAAGGCGTCCTTCGGCTAGCAGCAGGATATAACGGCCCGATTCGAGGGTCCATTTGTCGACCTGGGGTTTGATATTCTGCACGGTGCATTTTGGATTGTTGAGCAGGTAGCTGGTCTCGATCTCGCTGTCAAAATGCCCGATGTTGCAAAGTATCGCCTCGTTCTTCATCATTTCCATATGCACGCCGGTGACCACATTGCAGTTTCCGGTTGTCGTGACAAAAATATCGCCGACAGGTGCGGCGTCTTCCATGGTTGTGACTTCGAAGCCTTCCATAACGGCCTGCAGTGCACAGATAGGGTCTATCTCGGTAACGATAACGCGGGCTCCAAGCCCCTTCATCGAGTCGGAACAACCCTTGCCAACATCGCCATATCCGCAAATGACAACGACCTTGCCGGCGATCATAACATCAGTGGCACGTTTGATACCGTCAGCAAGCGATTCACGGCAGCCGTAGAGGTTGTCAAATTTCGATTTTGTAACAGAGTCGTTTACGTTGATCGCGGGGAAGGGCAGTTCGCCTGCTTCCATCATCTGGTAAAGACGATGCACGCCGGTAGTGGTCTCTTCGGATACTCCCTGAATTTTAGCAGCGATCTTTGTCCACTTATCCGGGCAATTTTTTACGCTGTCGGCAAGACGATGCATGACAACCTGGAACTCGGGATTATCATATTTTTTGTCGGCGATGGAGGGATCTTTTTCGACCTTTTTGCCCTGAATGATTAGCATCGTGGCATCGCCTCCGTCATCGACGATCAGGTCCGGGCCGGAACCGTCTGGCCAGGTGAGGGCCTGCTCGGTGCACCACCAGTATTCTTCCAGCGACTCGCCTTTCCATGCGAAAACCGGGGTTCTGCCTTCCGCGGCGATGGCAGCGGCGGCGTGGTCCTGCGTCGAGAAGATATTGCACGATGCCCAGCGGACATCGGCACCGAGTACTTCCAGCGTCTCGATGAGCATGGCGGTCTGGATAGTCATATGCAGGCTTCCCATGACTTTCAGGCCCTTGAGCGGCTTTTCTGCCCCGTATTTTGTGCGAGTAGCCATAAGGCCCGGCATCTCGTTTTCGGCAAGAATGAGTTCCTTGCGGCCCCACTGGGCGAGCGAGATGTCAGCGATTTTGTTCTTTAGAGAAGGATCGACCTTTTCGACTGCCATAATAAAACCTTTCAAATGTCATCTTTTGATAAATACAATAAATGTGCTAAAAAGCTGATTTTAGAATCATATTTCGACTTTTGCAATAACTATTCCCCAATTTTGTGCCGCAGAGCGAAAAAAACCTGCTTGATTATATCGTCAAATTGTTATAATCTCTTTTGTTGTTAATCCGCGGAATTTGAAATCAGGCAGAATATGAAAGTTTTTGAATCATTAGAGTCTTTGGAAAACCTTGAAAAGGGCTGTGTTCTTACTATCGGCAATTTCGATGGTTTTCACCTTGGACACCAGGACATTATCACTGCCGCTCAACAGGCAGTTGGTAAGTTTGGTGCCTCCGGGACCGTTGTTATGACCTTCGATCCGCATCCGGTTGCTATCCTTCACCCGGAAAAGGCGCCTGGGGTTTTGACTCCGCTGGAGCTTAAGAAAACACTGCTTGGGCGCAGCGGGATCGACTCTCTGGTTATTATAAAGGATAGCCTTGGGCTGCTCAATCTTTCACCGGGCGACTTTATCGATCAGTTTTTGATGAAGGCGGCTTCTCCGAAAGCGGTAGTCGAAGGGCCGAATTTTCATTTTGGTTACGGCAGAAGCGGCGATATCGACACGCTTCGTCAGTTTGGATCTTTAAGAGGCTTTGAAGTTGTCGAGGTTCGTTTCAAGCAAATAAATCTTAACGACAGGAGGTTGGTAAACTGCTCCAGTTCGCTGATCAGAATTGACCTGGAAGACGGAAACGTCAAAGATGCCGCGGCAATGCTGTCGAGGCCTTACCGGCTTGCCGGTAAAACCGTAAAGGGACGCGGGATCGGCAGGAAGCTTGGTTTTCCAACGGCAAACATCGAACCTCTAAAACAGGTTATCCCGGCAGAGGGAGTTTATGCGGGATTTGTCGCTGCGGCCGACTCACTCGAAGAAGTATGCCTTTCGGAGGCAAACAGACCGGCAGCGATAAGCATTGGTCGGGCAAAAACTTTTTTGACGGACCATCCGCTGCTGCTTGAGGCTCATATACTGGAAGATAATGTCGAGGACCTGGCCGGCAAGTGGCTTGCGATAGACTTTGTAGACAGAATACGAAGCCAGAAGCGATTCGAAAACCGCGAACTATTAAAAGAGCAGATAAGCAGAGACTGCAAAAAAGCAGTTTATTTGCTAACATAATCGTAACGAAAACATAAGCCCTAAGCGCCGGCGCCGGGATAGATATAGTATTTTTGGTGGGTACGGCCCACCCTACTTTGTAAGGGATTCAATGGTATCTAACGAAGTACTCCAGAACGCGGTAGACCTTATTGACAGGTCTGGCAATATTCTTATTACCTCTCATACGCGGCCTGACGGTGATGCGTGCGGTTCTGTTCGGGCCATGTGCGATATACTTGAGTCGCTGGGCAAGAAGGTCAGCCCGATATTTATGTCACCGCTACCGGAGTGGTACGATTTTCTTTTTGACAAAAAGGTTCCTATCCTCAGCGATGACATCTCTGTTGAACAGCTCCACGACGGACACTTTGACGAATGCGACCTTGTTATCATTGTCGATACCAACAGCTATATCCAGTTGCCGGTTTTTGACGAGTGGCTTAAACAGAATGACACTCCGGTTCTGGTTATAGACCATCATATTACAGGCGACGAGCTTGGCGATGTTGAAGTTATCGACACCACGGCCGCTGCCGCCGGTGAAATAGTCTTTGACCTGATCAATTATGCTAACTGGCCGATAACAGAAAAAATCGCGGAGGCAATTTTTGTCGCAGTCGCTACAGACAGCGGCTGGTTCAAGTTCACTAATGCCGACCAGCGAATCTTCCTTGTCGCCGCAGAACTGATAGAGGCCGGGGCTTCGCCTTCGGGGATATATTCCAAGCTCTACCAGAATGTTTCGCCAGCGCGTATGCGTCTGATGATCAGGATGCTTAACAGCATGGTGCTGCTGCACAATAATCAGATAGCATTCCAGCACATCATGCGATCGGATTTCGACGAGACCGGGGCAACCGGCCGCGACACAGAAAACCTGATCGACGAATGCCAGCGGATCGGATCGGTCGAGATGGCGGCAATATTCGTAGAGTTAGCCGACGGAGGTTTTAGATGCTCGCTTCGCAGCAAGGGCAAGGTAGACGTGCAGGTTATCGCCAGGTCTTATGGCGGGGGAGGCCACAAAATGGCATCAGGAGTAACACTGCCGGGCCCGCTGGATACGGCAAAAGAAATGATAGCAGCACCGGTGATAGCTCAGCTGGGGTAATAAGCAATTCGGTTTCAACTGCTTGAATCCGTCAATACTGCCGGATCTTCGATATCCAATAACGAACAAGGAATAACCAATAACCAGGTCATACTGACGCAAAAAGAGGAACTGGAGAGAACCAGAAAATGATTTTTGCTTTACTTCGTATCACCGGCTGAAAACCAGTAGTATGGAGTTTGGTTTTGTGTTACTTTGGTTTTTTAGCGAGCGTAAATGTTAGTGTTGTTCCTTCGTTTTGGGCGCTTATTGCCGATATTTGGCCTCCGTGTCTTTCTACTATTTGTTTTGCTATGGCCAGGCCGAGGCCTGTTCCGTCCTTTTCTGTCTTTCGGGCGTTGGAAGCCCGGTAGAATTCTTCGAATATGTGTCCGATCTCGTCTGGTGGGATTCCTATGCCTGAGTCTGATATTTTGATCTTTAGAAACTCGCCGGAGTTCTCTGCTTTTAGGTCAACGCGACCGCCTTGCGGAGTGTATTTGAGGGCGTTTAGCATTAGATTCGTGATTAGTTCTTCTATTGAAGTTGCGTTTCCGATTATGCCCCACAAAGGCTCCTTACAGGTTTTGCTGAGCGTAATAGACTTATCGTCGGCCCTGACCTGGACGGCTGCGTAGGCCTTGTCGATAGCTTGCAGTATATCGAACGGGTGGACGTCAATTTGATTGTTCAGTCGATTTTTCGTTAGTTTCAGCAGCGATCTTACGAAATTGTTGAGCTTTTTTGTACGCGATTCTGCGCGGCCTACAAACTCCTGTTGTTTTTCGTTGAGAGGCCCGGTCATCCCTGCCGAAACAACTCCAAGACAACTTTGTATGGCGGCGAGGTGGCCCTTTATGTCATGAGTTACCCGCGCAACGTACTCGTCCTTTACGCGGTCCTTTGATTCGAGCTCGATATTTGCGAGACGATATCCCTCTTCCTGGTCCCTCGAGCGAACTGAGATCGAACTGGTCATAAAAACAACCAGGTAAAATGCACTCGACAGAACACCAACCTTGCTGAAAAGATAAAAGCACTCTGTATGAATATCGGCAGGGACAAAGCCTTCGAGATGATAATGGCCGGTAATACCTTTGCACTCCAGCACTGTCATCAGTGTAAGCAGCGCCGTACCGAGCGTTGCCTGCAAATAGCTCTCTGCCGGTGAAAGCAGTATGCTTGCAAGTATCATGTGAAAGACGAAATAAACGACAAAAGGATTTTCGATTCCACCGGAAAAATGCAGCAGCAGCGTCAGGAAGATCAGGTCGGCGGACATCTGAAGGTTGAGGATCTTTTTTACGACCGGTTTCGGAAATTCATGGTTGTTGTCCGTGAAACGGTTTAGCAGAACCAATACCGTTAAATTATAAACGGCTATCAGGGCGGCGATACTGTAGAGAGGTATCACAGCCAAAGAAATTTCCATGAGCCAGTCGGCCAGAAAGACAACCATAATAACGCCGGCTATGGCTATCCATCTAAGTCGCACTAACCAAAAAGCTCTACGGGCGAGCCTGACATGTTGAGGTACCGGTTCCATTTCTTATTACGAGAGAAGCTTCTTTACTTCTGCTAGAAATGTCTCCGGGTCTACGGGTTTATCAAGGAAGACCTCTACAGGAAGCCATTCCTCGTCGCCTGCCTCGGATTTGAATTCCAGGCCTGTCTTGTCTTCGACACCTGTAAGCATCAGGATCGGAATCGCCTTAAACTCGTCGTCCTTTTTCAGGCTTCTTGCCATGTCGAATCCATCCTGCCACGTTGTCATCATTACATCAAGAATGATGAGATCGGGCTTTTCGGCGTTGAGCTTTTCCATGCCTTCATCCGGGCTTGCGGCAGTCGATACAGAGTACTGGTTGCTTTCGAGAACGGTCTGCAGTGCACTTGTTAGATCCTGATCGTCATCGATGATTAAAATCTTTGAACTTGCCATAAATTTACCTCAAAGAAATATAGTAATAAAAAATGTTAAATACAGATGTTTAGTTGGGCTCTGAATGCAAAACGAGTTTTTTGAAAATATGTATTTCCGCCCTGAAAACAATGATTTCAGCAAAAAGGCCCATTGTTTTGGTACTCTTTACGAATATACTAGCACGGAAAATTGCCTGTGTCCAGAATTTTCCTCGAATTGTTGACAGTAATAAGATATTATATTTATGGTTACGCAGTTTTTCTAACAGTTTTCGGTTAGTTTGAGTTAGAGCAATTGTAACCGTTCACAGTTTTTTTTTGACAGGATTACAGGATAAGTGCGCCAAGTAAAGCTAATGCAGACAAGCTGGATAATCCAGCACGGTTAA
>VRUI01000089.1 GCA_019456225.1 Planctomycetota bacterium | reverse complement strand
TTTGCCACCCTTCGGCAAGCTCAGGGCAGGCTCCGGAAAAAGAGGTACACAGAGAAAAGATTTGAAAATATAGGGGGGATTTTTTCTTTACTTTTTGTTGGTTTTGTGGTACGTAGTAAGTCCGCCATAAAGATTTGGCCCGTCACTACTGCCGGGTAGACTCCCTTCGGGATTTCGCTTTGCTCAATATTTAGTAAAAGAGGCAAGTTAATGAAATGGGAAGGATTGCAGCGAGCTATTTTACCTAAACCCCCGGAAAAGGCTCCCGGAGCCTTTAATTAACAGCCAAAAGTATGCATGGCATTGGTGAAGTTACATCCTCAATGCTGGTAACAGAACTGCCTGAGTTGGGATCGCTAACTCGTAGACAAATTGCTTCACTGGCCGGGCTGGCTCCAATAGCCAGAGACAGCGGCACGTTTAAAGGTAAACGCATGACTGGCGGTGGCCGGGGAGATGTCCGTGCAAAGCTGTATATGCCAACTTTAGTGGCGATACAACATAACCCGGCAATCAGAGAGTTTTACCAGCGACTACTCAAAGCCGGCAAAACTAAAATGACCGCTGTAACAGCGTGCATGCGGAAAATGTTGACGATTTTAAACGTCATGGTAGCTAGAAAAGAATATTGGAAATCTGAATTATATGCTTGATTTTGATAACAGTCGCTTTAGTTCACTTTTTAGTTCACTTCTAATTTACCCTTAAAATGAATTCATATTTATACTTACTGTGATCATCTTTTTCTTGACTATCTATACTTTTGGAATTCAACGTGAACCCGTTTTTGGTTTTGATTAGTTCAAATGAATTTCCAAATGCATCTTTAGGCAAGTTCAATGGAACACTATCAGGGAGTTCACCTGTCTTATGATAATCAAGGATAAGCGGAATTGCCGTTAATAAAGCATTACGACAGGTATTAACTTTTGCCATAGAACGATATAATTGATAAACTGGCGGAGTATGAATCGAAGAAAATAAATATCTACCATGTTTAATTAAGACTTCATAATCCTCTTTAGTAACCTGAGATTCTTCTGTATAATTTGAAAATCTATTATCTAAGAATTCCAAAGCATCGAAATGCCTTTGTTCGGATACTTCAAGTCCCGGCAATATCTCGACTAAAGGCTTTTTCGATATAGTACGAAGATTGGAAATATGTTCTTTATAAACTTCCAAATTTTCCCGAAAGAACTCTTTTCTTCCAGTCGAACCCTTGAAATCCATTACTTTTGCCGCAGTGCTATCGAAGTTTTGAACTGTGTAATTAGTAAGAGCAATTTCAGCAAATTTGATATGAGTATCAAAAACTTTTTTCATATTGAAAACATCTTCTGTTTTCAAATATTTAAAGAACGCCTCTATTGACCGAGTTGTCATGTTAGGATTGCGATTCAGATAAAAATGGATATATCGAAAAGCATCATATTTGACATTTAAACGAACTAGAAAATCCAATCCGCTAGAGTCCACTAAATCCAGATGTTTGGAAAACGAAGAAATGGCTTCGCAACGTTCCAATAATTTCATTGGAGGAACATTCTCATCTACATAACGTACATCAGCAAGTAGCAATCGAAAACATCCACGTACTTCCTTAGCTTTCAGACTGTCAATTGGAAGCCAAATATTTTGATAGCGTCCATGGCCCCAATCGCAATTTTTCATTTGCACAGCCTGAATCATAAGGTCAATGATTGGTTTTTGCTTTCTAAGATATTGCTCCTGTTCTACCGTTAATGCTGCATCTCTCAAAATATAATCATTTAAATTTATACTGACGGTTGTTTTTTTATAAAGCGCAAATGCCTTTTGATACCAGTCAGAAGCATTTCCAGAAGTGTGATCACTTGAATTACAGCCAATTGACGCGACCATAATAACAATAACCATCAATGAGTATTTTTTATTGCCTTTAAACATTGCTAATCCTTTCGTCAATTACACCTGAGGTATAGACAAACCTAGCGATGCACGGGTGGATTCTCATAGACTTTGGTTTTCGTACATATCCCCCCTCCTCCAATTGAGAATCTCACTGATTTTATATCTTCAATATTCAGCCGTATACCACCAGAACAAGACCAACCTGAGCCGATCACATAGTCACATTTACCATGTAATAGCGATACTCGGGCAGAAATTGAAATAACGAAATCGCAATCCCATGATTTTTTTTCTGGACAGTCTTTAATATTAGCTACGACTGGGGCCGTTAATCTTGGCCTAAAGCCCCAAGTCCCCGTGTACACACCAGTTGTAACCTTAGTGGACCATTTCTCGTATTTCTTCTTCTCTTTAGTATCTTTATCGCAACATGTGCCATACGTTTTTGAGCCTGTTATTTTTATAAATGCGCCTTTATTACCACCAAAAGGTACATAATAAGCAATTGAACCGCTAAACCCAAATTGAAGATGTCGTGGGAGAGTTAACCCACCTTCACCTAGAATGTGACTTTGGCACTTCATCTTACACCCTATGCGGCCCCAACCTCTATAAGTTCGAGTACACCACCTCTTGCATTCCTGAATCCTCAAAGGTAAATCAAAACCGCTACCCCCTGCTCGCAAACCATAAGGGTCGTAAAGACTGACTACTTTACTCTTAACATAGCAATAAACATTCATTCCATCTTTATACTGATGCATTGGAGCAAAATTGTTCGGTTTAGATGGGTTTGGGACAACTCCCAGCGGATCATTTGTCAGGAATCTTCCTGTGTATGTGTTGTAGTATCTGTTTCTGTAGTACATTATTTCGTAGTTGCCGTTGTCTGCGAAGGTGTCTAGTCTTCGGCCTGTGAAGAGGTATGGGTTTCCGAGCTGGCTGGCTGCGTAGATCGTGTCGCCTGGGTCGTCGAACCAGTTATCGTCGTCGTCGCTGTCTGTTAGTACTGTAACCTTGCCGTAGGCGTTGTATTCGTAGCGTTCGACGACTGCGCCTGTTGCGCCCAGCAGGGCTACCGGGCTGAAGAGGTGGTTGTGGGCGTAGTAGAAATAATCCGTGGCGTCATCCATTATCAGTACTTCGTCGATATAGTTGCCGTAGACGTAGCGGTTGCCGAAAGACCTCTCGAAGCCCTCCTGCAATACCTCCTGCAATACCTGCCAGTCAGCGTTGTAGTAATAGTATAAAGCGTCAGTCTGCGAGGCGATAATATCCCGCTTGAAAATACGGCGGCCAAGAGCGTCATACTCATAATACGCTACGGAAGCATTGCCGGAGTCTTTTACGAATCTAAGGCGGTTTTCGTAGTCATAGATGTACTGGTAGCCGTTCTCGTCGACGGTTGTATTACCGGCTGCGTCATATTCCAACTCTATATCGAACGTGCCCTCAGACTCATTATAGCGGTTGGTCCCAACATCGACAGCATAAGTCGTCTGATTCTCGCCGCGAAGGGTCGCATTGATTCGATTTCCAAGATCGTCCATAGTAAAGATCTCAATATCTGTATTGTCATCAAGATACTCAACATTAGTCAAACGGTTGAGATCATCATAGATAAACTCATTATCAGGTGTAGAAGGCCGATGGTCAAACGAAATATCTGCAATATTATTATTTAAATCATAAGTATAGCCAAAATCAGCGATATTTGTCTCATCCTGGTAGGTATGATGGTTTTCTCCACGGCCGTAATCGTCGTATTCGACGGAATAAGCGGCCGGGTCCGTATCGTCTGTTTCGTCATATACGCGCAAACCGACCCGCGAACCGACATAATCATAGCTGACCAGCGTATCCGTAGATTCCTTAATCTCATCGATACGGCCGCGCTTGTCGACTGTACGGGTAACTACAGTATCGTCGGGATATGTGATCTGCGTCAGATTACCGGCCTGGTCATGGGTATAGCTGCTGTCTTCGCCGGTTTGATCTAAAAAGTACTGGTCATTGATACTCTCGGCTGCACCGAGGGATGTGTAATCACCAAATGTTGAAGTACTGATATCTATAATAGGCGTTGAACCATTTAGATTAGCCTTCTTTACCGCGGTCAGCATACGGCCGAGAGCGTCATAAGTAAAAGTCTCTATGATGTCATCATCCAGGGTACTGTCTAAATCAAAATCAAAATCGACAACCGTTTTGATCAGCAGATTACCGGCCGCGCTATATTCATAGTCAGTAACAATATCCAACTGGTCGGTTCGCTCTTTTACCTGGCCGGTGGGGTTGTAAGCATATTCAATCGTTTCGGTGTCGGGGTAGGTAATGGTTTCGATCTGGCCGAGCTTGCTGTATGCATATTCGGTTTCCTGCTCGGTAGAGCCGTCTGCATAGCCGATGATACTGTTTTGGCGGCCAAGGCGGTCATAACCGTAATCTGTCGTGCGGGCAAGCCCGCCAAAGTCTTCGACTGTCTGGGACTTTTGACCAAGCCAGTTATAAGCATAAGTGGTTTCGGTTCCCTTGGCATCGGTCATCATTTCCAGTTGACCGAGTCCGTTATAATCGAAATATGTCGCGATATAGCCGGTCATACCGTCAGTAGATTCAGTAGGATAACCAGCAACACCGGGCAAAGGATATTCACCGGCTTCAAGCATATAATGAAAAAAATAGCTCGTATCTAATGGAACGTGTCTTTGTTCTTTGACCTGGCCGTACTGATTATAGAGATAGTCCATTACAGTATAGACTTTCTGACTAAGGCTGGTATTTTCTTCTTTGGTCCATCTGCGTACGACATTACCGGCTGCGTTGTAGACTATATGCGTTTCAGAATCATCAGGGGCTGTAGTTTTTTCCCTGCGGCCCATTTCGTCATAGTCGTATGTTGTGGTAAGGGCAGTCGCGGAATTATTGTTGTAGGTCTTAACCGTATTTAGCAAACCCGGATGATCGCCGGTAGAGCTGAAATATGCGTATTCGGTAACCTTATCGACGGTCACAACAGGGGCAGAAGTGCTGTCGGCGTCGGCCATGACGACATCTTTAAGCACCCGGCCTAGATTGTCATATTCTTTTCTAGTCTGGAGCATTTCAACATCGGTGGTATCGTTTTCCCAGGCGATAGTCTCTGTCACCCTGCCTCGGCTGTCATAGTCCATTGTAGTATAATGACTGAGGGCATTGATGCTCTTTTCAACACGCCCTGCATCGTCATAATCGGTATCCGAGACAACCATTAAAGTTTTTTCAAAAAGCGGATGCTCGGAAGCAAAATCGTCCTTGGTTATCACGCCGGCAGGGGTAGTATCCACACTGTCGTCAACCTCACGGTAAACCAGGTCACGCTGTCCAATTACGGTATATGTATAGTATGTACCGTAATCCTTGGCATCGATAACGGTTTCCATACGGCCGTTGTCGTAGTAATAGTTTGTGGTTACCAGGTCACCTGACTGTATAGCAGATTCCGTTGAGCAAGGGTTACCTGTTACAGGATCGTACCCTTTAACGACAGTTTTTGTAACCTTGCCGTCATCGCCGTTAACTGTGCCGTAAACAGTGAGGGTGATCTTGTCGTCATCACTGGCGAGCGATTCACCGCTTCCACTGTCGTTCAGGATGGCAATTTGACGTGTGCGCCACACACGACCGGCCTCATCATAGTCATAGCGAACCTCGGAAACCAGACGCAGCCCTACTACAGCCGTCCCGGTATTGTTGATCTTACTGCTGTCCGAAGTTGTTCCGACAATAAATGTTTGCTTTTTGGTCAGAAAATTTCCGGTATAGGTGTTATACGTCCATGCGTCACCTGTGTTGTTAGCACCGCCAGTACCGTTACTGAAATCATGAGCCTCTTCCCATTCATCGTCCAGCGCATCGCCATCGTTACTTACGGCAAGAACGGTCGAAAGTATTGCATTTTCTACAGATATTACCGTCAAAGGACTTACCGCTGCAGGAACAGTGGAAGCTATCGTGTTTGCAACGGTGATTTGATTATATCCCCAAACAGCACCCCATCCAAGCAGCACAAATATCGCAAGAACAGCAATTACAGAACCCAAAATTTTTCCATATCGTTTAATATATTCACTCATGATTATGACCTTTCATTTCTGATTATAGGCTTCTTGTTTCAGTCTGTTATATCCGATCATTCGATTTGGACTATGGAACTTTCTCCGTATGAATACCTTTTGACCTGCCAAAGGTGTCATAAGTATAAACCGTCTTAATCTCGGAACCGTCTCCATCCGGATGAGGCTCTGTTTTGCTCGTGAGATTTCCGTCAACGTCATAAGTGTATTCAACAGTGATCTTGGGAACAAATGAGCCGGAGTAATACCCGGTTTCTACTTTTTCAACCAGCCCGCGTCCGTCTCTGGTGGTCTTTACAACTTTGCCGGAAGGAGATTTGACTTCCTTGACCTCACCCTGGTTGTTATAAACATACTCAGTTTTCAGATGCTGACGCGAAGAGTCGGTTTCCTGAGTGGCATCGGCAACTACCGCGGTGCGAAGACCGTATGTATCATAAACTGTCACGGTATGTACCCATGTCAGTTCTAAGCCGGGCCACCCTTCGACTTGATGAGTAGTTGAGTCTACCGTAAGAGACACGGCCAGATCATCCATAAGATCATCATCATTAGCAGGACTTATGTCATCCTCAGGGAAAACAGTATCAGATTTAACGACACTTTTAATGATAAGACGGCCATTATCGTCGTAGGTGTATTTAACGGCACTTATAACCTGTGCTTCGGTGGTTACAGTCTCCCCACTCATAACCTCTTCGGACAGAAGAGTTGCCTCAGCGTTTTTTACGCCATTGCTATCATAATAAAAACGCTTAATGTTTTTCTTGTTGTTGCTGGAATCCTTAAGGCATGTTTCTGTCAAATCTCCGAACGCATTATATGTATAATCCGTTACAACCGCATTTGAATAATCATTAGAATTTACAATAACAACTCCGCTACCATCAAGAGCAAAGACAACACCATCTTTGACACTATCCAGTTTCCCTGTACTGCTGTTATAAATGTATTCCCTGCCTGCCCAGTTTCCATTGCTGTTTTTACGGAATGAATATTTAACACGGTCAAGACTGTCGTACTCTTTCCGGCTATCAGAACGAGCCGGAATATTCCCTGTTACTCCGGAAGCATTATCAATAGTCGGACCGAGAACTTTTTCCACCTTGAAATTCGTATCATAAGAATAATTAGATACCGCACCGGTATTATTACGTTCAACAGTACTCTTAAGAATCTTGTCAATCCCACCATAAGTATGCTTAAGATACGTGTATTCCTGGGAGACTAACTCTGTAGTACCATCATCTTTCAATACACGCTTGAGATATCCGTCGGCGTCCTCCTGAGCGTCGTGGATAGATTCCCTGATAAGTTCCAGACCAGAAGGATATTTTGTAATTGACTTCCAAACATTGTTTGTCGTATCATCCACAATGCTGTATTCTATGGTAGAAGTATCACCAGTTAAACTTTCGCCTGACTGAAGAGAATGATACTTTTTCATCGATTCCAATGACATGTTATCGCTGTAGTCATATACAGTTACCCTAAAGTATGTACTGTCAACATAATCCCTTCGTATAATTTCGGCAGTATTACCACTTGTTTCATCATCAGCGTATATCCATTCAGTAACAAGACTTCCCGTACTGGAGCCCAGACGATGCTCGGTAATACGGTCTTTGCTGTCGTATTTATAATAAGCAACCTGTGTTTCGCTAGAATCCTTGATACCGGACAAATGGTATCTGCGAGGAACATTCTCAGAAGTCGACTCATCATAATCAAGAGCATTTGAAGGAACATGGATATATGTCTGAGCGGTGCCGCAAGAAGAACACTCGATCTGCTCTAGCTTGTCGTCTGAGTTGTAAACGAAATCAACTGTCCGAGTTTCATAAGTAGATCCGTTATGGAACTTAAATTGTTCGAGAGTACCATCAGTAGAATTGTAATGATACTCAATCTTATGGCCGCTATCATCTTCCTGATACTCAAGTTCCTGTCCATCATAATTGTAATCAATTGTTTCGGTTGATTCTTCACCTGTCTTCAGGACTACCTTTTTCAATTTTGGCTCTTCCGGCATAGTGCTGCCATCTTCGTAATAGTAGTATTCGTCACCATTATTTTTAGTAACCTTAAATCCTTTTACCGGAGTAGAGTCAATAGTATCTGTATATACAACACAGGACCATCCTTTTTGTTTATGAGCGCTAAACCAGTCTCCACCAAGATTGATGTAAGCAGAAACATTATCTCCTTCAGTACGGATATAGCTGGACTTATTAGCGAGAGTATTATCTTGCCGTGAAGCAACTTTTACTTCCATTCTATGAAATTTATGCGATCTGCCACCGCCCGATCCGCCTCCACTGCAACTTGAACACCCCTCACCACCAGGCAGCGGCCAGTGGCCCACATCTTTGGGCCTCATTGGCCAACCAGGGAAACCATCACGATCTGAACCCTTCCTGCGAATCCTGACAACACGTCCATCACTAAACACAACCGTAGAAGCAAGTTCCCATGGAGCCATGCTGCTCAATGGCTTTACAAGCTTGATCGTAATTGAACCACCAATCGGAATCGCCCCACCAGTTAGACCGGATATTGAAAAAATACTTGGATCAAATGAGACATCAACTTCCTCGCAACCATCGTTACCCTCACCTGAATCATCATCGCATTCACCATCTTCTTCACCACACTCTTCACACGCAACAAGAGCATCACTCAATAGTTCTACTGCTGGACCTGGTGCTATATACGTATCTGATAACACCTCATCTTCATCTATGAGGGGAGTAGCGCTACAATCAACACTCACCTCAAACTTATAACCATTTTCTCCCGAACCAAGATCCCCTGAGCCCGAGATATCCCATGTACTTGTACCTGTGACTCGCGTAGCTGTCCCAACTGTACAGATAATATCCCCATCAGGTATCGTAATACCAGAGGCGCATTCAGTACAATAGGCCGATGCGGTCACATCAAGTTGACAGGAACCAAGATTCGGATCGTCGTCCTTATCTTCAATGGTTATGCTACCTGTGATTGTATGCGGGCAAGCAAACGCCAGTGAACTGCAACACAAAACTACCACCAATCCAAAAATCAAAGTATATTTTTTCATTTTATCAAATCCTCTAATAATTATTGATTCATGTTTTAACACAACTTTACTGCAAATTATTTAAAAACGACCTGATCACAAGCAATGACGGACTGTCAGGCCATTTCTCGATAACAGTTTCGTAGATAGACTGAATTTCGGCAACTGCTTGTTTTTTAGGCATGACCTTAGACTTGTATAATCTGTAATAAACATCAGCAATCGCTGACTGTGCCCCCAAAGCCTTATCGGATTTGGGGTAATCGGCCACAACTGCATTGAAATATTCAAGTGCTTTCGCAAAATCACCAATCTTACGGCAAGCTACTGCCGAATAATAATATGCATAACATTTATGCTGTGAGTCGTTTATCTGGTTGATGTTCTTTTTCCAGATGGCAATGGCTTTTTGGAAATCCGCCCGGGACTGTTCTTTTGTGCCATCTTTGGCTTCTACGGCCCGGAAGTAATATTCCTCTCCAATCTGGAAGACATGGTATCCGAGTCTTGTAACGTTTTGCTTATCCGCCATAAGCTGTTGGACTATCGAGTCCACATCAGAACTGTTTGACGCCCCCAGCATACGGGCCTTCGCCTTGGCTATCCCTGCATGAGCATAGAGTTGGTGGTTATCGATAGAATTACTGTCGATAACTTCCTGATACAGTTCGATTCCTTTTTCGTACTCGCCGTTCTTGCGATATCTGTCGGCGATGGCTAACTGTACACCGGGGTAGTATTCCTGTTCCGAGTACAGTGCAATCTCTTCCTGTACGGCCTTGGCCTGTTCTTCGGCGCCCATGTCGATATAGCACATTGCTTTGAGCTTTAACAGCATGATGGACTGTTTAAGGTCTGTCGTGACCTTCAAAGCCCTGTTGATATACGGCAAAGCCATTGCCGGATCGTTTTTGCGAATAAATAAGTTACAAATAAACAGCACTCTGTCTACAAAATCTTTATCAGTTGCGTGAGCGGCTAAAAACTCATCGATGTAGGCGTCAAGATTGGCAAAGTTCTTGTTGTCAATATCAGCTTTGAAAATACGGTGTCTTGCCCGCATCGCCTGTTCGCTTTCGGGCCAATTGTTTATAACGTAATTGTAAAGTGAATCCGCCGCATTATCTGCATTGACATTTTCGCAGTCATTACCGAGCGTATAAACCGCGTCCGGCAAAAACCTGTGACCTGCATAAGTCGAAAGGAAATTGGCAACCCTTGTATCGATATCGGCAGTGGCCCCTTTGCGAAGATCGGCAGATATCAGCTCCTTATGCACAAGCATCGCCTGCTCATTGTCGGGCCATTTTTCAAGGAAGTTCCGAAAAAGCGAGACAGCTTTGACATCATTGCCGTTATACTTGCATTCACAGGCAAGCGAGAAAATATGGTGAGAAATGTCCTCGCCAGAATGTCTCGACAGGAATGTGTCAATGCCGGAATAATCTCTTGCTTTTATGTCAAGGACGATCAGTTCTACTTCAGTGGGAATAGCCTCATCCGACTCGGGCCAGTCAGCCAACACCCTCCGGTAAACCTCCCTTGCCTTATCAAGGTCGCCTGCGGCACGAAAGACATCCGCATTCCGCATAAGCGATTTCGCCAAACTTTCCGCCGCCTCCTCACAAAAAGCTGTACCATTAAATAAAGTGAAGGAGAAAATCGCAAAAAGCAACATACTCCAAAAAACATTCCTTCCAAGACGCCGGTTAACCTTAATCATAATAGCTTCTCCTAAAAAAGTACCTGAA
>VRUI01000088.1 GCA_019456225.1 Planctomycetota bacterium | reverse complement strand
TGTTTGGCCATAGTAAGTACCTTTCAATAATAGGTTAACAAATCTATGACCATTTACACAGTTTATTTCACACCCTCAATATCAACACTGATAACCAACGCTTTTCAAACCTCCGCACGCAAATTTTCACACCCTTCACACCCTTCTCACCCTTCACACCCTTCTCACCCTTCTCACCTTTCTCACCTTTCTCACCTTTCACACCTTTCACACCCTTCTCACCCTTCACACCCTTCACACCTTTCTCACCTTTCACACCCTTCACACCCTTCACACCTTTCACACCTTTCACACCCTTCTCACCTTTCACACCTTTCACACCTTTCTCACCTTCCGAACAACCCCAACAAACCCGCCATCATAATCATCCTCGCCATCATACCCCCCTTTTGGTATTGTAGTCGCACTGGTAACAAACTCGAAATCCGGATGCTTGTTCAGAAACGCATCGATCACTCCAGAATTCTCACTTTCCATAATACTGCACGTACTATAACAAATCTTCCCGCCCTTACGAACCAAAGAAGCAGCTTTTTCCAGTATCGAAATCTGAACCTCAAAAAGCTCATCGCAAATGCTCTCACGTATCCGATGTCGAACCTCGCACCGCCGAGCCATCACCCCGGTATTGGAACAAGGCACATCGGCAAGTACTGCATCGATCTCCAATCCCTCGACTGCACCGCCAAGTTCTCCCATCTTGACTATTTTAACACACCCTGTCCCAAGCCGACTGCAATTTTCTCTTACCTTCTCAAGCCGGACGCTATCAGCATCGGCAGCAATGATAAGACCCTCATCGCCCATGATCTGGGCCATCCGAACGGTCTTCCCTCCAGGCGCCGAACAAAGATCGACAACAGTTTCGCCGCCTTTAAGTTCAAGCTCATCAACCGCCCTTGCCGCCGTAGGGTCCTGAACATGAAACAGCCCTTCATCGAATCCGGCAAAAGAAGCAACATCCCCGCCGGGCGAGCGGACCATCTTACCATCGCAGGCAACCTCAAACCCCTCGCCAAGCTTTTCAGCAAGCTGCTCTGCGGTTACCTTTAGAGTATTAGGCATAAGATAAACCCCGGCCCGGCGATTACTCCCCATACAGATCTCCTTAGCCGGTTCATACCCATGATCTTCGATCCACTGTCCAACAAGCCACTTTGGTAAAGAAAACGCCGCGCTCAAAAATGCTGCCTGGCCATCGGCGGGGGCCGGCAGAACCGCCTCCTTAAACAAACACCCGCTATTAATACTGAGCGGCACAATTTTAGAAGAATCCTCCCATGCCTGAGTGCACCGATCCTCGATCCCACGGCAAACATTACGGAGAACGGCGTTTACAAACCCCCGCTGCTTATTACTGGGCCCAAGCGAAACCGCTTCGTTCACCGCCGCATAAATCTCAATACCAGGACAGAAAACAATCTCATAGACGCCAACCCGAAGAACATTAAGAAGCTCCCCCTTAACCCGATCTTTGCTGACATCACCAAACTGACCCAAAAGCCGATCGATCAAATCACGATTACGAACAACCCCATAAACAATATCAGTAGCTTTGCCCCGCTCGGCGCACCGGGCAATAACCTCACCAAGCAGATCGCCAACATCCCCCTTACCGGCATCAAACTTCTTCAAAACAGAAACAGCAACAGACCGCCCACTAAAATTCGACATTCGACATTCCTTGTTGGATATTGGTTATTTTCTTTTATCCTTCAATACACTGCACGCTTTAATTGAAACAGTTCTCGTTTTCTTTAATTGCCCATACAATATGGGAAAATGATACAATGAGAATGCCTGGAAATAAGTTTTTTTCATAATGTTTTTTATTAATAGATCAATTTCTTTGGCCAAATCTTCTTCACCACTGAAAACTTCTGAATTAGCAATCAAGTTAATTCCATCGTTAAAATATGCATCGATATCGTTTAGAATATCCGCAGGATCATCTTTCAGAAATGCTTTATACTTGTTGTAATACTTTTCATAACTCATTTTCCCGTAAAAAAACTGCATTAGTTTTTCCACTTTACTCTTATCAAACTTTGGTTTTGAAGATTTTGAATCAGATACCATCAACTGGAGTATATCGTAATTAGACGCCTTTTCTGTAGCAAAACATGACTTTAGCAGTTTAATCTCATCAGATGTATTAGGGTTGCACGCATCTGATATTATCTTAGCGAGGCTCTTTTTATCATCAGCCGACAATAATCCATCTTTAGCTGCCTGATATATTGAATTATAAGCCCACTCTTCTAACCGGCAAGCTTCCAAGTACAAAAAACCACTGGAAGACTTTTTTAAGAGTTTGGCATCGGAAATGATCGCATCAATTCCTTTAAGAAATCTGCTTGTGCTAAATTCATTCTCATTCCATATATCAGCGATCATTGTCCTGCAAAACATCTTGGTATGGGTGTATATTACAACCTTAAAAATATGATCTGAGTCTTCCGTTATCTTAAAAATCGGTTTCTTATGGTAATATCCCGTGAGATGTTTAGAAGAATAGATTTTCATGGAATCTAAATATGATGCCAATTCCTTGTATTCGTCTTTTTTCCACAGCCTTGGATTTAAAACAATAGTATCAAGCTGCTTTTTAGCATTTCGCGGAATCTGCCAGCCAATCTCGTCCAATGCCTCCATCTCTTTATCTTTAGATGTTGTTATCAAATAGGTAGGCTTGATTTGTAACTTATACCAAGCGATATAATCAACAGGTTCTTTGAAATCAGGTGCAGGAACTTTCGGTAAATCTATAGCCGGGTAAGATCGCTGGGAACGATCCTCTTTCTTCGGCACAGATTTCTCCCGCAAAGCTGGCGAATTAAGAATTACTACTACAACCAGAACACACACAATTAAAATAGCAAGTCGTTTAAACAAAACATTTCCTTTCTCTTTAATCTTTTCTCTTACCCCTCTCTGTTCCTCACCTTCCTCTGTGGCAAAATAACCGCCAAAAACAAAACTGCCATAACAAAAGTTGTAAGAAAAATCCCACAAAACACCCGCCGCTGTTTTTATACTTGGTTATTGGTTATTCCGTGTTGGATATTGGATATTCGCCTTTTTCCTTCTTCCTCAAGCTCTTGGCCTCTTCAATAGCCATAAAGATATCTCCAGGCTCCAGCCCTCTGCCGTTGGCAAAATCCTTATAGTTCATCAGCCTGCCGCCAGCCGGTTTAAGCTCGATAATCTCCAGCCGTCCTTTTCCGCAGATAACATGCAGATTCTCATCAAGCAAACCATACTGCCCGGTCTGCTCGGCGCTTTCGGCCACACGCGATTTAGCGATAGTAACACGATAGCATTTGTTAGTCTTGCCGGAAAAATAATCCGCCTTCACACCCGGCCACGGCCAGTACCCCCGCACCTTATTATTGATCGCCTCGGCCTCCTGCGACCAGTCGATATACCCGTCCGCCTTTTTCATTTTTTTTGCCCGCGTAACCAGCGAAACATCCTGTTCTTCATAAACCGCCTGGCCATTTTCGATCTGCCGAATAACATCCATCAACGGCTGCGGACTAATATCTCCAAGCTTTTTATACATCGACCCAGCCGTATCATCCGGGCCGATCGCACATGAGGCTTTGGCAAGCATAAGCCCGGCATCCATCTTATCAACGACCGTAATGATCGTAATCCCGGATTCACTATCGCCGGCAACAACCGCAGCGTTAACCGGAGCAGCACCGCGCCACCGAGGCAAAAGCGAACCATGCACATTGATCGCCCCAAGCTCAAACATATTGATGATTTCATCACTGATCTTCTGCCCGAACGCGATCACAACAAGCAAATCCGCCTTGCAATCTGCAATAGCCTGAACCATATCCGCAGTGTTAATATTCTCCGCCTCAACACAGGCAACCCCATTTCCATCGGCCCATCCGGCAACTGCCGTAGAGCGCGGTTTGCGTCCCCTGCCCGCCTTATGCGCAGGCTGAGTGAAGCACTTAACAAGCTCATACTCACAGTCCCGCAAAGCATCAAGACAACACAACCCAAAATCAGAAGAACCAAAAAAAACTATACGCATAAACAAGCCCGCCGAAGGCGGTTCCTTTTTTTAAAATCTTTATATCTTTTCTCTTACCCCTCTCTTTTCCTCATTGTCCTCTGTGGCAAAAAAGGAAAACAAGAACACCGCACAAAAGTTGTATGCAAACCCCCTACTCACTTTCATCCAAAAGTTTCTTCAAATGCTTCCTCGCCCCGATCATCTGCAGCCGTCCAAACTTATCCTTGATAAGCGTACCTTCAAGATGGTCATACTCATGCTGCAAAGCCCGGGCGTACAGCCCTTCGGCAACATCGCAAAACTCTTTACCGTCAAGGGCGGTCGCCGTAACCTTACAAAGGGTATACCGCTTGATCTTGCCATATACACCCGGCAAAGAAAGACACCCCTCTTCGACAGAATCAATGTCACCGGAAACCTCTATCTCAGGGTTGATAAACACCTGCACCCCTTCGCGCGAACCATCGAGCGAGATAACAAACAAACGAAGATCAACCCCAGCCTGCGGAGCTGCCAAACCGATACCCTTATTTTCGAGCATAATATCGACCATAACATCAACAAGCTTAACGATATCATCGCCGATCTCTTCAACACGCCTGGCCCTGCCAGCCAGAACACCAGCAGGAAACCGAGTCATACAACATTTTCCAACATCAACCATACCAATAAAATCTCCAGCTTTCTTTTATCCGCGGATTACGCGGATTACACGGATTTTTCTTTAATAAATCTTTTATGTTTCAATGACTTCTCACCAAAATTAAACAAAAGCCCAACTTTAAACCCAGTTGCTTTTAAATAGTTTAAAGTTTGTGCATGCTCATTAGTCGTTAGATTATTCAAAGCTTTTAGTTCTATTAGAACCTTATTTTCAACCATAAGATCGCAAACATAGTTTTTGATCTTTACATTTTTATAAAATACATCGATGTTCTTTTGTCTTTCAAACTTAATATTTCTTAAATCAAACTCAACAGCCAAAGCCTCTTCATAAACATTCTCAAGAAAACCAGGCCCAAGCGTGGAATGAACTTCCATTGCCGCCCCGATTATTTCTCTAGTCAAACCAGAATAAAGTAAATCACTCTCTGACAACCTAGTATCCTTCTAATAGCTTTCAAAATACAAGCCAAACTCACAAAAGTTGTAAGCCAGACTCAACAAAACACCCTGTACCATATCTTAAAAAATAATCCGTGTAATCCGCGTAATCCGCGGATAAAAAAATACGATTTATCAATCGAACTCATCGCCCTTGAAAGTATGCCCAAGATAGCTCTTGCGAACAAGCTCATTTTGAATAATATCCTTAGGCGGCCCAGAAGCGATCACTTTACCATGATCCATAATATAAGCCTTATCGGCAACCTCCAGCGTCCGCTCGACATTATGATCCGTAATAAGAATACTCACCCCCGAAGAAACCAGGTGACGGATCTCACTTTGCAGCTCTTCTACCGCGATAGGATCGACCCCGCTAAAAGGTTCGTCCAGCAGGATCAGCGATGGTTTAGTAACCATAGCCCGCGCGATCTCAAGCTTACGCCGCTCACCTCCGGAAAGAAAACGCGCCTGACTTTCGCGAACCTCGCCAAGCCCAAACCGCTCGATAAGATCGTTCGCCCGCCGATGCCGTTCACGATGCGTAATAGACATAGTCTCAAGTATCGCATGCAGATTATCCATGACACTAAGCCGCTGAAAAACGCTCGGCTCCTGCGAAAGATAACCCATACCAAGCCGAGCCCGCTTAAACATCGGAAGCTTCGTAACATTGGTGCCCTCAAAAGTCACAGACCCGCCATCAGGAACGATCATACCGATACACATACGAAACGTCGTAGTCTTACCGGCGCCATTTCGACCAAGCAAACCAACAATACTACGCTGACCAACGCTGATAGAAACCTCATCGACAACGGTCCGCCCGCCATATTTTTTTACCAATCCGTTAGTTTCAAGAAGAACCATAAAGACTTTATTACTCCAATATTAGACAAATTTGCAGTCGCAATTATAACACCAAAACAAACAGATGCAAACAACTCTCTTTACGCTTTTGCTTTTAACTTTATGCCTTACGCGTTATAGGACCAAACCGCTGACAATCAACAAAAACAAGCTTTCAAGCCCCTACTCCATTAAGCAAAATCCTGATTATGCCGAAATAAAACCTCAGCGGCCAATTGACGGATTATTCCAGAAATAAAAACATTCCGCCATTTGCCTCAGGCTGGTCTATATTTTATACTTTAGTTATAATAAGAAGCTTATATAGCGAGGCGTATCATGAGTAATGCACAGGCATTAAATCCTAAAGAAATATCGGACGTTATGGAAAATACCGTCGAATCCGGCCAAATCTGCGTGATGAGCCACCTGACAAAGGGAAAATGGCACCGAATTGAGGTTAAAATACACTCAGTAAGCCAAAAATCCATCATGCTGGAACTCCTCGACAGCCCCGCCGCCAACACGGATATCCAGATAGACCAGCCCGTGGGCATGTCGTTCGAGGTCGATTTCATTAAATACCTCTTCGAGTCTACAGTCATAGGCTTCGAGCCCGCCGTAAACCAGGAGCAGACCGGCCGCATAATGATCAAAAAACCCATAAGCATCGAAAAAATGAAAAGAAGGTCCTACAAGAGGGTTCCCATCCCCGACGAAATGAAGGTCAACACACTTTTCTGGCACAGGGGATATACCGACGACTCAACCGAAGTGCCCATCGAAAGCTATTGGCAGGGAAGAATGCTCGACCTTTCGGCAGGCGGAGCACAGATAACAGTTACCAGGAAGCAATTCGAAAACTTCAAACAGGACCAGTACATAGGAATGCAGTTCACCCCCCTGCCCTTCGAAAAACCCGTATTGCTAGAGGGCCAGATAAAACACATAGCCGCAGTCGCCGACGACACCGAAATGATCTCGCTTGGTATAGAGTTCCTCGGTCTGGAGGCTTCAACAGACGGACGGGAAAAACTGGACAAGATCGTAGAGACGATAGGAGTATATCAGAAGAACCAGGCGACCGCAGAGAGTTTCGAGGAGAGTTACGAAACACTGAAAAACTAGACCGGCAGTTCTAAGAGAATTACGACTAAAAACTAACGCCATACAAACTCATCACGAATAACTTGCCAGCACCCGCTTAGCCGTCTGCACGGAAATAAGGTTCGCCGCAAGCAGTTTCTCGATCGAATCAACCATCGTACACATCCCGAATTTCTTGCCGGTATCGATAACCGTCCGCAGGTGATGTCCGTCCTTACGCCGGAGAATATTCTTAACCCCCCTCGTCGCCGTCATAACCTCACAAGCAACACGCTGCCCACCCGCCGACAGCGGCACCAGCTCCTGATGGATCACACCCTGCAAAGTCTCGGCAAGCAGATACCGGATCGTATTTTCGCCTTCGTCAGGCGTATAGCTGAGAATCCGCTCGATCATCTTATCGATACTGATAACATGCAAAGTAGACAACACAAGGATCCCGGTTTCAGCGGCCGTCAGAGCGATCCTGATCGTTTCATAATCCCGCATCTCGCCGATAGCGATAACATCCGGGTCCTGCCGAAGCGCAGCCCGCAAACCCGAGGCAAACGTCTTGGTATCCCGCCCAACCTCACGCTGACGAACGATCCCTTTTTTGTTTACATGGATATACTCGATAGGATCTTCGATGGTGACGACATGCTTTTTTTGCGTAGTGTTGACATACTCGATCATGGAAGACATAGTGGTAGTCTTACCCTGGCTGGTACTGCCGGTAATAAGGACAAGCCCCTTATCCTTTTGAGCCAATACCTTGACGATGTCCGGAAGAAACAACTCATCCGGTGTCTGAGGTATTCCGGAAAGAACACGAACAGTAGCCCCGACAGCCCCGTTGAAATAGCCGACATTAATGCGGAACCGCGAACCGTTATGAGCCAGCATAAGGTCAAAATCCAGATTGCTCTCAAATGTTTCGATCTGTTCGCCGGTAAGCATCTCATAACAAAGCACCTGGCTCTTTTCAGCAGTCAGCTGTTCTTCCATGACGGGAACAAGTTTCCCGCCAATACGAAACTGAACCGGCGCCCCGGCACAAATATGAATATCGGTAGCCTGCTGATCAACAGCAAAGTCAAATAGCTGATTACGGTTCTGCATATCAGTCCCCTAAAAAATGGATATTCGTTATTCCGTGTTCGTTATTGGATATTCAAATAAACAACCTACGGGTTCAACCTCTCTATTTCTCTTTAGGTGCAGTCATCACAACGCGTCTCACCTCGCACAAGGGATACTGTTCCATAATTCAACTTATAAGTCCCCTAAAAAAATAATGACCAATACAGAATACAAAAACAAACCAAAAAAAGCAAGAAAAATAAACACCAGCCCCCTTTACCCCAAACGCACGACAAACAAAAGCCCGAAGCGCAAGCGCAGGGATAAGCACTCGACTCAAGACGCAGGAAAAAGGGGGACTGGCTACGTTCTGCCGAAGGCAGGTTGTACCTGTCCCCTTTTTTCCGTCACCCAACCGCAAGACCATTTAACCCCGGATTCACCAATCCGGGGTTAAGCACGTCGCCAACGGCGGCGGGCGCCAAACCTAAACAATCACAATCCCCGTTCACAAAACAAGCAAACCTTGTCATCCCCGCGAAAGCGGGAACCTTGACTAAAAAAAAAACAACAACCCGGCAACCAACAACAACGCCAACCCCTCTACCTTCGCCTCTTACGTTTTGTCTGCTCTGCCTTTATCAAAGGAGCGGTATACTTGTTATAAAGACCAAACAAATACTCAAGCCGTTCCATCTCACCACCAAACGCCCCGCCCCAAAACACAATTTATACATTAGAAATAATAATATCGACACAAGTGGAAAAAGACCGGTGCTGCAAAGCATATAGAATCTATTCTGTCAAGTATACCACCGTGTCCTTCGATAATATGTCCGAAGTCTTTAACACCGCGATCTCGCTTGATCGCCGACATGCATATATCTCCAAAAAAACCTAACGTTGCGATAAGCAGAGAAATAACAAATGCCTGCCAGAGTTTAAAAGGAGTTATCTTCCAGAGACTTGCACCCAATATCGCAGCACAGAAAACCCCACCCAGAAAACCTTCCCACGTCTTGTTAGGGCTGACCGATGGAGTTATCTTGTGCTTTCCAAACATTTTGCCGCAAGTATATTGCAAGACATCCCCGGCTTGAACTACAAGCACAAAGAAAAACAGCAAACGTACCGGATTGGTTGCATTGCCATTATCTGCCGAACCCAGCATCAGTATTGCCGGAACATGGCTAACGCAGTATACGCATACCATCAGACCCCATTGTATCATTGCCATCCTGGCCATGAAATTATCCACAACCCCCTGAATAACGCTTCGTATCGGAATAAGTAGAAAAGCGTAAACGGGTATCATTATTGCAAAAAGTCCGTACCATTCCAGATAGATCAAATAATAATGCACCGGAGTAAAAATAAAGAAAACCCAGAAAATAGTCCTGTGGTCTGCACGGTCGGTAGGCGTGATCGTAATAAACTCACGCAATGCCAGAAAAGACATGATACCGAACATAATTATTGTCACGATCTTCCCGGCGGCTACAGCTACTACAAAAACTATGCACATCGCCCACCACGCACGTATTCGGGCATTAAGATTGTCTACAACTTTACGCTTGCCGGAGGACTTCACTTTTCTGTGCAGTATAAAACCTAATATCGAAGCAAAACATAAAACGCTCAACAGTCCGCCAAAAAGATACAATAACGCTTTATCATTCATCGCAACCATCCCTTAATCGAAGAATATTGTCTTTAGCACGCTTGATAAATTCTCTTCTCTTTTCACCATCGTTCAACTTAAATGGCTCACCAAATTGTATCCTGCTCAGAAGCGGCAACGGCAGTATTTCACCCTTCGGAAAGATCCGGTTAAGATTATTAATGTATACAGGAACAAATTCCACTTCCGCACATCGCTCTGCTATATAAAATATCCCCGACTTGAATCCCTGGATTTCCTCGTTAGCTGAACGGGTTCCTTCTGGAAATATTATCAATGAACTTCCTTCATTGACAGCGTCGACAAGACCATTAAGCCCTTCAAAGATCGTCTCTCTCAGAGATATGTCCTTATTTTGAATCTTCGACGGCCTGACAAGCAATAAGGCATTCAAAAGTTTGCAGGCAATATATCGTCGAATTGAATTGCGGTCCCAGTAATCTTTAGCCGCGACAGGACGCACAGTGTTTCGCAACTCTTCTGGTAAAGATGCCCAGATTATTGCCGCATCAAGATGGCTCGTATGGTTGGCAATATATATCCGCCTGACATCAACAGTCAGATCAGTCTGGCAATAAACTGTTGCTCCGCAAAATACCCGGGTAAAGTAGGCAAATAGTTTTGAGACTGATTTAGAAATTGCTAACATTTGATAGTATCCTGTTTATTAATCTAATGTCAAGTCGCCGACGATACATCTCAATCTTCGTATGGCTGTTATTATACACCCTAAGACAACGATCAAAAGTACAATGTAAAACACGATGCCCGGAAAATCAAAGAAATACTGCATGATCGCCGCTATAGGCATTGCTGCAGTTAACAGTGCCATACGGTGAGGCTTTGCCATAGGCCCCGAGAAATATTGCTCTGCCCCTACGCTGTCTCCAAGCAATCTTATGTATGCCGTCAGCATTGCCAACGTCCCTGCAAGCCATCCTAATTCAACACCAAAAGCAAGACCTTGACAAAGGTATCCGACTGGAACAATGATCAGCGTATCCGCGATCCGGTCGGGCAGTTCGTTAAATATTCCGCCAAGTTTGCTTTTAAACCCTCCTTCTATAGCAACCATGCCGTCAAACAGATTGCAAAGCAAACGCATCTGAATAAACAACGCAGACAATAAATATAAAATTAGCGACAAAAGAAATGATCGATCTTTTGATAGAAGCAAACATGTGCAAGCCGCTGCCGCAAAAAAAATACTCACAACAGAAATAGTATTAGGTCGAATGCCCGACTTGATAAGAAACTGCGAAATCATATTCGCCCAACCGGTCTGTCTGCTGCGTAAAGGCCGCCGCGGAGGACTCGTCAAATCAGGACTCATAATATAACTCCAAAAAATTGTAAAATTAAACTCAATCCCAACAGGGCAATTTAAGGGGTCAGGCCCCTTTTCCGTTATTTAACTTTAAAATGTTTATTGACATGGTCAATAGCTGAATCAATCCGGCTGGCAATTTTTTTGTTATCTTTTGCTTTTTGCTTACGTTTTGTCAGATACAGCAAAGCTTGATCTTTGTCAGCGTAAGTAACAACCAAAAAATCAGTCGCTTTGATACGCCTATACCTCTTATCTGAATTTTCAATAATATTAGTTACAGCTGGAATAATCGGTCTTCCAATTTTATGAAGAGCATTTTCCACAGGAGAGTCCAATCGATCCATTGAACCTAAAGGTTGTAATGCTTTCGGCTCAAAAATGTTTTCAAGCAAAACATCAATCGCCTCTATTGCCCGCATTTCTCCAAGTAAATATGCAGCTGCTTTTCTGGTTATTTCGTTATATTTGTCGGAGTTGTCCGGGTCGACCGTCTCGATGAGCTTCTGTATTGTTTCTTTTCTGCTTTTCAGCATGGAGTCGATACCTTCGTTGATAACGTTCAAATCATCAGAATTGAGCATTTCAATTTTACTCTTGATGCACTCACAAGGATACTCAAGGCTGAGGTTAGGATTTACCGAATTATAAAAAGCCTCAAAACCGTTTGGATCCCCTGTATGTTAATTAAAGGCTCCGGGAGCCTTTTCCGGGGGTTTAGGTAAAATAGCATCCTGCAATCCCGTCCATTTAATTAACTGCCCTTTTTTACAACCCAAT
>VRUI01000008.1 GCA_019456225.1 Planctomycetota bacterium | reverse complement strand
TCTTCGTGTACTTCAATAAACTTCATGCTCTCCATGGTAAACCCCTACTTAGCGACACTACGGGTATCAAGAATTTATTTGTCCTCTGAATTAGGTGTCAAAAAACGTTCAAAAGCGCGCACTTTTACCCAAAAAAAGTCAAAATATCTGGTTTTTTCGCGTTTTCGTTCAATTAATTTCAATTAATTTCAAAAAATAACGCCCAAAACCATAGGTGGGAAATATCGACAATGTCCATAATACCCCCAAAAAAAAGAAAATCAGCCTCGGCAAAGCCGAATCCGAAATCTGAAATCCCTCAAACTGCTGTGCAGTTTGAGCTATCCAACTTGCCGTTTTTGGAACATTGCTATTGCCAATAATAGTATTGCCCCTGCATAAAACGCCGTATAGACGCCGCTATCGATGATATAGCTTGCCGGTATATCGCTTCCCTCGTAAATTGCATCACTGATCCAGAACACCTGCAGGTTAGGCGTAACCACCTCGCCAACCTTAGCCCACCAATGCTCATCGGCGTTACGTGAAAAAACAAAATCGCTAATAAGCCCCATCAAAAACGCACCAACACAAAAAACAAGCGTTAACACCACGTTAAAGCGGGTTGAGAACATCACAGCCAGCGAAACCAGCAATATCACGGCTAGCAAAAGCAACACCGCAGCGTTAATATCGAATATCTCAATATGGTTATCCCCAGGGTTGAAGTGCCATTCCTTATCGAAAATCGACAGAATTATCAGCCCGACCGTGCCCAAAATCGCTACCGCTTTCACCATTGTCGACAAAAAGTTCCAGTCGTAAGAGTAGTTCAGGAAAGCAGTTAGCAGAAAAGCCAGCAATAATGCAAATGCCGCGACGGTTATCACCGGCCAGTCATGGGTATCGCTAGCCGTCTCCAGTACCCCGTGTCGTACTATCATAAGGTACGCTATCGAGCAAATATAGTGCGCCAGGGCAACAGCTGCAGAAACCCCAAGGAATTTGCCGAAGATAAAAGTCGGCCGCCCAATAGGTTTTGAAAGCACAGTAGTAATGGTCTTAGATTCAATTTCTTCGGTGACAGCAGACGCTGCCGAAAAAATAGCAATGAACAATCCCGTTATAAAAAGCGTAGAAAGTCCAATCTCACGAAGAAGTTTTATGTCTTCGTCAAGTGAGTACATCGTTATTGATGGGCTCAGGATAAACAAAAACAGCGCAAATGCAAGTATAACGCTGTAAACCGGTTGTCTTAGAGTTTCGGTGAAGGTGTTTTTGGCAACTGTAAAAAGTTTGTTAATCACTGTATTTTCCTGAATTAAATACTACACTTACTTGCGTTATACTGGTATATTACGCCAAAATAAAAAATAAAAGCAACTGAAATTTATTTTTTTGAATTTTTTTAAGCACATTTTGCCAGCGAATTATTACTGGATACACAATTAAGCAAGAATTTGTTCGTTATATAAAGGTGCGTTTTGGCACTTTAATAATGATTATGACAGTTAAGAACAGGGAAATCTAAATGAACATATCGTCTAAACGGGCAAAAAACGTTGCCTTGGCGTCGCTCGGTTTGAGCATAATCTTTTTTGTATGTACAATGCTTATCGGTATTTTTTCGGGAGCCATTGCAGCCTTTGCGCTGAGTTGGCAGATCCTTGCCGGAGTTTTGATCTTTTTTGTTCTTGCAGTTCAACTGCATCAGCAGAGTCTTGCCGAGCGTGAGAAGCTTGAAAAGGGTCAGCTTGAGCGGGCTAAGGATTCCAATACCATATTTCAGTCCGACGCCAACCGTATGGCGATGTTTGAGAGTGCTCAAAAGCAGCTTGCGATTCTTGAGAAGTGGTTTATTCCGATCTTCGGGGTTGTAATAGCGGCCTATCAGATCGGTCTTGGTCTGTTTTTGTTTTTCTCGCTCAAGTCAAGCGATACCGGTGCGTTGTTCAGGGATCTTTCGGCGCCTCGTTTGCATTCTGTTTTTCTTGTGATCATCGCGTTTGTCGCATTTTTGCTTTCCCGATACATGACGGGGATGAGTTCCGAAAGAAAGTGGAAGCCTTTGCGTGCAGGGGGCAGCAGTTTTTTGGCGACGGCGGTGCTTGCTTTTGCTCTTGCGATATCGCTGGCATTTGCTTCATTTAATTTTAGCGGAGTCTTGACGATTGTCAGTTGGGCTATTCCGATAGCTCTTATTGTTCTTGGAGGCGAGACGGCGTTAAATTCAGTTATGGATATTTACCGTCCCCGTATCAAGGGTCAGTATGGGCGCAGTGCATTTGACAGCCGTTTGCTTGGCGCGATCAGCGAGCCTGGCGGGATACTTCATTCGTTCGCCAGTTCCGTCGATTACCAGTTTGGTTTCAAAGTTTCGCAGACGTGGTTCTATCAGCTTCTTGCCAAGGCGATCATCCCGCTGGTGATGGTAGGTGTTGTTGTGTTGTATTTGCTTAGCTGCGTAGTGGTGGTATCACCGGGCGAAGAGGGTGTTATCGAACACCTTGGTTCTTTTGACCGCATCGCCAAACCTGGTATGACATTAAAGCTGCCGTATCCGTTTGACAAAGCTTATATTTATCCGACGACTCAGATCCAGCAGGTAAACATTGGGTTTGTCGAGAAGAAAGATGACGAGGAAGTTGCAAGGGATAAGTACGGTAAAGAGATCCTCAAGCCTATGCTTTGGGGTGAAAAGCATTACGGTGAAGAATATCCGCTTCTGGTCGCTTCCAAAGGACATACCGGTTCCGGTCGTGACGAGGACGGTACAGTTCCTGTCAGTCTGGTTGTGGCAGCTATTCCGGTTAAGTATAAGATCAACGATCTTCGCAAGTTCATGTATAATCATGCCGATGCCAGGGGAATGCTTGAGGCAATCTGTAACCGTGAGCTTACGAGCTATGCCAGCAGTGCGACTATCGAAACCGATGAGGTTGACAGCGGAAAGGAAAGTCTTCTTGGAGCAGGCCGAAAGTTAGCCGGTGAGATTCTTAAAAGCCGTATCCAGAAAGCGGCCGATAGTGCGGATCTTGGAGTCGAGATAATATTTCTCGGATTGCAGGGTGTTCATCCTCCTTCGGAAGTTGCTGAAGAATATCAGCAGGTTGTCGGTGCAATTCAGCAGAAACAGGCATTAATAATGGACGCGCAGGCAGCACGTAATAAAATCCTTACCGCACTTGGCGGGTCGGTGGCCCAGGTTGACGTGCTGTATTCGCTCGCCGAGAAGTACCAGAAAGCTAACGAATCCGGTGACGCGGAAACTATCAAGGCACTGGGCGAAGAACTGGACAAGGCACTGGAAAGCTCCAGCGGCAAGATTTACAGGATTATCTCGGAGGCTAAGGCATACGCTTTTGAAAAGGTTGCACTCGCCGAGGCTACGGGAAAACGTTTTGCCGGACAGGTTAAGGCTTACAGGGCGTCTCCGGCGATATACAAAAAGATCCTGCGGCTTAAGATGCTTAAAGAGTCGCTTAGTGAAACGCGTAAGTATGTTATCATTAGCGATGACGAGAAGAAGCAGGTGTTTATTATCGATCTGGAAGAGACGCTTGCTCCCAGTATGTATGATCTTGATCTCGAAGAACTCGAATAGAGATTTAATTACGAATTACGAATTACAAATTACGAATTTAGGATTCGGCCTTTCGGCCGAGGCTATTTAATATGTGGGCTAGAAGCCTACACTACGGAAAATTAATTTTATACGTATTTAGGATGCTTTGATATGAAGAATGTTTCGATTTTGGTTTTTTTGGTTTTGATCGTTTTGGTTCTGATTCTTTGCTCGGTTTCTTACCAGGTCAGAGAGACAGAGAGTGCTCTTGTTACCAGGTTTGGTGAAGTTTCCCGGGAAAAGGTTGGGAAACCGGGTTTTTACTGGAAGTGGCCTGCGCCTATCGAAAGCGTTATTAAGTTCGATTCTCGCAGTAAGCTGCTTAAAGGCCGGGAAACCGAGACCACCACTCGCGGCGCCGACAATATTCGCGTGACCAGTTACCTTGTCTGGAAGATCGCAGAACCCCAGAAGTATCTCGAGTCGGTTAAGAATGACGAAGATGCTATAAGGCTTTTGAGGGACCGTTTGCTGAACGTTCAGAATGTTGAGATCGGTCAGCATTATTTCAGCGAGTTTGTTAACTCTGATAAAGATAAGATCCAGCTTGCCGCGATCGAAGAAAATATGCATAAGAACATCCGAGAACAGGCTCTTGAGAATTTCGGTATCGATATTGAGGTCGTTGGAATCAGCCGGATCGGGATAAGCAAAAATGTTACGGCAAAAGTTTTTGACCGGATGAAATCCGAACGTACGCGTAAGACCGAAAGTATTATCGGGGAGGGCGGTTCGGTTGCGGAAAAGATCAAGGCCGAAGCAGACTCAAAGTCTGCGCAACTTCTGGCAGTTGTCGAAGGTTATGCCAAGTCGATCCGCGGTGAAGGTGACGCAGAGGCTGCTAAGTATTATAAGATGCTCGACGAGGAACCGGAGTTTGCCATGTACCTCCAGAATATCGAGACCCTGAAGGATATAATCGACGGGAAAACCACAATTATCCTCGGCAGTGATATAGATATTATCAATCTGCTCAAAGGGATCCCTGATATCAAGCCGAAGAAGAAAAGCAATTACTAATTACTAATTACGAATTACTAATTAAGGATTCGGCCTGTCGGCCGAGGCATTTTTACGAGATATATTATGGCAGAACATGAAAAAGGATGCGGTTGCGGTCATTCACACGACGATGAAGGTATCGACGAGAAGATCGCAACGGATGTGGCGACGAAATCTCTTTCGGACGCTTTGCAGGTCAGTTTTATGGTCCTCAAGATCATTATGGCTGTTTTGGTAGTTTTCTTTATCGCATCGGGCGTATTTACGGTTAAGGCAGGCGAACAGGCAATCGTGCTTCACTTTGGCCAGATCCGCGGTGACGCGTCAGGGGCGCGTGTGCTTGACAGCGGACTTCACTGGGCGTGGCCTTCGCCTATCGACGAGATCATAACGATCCCGGTTACTCAGCAGCAGGTTCTGGAAGTCGATTCGTTCTGGTACTTTCTTTCGCAGAGAGAAAAGGATTCGGGTAATGAAAATCCACCATCGGCTGACCTAAGTCCTCAGGACGGGTATTGCCTGACACGAAGCGACAGTGCGCAGGGCGGGGGCAGTGACTACAGTATTGTCCATTCCAAGTGGAAGCTGACTTATACCATAGCTGACGTTGAGCTGTTTTTCCGCAACATTTATTACCGAGCTAAAAAACCGGGCGAGAGAATTCTCGATGTTATCGGCGAGGATGTTAACCCGCTTCTTACGACACTTACAGACGACGCGGTTGTTTCGACCCTTGTAAATTATTCAATCGACGAGGCAATCGAACACAGCTCAATGATATCTGTCGACGTGGAGAAAAAACTGCAGGCAAAACTCGATGCTATATCAAGCGGGATAATCGTCGAATCTGTTCAGCCGCAGCGTATCACGTGGCCAAGGCAGGTTAACGATGTGTTCGATGCTTCCAATCAGGTCCGCCAGGAGAGCCGTACGATTGTCAATGCGGCAAAGGCCTACGCCGAACAGAAGATGAATAAGACCGGCGGAGTAGATGCTGAAGATGTTTTAAGGGGGCTTACAAAGGAATCGGTGACCGATCAAGAGAAGGAAAGGCTTTATTCGCTTCTGGCCGGCGATGCCCAAAGCAGGATCGCAGAGGCAAGAGCTTACAGGACCGAGGTTGTTGAGTCTGCAAAGGCAAATGCCGAATATCTTGGACACATTGTCGAGGAATTCCGCAAGAGACCCGAGTTTGTTTTGCGGGATATTTACCTGCAGATGATCAGGGAAGTGATGGGAAATGCGAGTGAAAAGATGTTTGCCGAACAAGGCGAAGAACTGCGTATACTGATCAATCGCGATCCTACTATCAAAAAGCCAAGGAAGAAGAAAGAAGATGCTAGTAAGTAGTAAGTGGTTTGCTTACTACTTTTGTCATGTTGTTTTGTTCTTTTGGCGGTTATTTTGCCACAGAGGAAAATGAGAGAAAAGAGTTAAAAGAGAAAAGAAAAATATGGAACCGCCTTCGGCGGAGACTATTGAGTGAAGGACTAGTATTTAAGTTTATCCTGATAGATTGTTTTAGAGATAAGGAACTATGGCCCATAAACATTTACATATTAAAGAACAAGAACTAACTCATCACGAAAGCACGGAAGGTAAGCAGTTCCGTGTCAGCGCCGCTCTTATAGCGACTTTTGCCGGTGGTGTTTTGCTTATAGTCAGCATTATTGCTCCACTCTTTTATAAAGAGCAGCCTGAAGTTGTTAAGCTTGTGGCAATGATCGGCGCGTTTCTGCTTGCGATTCCGGTGATATGGCACGCTTTTAAGTGTATGATCGCCGGACATATGCATATGGACGAGCTTGTCGCACTTGCTATCGTCGCGGCGTTTGCTATGGCTCAATATGTCGAGGCCGGGATGGTCGCGTTTATTATGCTGATCGGCGAGTTGATGGAAACTCGTACGGCACTTGGTGCGAGGGCGTCTATCGAGTCTCTTATCAAACTTACGCCTACGGTGGCAAGCCGACTTGACGCTAAAGGAAACGAAACCGAGATAAAAGTCAGCAAGCTTTCGCCCGGTGATGTTGTCAGGGTTCGGCCGGGTGATAATATTCCGGCTGACGGTGAGATCAAAGACGGTTTAAGCTCGGTGAACGAGGCTACGATCACCGGTGAGTCTTTGCCGGCCGATAAGGTTGTCGGTATGCAGGTTTTTGCCGGTACTACGAATCTTACGGGTGTTCTGGATATTACGGTTACCAAAGCGGGTAAGGATACTACGCTTGGCAAGGTGCAGTCGCTGATCATGGCCGCAGAAAAGACGCAGATCCCGATCATGCGTATTATCGATAAGAATGTCCGCTGGTATATCCCGACGATCCTTATGGTCGCCGGAATCATCTGGTTCTTTACTCACGATATGAGCAGGGTTATTTCGGCGTTGGTTATTTCCTGTCCGTGTGCTTTGATCCTTGCGACTCCTACTGCTATGGTGGCGGCGCTTTCGGCGGCTGCGAGGCTTGGTATTTTGATCAAGAATGTCTCTCTGCTGGAGATCGCCGGAAAGATAACGAGCGTTGTTTTCGATAAGACGGGTACGCTTACGACGGGGCAGTTGTATGTTACGAAAATTGAGCCTGCCGAAGGTGTTGATCCGGCCGATATGCTGTCACTTGCCGCTAGCGCCGAACAGATGAGTAAGCATCCGGCGGCGAGGGCTTTGAATATGCTGGCGAAAGAGGCAAATGTGACTTTGCCGGCGCCGGTTAATTTCCATGAGACTCCGGGTAAGGGTGTTACGGCGACTGTTGGGGATACGAAAGTGCTTGTGGGTCGCGATACATTCCTACAGGAAAACGGGATCGATATCAGCAATGTCAGCGATCCGGCAATGCACGAAGAGCAGGGATTCAGCACGTTGTATGTTGCCAGGGGCAATGAGTGCATCGGCTGGGTCGGGCTGCAGGATAAGTCCAGGCCCGAGGCCAAGGCGGCTGTTTCTGAGTTGTTTAAGATTGGGATTCGCAGGATTACGATGCTTACCGGTGACCGGGCGGAAGTGGCCAATAAGATCTCGGCAGAGCTTGGGTGTACGGATTATAAGGCGAAATGTCTGCCGCAGGATAAACTTGCCGTCGTTGAGCAGATTCGCGAAGACGGGCATATTGTGGCGGTTGTCGGTGACGGTATCAATGATGCGCCGGCTCTTGCGGCGGGTGACCTTGGTATCGCTATGGGTGCTGCGGGAAGCGATGTCGCGATCAATACGGCTTCTATCGCGCTGATGAGCGATGACCTTCGCAGGCTGCCTTTCCTGATCAAGCTTTCACGCAAGACCCGGCAGGTGATTTTGCAGAACCTTTTCTTTGGAGTATTATTCATAGTTGTCGGAATGTCTGCAGCTGCTGCCGGTAAGATACCGATTGTTCTGGCGGCGATACTGCACTTTTTAGGGTCGGTTATTGTTATCTTTAACAGTGCGAGACTGGTTCGGTATGGTGAGCACCTCGATCCGCACGAATAAAAACAATTACTAATTACGAATTACTAATTACGAATTTTGGATTCGGCCTTGCGGCCGAGGCAGTTCTATGGCAAAAGAAAAATCTAAATATGCTATTGAGACGTTTGCTTTGACTAAGATCTTCCCTGATTGGTGGGGGAGAGCTAAAGTTGTCGCTGTTGATAATCTTGATCTTCAGATCAAGCATAACGAGGTTTACGGTCTGCTTGGGCCTAACGGTTCGGGTAAGACTACTACTATGAAGATACTGCTTTCTTTGCTGCATCCCAGTAAGGGGGCCGCTCAGATACTTGGCGGTTCGAGCAGGGATCCTAAGATCAGCGACCGGGTTGGTTATCTTCCGGAAGAATCGTATCTTTATAAATATCTGACCGCTCGTGAGACTCTGGATTTTTATGGGCGTATATTCGGTCTTTCCCGAAAAGTTCGTAAAGCCCGGATCGACGATCTGCTTGAAATGGTCGGGCTGACTCCTATGGCGAATCGGCAGGTTGGGACGTACTCTAAGGGTATGGCCCGGCGTATTGGGCTTGCCCAGGCTCTTATTAATGATCCTGATGTTCTGATTCTTGACGAGCCTACCAGCGGTATGGACCCTATCGGGACACGGCAGATGAAGGATATGATCATTCAGTTTGCCAGGCGCGGTAAGACGGTTATGCTTTGCAGCCATCTGCTTGCCGATGTTGAAGATGTTTGCGACCGGATCGGGATTCTTTATGGGGGCAGGATGCAGACCGAAGGTACGGTCGATTCGCTTTTGCAAAAGACCGACCAGAAGCAGATCGTTACCAGTGCTATTAGCGATAAGGCGCTTGGGCAGATTCGAGAGATAATCAAAAAGGAAAATGCCGACTGCGATATCAGCTCTCCGATGGACAGGCTTGAGGAATTCTTTATTCGTACGGTGGCAAGTGCCCAGCAGGCCAATCAGCCTACCAGCGGTGCCGTTAATACCGGGCAGATCAGCGGATTTCTTACAGAACAGAAGCCGCCGAAAGAGCCTGAAAAGGGTGTTCTTGATGAACTTGTTTCGGCGACAGTGGAAAGCGAGGCTGTCGAGCCTGTTGCCGTTTCTAAGCCTGCAGTTGTCGAAGTGGGCGAGCAGGGGCCAAAGTCTGACCTGCTTGATAAATTGACTAAGACCGCTGTTGTGGAAGAGCCCGGCGATGTCGTCGGCGTCGAAGAGACGACAGATGCAGCTGAAACTGCCGCCGTCGAAGAGATCGGCGGTTCGGATGTTAACAGCGATCTGCTTAATAAACTGATCAACAAGGGCGACGGTTCTACCGATAGTGTTGAGGGGTCCGAAAATGGGTAGTATCTGGGCTGTTGCCAGGAACACAATTTCTCAGGCGCTTCGTATGAAGATCGCGGTCATTGTTATTATGATGCTTGCGATACTTCTTCCGCTGATGGGGATTGTCATGGGCGGTGACAGTACGCTTAAGGGTAAGCTTCAGACGTTTGTGAGCTATGGTCTTTCGCTGACTAGTCTGCTTTTGTGTGTTATGACGATCGCGGTTTCGACGCATACCCTGACAGAGGAGATCAAGCGTAAGCAGATATTCCTGGTGTTGACGAAACCGCTTCGCCGTTATGAGCTTATACTCGGAAAGTTTCTTGGCGTTGTTATTCTTGACGTTTTTCTGCTAGCACTTTTTGGCGGGGTTATTTTCGGGATTACATATTTCATGCCGAGAATGATCGATGCCGACGAGAAGGAGGTTGCCAAGGCGAACGACGCTTTCTTTACGTCGCGGGCAGTTCTTACGGATCCTGTCGATAAGAAAGAGATAATGAAGGAGGTCAATAAGGAATTTGCCAGGCGAATAAAAGAACACGAGATTGCCAGTGATATGACGATCGCGAGGATGAAGCGTGTTAAGCAGTCTATTATGGCTGAGGAGATCGGCAAGGTTACTAATATTCCGCCTGGAGGAACGAGAGTTTGGCGATTTGAAAATGTTCGTCCTGCAAATCCGGACGATATTCTTTTTGTTCAGTATAAGCTTGAGGCTGTTTCGCCCGGAGTTGATAAGCTTTACAGCCAATGGGCAATTGGCGATAACCGCCAGGCAGCGCGTGACTCGAAGACGAGGGTCGGTACTTATCAAAGTTCCGATGCTGTGCGGACGGTTCAGGAGTTTAAATTTCCAAGTGAACTTATCTCAACCGACGGTGACGGTTATGTTGAGATAGTATTGCATAATCCTTATGAGAACCGTACGACTATCGTTGCTAAAGAACTTAAGCTGCTTTATCGGGCCGGTTCTTTTGCGGGTAACTATACTCGTGCGATGGGCGTTATCCTGACGAGGCTGATATTCCTTGCGGCGCTTGGTGTTTCTGTCTCTACGTGGCTTTCTTTCCCGGTGGCGATACTTATGTGTGTTGTTGTTTTCTTTGCCGGAACGGTGAACGGTTTTATTGTCGAGGCGATCGGCGGGCTGAGTAAGGAACTGGCAGTGGTGTATGTCTTTACGATCCGGCCGCTGCTTTGGCTTTTACCGGTGTTTGACGGTGAGTTTAATCCTACGCCGTATATGGTGAGCGGCGAGTTTTTGAAATGGAGCACGCTCGGAAAGATTTTCCTGGTTACCGCTTTTATTAAGTCATCGCTGCTGCTACTTGGCGGTATGTTTATTTTCCATAAACGTGAAATTGCGAAGATTACGGTATAGGTTTGTGGGATTTTTTGGGGTTGTTATTTACCATGAAGGCCATGAAGAAGCAGCATGAAGGGCATGAAGAAAAGATAAAGAGAAAAGATTTAAAAGATAAGAAGGAAACCGCCTTTGGCGGAGGCTTTTTTTATTCTGGATCCCGGGTCGAGCCCGGGATGACAAAAGTGTAGCTGAAACAATAGTAGGTAAGTTACGAGAAATTATATGCGTTTGCATGATACTATAGTTCGTTTTGTTTGTGTTTTACTGGCGGTTGTGCTGCTTGTTGGGGCATCGAGTCGGCTTGACAGTCTTCATAAGGCCCAGGTTGATCTGAAACTTGTCAGTGTTCTGGATATTGAGAAAGTTCCGGCCGGGAAGGTTTTTGCATCGGTTGCGATGGGTCCGTTTCGGGGTGTGGCGGTTGATATTCTGTGGATGCGTGCGGAAAAGCTTAAGGAAGAGGGACAATTCTTCGATGCACTGCTGATCGCCGAATGGATCACTACACTACAGTCGAACTTTGCGCCGGTGTGGGATTTTCAGGCCTGGAACATGGCGTATAATATTTCGGTGTCGGTCCCAAGGGATCAGTGGGAGGAACGCTGGATGTGGGTTCGCAACGGGTATGAGCTTTTGCGTGACAAAGGGATAAAGGAAAATCCTAATTCGATCCTTCTTTACAGGTCTCTTTCGTGGATATTCCAGCATAAGATCGGCGGGGTGACCGACGATTGTCATAAGCATTACAAGCGGGAACTTGCCCTGGCAATGAGAAAGCTTATTAATCCTTCCGGATATTATGAAGAAGTAACGCAGGGTGACTTTAAGAAACTTATGAGTGCGCCCAGGGAAGTTAAGGAGCTTTTGAAGGACGTCGAAGTTGCCAAACTTGTTGCCGCACTTAGAGAAGTCGACGGGCAGTTTGAAAAGGATAAAGACCTTGCGGTGAGCTATCTGAATCTAAGTCCGGAGCAATTTGATCCAAAGGTTTTTGACGTTGTCGACCTTTGGCGTGGTACGGAAACACTCGAAAAGCTGGACGTTTTTGCAAGGGCGTATTTGCTGCGTAATGAGTGGAAGTTAGATATCGAATTTATGTATAAGCTTAACGAGAAATACGGGCCTGTCTCGTTGACGAACCCGGAGGACATTGCTCCGCTTAACTGGGAGCACCCGGACGTTCACGCGATCTACTGGGCAGAGCTTGGTCTCGTTCGTGCCGGTAAGCCGGGCGAGTATTCCGTTGACGAGAAAAATACGGACAGAATTGTTTTTCACAGCTTGCAAAAGCTCTACAGGATGGGAAGGATTCTCGTTTACCCGATACCGGGAGAACTGCCCAGTGTTTATCTGCGTCCGGATATGCGGATGTTTGATGTTTGTGACCGCGTCTGGCAGGAAAAGATCAGCAAGTACCTTCTCATGGAAGGGTCGAATCCTAAAGCGGTTATGGGCGGTCATAAAAATATGCTGGAAAACGGTGTGTATTCTTTTTATCAGGCCGGGCACAAGGCTAAGGCCGGGAAATTATACTTAAAATTGCGTGATCTTTATTTGAGGGATGATTATAAGATTAGCCTTCTTGCCTTCGTTCGGAATCGGATGAAAGAAGAGATCAGGGACCTTGAGATACATGACGCGACCGAACAGTTGATGATGTCGCTGCGGGAGTCGTATTTTCTTTATGCCAACAATCAGGACAATGAAGCGTTCGGCAGAGAGAATTTTGCGAAGGAACTTTATAAGCACTATGTCGCCCTCTATGGCGATGAAGAAGTCAAGCGCGTTGATCTTCCCAGCTTTAACATGCTGAGCTATATGGCTCTGCAGGATTTCTTGAAGGATCCTTACTATCCCGCGATTATGAAGCAGGGCTTGAAGAACAGGTTAGAGGTGGAACGGCCTGATCTTTTCGAGAAGCTAAAAAACACGGAAAATAAGTTAATTGAGATGGAGAAGAAGAAAAATAGCAATTAGCAATTAGCGATTAGCAAAAAAAACAGTCATTTCTCAACCTCATCATTGACAAAAGCACCGAACTTTCGTCTAATGCACTCTCTTATTTAATTTTATACTCACCGGTCTATTTGTACGGATACATTATATGACTACTAATACATTTTCATTGGATCAGCTGACCGAATCGCAACGGACGGCAGTTTCGCATGTTGACGGGCCTATGCTGGTTATCGCCGGGCCCGGCAGTGGTAAGACCCGCGTTATTACCTGCCGTATCGGCGAACTGATCAAGTCCGGGGTCAGGCCGTGGAATATCTGCGCGATTACGTTTACTAATAAAGCGGCTGAGGAAATGCGTGAAAGGCTGATCACCAGCAATGTCCAGAGCGGGGTTCGGGCAAGTACTTTTCATTCTCTTTGCGTCTGGATACTTCGCGTCTATGCCGAACAAGCCGGTATCAGCAGGAATTTCACTATCTATGATACTGCCGACCAGAAGCGGTGCGTCAAGGATGCGATAAAAAAGGCCCAGGTCGATGTGAGTAATTTCACCCCGGCTAAGATGCTTGGCGCGATCGGGCGATATAAGAATGATCTTGAGGACCCGAAGACGGCGACAGAAAACGCAGGCAGCTTTTATGAAACGGCAGCGGCGAAGGTTTATACGCAGTATCAGAAGCTGCTGGCAAAGAACCAGGCGATGGATTTTGACGACCTGCTCGTTAAGACGGCTTTTTTGCTGAGGGACCATCCGGATGTGCGTATGGAGCTTAGTAACAGATTCAAATATCTGCTTGTCGATGAGTACCAGGATACCAACCACGCCCAGTACCAGATCGCAAAGGGGCTTGCACTTGCTCACGGCAATATTTTTGTTACGGGCGATCCGGACCAGTCTATCTACCGTTGGAGAGGGGCTGATATTGCCAATATTCTCGACTTTGAAAAGGATTGGCCAAACGCGGTTGTCGTAAAGCTCGAAGAGAATTTCCGCAGTACGCCGAATATTCTGGATGTTGCCGACAAGGTGATCGCCCATAACAGCCAGCGGAAGGAAAAGCGTCTTATAGCGACTTTGCCGGCTGGTTCCGATATCGAGATCAAGCCGACCGGCGATGAAAGGGATGAAGCTGCTGTAGTTGCCGAAAGAACAAGGCAACTGCTCGATGACGGTTGCGACCCGAATGAGATCGCGGTGTTCTATCGCGTTAATTCGATGAGCCGGGCGATAGAGGAGGCTTTTGTTCAGGAGCAAATACCTTACCAGGTCGTTCGCGGTGTCGAGTTCTATGCGCGTGCGGAGATTCGTAATATCCTGAGCTATCTTAAAATTATCGCAAACCCCGATGACGATATTTCACTGCTTCGTGCGGTGGGTACGCATTCGAGGGGGATCGGCAAGATGACGCTTGAACGGGCGGGTATATTCGCGTCGGAAAATTCGCTGAGTTTATTTGGTGCGCTGCAGAGGGCCAGTCGGATCGAAACTGTCGGTGCGGCGGCTCGCGGCAAGATGCAGGCGTTTGCGTTTATGATCGGCAAATTTGCCAAGGAAGCGACCGGGGCGGTTGCACCGCTTATGCAGATGGTATTCGAGGAGACGGGTTTGCGGGACGTTATGAAAGGTGCGGGCGAGAAACAGATCACGGCGATTGAAAATATTAACGAGCTGATCAACTCGGCGGCGAGGTATGACTCCGAGGCCGAGGAACCGTCGCTTACGGACTATTTGCAGTCGATCGCTCTTTACAGCGATACGGATGCTTATGAGGCAGAGTCCGGCAGGGTGTCGCTTATGACGCTGCATGCGGCGAAGGGGCTGGAGTTTGATAATGTCTTTATTATCGGCGCCGAAGAAGGGCTGCTGCCGCATGAGCGGAGTTTGTATGGCGGTGATGAGGAGCTTGAAGAGGAAAGACGGCTTTTCTTTGTGGGGATCACTCGTGCGAGACAGAATTTGGTGGTGACTTTTGCCAGGCACCGGACGACATTCGGGCAGTCGCAGCGGAAAACGCCGTCGCAGTTTTTGTATGAGACGGAGATAAGTTTTGCAGAGGAAGACCCGACGGCAGGCTTTGGGGTCGATACTGTTAGCTTTGACGATTTCTTTGGCGGGTCACAAGATAGGGGCAGTAAGGACTGGTATGTTGTCAATGAGGCTGTTGTGCATAAGAAGTTCGGGATGGGAAAGGTTAAGGAATTTCACGATCTTGGAGCGAACAGTATTGTTGTGGTGAGCTTTACTTCTGGCGTGACAAAGCGCCTGATGACGGCTTATGCCAAGCTTGAAAGAATAGGTTGATAGAATCAGTGCAGATAAATGAAATATTTGGTTGGCACCTTCAAGCGAAGCTTGTGGGTGTACGGGACCAAGCACCCACAAGCCTGCGGCTTGAAGGTGCCACCCTGGATGTGTTTTAATTTGGGAGTTTAGTGTTTTGAAGGATTTTTTGCGTGAGATTGTTTTGGCGGCTGGGGCTGTTAGCCTTGAATACCGCGGACGGCTTGGGAGTATTGAGGTGACCCATAAGTCTCGTAAGGATATTGTTACCGAGGCTGATGTCGCGGTGGAGGATTATCTTATCGGCAAGATCAATGAGCGGTACCCGGATCATGCCATACTCGGCGAGGAAAGCGGCAGCCATGAAGGCAGCAGCGGCTGGCGGTGGATCATCGATCCTATCGACGGGACGGTCTCTTTTGTGCGCGGGCAGGCTTTTTATTCGATCTCGGTGTGTGTTGAAAAAGACGGGGAGTTTGTGCTTGGTGCGGTTTATGCGCCTGTGCTGGATGAGCTTTTTACCGCCGAGAAGGGGGGCGGGGCGTTTTTGAACGGTGAGCCGATAAGTTTGTCGCGGGAAGATGATCTTAGCCTTTGCCTTATGGCGACGGGGTTTGCGTGCATGCGATACGATAATGAGCGCAATAATATCGCTTATTTCAATAAAGTGATGCCTCGGATCGCTGATATTCGGCGGTGCGGTTCTGCGGCGATGGATATGTGCTATGTCGCGTGCGGACGGGTTGACGGGTTCTGGGAGCTGGAACTGAATATTTATGACCTTGCCGCCGGGGTGTTGATCGCTGAAGAGGCCGGGGCGAAAATAAGCGATTTTTCCGGGGCGGCTGTCAGCGATTATAAGGAGATCGTTTGTACCAACGGGCTTGTGCATGACGGGCTTGTCGAGATATTGTCAGAAAAAATGTAAATTGTGAATTTTGGAAAAATGTTATGGACGAAAAGAAAAAGACTTTAGTGTGGAAGATCCGGACGGTTAAGGATTATCCTGATGCGCATAACCATATCTTTGTCGGTTTGGTTATGGGGATAACCGATAATTATGTTCGGATTAAATGCAAGACTTTTCATTACGGCAGGCGGGTCAATGCCTTGAAGGATGTTCGCGAAGGGACTTATGAATTGCGTATTATTCCGTGGAGCCGTATTGAGGTTATTAACGAACTTGCCGCTGATTTTGATGTTGAGCAGGCAAAACTGATGGTTGACAGCAGCGGGGCGGCGACTCTTTGCTGCGGGAAACTCGTTTGTGTGATATCTTCTTCGCTTGGCGAGAGATATTAGGTTAGCGATTAGCTTGTGAAACCGCATTCGGTGGAGGCAGTTGTTGTAACTGATTGCTTGGTAATTAGTTATGGGGGGAGTTTTCGAGTGTTTTATGGGGTTTGGAGGCTGATGTAAATCGCGATGATTTTTTTATTTTTCTCATTTTCCTAAAGCAATCCTGAACTTTGTCGTTATAATGCACGCGCAAATAGCCATCGGGGCTAAGAAATAAGAATGGATAGGAAAGGATTTTTTGTATGACGTTAGATATGATTTTTATGATTGTTGGCGGGCTTGGTATATTTCTTCTTGGTATGAAAAACATGTCGGAGGGCATGCAGGCCGTTGCCGGCGACAAACTTCGCCGCATGATCAATGCGATCACCAATAATCGTTTGTTGGCTTGTGGAGTCGGTGCCGGTGTGACATGTCTTATTCAATCCAGTTCGATTACTACTGTGATGGTTGTTGGTATGGTCAATGCCAGCCTTATGACTCTGACGCAGGCCATTGGTGTAATTCTTGGTGCCAATATTGGAACGACGATCACCGGTTGGATACTTGTTCTTAAGGTTGGTAAATTCGGTCTTCCTCTGATCGGTGTGTCGGCATTTTTCTATCTTTTCGCTAAGCGAGATCGTCTTCGTTTTACCGCGTCCGTTTTTCTGGGCCTTGGGATGGTGTTTTATGGTTTGCAACTGATGAAGCTGGGTTTTGAACCGCTGGGGGATATGCCTGAGTTTCAAGCTTGGTTCGCCAAGTTTGAGCCTGAAAACTATTTCGGCGTTATCAAATGCTGCCTTGTCGGTGCTCTTCTTACCGCGATCGTTCAATCGTCATCTGCAACTCTCGGTATTACTCTTGGTCTGGCAGCGTCCGGGCTTATTGATTTTCAAACCGGGGCAGCTCTTGTCCTTGGCGAAAATATCGGTACTACAATAACGGCATACCTGGCATCGCTTGGTACCAATCACAATGCAAAACGTGCCGCTTATGCTCATATGCTTGTTAATTTGATCGGAGTATTTGTTATTACACTGTTCTTTTTCCCGTATATGGCGCTTATTGAGAAGTTATTAGGCGGTGGTATGATGGTGTCCAGTGTCGAGGAAGGTGGGAAGGTGGTTTTTGCTAAATCAATGCAGGGTATTGCTTTGACGCATACGGTGTTTAATGTGGTAAATGCATTTGCCTTCCTTCCTCTGATCGGTCTTCTTGCTAAACTGCTTTATATGATCGTTCCTGAAGTTTCAGAGACTGAAATTTCGCATCTTTCGTTTTTGGATGTTCGTATGCTGGATACTCCGGCTTTGGGGATCCAGCAGTCACAAAAGGAAATCATTAAAATGGGTGAGTCTGTCGGTGAGATGCTTCCGGGGCTTAGGGAAGTTCTTGAGAGGCAGAAGCGTAATCCCAAAATTGAAGAGGCTTTGTTCGAGAGCGAACGACGGCTTGACCTTGTTCAGAAGGAGATCGTTGAGTTTCTCAGTAATATGATGAGCGGTAATATTTCGCATTATGTTATGGATGTCGGCAGGCATCAGCTTCGTGTTGCCGATGAGTTTGAGTCGATCAGCGATTATATTACTGTTATCCTGAAACTGAACCTTAAGATCCATGATACCGGTCAGAAGATGTCGGCTGAGGGGCTTGCTGATATTATCGCCCTGCATGACAGCGTGGCCAATTATATTGATATGGTCAATAAGGCGGTGGTTAACGATGACGGGGGGATTCTGCTGAAGGCACGCAGCAGGGGACAGGAGATCACGCACATGATGAAAGAATGCCGGACGAGGCACCTTGAACGAGTTGGGACGACGACTACGACTCCGCTAAAGAGCCTGATCTATACCGATATGCTCAACGCCTACAGAAGGATAAAGGACCATGCGCTCAATGTTGCCGAGGTTTTGGCCGGTGAGAAGTAGTTCTTAAAGAAAAAGCGAATATCCAATAACGAACAAGGAATATCGAATAACCAAGTAAAAACAGGGACCGGAGTGTCAAATATTTGTGCAGATATTCTCCATTATCCAGCTTGTTTTTGCTGCTGATGGGCCCTTGCTTGGGCATTGGCCGATGCCGTGGAGTTGGTCTACTATTGTTTGGATTAGCGGCTGCTGGATGTGTTGAGGGTGCTCGATATGGAACTGGTGCCTGCCGTGGTCGTTTTCCAATACGATCGGATTATCGGCAAACGTTGAAAAAGTTATTTTACCGCTATCTCCGACTATTTCTGTATTGTCAAAGTTTTCATAAGCATTAAAGTTCCAGGTGCATGAAACATGAATGTCATCTTCGGTGATGAATATTCCACTGACGATATCGTCTGCTTCGTATAGTCTATTTTGATTTGAACTGTATCCTTTTGCTGATCGCGGCTCACTTAAAAAGAATTGCAGGATATTAATTGAATGAGGGGCAAGGTCATGGAAATATCCACCGCCTGCAACCTTTGGATCCACACGCCAGTTTTCGGCTCTCTCTAAATCTCCTTGAGACGGTTTTTGATAGTATATTACATTGGCAAATCTTACTTTTCCGATCGCTCCCTCATCAAGCAGAGATTTTATCTTAACGAATCGAGGCAAAGCCCTCCTGTAATACGCAACAAACAAAGGAGTATTGTAAGTTTCACATGCCAGGATCATTTCTTTACATTCGTCATAGTTAAGAGCCATTGGCTTTTCAACATAGACCGGCTTGCCCGCCTTTGCAGCGGCGATAGTATATTCCTTGTGCGAAGAAGGGGGGGTAGCAACGTAAATCGCATCGACATCAGGGTCGGCGATCAGCTTGTCGGCATCATCATACCATTTTTCTACATTATGACGCCGGGCATAATCGGCGGCAAGCTTTCCATTTCTTCGCATTACAGCAGCAAGACATGAGCCTTCGGCCTTTTGCAATGCAGGTCCGCTTTTAATTTCTGTCACATCACCACAGCCAATTATTCCCCATCGAATGTCGTCCATTTTAGCCTTTAATATAAAAATTAACAATATTTTGACACATTGTACCACATCAGAACTGATTTTCAATATCCCATGTATTTAGCCCGGTTGGTTTTAGCGGAGGAGGCTAAAGTGATTATTTTGCCAAAAAAATTGCCTGTTCCCCCCTTTTTCTCCTTTTTTACAGAATTATTGAAATGAAACTTTGCTTTTTGCGTCTATAAATTGTACTATAATTCAGTCTATATACAGACTCAGGTGTTATTATTTATTAACTTAAGTATAAGGAGATGCACAATGGCCACGAGTTTACTAAAGAGAGCGTTACCTATTGTTATTGCCCTGTTTGTATTTGCAGGTTTCACTCAAAAAGAGGCCCTTGGGGAAGAAGTTAAGGAATTTCAAGTAACCGCAAAAGTAATCAATGTCGATACCGGCAAACCGATCGCCGGTATACCTTATAATTTCAATCTCTATCAAGATAGAAAAAGCCTTGCCAGAAAAGTAGTCGTTACCGATGACGATGGTCTCATCAAACTGACTATCCCGAACAAGCCCAAATTGAGACTGTATCTGTCTTTAAAAACTCCAATAGATGTCATTTTCGACTATTACTGGATGGATAAAAACCGTGCCAGATATGTCAATCTTACTAAGGTTGGTCCGGGTATGGACGACATTGAATTTAAAGTAAAACTAATCCCGAGCTATAAACTGACGGGTACCGTTCTGGACGGGCAGGGTAAACCTTCTGGAGGTGCCAAAATATATTATGATCAGAATATGGCAGCAATTACCACTAACAATGATGGGGTATTTGATTTCAATACTGCCCCGGCAGATCGTGATTTTGATCTTCTTGTTGTTTCCACCGATAAATCCGAAGCTAAAATTGTTAAAGTGACAAAAGGGACAGCCAGTCTTAATGTTAAACTGGTCCCAACTTTTAATGTCAAAGGTAAAATTGTTGCCGGCGACGGTAAACCGGCTGCAAAGTTACGATTCAGGGCAAACTTTTTAATTAATAATACGAGCATTTACAAAATGGGCGGTAATTATACTTCCGATGAGAATGGTGTTTTTGAAATTAAAAATGCCTGCCAGGGAACAACTTTGACCGCATCGTGGTATTCGTCGTCCGGGACAAACGTTAACTTTTGGAGCGGCAACCAGGCTCTCTCACTGAAGCAGGGTAAACCTGCAATTCTCAAGGTAAAGCGTTTTATTGATGACTGGGATGCGCCCGACAATATTGCCAAGAACGCCGAGACGAAATGCAAAAAATTGTCAAACTACTGTCTGGACCCGCAGGATAATATCCTCGCATGCGATGAGCATGATAAGGTGATCCGCAAGATTAGTCCTGAAGATAAGCTGCTGGATACATGGAATCTTGAGTTCGCACCACAGGCGATTGACTGTAAGGCCGATGGAACCGTGATCGTGGCAGGGCCCGGGAAAATCGCGATACTTGATAAGAGCGGCAAGGTGACCTGCCAGAGTGATATGGCCGGGTCTGCCGCAAGCGGAATTGGATTTACGAAAAATGAGATATTTGCCGCGATCAGAGAACGTACCGGTTTTGCTATTTTACGGATGACCGACAAACTCCAGCAGCAGAAGGTTATTGTCACAAAACTTAGCGGATGCTGCGGCCAGTTTGACATTACTGCCAGGGGCGATTATATTTATGCTGCTGCCAATACCAAGTTCAGGATCAATAAATACGACCGCCAGGGAAAACTGGTTTTGGAAATGGGCGAAAAAGGCAAATCGGTTGAAAAGGGCTTTAACGGGTGCTGCGAGCCGAAAAATGTTTGCTTCGATAAGAAAGGTGACCTCTATGCTTCCGAGTCCGGCAATTGCTGTGTAAAGAGATTTTCGGCTGACGGCAAGAGTTTTGAGTTATTAGGCAAGGTCAGCGGCATTCGCGGCTGCGTTCGTGTTTCGATAGCGATCAACTCCAAAGGCGACAAGGCATACATGCTTGATACCAAACGCAGTATCATTCGCTGTATGCCGATAACTCCCAAAACTACCAAAAAATAATAATCAAACAACGGCCAGCCGAGAAAATAGACCATGCGTATGAGAGTTTTTTTACTCATTATTTTGTTTCTTTTGTCCCTGAGTGCACCGTGTTATAGCGAGTCAGAAGGCGACTCAATGCCGGGTGAATTTTCCACTCCGGACGGCATGGTTTATGTCGCGGTTATGGATCCGCTAGCCGAGGAGAATGCCTGCAAGTGCATTAACGGTTTTGCTCAGCGTGATTACAAAGAGTTATCTTCCTACCTGGCGTTCCGCATTTCATGCTCGGTGAAAGTGGTTTTCTGCAACGATATCGCCGACGCCAAAATCAAGATCGATCGTATGCCGGATTTCATTATCGGTAAAAGAAGCGTGATCGAATTTGACGACAGTAAAAATGATTACAATCTGACCAATATTGCGATGCTCACCGGTAAAGAGGGGCTCACCACTTTGACCGGGCTTGTCGTTGTTCGAAAAGACGATCCGGCTAAAAAAGTTTCAGACCTTAAGGGGAAAAAGATCCTGTTTGGGCCTGCCGATTGTGACGAGAAATATTATGCCGCGATCAAACTCGTTCAAAAGGCAGGTGTTAAAATTAAAAAACCGCAGATCAGTCCGGACTGTTTTGCCGCTGCAAAAGAAGTGGCCAGCGGCAAGGCGGACGCCGCGGTGATCTCGAACTATGCCCTCCCCCTGATGTATGGGTGTCAGACTCTTGAAAAGGGGGCCCTGCGAATTATTGCCGAGACTAAACCGGTGCCTTTTGTTGGGGTTTATGCAGCGGAACACATTGATTTTCCCGCTTTAACCACCGTGCAGGAAGCTCTTTTCGATATGGTCGAAGAAAAGAAAATGCTCAAGGTACTTGAGAGTAAAAAGGGATTTGTTGAACCGACCAAAGCGTTAGTTAAGACTCCGCTTGGTATTGAAACCGCTTCGACTACAAAAAAGCCAAAAGGCAAAAGAGTAACCAATACCGGCTGGGTTGATTTCGGCGGTGGTACGGCTCGCAACTTTTATAGTAAATCTGTTCCGAAAAAATTGCCGGGCTCTGTTAAGTTTCTTTGGAAGAAGAAACTCCAGGGGCAAAGCCTTGGCGGTGTCTCGGCGACTGAAAAGTATGTTATCGTCTCGGATAAGACCGATGGTGGTAAAGTCGATACGTGGTTTTGTTTCGACGCTAAAGACGGACATAAGGTCTGGGATGTCAGTTACCCGGCCCAGGCGGAGATGGACTATACCAGTGCTCCGCGGGCGACGGCGGTTATTTATGACGATAAGGTTTATTTGCTCGGTGCATTGGGTCATCTTAATTGTGTTAACCTCACCGATGGAACACCTGTATGGAAGTGCAATATTCTGGAAAAGTTCAAAGGCGAACTGCCGACCTGGGGTTATTGCGCGACGCCGTTGATCGTTGACGACAAAATAATTGTAATGCCGAATTCTCCATCGGCATTTCTGGCGGCTCTGGATGTTGACAGCGGTGATGTTATCTGGAAAACTCCGGGTCGTTTGCAGGGTTACGGCAATTTGATCGCGGCGACCTTTTCCGGTAAGAGGCAGATCATCGGCTATGACAGCGAGACGCTTGGCGGGTGGGATATTGCTACCGGCAAGAGATTGTGGGAGCTTCGACCTGAAGAGGGCAACGATTTTAATGTGCCGGTGCCCGTAAAAATCGGCGAGAGATTGTTAGCGGCTACCGAAAACAACGGCACCCGCCTGTATAGATTCAATCCGGACGGAACGATCAATAAAAAGATTACGGCGATCAATGAAGATGCCGTACCTGATACCGCTTCGCCCGTTGTTTCCGGAGAAACAGTGTGGATTGCCAGCCCGGCTGGAATGTTCTGTCTGGATATCAAGAATGATCTCAAGACGGTCTGGCATAACGATGATGAGGGGTTTTGCGACCATGCGAATTTCATTGCCGGTGACGGGGTAGTTTTGATCCTTATCAAGAATGGCAAAATCGCTATCGCGCCGGCTCGGCCAAAACCTGGCTACAAACTAAAAACACTTACCGTAATAAAATCTAAAGACGACTTCGAGACGGAACTATGGTCGTCGCCGGCGATGATCGGTGATCGCCTCTATATTCGGTCTGAAAATGAAATTGCCTGCTTGCTGCTGCGATAAGTTCAGGTTGAGCTTAAGGTGGTAAGGCGATTTTAGGCACAATAGGCAGCTTAATGATCGGTCATTCCCGATATCCCAGGTGTTCGTACTGCGGGCATCCTGCCCGCAGAAGCTGTCGGCAGGATGCCAACAGCACATTGCTCCGAAATAATCTCGCTCACTGTCCCGGTTTAAACAGATGGATTTATTGATTTTCTGCAATATTTTCCTTATAATGAGCGTTTATTCGTTTGTTGCTGTTTAAATGATCATTTTTTTATGGAGACCGGGATGATTAGACGTAATTCAATTTTGTTTTTTGGTTTAATATTGTTTTTGGTTTTGGCGGGTGTTTCTTTTAGTGCTGAACAAAACGGCACTAAACGTCCCAACATAATCGTTATTTTGTCCGACGATATGGGGTATTCGGATATCGGCTGTTACGGCAGTGAGATCGAGACGCCTAACCTTGACAGCCTTGCCGCCGGGGGGCTTCGGTTTACTCAATTCTATAATACCGGCCGCTGCTGTCCTACTCGGGCCAGTCTGCTTAGCGGTCTTTATCCGCACCAAGCCGGGGTCGGTCACATGATCAATGACAGGGGTGTTGACGGGTATCGGGGCGAACTTAACAAGCAATGCGTTACTATTGCCGAGGCTCTTAAGGGGTCGGGGTACTCTACGTATATGACCGGTAAGTGGCATGTTACCGGCGGGATCAAGGTTGACGGTCCGAAGTTTAACTGGCCGATGCAGCGAGGTTTTGACAGGTTCTATGGAACAATTTGCGGATCCGGGAGTTTCTGGGACCCTTCTACGCTTGTCCGTGACAATACGATGATCACCGTGCCAACCGATAAGCAATACCAGCCCAAAGAGACTTACTATTACACCGATGCTATCAGCGATAACGCCTGCAAGTATATCAAAGAGCACAAGAGCGATCAGCCGTTCTTTATGTATGTCGCTTATACCGCCGCTCACTGGCCGATGCATGCGAGAGAGCGTGATATTGCTAAGTATAAGGGTAAGTATGATGGCGGGTACGATCCGGTTTATAAGGACAGGTTCAAGAAGATGAAAGACATTGGCGTGATCAAACCCGATGCCGAGATTAGCCCGCGTGCCGGTGACTGGTCGAAGGTTAAGGATAAGAAGTGGGAGTCGGCTTGCATGGAAGTTTATGCGGCGATGGTTGATAATATGGACCAGGGGATTGGCAGAATCGTTAAGAGCCTCAAGGAAAAGGGTGAGTTTGATAATACGCTTATTCTTTTCATGCAGGATAACGGCGGGTGCGCAGAAGGCATCGGCAGGGGAGATAAGCCCAATCCTCGTAAGGATAAACCATCGTTTGACCCGGTCCCGGCTGGCGAGCAGTTTTACTCTGGTTCACGTCCAAAGCAGACTCGTGACGGCTGGCCGGTTCGCACAGGCCGTGTAATGCCCGGCCCTGCAGATACGTATATCGCTTACGGCAGGAACTGGGCGAATGTTTCCAATGTTCCGTTCCGTCTGTATAAGCATTGGGTGCATGAAGGCGGGATATCTACGCCGCTGGTGGTTTCATGGCCAAAGGGGATTAAGGCAAAGAACGAGCTTCGCCATCAGCCGGGGCACCTGATCGATATTATGGCGACGTGTGTTGACGTAGCTGCGGCGAAGTATCCGAAAAAGTATAAAGGGAAAAAGATTAAGCCGATGGAGGGTAAGAGTCTTTTGCCGGTCTTTGCCGGTAAACGGATCGAACGCGAGGCGATTTACTGGGAGCATGAGGGTAATCGTGCAGTTCGTGCCGGCAAGTGGAAGCTCGTCGCAAAAGGCAAAAAAGGCAAATGGGAACTTTACGACATCGACGCCGACCGCAGTGAATTGCATGATCTTTCAGGGAAAGATCCAAAGCGAACCGGTGAAATGGCCGAAATGTGGAATGTCTATGCCAAGAGGGCAAATGTAATCCCCTGGCCGAATGCAAAAAAGAAGAACAAGAGAGCAACAGGCAAAAAAACAAGGAATAAAAAATAATTCTTAAGCGAGATAGCTATGACGGGTAAGCGTTTTTTTCATATATTAGTAATCGCATTGCTGGCGGTTGCGATGTTTTCGCAGTTTGCTTATTCGCGGCAGGCTAAACAAAAGCCGAATATCATTATGGTATTTATCGACGATATGGGCTGGGCGGACCTTTCGTGTTTTGGTAATGTTGATGCAAAGACGCCTGCTATTGATCGTTTAGCCGCTGAGGGAATTGCCTTTGAACAGTTCTATGTCAACTCGCCGATCTGTTCTCCTTCGCGTGTGGCGATATCGACGGGGCAGTATCCGCAGCGTTGGAAGATCACGTCTTACCTGGCCCACCGCAGTCAAAACAAGAAACGAGGCCTCAATAATTGGCTTGATCCTAAGGCGCCGATGCTTGCGCGGAGTCTTAAGCAGGCCGGTTATATGACCGGTCATTTTGGTAAGTGGCATATGGGCGGACAGCGTGATGTTGCAGAAGCGCCGGAGATTTCTGAATACGGTTTTGACGAGTCGCTTACGAATTTTGAAGGTATGGGCCCCAAGCTTTTGCCGCTTATTATGAAGCCGGGGATGGATAAGGCCGGTCGTATATGGGGCGATGCCGAACATCTTGGCGGTCCGGTTGTGTGGATGCAGCGGTCTGAGATCACGGGCGGTTTTGTTAATTCGGCGAAGGCATTTATCTCAAGGGCGAAGATCGCGAAGAAGCCTTTCTATGTCAATGTATGGCCTGATGATGTGCACAGTCCGTATTTTCCGCCGGTAAGCAAATGGGGTGACGGAAGTAAACGCCGACTTTATCTGTCTGTACTGGAGGAGATGGATAAGCAACTCAAGTCTCTGTTCGATTATATTCGCAATGATAAGAAGCTTAAGGATAATACCCTTATCATGCTTTGTTCGGATAACGGGCACGAACCCGGAGCGGGACAGGCAGGGCCTTTGAAAGGGTGCAAGACGAATCTTTATGAAGGCGGTGTGCGTTCATCGCTAATTGTATGGGCGCCGTCGATGCTGGCCGCCGATGCCGCCGGTACCCGGAATAAAACTTCGGTTTTCTCGGCGATCGACCTGGTTCCTTCTTTAGTGAAATTGGCTGGTGCTCAAAAACCTGCCGCCGCTGAGTATGACGGCGAGGATGTTCTTGATACTATTTTAGGTAGGTCCAGGGCCGGGCGGGAAAAACCGATATTTTTTGGCCGTCCGCCTGACCGCAAAAATTTCTATGGGTATAAGCAACTGCCGGACCTGGCGGTACGGAGCGGTAAATGGAAGCTGCTTTGTGACTTTGACGGCGGTAGACCGCAGCTTTATGACGTTATCGTCGATGCCGGTGAATCCAACGACCTGGCAGGTCAAGAGCATGATATCGTTAAAAAACTGATAAGTCAGGTTACTAATTGGCATAAGTCAATGCCGCGTTAATAAATTTTTTGAAAGGTTATGGGATTATGTTTTGTAAACGTTTGAATTTGAAATGTCAGAGTTTGGTAGTTTTATTTTTGTTTGTTACCGCGGTATCTACTGCGGCGATAACCAAGGGGCCGGTGCTTCTTCGGGTCGGCCAGAACAAGGCGGTTGTGATGTTCGAGACCGATAGCAAAGGCGCCGGTAGTATTGCTGTTAAGGGTACTGTCGCTTTGGTTGGCAAGTTTTCTACGAGCGTTGACGTTGTCGATGACATCAAAGGCAAAGATGTCTATATACACCAGGCGATCCTTACAGGATTGCAGGCAGGCAGGTCTTATACGTATCGAATTACGGCTCCTGAGGTGGCGGCAAAAGAACATAAATTGAAAACCATCCCGACGAAATTGAATAAATTTCATTTTGTTGTTTATGGCGATACTCGCACCAAACCCGACAGGCATCGCAGGGTTGTCGAGCAGATTATTAAGACCAAACCTCTCTTTGTCGTTGTATCCGGTGACCTTGTCAGCAGTGGCAGCAAATACGAACAATGGGACAGCCAGTTCTTCGGTCCGATCAAAGGGCTTGGCGAGTCGACGCCTATCTATGCCACTCAGGGCAACCATGATCTAAGTAAGCAGAAATACTTCAAGCGTCTTTTTGTTCCCAAAGGCGAAAGCAATAACTATGGTTTTCAAGTAGGTTCGCTGTATTACTACTGCCTGGACAATCTTACTACAAATACGGACAAAGGGCTTGATGTTCTTGCGAAAAACATTAAGGCAAGTGAAAGTGTATGGAAATTTGTGACCTATCATATACCAAGCCTCAATGTCGGCGGGCATTCTTCTGCGTGGGGATACCCGAAAGCACTGCCGGCTGTTTCCAGGGCCGGGGTCGATTTTGTTATCACCGGTCATTCGCATATATATGAGCGTTTTTTCCCGGTCGCACCGCAGAAGGGTTCGGCGGGGTCCTATGTTACGCATATAACATCAGGCGGCGGCGGGGCACCGAATTACAAGTTGGCAGAAAGTGATATACTGGCAAAAATGGCGGACTGTCTTCATTTTTGTCTTTTCGAGATCGATGGTAACAAGCTGACGCTGAAGGTAATAGATGACAAGGGAGTGGTAATAGATCGCCTTGAAATCAGTAAAACCAAAGGCAGTCTAAACAGTGACTACATTGCAACGGCAATTACGATGGAAAAGGCCCAGGCAACTCTTGAAGGGATCAAAAACAGGAAAAAGAATAAGAATAAGAACAGCAAAAAGAATAAGACAAAGTGACTTATGGGGCCAATAGTATATGTTGACCCAAAATATCACTCTGGGACATAGCGCGCTTATCTGGTGGAAAAGTTTTGTGGGTTAGGAATGTTGACTTGTCGGTGAGGGCGTTTGGCGGCTTCGCTGTTTTTTTAATTCCTTGACATTTTATGTGTATTTGGGTATTATATAATCGTGTTTATTCGTATATGAACGTTTTTTTTTGGGATTTACTACAGATGGCTAAAAAGCGATTTTATTTTGTTTTTATTGTTCTGGCGGTTGTTTTTTGCACAAATTCGGTGGTTTTGGCGGCTGACTCGCGTGAGATCGATGTGGTTTTTCGAAAAGCCAAGTCTGCAGGCGGTAAAATTATTGCCAGCGATAAGAAAGTTATCGACAAGTTTATCTCCATATCCCTGAACGAACTGGTCAATGCTGTGGATTTTAAGGAAATGGCTGAAATCCGGGGCGAGATAGTTTCGCGGTCCATCAAGAAAAAGCCCACCCAGTATTCTCTGGCTTTTTCGTCGGCGCTAAAGAAAGGCCTTCAACCGGCACTGGCAAATGTTGCCGGGGTAAGTGATCAATCGCGTAAGATCCAGTTGAAACTTAATCTGCTTATCCTTCTTACACAGGTTGAAAGTATGGAGCTTGCTCCTGTCGGCATGTCTATGGTTGACGATGAAAACGCGGCGGTGAGGTATTGGGCGGTCAGTTCTGTCGCTAACAGTGCGATATCATCTCAACTGAAATCAAAAGTGATAGGCGATCCCAAACTGGTTAAGCAGATCTTATCGAAATTTGAAAAGATGATCAATGACAAGACACTCCCTGAGATCCTTAACCTTATTGTTGGTTTTGCCGATGCACTTGATACCCCCCAGGCCGATGCTTTGCTTGTTCGTATTGCCGATGTGCGTATTGAATTGTATGCCGCGTGGAAGGTGAAGTTTGAGCTTATGGACGCGGGATTGCTTAACTCTCTTGCTCGAAGTATTAAATCCGGCAAAACCGGCAGCAAAAAAGAAATCGCTGAAATTGCCAGGCGTTTTGGACAGTTGTATTCTTATGTGATGCAGCGTTATATTCTTGGCATTCAGACGCTGGATGCTTCTCAGAAGGCTCAGCTTGCCTTTGTACTTGCCGATGTCGAACAAACCTCGATTTCTAAATTGCTTGGGCAAAATCAAAACCAAATCAAGCGATTAGTAAGTAATTCCAACCCGCGTTCTCTCGTGTCGCTTGGCAATGAGCATGACTCGCTGCTTGGAAACGCTTCAAGGGCAGGAAGGTTGGGCTCTGAGTTGAATTATCATTATGGAAAGCCGGGAAGTAAGCAAATAATTGCTCCTAAGCGGCTTTCGGCGCCGGTTATTAGCGATAAGTAATTAGCAATTAGTCCGCCTATGGCGGATTTCGCTTCGCTCAACAGCGATTAGCTTAATGCTTTGCTTTTGATGTTGCTCCTTACTTTTAATCAGACAACGGAAGGTTTGATAAGGTGAACAGACATAACTTCGCATGCGCGTTTTTTCTTTTCGCATTTCTTTTTATTATCGCAGCGTTTCAGTATGTCTCTATCGGGCGTTCGAAGAAGTTTGACCGGCGCCTTGGGGTGCTCGTTGACAAACTGGAGGATGCAGCAGCGGCCCCTGGCGATGAAGCGCCCGTTAAAGTTGACAGCGTTTATCCGGGCGATAAAGGTGACTGGAGGATATGGGGATTTAGTGCAGAACCGAGAACACTTAATCCGCTATCGGCAGAACGGGATATTTATACGTTATGGATAACACAGCGGGCGATTTTCGAGTCTTTGCTTGTCTATGATCTTGAGACGCTCAAGCTCAGGCCGCACCTTGCAGAAAGCTATGAGGTCTCCGACGATGCCCTTGAGATCACTTTTACACTTCGCGATGATATTTATTTCTCGGATGGTGCGCCCATTACGACAGATGATGTTATTTTTACCTATGAAGCTGTAACCGACCCGAAAATTGACGCGTCCGATCTTGCTAATACGTTTATCGATGTGAAAGAAGTTGTCAAGATTAGCGACAGGGTTGTTAAGTTCGTTATGAAGCAGGTTTATTTCAAGTCGGTTGAGGCCGTTTGTTTCTGGAAAACAGGGGTGTTTCCCAGGCATATCTATCAGTATGAAAACGCAAAGGAGCTTAACGACCGTGTTTCGAATCCTGTCGGCAGCGGGCCTTATCTCTTTGATAAATGGGATGTCGGCAGGGAAATATCGCTTCGCAGGAATGAAAATTACTGGGGGGCAAAGCCGAAACTAGAGAAGATCGTCTACCGGTTTATATCTAACGATACCGCGCGTGTTCAGGCTTTGCGTGCCGGTCAGATCGATATGCTTCTTCCTTCGCCCCAGCAGTATGCCGACCTTATCCAAGAGGAAGGTTTTGCTGAGAAGTTTAACTGCATGGCATACTGGAATCCGGCTGCGCCTTATTATTATATGGGGTGGAACCGGAAGACGCCTTTCTTCGCCGATAAGCGGGTGCGGCTTGCGATGACGCATATTGTCGATCATGATAAAATCGTTTCGTCGCTGCTGAAGGGTAACGGCAAGGTTGTGACGGGTCCGTTTTATCATAAGAGCAATGCGTATGACCAGAGCATTGAGCCGTGGCCGTATGACCCCGAAAGAGCGAAGGAACTGCTTGATGAGGCCGGATGGGTTGACAGTGACGGTGACGGGATAAGAGATAAGGAGGGGCGCGAGTTTTCGTTTAAGTTTACTATCCCGGTCTCGAACACTTTTTATGATCGGATGGCCAGGCTGCTGAAGGATTCTGCGGCGAAAGTCGGGATCGAGGTGATCATCGATCCTGTGGAGTGGTCGGTGTTGATGACTATGGTCAATGACAGGAAGTTTGAGGCGATGGCTATGGGGCGCAGCGGTGATATTTTGCAGGACCCTTATCATCTGTGGCATTCGTCGCAGGCCGGCAATCGAGGGTTGAATTATTGCGGTTTTAACAATCCCGAGGCAGATGCTATTATCGAAGAGGGCAGGCGGACGCTTGATGAGGATAAGCGAAATGAACTTTACAGGCGGCTGCACCGGATTTTGCATGCCGAGCAGCCATATACATTTCTCTATACAAGACCAACATTCCGTATTGTTGATAAACGTTTCAAAAATGTAAAAATTTATCCGCTTGGCCTTAATTATTTCCAGTGGTATGTGCCGATAAACAAGCAGAAATATAAATAATTATAAATTATAAATCGAAACGGTGCTGATATGAATGGGCGTTCTCCTCTCGTGACGTTTTTTCTCTTTGTTTTTATCGCGGTTCTTATCGGGCTGCAGTTTTTGTCGATGATCCAGTCGGACCGCCTTTACGAGCGGCTAAACGACGTTATCAGGGTTGTCGAGAATACCGGCTTTAGCGGTTCCGGGTCACAAACCGCAAAGACATCCGGCGACAAATATCCCGGTGACGTGGGGGACTGGCTTATATGGCGGTTGGAGGGCGAACCATCTACGCTTACTTATGTTCACACCGGTTCCGATGCCTATACCAGCTACATAGTAAGCGGGACTATTTTTGAGAGTTTATTGAAGTATGATATTGACAAGTATATTAACGTTCCGCAATTGGCGGAAAGCTATGAGGTTTCGGAAGATAAACTTACTGTGACTTATAAGATCAAAGAGGAGGCTTGTTTCTCTGACGGGCATCCTGTTACGGCAGATGATGTGGTTTTCAGCTATGATATGGTTATGGATCCGCTGACGGATACTGCGTCTCATGCTTCATATTTTAGTATCATTAAAGATGTTGTCAAAGTTGACGACAAGACTGTTAAGTTTTTATTCGATGAGGTTCAATTCAAGGCTGTTGACTATTCCGGGATGATGGAGATTTATCCTGAGCATATTTATAAATACGATGACCCGAAAGATTTTAACGACCGTATTTCCGATCCGGTCGGAAGCGGGCCCTATGTTTTTGAAAAGTGGAATGTCGGCAGTGATGTTGTGCTTAAACGTAATGAAAATTACTGGGGTAAAAAGCCGAATATTGTAAAGATAATCTACAAATTTATCAATAATAATACGGCGGCTGTGCAGGCGTTAAGAGCTCATAAGGTTGATTTCATGCGGCCTTTGCCCGAGCAGTATCATGAACTGTCTCAGGACGAGGAGTTTAAAAAAGATTTTCAATGCCTGTCTTACTGGGATCCGGGCGTTGGTTACTTCTGGATCGGCTGGAATCAGGACCGGGTGTTCTTTAAGGATAAACGCGTTCGGCTTGCGCTTACACATTTGATCGACCGGCAGTTGATACTTGATAAACTACTGAAAATTCCCGAAGCGGTAATGCCTACCGGGCCGTTCTATATTTTCGGTCCTCAAAATGACGCCAGTATAAAGCCCTGGCCGTATGATCCTGAAAAAGCAAAGAAGCTGCTCGATGAAGCCGGCTGGATAGATACTGACGGCGACGGGGTTCGTGATAAAGACGGTGTTCCATTCAGGTTCAAGTATACCATTGTCGCCGGTTTTAAGCCGCATACGCAAATGGCTAAGCTGGTAAAAGATTCTCTTGCCTCGGTTGGGATAGATGTAACTCCTGACCCGTACGAGGGCTCGATTTTTTTTAACCGGGTTAAAGACCGGCAGTTTGATGCGGTTAATATGGCGTGGGGCGGGGGGCTTGCCGCCGATCCGTACCAGGTGTGGCATTCCTCTCAGATCGGAAAGCGCGGAAGTAATTATGTCGGTTTCAATATCCCCGAAGCAGACAAGTTGATCGAGGATGCCCGGAAAGAATTCGATGCCGATAAGCGGAACGCGATGTATAAAAAGTTCCACAGGATAGTCCACGAGCAGCAGCCTTATACATTTATTTACTCAAAGCCGCAGCAGCGATTTCTGGATAAGCGTTTTGAGAATGTTAAAATTCATACACTGGGACTCGACCAGCTTGAGTGGTATGTGCCCAGACAATTACAGAAGTACAATTAAAGGCACTTTTGATTAAATGACTACATACATTATCCGGCGATTGTTATTGATTATTCCTACATTGCTTGGGATCACTATTATGGTTTTTGCCATCAGCCGAGCTGCGCCTGGTGATCCGTTTGCCCAGATGGCAGGGCCGGGCGGTCAGATGGACGCAGAGCGGGCCGCTGACGTCCGTGAGCAGCGGATGAAACTGCATGGTTTTGATAAACCGATTCCGGTTCAGTACTGCATCTGGCTTGGTAATGTCGCCAGACTTGATTTTGGGTATTCTATCAAGCATCATCGGCCTGTCTCTGAGCTGATCGCCGAGAAGCTGCCGATCACGATCGTGTTAAATCTGCTTGCGTTTGTAATTATCTATGCGGTTTCTTTGCCGCTTGGGGTTCTTTCGGCGGTTAATCATAAGCGGTTTTTCGACCGGGCTTCGTCAGTCGTTTTGTTTATGCTTTGGGCGCTTCCGAGTATGTGGGTGGGGCAGATGATGATCGGTTATCTTTGCGGGCCTACTTTTTTAAACTGGTTTCCGCCTGCCGGGCTTAGCAGTAATAACGCCGCAGCGATGCCCTTTTTCCCGTGGCTCGCAGACCGCGCCTGGCATCTTGTTTTGCCGGTGATATGCCTTTCGTATGCCGGGTTCGCGTATCTCAGCAAGCAGGTACGTGCTGGTATGCTTGATAATCTTCGGATGGATTATGTTCGGACGGCAAGGGCGAAGGGGCTGCCAAACAGAGTGGTAGTCCTGCGACACGCGTTTAGGAATAGTGTGATTCCGGTGATAACTATAATGGCAACGATATTGCCTGCGATGTTCGGCGGTTCTGTTATTATCGAAAGCATTTTTAGTATTCCGGGTATGGGCAGGCTTGCCTTTGAAGCGATAACAACACGGGATTATGATATTGTAATGGCTGTCGCCACTATCGCCGGTGCGCTTAATCTTGTCGGTTTGCTTTTTGGCGATATTGCGTATGCGTTCGCAGACCCGCGGATCAGCTTTGAGAGTAAGAATTAATATCCGCGGATTACACGGATTAAAAAAATATAATGAGTAAAACTATTAAACAACATACAGACTGGGGCGTTTCTTATGGGGAGATGGTCTCTCGTGAGTTTTTTAAGAACCGGCTTAATGTTGTTAGTCTTGTTTTTATTATCTTTCTTTTTGCCATTGCCGTGTTCGCTCCTTTTATCGCTAACGACAAACCCCTGGTGATTCGTATTGACGGTGAGCTTACGTTTCCACTACTTCGTAATCTTAACGCTGTCGATTACAGTGTTTTTCTGGCAGCGATCGTTGGATTATTTCAGATTTGGCTTATACGGCGAAACAAAAAACGGGTCAACCCCACGCGGCGTGGTGAGGTGCTCAGCAGGCAGATCATGATCAATGCGTTTGTACTTGTCGCCGGGATAGTTTTCATCTTTGTGTCTTTGGATAAGCGGCTTGACGCGACCAATTATAAGCGAATGGTTGAATCGAAAAAGGCGACCGGTGCTGTTTTCCCGTTGGTGCCGTTCGGGTTTGAGCGTACCGATCTTGCCGTTCGTGAGCAGGGGCCCAGCGCCGAGCACTGGCTTGGGACCGATGATGTCGGGGCCGATGTTCTTTGCAGACTCATTCACGGCAGCAGGATATCGCTTTCGGTCGGGTTTGTCGCTGTGGGGATATCAAGTGTGATCGGCGTATTTATCGGGGCCATCCTGGGGTATTTCGGAGGCAAGGTCGATTTTATTGGAATGCGTTTTGTCGAGATCATGATGGCGATACCGACTTTTTTCCTGATCATCACGATTGTCGCGTTTTTCCCGAGGAGCCTGCTGAATATTATGATAATTATCGGCGTTACCAAGTGGACAGGCGACGCGAGGTTTATTCGTGCCGAGTTTTTCAGGCTTCGCGGTCAGGATTTTGTTCAGGCGGCAAGGGCATTGGGTCTGCCGCTTCGCAGTTTGCTTTTCAGGCACATGCTTCCCAACGGTATCGCCCCGGTTCTGGTTAACGCGACGTTTGGAATTGCCGGTGCTATCTTTATTGAGGCTGCTTTGAGCTTTTTGGGGTTCGGAGTTGCGCCGCCTACGCCGAGCTGGGGCCAGATGCTTAGCCTCGGTGTCGGCACGACAGGGCGTTTTTTGTGGTGGCTTTCTCTGTTTCCCGGCCTTGCGATATTTTTAACTGTTACCGCCTACAATCTTGTAGGCGAAGGCCTTCGAGACGCGATCGATCCAAGACTAAGGAAAGCGGCATGACCCAGACTGACCTGTTGGTCAGCCTGGAATGTATAATGATTATTGTATAATGTCTAATGAAGGAAACCGCCTTTGGCGGAGACTATTTTAATGAATGATAATGACGTACTACTTAGCATAAGAGATTTGTCGGTTACTTTTCATACTGATGAAGGGCTTGTGCGGGCCGTTAACGGCGTTAGCTATGACGTTTGCGCCGGCAAGACGCTGGCCGTTGTCGGTGAGAGCGGCTGCGGCAAGAGTGTTACCGCGCTCTCTGTGCTGCGTTTGATACCCGATCCGCCCGGCAAGATCGCCGGCGGTGAGATATTGTTTCGCGGAACCGATCTCGTAACCGCTGACGAGAAATATATGCAGTCGATCCGCGGCAATGAGATCGCGATGATCTTTCAGGAACCTATGACGAGCCTTAACCCGGTTTATACGGTCGGCGATCAGATCGTCGAGGCTATCGAGCAGCATCAGGATAAGAAGGGGCCTGCTGCGTGGAGTCATGCTGTCGAGATGCTAAAGCAGGTGGGTATCGCCGACCCCGAACAGCGTGTGATGGAGTATCCCCATCAGATGAGCGGCGGGATGCGGCAGCGGGTTATTATCGCTATGTCGCTAAGCTGCGATCCTTCGCTGATAATCGCCGATGAGCCGACGACGGCTCTTGACGTTACGATCCAGGCACAGATACTCGAGCTTCTCCGCGACCTTCAAAAGAAAAATAACATGAGCGTTGTGCTTATTACGCACGACCTTGGCGTCGTTGCCGAAAACGCAGACGATGTCGTCGTGATGTACGCGTCGCGGATCGTTGAGACCGGCGATGTTGCCGGTATATTCGATGACCCGCTGCATCCTTATACGCAGGGGCTTTTGCGGTCGCTGCCTAGGGTTGGTTCTGTTCAGGAGCGACTTGAGGTGATCGGCGGCACTGTGCCGGACCCGCTGGCGTTTCCTGACGGGTGCAAGTTTCATCCGAGGTGTCCTATTGGCAGTGATGAACCGCGGTGTATGACCGTTGAACCTGAGCTTAGGGAGGTTAAGCCCGGTCGTTGTTCGGCATGCTGGTATACCCCCGGTTACGAGACAAAAGAAGAATTTGAGTTATATGAAACGAAATATGGAAAGCACAAAGAAATATCTGGTTGACGTCAAAGGGCTTAAGACGTACTTTCCGATCAAACGTGGTTTGTTTAGCCGGGTTGTCGGCCATGTCAAGGCCGTTGACGGAGTCAGTTTTAAGATCCAGGCGGGTAAGACGCTTGGGCTTGTCGGTGAGAGCGGATGCGGTAAGACTACGGTCGGGCGGACGATCCTGCGACTGATCAATGCTACAGATGGCAAGGTTACTTTCGATGGCTCTGACGTTTTTGGTTTGCCGTCTAAGGAAATGCGAAAACTGCGTTGCGATATGCAGTTGATATTTCAGGACCCTTACAGCTCGCTGAACCCGCGGATGACCGTAGCCAATATTGTCGGCGAGTCGCTTACTGCCCATAAGATGGCGACGGGGCGTCAGAGGCGAAAAAAGGTTGCCGAACTGCTTGAACGTGTCGGGCTTTCGCCGCACCATTCGAGCAGGTATCCGCATGAATTTTCCGGCGGCCAGCGGCAGCGGATCGGTATCGCAAGGGCGCTTGCTTTGGATCCGAAGTTTATTGTCTGCGATGAAGCGGTCAGTGCGCTGGATGTCTCTATTCAGTCGCAGATCATAAACCTGCTGCAGGATTTGCAGGACGAGATGTCTCTGACGTATTTGTTTATCGCTCATGACCTCGCTGTCGTCGAGCATATCAGCGATTATGTGGCCGTGATGTATCTCGGCAAGATCGTAGAGTATACCTCCAGCAGGGAGCTTTACAAAAATCCGCTGCACCCGTATACTCGGGCCCTGATGAGCGCTATCCCTATGCCCGACCCGCATCGCAGACAGCAGCGGATCGTTCTTGGCGGTGAGGTGCCTAGCCCGTCTAATCCGCCGAGCGGCTGTCCGTTCCATCCGAGATGCCCGATGGCCGAGCAGCGGTGCAGTGTGGAAATGCAGGAACTAAAGCAGCAGGGCGATGGAGTAGAACATATTGTCGCATGCTGGAAATGCAAGGAATGGAATACGTGATAAAACCGTAGGGGCACCCCTTGTGGGTACCCAAAACCATAGGGTGGGCCGCGGGCACACTGTTTTGCAGAGGCTATATAATTTATGGAAAATTTGAAAATTATTGATATTACTGTTGAAGGAGATATTTCTTTTGTTTCTTTTCTTATCCCTTCGTTGTCTGCTGTTGGCGATGTTGAGGCGATGGCTAAGGCTTTGAGGGGGTATGTTGCCGATAATCGCCCTGAGAAGGTTGTAGTTGATTTTTCAGGGCTGAAGTTTTTTTCTTCGCAGGTCCTTGGTTTACTCGTAGAGATGTGGAAGAAGCTTAAGGAATATGGCGGGTGTGTGGTTATATCCGGTATCAACCCGGAGCTTGGAAGGGTTTTTAAGATCACAAATCTTGACAGCTTGTTTGATTTTTATCCTGATAATAAGTCGGCAGTTGAGGCTTTGGGGCGTAAAGCGTAAAAGAGTTTTTTTATTGAAAGGTATTTGCAGATGCATATTGAGACACAATTTTCGATTTTTATGATTAATAAACCCGGAGTGCTTGGCAATTTGCTTGATGAGTTTGGACGGGCAAAACTCAATATTATTGCTCTTACGGTGATGGATTCGGTTGAACATGGGGTTTTGCGTATTGTTTGCGGATCCCGAGAAAAGGTACGAAAGTTGCTTGCTGCCGAGAATGTTACGTTCAATGAGACAGAAGTTCTCTGCGTTAATCTGCCCAACAAGGTCGGTGCCTTCGCCGACGTAGCCCGCAAACTCGCAGACGCCCATATTAATGTTTCGTATGCATACTGCACAGCAGGGGCAAGGGGCGGAAGAACCACAGGAATCCTGAAAGTAGCCGATGTAAAAAAAGCCATCAAGATACTAAAGGGAAACACCAAGACAACAAATAAGTCAGCAAAGAAAATAGTAAAGCGATCAGCCGCCAGAAAAAAATAAACCCCATCACCTCGTACCGCCGGTATCTTGCCCATCTTTGTAGTGTAGGCTTCCAGCATACATCAATGAAAACAAAGACCCCATGAAAACAAAGACCCCATGAAAACAAAGACCCCAGGGGTATTTTAGTTGGCCTGAGAAATAACCTAAGGACAATCTGCGAAAAAAAACATAATTAAACCCGGATTTCCCCATTAAAAGAGAAGCCTTGATAGTTCAGGATTAATTTGGTAAAATATTAGCATCGAAAGGACTGAATTATATTTTGTAAACGTTATACGGCAAATCCAGGATAGAAGTATATATGAAAAATGATGCAAATATTAACACAGAAAATGCGATTTGTTCATCACCTTTTGCGCTTAATGCAGCTAACCCGTCGGTTTTCTGGGCATCGGCCGGTGGTGCGATGGTGGGCTATGATAATACGCGTAAGGCCCTGTCAAATATCGACCTGTCACCGGCAAAAGGTAAGCGTGTTCTGCTAAAGCCCAATGCCGGGCGAGACGCCGCGGCCGAAACGGGTGCGACTACGCATCCGCATGTCGTAGCCGCCGCGATCGACGCCTTCAGAGAAGCCGGCGCCGACGTTGCCATTGGCGAAAGCCCGATTACCGGCGTTAAGGCGTTGGAGGCGTTTGAAAGCACTGGGATCGCAGATGTCGCAAGACAGCGTAATTGCCTCTTGATCGATATGGATGTACGGCCGTTTGTGCCCGTTGAGGTTCCTGAAGGCGTTGCCATAAAATCGCTTAAGCTATGCAGAGAGGTCACCGAGTACGATATTGTCGTTTCGATTCCGGTTATGAAGACGCACATGCACACCGGGGTGACACTGTCGGTCAAGAATATGAAGGGCTGCTTGTGGCGCCGTTCGAAAGTCGATCTTCATATGCTGCCGCAAATTGACGGTATCGACGAAAAACCTCTGGACATTGCCATTGCCGATATGACCTCGGTCCTGCGCCCTCATCTGTCAATTATCGACGGTACTATCGGGATGGAAGGGCTTGGCCCCGGTGCCGGCACACCTAAACCCCTGGGCGTGGTCGTTGTCGGCGTCGATGCTTTTGCCGCCGATTCGATCGCATGTGAAATAATGGGAATATCCGCCGGTGACATTCCGCATTTGAAGATGGCAGCCGATAGAGGATATGGGGTGATCGATCTTGACAAGATAAATGTATCTCCGGCAAACTGGCAAGATGTACGAAGCCCCTTTGAGCTTTCGCCGACGGCACTATCGCTCGAATTTCCAGGCTTTACTATTCTGGATAAGCAATCATGCAGCGCGTGCCAGTCGACATTGCTGATGTTCCTAAAGCAGCATGGAGAGCAGCTGCTTGACGAGCGGACAGACGATAAAGACATAGTCATCGCCATCGGCAAAGGCCATGCCGAGCTGCCGGAAGGTACCTTATGCGTAGGCAACTGCACAGCCAAACACAGAAAAAACAGGCCATTCGTTCCCGGATGCCCGCCGGTATCCAGTGAGATACTAAATGAGTATTTCAGGAACGTGAAACAATAACATAGGGCAACGATACGATCCGCGGGGTCGTTTCTGGGGGTATAGGTAAAATAGAACCGCCGTCAATTACCACCAATTAGCCCGCCGACCTGTCGGTGGGTTAGAAAACAGATCGATGTATCAAGCACCTTCTCGAAGACTACAGACAAGGTTTTTCCTTACGAAATTTCAAGATTGTATAGTGAAATAGGCCCACTATATCAACTGTCTAAGGTGAGGCAAAAAAACCTTCTTTAAAGGCTCAAAACGCCGAAATAAGAGGCTATTACAGACAATGAAAATTTCGCAAAACGAAAACAGGTGAAAAAATAGTGAAACAAAAGTGAAATTTTTCGAAGAGTACGCTATAGAAAATTTGCGGAATTTGCTCGGGTTTTTCTATTCAACAGTTACACTTTTTGCCAGATTCCTTGGTTTGTCTACGTCGTGGCCTCTTAGAACCGCCGCGTGGTAGGCGGGCAGCTATAGGGAGTATCTAATTCCAAAGACTGCCAAAAACGGAGCAGCCAGCAAAACCTCCAACTACGGTTGGGACATCGTCCGTTTACACAATAATTTACACTTGGCCAGAATTACTTATTTTTAAAAAATATGTGTAACTTTTTATGGTTTTGCTGTACTAATAATTCAGGAAGTGTATCCTAACTCAATATAAGCTATATGGGACCCAAAAATAAGGGTCAGTTAAGGTTAATTTTTTTATTAAGGAGAAAGAAATGTCAAGAAAAACTGTAGTTGCGTCGCTGGTAGTGCTGATGGTGCTTACTCTTGTTGTGTCGGTAGTTATGGCTGCTGAAGAGAAAAAGCCTGATCCTCCTCGAAGGGAAAGAGGTCCTGGGCGTACTGAAAGAGGTTCCGGGCGTCCTGAAAGAGGCTCTGGAAGAGATGGAATGATGCGAGGTATGGCAGATTTCCAAAAGCGTATGATGGACAGGTACAAAGAAAACCTTGGTGCCTCCGATGCTGAGTGGAAGGTCATCGAGCCTAAACTGACTAAGGTCATGGAACTTTCTCGTGAATCCCGCTTTAGCGGCATGAGGGGCATAATGGGTATGTTCGGCAGAGGCAGAGGCGGCAGCAGCAGAGGCGGCAGTACCAGAGGCGGAAGCAGCAGAGGCGGCAGCAGCAGAACCGGAAGAGAGAGCGATCGTCCCGTAAGCGCGATCCAGAAGGCATCAACTGCATTAAGTACTGTTTTGGAAAACAAAAGCTCGAGTACCAAGCAAATCAAGGCCAAGCTTCTTGCTCTGAGAAAAGCCAAAGAAAAAGCTCAGCAGAAAGTCGCTGCTGCTCAAAAAGACCTTAAGTCTGTTTTGACAGTTCGCCAGGAAGCAACGCTGGTTGCCTCGGGTATCCTGAATTAGATGATTGTGTAAGAAAATTTGGTTAATTATCAGGTTTTATGCGGAATCCGGTATAATTCGGATTCCGCTTTATTTGTCTGTTTCCCAATAAAAGACCTGTTATTTGGTTATATTGATGTGAAATGGTAACATTAAATCGTCGATATAGCCGTGGCAGCCCAACCTGATTTAATTGTATGCGGGACATGTTCCGATAATTTCATTTCATGTCCCTAACTACATGGGATTTAGAGTCTTTAATAGTCCTTTTTAGTTTGATCTATGCAAGACAGTAACAATACAACTGATATTGCGTTATGTCAAAAAGGAGTCCAATGGCTACGCCAAGCCAGCTCTGAGGGTGGCAAGTCTGCCTATACCTTTTCCGACGGCGGTCTCTCAGAAGAAGCTCTTCTTGATTTTGTCAGCACGGAATACGAGTATCCGTATGTGAATTTCGAGAGTGTTTCGCTGGAGACGGACTTTATTTCGACTCTGCCCGCGAAGATACTGCTCAAAAGGCAGATCGTTCCAGTCCGTCGTGAAGACGGCAGTGTGCTGGCGGTAGTAAGCAATCCATTCCAGCAAGCCGGTATAGATGAGCTTCGGGTTATGACCGGTCTGGATATTGAGGTTGGAGTCGCTCCAAGGGCAGAGATTGCTTCGTTTATTCGGCGGTCACTCGGGCTTGGTGCCGATACTATCCAGTCGATGTATGACGAGGCCCTGGAAAGCGGTATACAGTTCATAAGGGACCAGGAGGAAGATGTCGACCTTGCAGAAGCGGCCGAGGGCGCATCGATTATCCGTTTTGTTAACCAGATATTGGCAGAAGCCGTCGAGATGCGGGCGACAGATGTTCACATTGAGCCTTTTGAGAATGAACTGAGGGTGCGGTACAGGGTAGACGGTGTTATGCAGGCCGCTACGATTCCTGCTGAAGTTAAGCAGTTTCAACCGGCAATTGTTTCGCGTATAAAAATTCTCAGTCATCTTGATATCGCCGAAAAGCGGGTTCCGCAGGACGGCAGGATCAAGATAATGCTTTCGGGCAGGGAGATAGATATTCGTGTATCTATTATTCCGATGCTCTACGGTGAGGCGGTTGTTATGAGGCTTCTGGACAGATCTTCGGTGCTGCTTGGCCCGGAAAAGGTCGGCATGTCTAAGGACGATCTTTATGTTTTCAGTGAAGTTGTAAAGCGGCCTCACGGTATTATTCTTGTAACCGGGCCTACCGGAAGCGGTAAAACTACGACGCTGTATGCGGGCCTTTCGCATATTAACGATATCGGAAGAAAAATTATTACGATCGAAGATCCTATCGAGTATCAGTTGTACGGGATCAATCAGATACAGGTATCGACCAAAACGGGTTTGACTTTTGCGATGGGTTTGCGGTCGATTTTGAGGCATGATCCGGATGTTGTGCTGGTCGGTGAGATACGCGACCGTGAGACTGCAGAGATCGCGGTGCAGGCATCGCTTACGGGTCACCTGGTATTTTCGACACTTCATACAAACGATGCTCCGGGGGCGCTTACGCGGTTGGTGGATATGGGCGTAGAGCCTTATCTTGTGGCATCGTCGCTTGAGGCGGTAATAGCTCAGCGGCTTATTCGGATGCTGTGTGAACATTGTAAGAAACAGATGCCGCAAAATGAAGTTGATTCATTGAGGAATCGCTATGGCGATCAACTTTCGGAAAAACTTTATGTTGCGACCGGTTGTAAGAAGTGCCAGGGGACCGGTTATCACGGCAGGGCGGGGATATTCGAGCTGATGGTTGTGACGGAAGATATTCGGACATTACTTTTGAAAAATGCGACTCCTCGTGACATACGTCAGGAGGCGATGAAACATGGAATGAAAAGTTTACGGCAGGATGCTTGGCGATATTTAGATAGCGGACAGACGACTCTTAAAGAGATACTTCGTGTGACGAAGGACGAGTTTGTTTTTAGAAACGCCGCTGTGGAAGGACAGGAATAAACGGGTGCCTGATTTTCGATACAAAGCAGTTGACAGCCTGGGCAATATTGTCGAAGATACTGTCGGCGCCGCCAGTCGCGGTGCTGTGGTAGATATCATCTCGGCAAAGGGACTTTTCCCGTCGGAGATCGTTGCAGCGGTCCAGTCAGGCAAAAAGGCTCAGGCGATTAAAGGACGTGTTTCAAAGGGCGAGGTCGAAGCGTTTACGCGTGAGCTTTCGAGCCTTCTTTCGGCTGGGGTGTCATTGAGTAAGGCGCTCAGTATTATCAGCAGGGAGGCAACCAAACCGGCTGCTCGCAGGCAGTGGACGGCGATACATGACCAGGTTGTCGGCGGAATGAGTCTTGCCGATTCGCTGGCTAACTGGCCAAAGTTATTTCCACCGGTGTATGTCGCGATGATACGTGCCGGTGAAACAGGCGGGTTTATCGAGCTTGTGCTCGAACAGATCGCCGATTTCAGATCGAGAGAACAGGACTTAAAGAGCAAGGTTGTCGCGGCGCTGGTTTACCCGGTCGTACTTGCGGTTCTTGGCGGGCTAATACTTTTGTTTTTGCTTATATATTTCATACCGCGTTTTTCTTCGATCTTCGCCGAGTTCGGCGGTACGCTGCCGCCTCTTACCCTGGGTATCGTATCTGTCAGCGAGATGGTTATGAAGTATTGGCTTTTGCTGGTTGGTGTGATATTATTTATTGTGTTGTCTGTTAAGAACTATCTTTCAAGACGCCAGGGTCGGATGGCATTTGAGCGGTTGCTTCTCAAGGTGCCGGTATTTGGTGCGCTTACGGCAAAGTTTGCCTTTGTTCGATTTGCCAGGATGCTTGGTACTCTTGTCCATGCCGGTGTTCCGCTGCTTTCGGCGCTCAAGGTGGCACGTGAGGCGATAGGAAATGAAACGCTTGCCGAAACTTTGACCGAAGCGATTGGCAAGGTTCGCAGGGGTATATCTCTTGCGCAAAGTCTTCGGGATTGCCCTGACCTTTTCAGCGGGTCTACAATTGAAATGATCTCTGTCGCAGAAGAGAGCGGCAGGCTTGACGGTGAGTTGGTGCGGCTGGCGACGACCGGTGAAAAGGAACTTGACAGAAATCTCAAGATGGCAGTTTCACTTGCTGAACCGCTTATGCTTTTTGTTATGGCGGCGCTTGTAGGAACTGTTGTGATCGGTATGCTTTTGCCGATTTTCAATCTTCAGGAATTAATTCAGTAATTTTAATATACGACAGAGAGGCGAATTATGCTAAGGATTAAAAGGAATTGTAACGGATTTACACTTATCGAGCTTTTGCTTGTTCTTGTGATACTGGCGACACTTGCTACGGTGATTGTTCCCAAATTTACGAGGCGAAGCGAACAGGCAAAGGTTACGGCGGCAAAGACGGACATTGCCAATCTTGAGCTTGCACTGGATACCTTCGAGATCGATAGCGGCAGGTTTCCGACAAACAGCGAAGGACTCAGGGCACTGGTGATCAAACCGTCCAATGCGGACGGCTGGAAAGAGCCTTATATCAAGCGTGGCGTCCCGAAAGATCCGTGGGGCAACGATTATGTGTATAAGCGTCCGGGCCAGTATAACAAGTATGGTTACGATCTTTTTTCTGCCGGCCCTGACGGCCAGCGTGGCGGTGACGATGATATCAAGAACTGGACAGAAGACAGGTACTAGCAGTTATCGCACAGTGCCGGCCGGCGGTTTTACGCTGCTGGAGCTGATACTTGTAATGATAATTCTGTGTACCATGCTGGCGATGGCGGCGCCTTCGCTTCGCGGGTTTTTCTCGTCGAGGCAGATAAGAGATGCCGCGGAACATCTCGTTGCTGTCGCGCGATACGCGAAAGTTCAGTCTGTGTATCAGAGCAGGCCTTACCGTCTGAATTTTCGGCTGGAAGATGGTGCTTATGAATATTGGCTTTCGTCGATTGACAAGAGCGAATATAAGCGGCTTGAAAATGATTTTGGAAGCAGGTTCAAGCTTGCTAAGGAAATTGAAGTAGATTTTGATAATTTTTCCAATGATGGTGGAATATGGTATATAGATTTCAGCCCCCAAGGGTACTCCAGGCAGTGCAGGATAGAATTGCAGGATGAAGCGGATAATTATGTAGACGTAGTTTGTTACGGTCCCGCCGAGAATTTTGAAATGGTTGAACTGAAAGACGGCAAGAGAGCGATTAGTAATTAGCAATTAGCAATTAGCAATAAGCGATAAGCATTAGGCGATTAGTGTTATGATTGAGATGACTGAAAAAAAACATGCTTGTGGATTTACTCTTATCGAGGTGCTCGCGACTTTTGTGCTGATTATCACGATAATCCCGGCGGTTATGAAAGGGCTTTCGATTGCGACTATGGTAAGTTCCGACAGTGTCTGTAAATCGGACGCGATATCGCTTGCCGAGAACAGGCTTTCGGAAATACTGCTCGAAGAAGAATGGCAAAGCAGCAGCCAATCGGGCGATTTTGGCGAGATGTATGCGGATTATAAATGGAAGATGACCTCTGCCGATTGGACAGAGCCGTCTCTTAAACAGGTAACGGTTAAGGTATCGTGGGACTGGCGAGGACGCGAAAAAGACGTCGAGCTTTCCACACTGGTTTATGTAGAAAATGAAAAGACGGAATAAATTACATTTAGGTTTTACGCTTCTGGAAGTATTGATAGCTATGACTCTTATGGCGGTCATCGCGATGGCACTGTATTCGAGCATGTATGTTGCTATGAAGTCTAAAAGGAGCATAGAAGCGGCCGTAGGGCCTTACAGGTATTCAAATTCGACGTTTGATTTTTTGCAGAAGGATCTTGCCTGTGCCCTGGCGCCGGGCGATGTGCTGGCAGGTCAGTTTCAGGGAGTTGACGGCTCGGCCGCCGGTGTCGATGGGGCAGACATGCTGCTGTTTTTTACGAGTAACTATGTCCCGGACGAAGGTGAGATCGCCTGCGATATTGCACAGACCGAGTATTTTGTTGAAAACAGGGACGGCTGGAAAGATCTGGTACTTGTGCGGCGACAGACGACGAACCTGCTTTCGCCAAAGACTATCGAGGGCAAAAGCGAAGTTATATGCAGAGGTGTAAGGTCGTTCAATCTTCAGTATTACGACGGTTACGAATGGCTTGATACATGGGACTCGACGACGCAGGATAATATGCTGCCCGCGGCGGTGGCGATAAGCCTGACCCTGAAAAAGCCCGAACAGGAAACTGACTTTCAGACTCAAAAATACGAGCAGGGCAGTCAATTAAATAACAGTAAATACACCGGCAGCAGCCAAAGATCCATGGAGAGAATAATACTGCTGTCGTGTGCCGATATGGTCGGATTAAGAGGGGAATAGATTACCCAAGTCAATGAAACGCGAACTGAACAATAGAATATTGACGATGGCAGACCGGGACTCCAGGCAATCTCCCGGGACGGTGCTGATCGTTACGATATGGATAACGCTGGTGCTTGCAAGCATGGTGATAGTGATGTCGCGTACTCTTCGCGTTGATGTGTTGGCTTCTGTCAATAGCTTGTCGTCGGTTCAGGCCGAGGCGACGGCGAATGCGGCTATCGCTTACGTGCGTGCAAGGGTTTCCAATTCCGCAGAATCTTCCGTTGATTACGGTGAAAAGCCTTTTGAAGATATGGATTCGGGCAGCGGGCGTTTCTGGGTGCTTCGTCCAAATCTATCTGACGACAAGAATCACGATTTCGGGCTTACCGACGAAGGCGGCAAGATCAATCTAAATTCCGCTTCGCTGGAGATGCTTCTAAAGCTGCCTTCGATGACTTCAGAGCTTGCAAACGCGATAATCGACTGGCGTGATTCGGATAGTGAGATTACCGCAGGCGGAGCAGAAAGCGAATACTACCTGCTGCTTGGCGAATCGTACAATTGCAAGAATGCACCGCTTGAAACAGTGGAAGAGGTTTTGCTGATTAAGGGAGGCGATCATGATTATCTTTATGGTGAGGACCTCAACAGAAACGGCGTGCTGGACGACAATGAAAACGATGCTCAGCAGACTCTACCTGCCGATAACAGCAACGGAAAACTTGAGCCGGGATTTCTTAATTATGTGACAGTATACAGCTATCAGCCCAATGGCGGCGGCGGAGAACAAAAGATAGATATAACTTCCAGACGAAGCGGCGGTCAGCTTCGTAATTTGATCAGGGAGACTGTCGGAGAAGAGGATTACTTTATAATTAATGAGAATATAATAGCCAGCGGCCCGTATAGATTTCAAAGTGTGATAGAGTTTTATATCCGCAGCGACCTTAAGGAAGAAGATTTCAAGAAGATGGAACCCAGGCTTGCTGTAGGTGACGATGATGAAGTTACGGGTCTTGTGAATATAAATACGGCGCCGAAAGAGGTTTTGCTTTGTCTGCCGGGGCTGGAGCAAAGCGATGTAGATTCGATTGTCTCTAAACGCACAGATCAGGATAACAGCAGTATCGCCTGGTTGAAGGAAGCTCTGGATGATGAAAAGGCGATGGCGATCGGGCGGTATATCACGGTGACGTCATATCAGTATTCGGCTGACATTGTCGCTCTTAGTAAAGACGGCCGGAGTTACCGCAGGTATTATGTGGTTATCGACAACGCCGAGGGCAATGCAAAGGTCATATACAGAAAATCGCTTACGCACCTGGGCTGGCCGCTTGATGATAAAATACTTGAAAACAGTAAAGAAAGATTATAATGGGTAAAAGGAAAAATATTCCTGGTGTTTTGTTTACCGATACCGGCATTGCCGTATCTCAGGTTGAACGGGCAGGAAAAGGTTTTCGAAGCGTCAAATCCTGCCATTTCGATATGCCGGATGGAGCCGGTCCGAAACAACTCCCGGGCCAGATCGAAGCCTTCAGGCAGTTCCTTAAGGCAAACGGTTTTAAGAGCGCAAAAGCTGTAGTGGGCATCTCGGCAAAGCACGTACTCGGCTGCGAAATGGATATTCCGCCCTTGAAGGATAAATCTGTTTTGCCGGGAATCCTCAAACTTGGTCTTGAAAAGAAATCGATGCTTTCGCCCGATGACGTACTTATAGATTATTCCGGTACGCTTAACGGCGATGCAAATAAGATTTTTGTCGTTTCTGTTTTAAAAGAATATGTAAATTCCGTGAGATCGTTTCTGGAGGCGGTCAATATTACGCCATTGTCGATGACTTTGCGTTCGCTTGTGTGCCTGCCGGATGATACGGCCGGTATTTACTGCGGTGTGTATCTCTGGGGAAATTCGGCAGAGATCATTGTGTATGGCGACGGTCAGATCAAGTCGATTCAGTATTTGCCGCTTCGGTCTACAGCGGGCGGGCAAAAAGACATATCCGCCAGGCTCGCTGTTGAAATGCAAAGAATTGGTTCGTCACAGATTAGCGGTGAGGGCAGATTGAGGGCGTTTGTTGTCGGTGACGATAATGACGGCAGGGTAGCCAAAGCTGTCGGACAGCATGAAAATATTGAAATTGTCGATTGCTCCCAGCCCGGCGACATTGCCGAAACCGGTGATTACTGCAGCCTGGCAGGCCGCCTTGCGTGGCAGAGGATGTCAGGAGCCAAATGCCCGATAGATTTTCTTGGCAGTCATCTCAACGGCAAAAAGGAAAGCAATCTTAAAAGGATAATTCCACGAGTTGCGGCAGCTTGCGTTCTTGTTATCGCGATAATCGGATACCTGGGCTTTGAGTGGTATATGGACGCCAGGGACGTTAAGCAGCTTACCGCCCGGCTCGAGGAAATGAGTGAAAATGTTGCATCGTCAGAGGAGGTACTAGAACGCGTTACTTTCGCCAGGCGATGGTTTGACGGTAAGACTAAATACATTGACTCACTTCGTGAACTGACCCTGCTGTTTCCTGAAAAGGGTGATGTTTGGATAAGCAGCCTCGCTGTCGATGAGTCTCTAAACCAGGTTATTACAGGAAAAGCAGTTGAAGAAACCGCTGCCCTGGACGTGCTCGATAAGCTTGAAAAAAGCAAGTCTTTCACTAATGTCAAGTTGCTGTATATCCGGCAGACCGCGAAAAACACCAAGACAATATCGTTCGCGATAAATTACCAGTATGGAGGGCCGCAGCGATGACAGGTTTAAGCCGTAGAGAAAAGATCATACTTATCCTTGCAGCCTTTGCTATAGCGTTGCTGATCTCGGACAAGTACATACTATCTCCATTGATGGCAAAACGCAGCGAGGTAAAGGATCACAAAGACAAGCTTGCCGCTGACGTCGAAAAAGGATTGTCAGTTATGAAGCGGCGAAAACTGCTTTCTGAAAGGTGGCGGAAGATGACAGATTCCGGTTTGTCGAACGATCCGGCCGTTACCGAAGGTATTGTGCTGCGGTACCTTGAAGATGTTTCTTATAAGAATTACCTTACTCTCGCTTCGATGCAGCCTGAGCGTATTGAACGCGATACTGACGGCAGCGTTAGAGAAATTGAGTTTCTTGTCTCGGGTAAAGGTAATATGAAATCTGTGACAATGTTTCTGTGGGATATTGAAAATGCTCCAATACCGCTGAAGATCAAGACTATGCAGATGGGCGCCTCCGACGAGAGCGGCTCGCAGATGACGATTCAGATGAGAGTTTCATCGATATACGTTTATGACCAGAAGAATGAGATGGTGAATAATGAATAAACCGGGTAAATATGTGATTGTTGTTTTGATGCTGCTGATGGCTCTTGCCGGTCATGGCGAGCAAACTGGACAAGACGAGAAGTCAAAGGAAAGCTATGGCGTTATTATTCAGCGAAATATCTTTTCAAAGGATAGATCGCCCCGCAGGCCTGTGCGTGTTGACGTTCGTCCTGCAGAACCTAATACCGTTGCCGCCCCTGATATAGCATTTGTTTTTATCCTCAGGGGGGTGGCGATCGACAGTAACAAGAAGCTTGCCTTTATTGAAAACCAGTCCAGTGGGGAATTATTCCTGGCATCCATTGGAGAGCAGGTTGACGGAATGGTAATCAAAGAAATAAAAGCCGACCGGGTAGTATTCGATAAGAACCAGACCAAAGTTGAAATAATGGTTGGGATGGATATGTCAGGTGTCGTGCCCGGTGCCGCGGCTTATACCACGACATCCAGATCGCTCGGTTCTTCCGACCCAAACTCACCGGCAATTCAAGGCACCGACGAAAGCGAAATACTCAGGAAAATGCTGGAAAGAAGAAAAAAAGAGCTTGACTAATAAAGTAAACAATAAGGAATTGGCCTTTTGATTATATCAGGCCAAAACTTTTGATCGAAAAAGGAAAAAACTCATGGAAATGAAACGTTTTGTAATCGTAATAATTACGGTAATGTTCTTCTTGTCAGGATTTGTGCCGGCTTTTGCCGAAGATCCTGGACGTAAAAAAGATCAGCAGATTTTGATGAATTTCAAAGATGCGCCGATAATGGATGTGCTTGAATATCTTTCCAAGGTTGTAGGTATGGTTATCATCTCGGATATCTCTATCGAAGGACGCATAACCGTCATCAGCCAGCAGCCGATCGGTGTCGACCGTGCAATCTCGCTGATCAATTCGATCATTAAGGTGAAGGGATTGGCAGCTATTCGCATGGGGCAGACATTGAAAGTTGTTGAATTGGAGGCGGCAAAACAGATGAGCATACCCGTACAAACCGGCAGTGATCCCAGCAAGATTATTCCGGGCGACGACCTGGTTACTCATATTGTGCCTGTACGTTATATCGATGTGGTAAAGCTGCGGGAGGGCCTGCTTCCGCTTGTCCCCGAATACGCCGAATTGTCAACCAACCAGGGCAGTAACAGCCTGATCATTACCGATACGACCGCAAACATCAAACGTCTGCTGGAGATTATTAATGCACTTGATACTCAGATGTCCGCTATTTCGGAAGTCAGGGTATTTCGACTGGTCTATGCCGATGCGGAAAACACCGCTGATCTTATCAATGAAGTATTCGACACCAACAGGCGGCAGACATCAGGTGGTAATGAATCGCGAAACCCTTTTTCCCGGATGGCAAGTTTCATGGGGAGAGGCGGTAGGGGCTCAGATCGCGGCGGAGACCGCGGACGGGACAGTCAAAGCGGTGTCGGTCCGGATATCAGTGTTGTCGCAGCAGCCGATGAACGAACGAGTACTGTTGTTGTAAGCGGCCCAAGCGACATACTTGATGTTGTTGAAAAGGTCATTATCGAGTTGGACTCGAACCCGGACGAGGAAAGAACGATATTTATATATTTCCTCAAAAACGCGAGATCCGATAACCTTAAAGAGGTGCTCAATAATCTTTTCCAGGAGATGGAACAGATCAATCAAAATAATGCCGGCTCATCGAGAGGCGGGGGCTCTTCGCAGGGCAGACGGTCAAGCAGCAATTCATCCAGTTCAGGCGATCTCTCTGACGAAGTCTATTTCGAATCCGATGAGGATACCAATGCCTTACTTATTATGACCTCCTCGAAAAACTATAAAAAGATTAAGGCGATCATAGACGAACTTGATAAACCTGTTCCGCAGGTGCTGATCAAGGTGCTTCTTGCCGAAGTTACTCTAAACAGCGGTCTCGACCTTGGAATGGAGTTTTCCGTTTTGAACATGCGTGACAGCGGAGGCGAAACGCTAATCGGAACTGAGTTTGTGCCAGATGCCACAGGCACCGGTTTCGTGACGAAAATACTCGAAGGCGATCTGAGCGTCACTCTCCATGCTCTTGAGACTGTCGGCAAGCTCAACGTGCTGTCAAGGCCGTACATCTTAACGAGTAATAACCAGACGGCCAGGATTACCGTTGGCGAAGAGGTTCCCTTTATTAGAGATACTCGTACAACCGAAACCGGCCAGACGATCAACACGATTGAATACGAAGATATTGGAATTATTCTCGAAGTTACGCCGTATATCAATCCGCAGGGACTCGTGATCATGGACATAATCCCGGAAATTTCGACGACAACCGCCAAAACTGTCCCCATCTCAGAAACTGTTAATGCAGCTGTATTCGCCAAGCGTTCTTCCGAGAGCAGGGTCGCGGTCAAAAATGGTCAGACAATAGTTATTGGCGGGCTGATGCAGGATCAGGAAACGGAATCTGTCGAAAAGGTGCCTTTCCTGGGTGATCTACCCATTCTGGGAGGATTGTTCAGAAAGACAGTCAGGTCTCAGCAGAAAACAGAACTTCTTATATTCCTTACTCCCATAGTCGCCAGCAATGAAGCCGAGTTGCTGGAAATTTCTGAAAATGAGCGGAAAAAAAGTAATATTCTGCAAAATCTCGACCAGAATAAAAATCTAAGATTGCACATTGAAAATCTTGAATCAGTCCTGCAGTCCGTAAAAAAACATGTCGATAAACCGGCTCGAACTTACGTAAAAACTATGACTCCATCCCAAAAAGAACCGATTAATGAGCCCAAAAAAGTTTATGAACCTAAAAAAGTTTATAAGCCTAAAAAAGTTAATAAGCCCAAAAAAGTTTATGAGCCTAAAAAGGTTAATGAGTCCAAAAAAAGTGCTGAGCCTGTAGATATGAGTGCAATAGAAAAGCAACTATTGAAGATTGTCAATATGATGAAGTCCCAACCGTAGCCGGAGGTATTGTGCCCGCTTAACGGTAATGGACCGGGCGAGTTCTGCCTTCCCAAAAGCGAGATAAGACGATAGCTTGCCGTCGTTGATCTTTTACCCCACACAATCTAACAAATCTGGTACGCCAAAATAGGAGTGGGCGTTCAAATGTCATGTAGATTTCAATCGACCTTTCAGGTTTTCCCTGTTATAATGCCCAAACTTAATGTTTTATTTTGAAAAGGGCAATAGACCAATGAATACCAAACCCTGGATGATGTTAGTTGCTATAATTGTGATGGTAAACCTTTATTCCGGCTGCGACAAAAAACAAGATTACTCAAAGAAATTGCCTATGCCTCAATATCCACAGCAACATGAATTAGTTGAATTTGAAGATAATGGTCGGTTTTTTCATTTGCACCCTGACGTTTTGATTGCATGGGAAAGAATGCGTGATGCTGCCGGGGATCAAGAAGTCCTGCTGCACCTTGTCTCGGCTTTTAGAAGTATTGAGCGGCAGTCAGAAATCGTAGAAAAGAAAAGAATGCGAGGTCTTTCTGATGAAGAGATCTTTAAAGTAAGTGCTCGGCCGGGATACAGTGAACATCACACAGGAAAAGCTATCGACCTGACTACACCTGGCTTTTTGGCACTGGAAGAAGAATTCGAACATTCTGAGGCTTTCAAATGGCTCATCAAAAATGGCAACAGGTTTGGTTTTTATCTCAGTTATCCCAGGGATAACAGATATGGCATTATTTATGAACCCTGGCATTGGTGCTATAAAGGCACTAAGGTGCTGTAAAATCATATAGGGCAGAAGGCTCCGTGTATGGTTATCCATACATAACATGCAAGAATGAACCAGCCCGCTGACCTGTCGAGTCTTGAACGCTCGTGACTGGCTAGCAGAGAGCCCGCGAAATGCTAAATTCGACTTTGCCAGGGTTGTGTCCGGCAGGATGCACAGCCTCGCTGTTCAATTAATTTACGTTCATTTCTTTAAGCAGGTTTTCTGCGTGGTCGACGTTTTTCATGAACCAGAGTATGTATCGGATATCTGCGTGTATTGATCTTGTGATTTTGGGCATGAATATCATGTCGCTTGCAAGTGATTCGGAGTTGCCATCGAAGAGTAGTCCGACAAGTTCGCCTTTTCGATTGAGTGTTGCCGAGCCTGAGTTGCCTCCGGTTGTGTCAACATCGGAGAGGAAGTTTACCGGGACGTCACCGACCTGGTCGCTGTAAAACGGTTGGTGATGAGCATTCAAAAGAGAGCCTTTTTTTGAGGCTTGGGATTAGGCTTTTCCTTGGGGAAACGGGTGAAATAGGTACATTGTACCAGATATGTAGCATAAGGCACAGAAAGTGCTATAATCACTCCCAAATGAAATACCCAGCGGATATAGTGGATATTGAAAGTTCCGCAAATGAAAAGCGTACCAGAAACGTCCCACTTTTGTACCACTTTTTCGAGGGGGTTGCCCATGTGAAATTTACGGAATTTGCTTGGGTTTTTCTATTCTACAGTTACACTTTTTGCCAGATTCCTTGGTTTGTCTACGTCGTGTCCTCTTAGTACTGCCGCATGGTAGGCCAGCAGCTGGAGGGGAATGGCATTGATCATCGGTTGGAGGTATTCGTTTGTGTCTGGTACTGTGATAAGGTGGTCGGCGTATTGTTTGATGTTTTCGTCGCCTTCGGTTGCTACCACTATCGTCTTGCCGCCTCTTGCGCGTACCTCCTCAATGTTTCCGATGATCTTATCGTATTGCGAGCATTTTGTCGCGATAAATACCGCCGGCATGTCGTCTGTGATCAGCGCGATGGGTCCGTGCTTCATTTCGGCAGCGGGCAAACCCTCTGCGTGTATGTAGCTGATCTCTTTGAGCTTGAGTGCGCCTTCCAGTGCGACCGGGTAGTTCAGTCCGCGGCCGAGGAAGAGCCAGTTTTCTTTGTCGATGTTTGCTTTGGCTATCTCTTTTATGTGGTCTGTCTGGGCGAGGATCGGTGGGATCTTTTCGTGAATAGTTGCCAGCTCTTTTAGCAGGGTGTATGCGTATTCGTTGCTTAGATGGCGTCTTCGGCCAAGCTCAATTGCGAGCATTGTCAGTACTGCGACCTGGGCGGTAAAGGCTTTTGTGCTTGCAACGCCGATCTCCGGGCCTACTCTCAGGTAGACGCCTGCGTCGGTTGTGCGCGCGATCGTCGATCCTACTACGTTTACTACTCCCAGGACTGTCGCTCCTCTTTCTTTGGCTTGCTCGATGGCAGCTAGTGTGTCGGCTGTTTCGCCGGACTGGCTGATGGCAATTACTATGGTTCCTTCCTCGATGATCGGGTTGCGGTATCTGAATTCGCTTGCGTATTCGACTTCTGCCGGGATCCTGGCGAGCTGCTCGAAGAGGAATTCGCCGACCAGTGCTGCGTGCCATGCCGTTCCGCAAGCCGTCAGTATGATTCGTTTCGTCTTGGTCAGATCTCTTAGTATGTCCTGCAAACCGCCGAGTACGACTCTTGAGCTCTTCAGGTCTATCCTTCCGCCGAGGCATCTTGCGATCGATGTCGGCTGTTCGTAAATTTCTTTGAGCATGTAATGGTCGAAATCGGCGAGTTCAATTTCTTCGAGAGAAAATTCGATTTCCTTGAGGCTCTTTGTCACTTCGACGTTGTCAATTGTTTTCGTTCTAAAGCCTTCGCTTGTGGCGATTGCCATTTCATTGTCGGACAGATATATCGCCTGTGTCGTGTGTTCTACGATAGCTGACGCGTCCGAGGCGATGATGAATTCTTTTTCGCCTACTCCGAGGATCAGCGGGCTTCCCTTTTTTGCGCCTATCAGAGTGTCTGGGTAGTCTTTGCAGATGATCGCAAGTCCGTATGTTCCGACCAGTTCGCTGAGTGCTTCCTGTACGGCCCATTCGAATTTGCTGGTAGAGCCGGAGGCTTTGCGGCCCTGTTTGTCGTTGCCTTCGGCGTAGAAGTATCCGATGAGGTTTGCGATTACTTCCGAGTCTGTCTCGCTGACGAACGGAACATCCTTTGTTTTGAGCCACTTTTTCAGAGTCGCATAGTTTTCGATTATGCCGTTGTGGACGACGACGATCTTGCCGGTGTAGTCCTGGTGCGGGTGTGCGTTTATTGTGTTGGGTTTTCCGTGGGTTGCCCAGCGGGTGTGGCCGATTCCCAGTGACGCATTCGATGCATCCCGGGTGAGGCAGTCTTCAAGGTTCGATATTCTGCCGGCCGATTTTGTGACTGTAATGTCATTGTTTTCCAGCAGGGCGATTCCCGCCGAGTCGTATCCGCGGTACTCAAGGCGTTTGAGGCCTTCGATGAGTATCGGTCGAGCTGTTTTATTTCCAAGATAAGCAACTATGCCGCACATTTCATATTTCCTCTATAATTATAGTGGCTGTTACGAACGATAATTAAATATATCGTCAATATCCAGTCAGAAGTCAAATCAAAATGGTTAGATGTCAGTGAATATAATAAGCCTTTTTTGCAGTAAGTCTAATAATAAGCGTGTTTTTTGTTTCTCCGGGCATCTCAGCCGAAGCCAGCTATATTAAACAGGGTTAAATGGTTAATATACTCTGAAAGATTTACTTTTTGAATGTGTATTTGAAATCCATCGTTGCTTCCCATGCGTCCGGTCCTGTGTTTTGTTTTTTCAGAGTAAGTTTTTCACACTGGAGGTTTGGCCAGAGGTTGAGCATATCCGACAGAAACTTCGTGAATTTTACTACATCAATGTTATCTATTATCATTCTTGCACCTTCTGTAATTATTCCTTTTTTCCGGTCCCTTTTACTTCCGGTCCCTTTTAAGCCGTATACTGAATCGGCTATTCCGTGGCGACTTGCAAAACTGCCAATTACAGTGTTGTAATCGAACTTGCCCATTTCTTCCATTTCCTTGTGCAGTTTTATGCGGTCCGGGTCGTGCAGCAATATTTTAGCTATGATCGGATCAGACTTTTCAGATTCTTTCTGCATTTTGCCCCACTTGTCATTGGCAGCGTTTAAGAATACCGTCGATGCAAGCACTGCCCAGATGGCGGCGGCTAAGGGGATAACGATAAAATAAAAATTTGCTTTCTTATAAAAATCCATCATTTTTATACCTCACTTGATCTTATTTAAGTTCAATACTTACAGTGAATCCAGAATCGCCGACAGTGCGGGGCCTTGTGAATGAACCTTTTTTCAATTTTTTATGTTTGTCAATTTCCTTGAAAAAGTTATCCCTGTAAATCCCGTTAGCGGTAGATCCTTTAACAGACATAGTTTTAGACCTGATGGAAATATTATCTATCTTGATCTTGTTACCTTTTTTTGTGTTGTTGATCGCTTCGAGGATGAAAGTCAGTCTTGCCGTTACTGAAGAGTCATCTCCGAATGAGGGGCCTGATCTACCGCTCTTAACTTTATTGAGTTCCCTTGCGAGCTTTGAGGAGAATTTCCTCTTTTCTTCTTTTTCTATGTACGGTTCTCGGAATATGATCATCGCCTGGTCTTCGTAGAGGCTCTTTTTAAGTTCTTTGGTCTGTCTGGAGGCGTCGTAAACGGACTTCTGGAAATTAGCGCCTACGGCAATGATCATCAAAGTTGCGGCAATGCTGAAAATTCGCAAAGCAGTTTGTATTGTTCGTAATCTTCCCTCGTACGGCATGAAGTCTTTGCGGAAGTCGGTCTTTTTGGTCCTGGAAAGTTCGGCTAGTGCGGCTCCGTAGGCGGCGGCGAAGTCCGATGGTGTTATGTCTTCGGGGCATTGAGAGGCGTCGGCGCCGGCTTTTTCGGCGAGGTCTATCGTTGTTACGTCCAGGCCTGTCTTCAGTGAGAATTCTTCGCTGTTGATGTTTTCGATACGGCCGCTTACCGAGATCGATGTTACAGGTTCTGCCGTTGGCATCGATGCGATAGTGATGGGGACCTCTCTTGCCAGGACGCTTGTGATGTCCTGGGAGGGGCTCATCAGGAAACTTCTTACGCAAGGCGCATGGTGCGAATCGGAGGGCATTATCAGGTAGCAGGCACTACCGGAGATAATGACAGCAAGTTTGTTGCGGTCGGTAAGTGGTGTGTTGTTTTTTTCGATAAACCTGCCCAGGCAAACGATGTCCGGCTCAATAGCCGTAGGGTCGAGGCCCTTTTGCAGCATTGAGTTTAGCATATCCGTCATCATGTCGCGTTTTGCGGTATAGACGGTTACGTCCGAACCGGAGTCGTCAGTGTTTGTTATGTCGAATGCGATGGCCAGTTCCGTCGCGTCTGTGGCGACTGCTTCTTCGGCATCGAAGCGGATGGTGTTTGCGATCTGCTTATGATCCCCAAACTCCGAATGCAGGTCATGTTGAGTGTACAGGCTGCAGTCTATCGCTACTGAGACTTCGTCGTACTTTAATTTTTTTGCGGATATCTTTTCGGCGATCACGGCTGACAGAGAGGTGTCGTCCTGCTGGGGATCCCTTTGCGCGCTGCAGCATCCGAGGACCTTGTAGTGGCCGGTATGCCCGGCCAGCACGATGCCGACGGCCTTATCAGCCGAAAGATATATTCCTAAGCACTTTTGTTGTTCCACTTGGTTATGCTCCAAACATTATAATTTATACTTATGTATTCAGTTTGATATTATTGCTATTGTTTCAGGTTTTCCTTTTTCGAATTTTACTGTCGCTACCGACGAAACTATTGCATTGCCGCAAACGGCGGTAACTTCGATCGCGAAAAAGCTGCTTTCGGTTACTATATATGGCTCTGCTTTTCGGATTGAATCTGAAAAGCCGTAGTTTTGCTCTTTGAAGTCCTTGATGTCCTTGTAGGGCTTTATCTGCCTTTGCTGTATGATCGCATCTGCGATATCTTCCTGGTCGCCTCCGAAAGTGAAGACCGCTTCGAGGACTTGCCTGGGTGCGCTATTGATATTGACTTTTTGCGAACCCCAGAGTGCGAGGTATTTCAGCGCCGATTCGTGTCTTTCGCCGGTATCGGGCAGTGGTATTGAAAGGATGGTTGTGTCGATTAGCGAACTGTGGAGCAGTCTTGCGAAATCGCTGGTGTGGCCGGTTGCCGGGCGGGTTTTCTTTGTTGTCACAGTCCTTGTTGACGTTCTTGGGCGGCTTAATCTTCTCGACGTTCTTGGCGTTCTCGACGTTCTCGATGTTCTTGACGGCGTTGTTTTTTCGAGGGTAACTATAGGTTTGAGGTTCTTACTGTACGGCTTAAGTTTTTTTACCTCTTCGAGCTGCATCATGAGTGTTTCGATATGTTCATCCTCCATCTGCATCCATTGGCAGAATATCAGAAGGGCGTCGTTTGCGGCGCGTAGTTCTTTTTCGTCTTTCATTATTCCCCATGTAAGCGGCATCTTTGCGTTTTCGTCACGGATCTTAATCGTAACTTTCGCATCGCCGACCTTAAACTCCATCGGCTCTGAGATATATGGCCAATCGACACCGTAAGGGCCTGGAATGGTAAGCGAATTAGGGTCGATCGTCCCGTCTTCTCTTAGTCCCGGGGTACTATTGAAGTTGAAAAGGTCGCCGCTGTTGGGGTCGCCAAATCCGCCGCCGCCTTCCATACCAGACAAAGATTCCATTAATCCGGCGAGCGGGTTTTCTTCGTCATCGTCTTCTTCGTTGAGCTGCTCTTCAAGAAGTTCTTCGGTTTTGATTTCTGCCCATTCTTCGAGCATCTCTTGCTGCTGCTGATGGGTCAGGTAGAACAGGTCGGAAAAATCCGGTGAATCGGCGCGTGTGGTTAGCTCGGGCTTTATGTCCTTGGCCTTTGTCAGAGCATATTTCATAGCCGAATCGCAGGCATATCTTGCGGCCTGGTAGCTTATCATATACTGCTGACGCCGTTTTTTGACCTTGAGCCGTGACACCATCGAAAATACGATAGTCGTCAGTATGACCAGGACGGCAAGGGTCATAAGAAGTGCTGCCCCCTTATGCCTTATGGAAGGGGCGGGCGATCTTTTGACTGGGATTTTATTGGTTAGTTTTTTCATTTAGGTTTTATAGAGTTTGCTTTGTCGAGAGCTTTTTCTCTTATTTTTTTGTCATCGCTTTTTTTATCTAATTTGTTTATCGAGTCTTTTTTGTCATCGGTTACGGTTTCGCTGTCGATATCGTTAGGATCGGCGTCTTCATCCGGCTCGGGCCTTGAGAAATCCTTTTTCTGGAATACGAACTTCTGTTTTCGGGTTCTGTCAATCGCTATGTTCCTGATTACCCAGTCTTCTTCAAGGACTTCAAAGGTGCCGTCTATATTTTCCACGGGCGCCGCAGACGATATCTTCACCACAACTGACAGAGGTAAACTTGTGCTGGTCCACTGAGTAAGCGGATTGGCATTTTTCCTCGGCACAAGGATCTCGAAGACAGTCATCTCATCGCTAATCGGGATAAAAAGCTCCGTTCTGCCGGATTGTATTTCTTCCAGTTCGCCGTCGAGTATCTTGTCTTCGAGGGAAAGACCGCTGTGGTGACGGTACAATATCAACCTTTTATCCACGATATCGTATTCTGACTGCCAGACTATCTTTTCGAATGTCCGGGGTTTGTTGCTCTTGTCATAAATTTTGTTTTCGATTATCAACTGGCTCTTGTTGTGCCCGTTAGACACCTTGTTTTTTATAGTAAGCTTCGTGTCAAAGCCGGGAGCGGCAAGACGGTCGAGGTCCTCTGCGATACGTTGGAGGATCTCATCGACAATGTCTTCCTTGTCGAGCCTGGCATTTATAGAAGCCGTAGCCTTCCTGACCTGGTTAAAGATCGCAAGCGTACTGATCATTACCATCGAAGAAATTAGCGTCACGGTAATGATCTCGACAAGCGAAAAGGCTCTGCGGCTTTTCTGCTTTGCTGTAATATTCAAATTTTTATCGTCACATTTGATCATAAGACATCGCTTATTTGCTGTCTCTTTCTCTTAATGCAATTGCTATTGCTTCGCCAACAGATATTCTACCTGCATCAAGGTCTATCATCCATTGTGGTTTATTGTCCTGATTATTATTATCATTGCTGGCAGTTGATTCATCTGGCGGTTGGTCAATGGCTTTTTCGTCCCATCCGCCTTCCTCGCGAGCGGTGACAATTTCTTTTGGGGGTTTTATTTCGGGGTGTTCCATCTGCATGTCATCGATGATTCCCGTCGCGGCCCTGTAGTCTCCCGTAGCTGCTGCCATTTTAGCAAAAGCAAAAGCATGATTGACAGCGGTCTTGGCTTTTTTGTTTTCAGGCAGTTCCTTGGCGATCTTGTTAGTGATTTCGGCAGCCTGGCGGTAGTCTCCTGTTTTTGCCGCGTCTCTTGCGTATCTGAATGCGTCGTCGACGCATTGTTTTGTGATGGCCGGGTCGTCAAGCAGGGTGGCGATCTTTATAACGACGTCTGCGGCACTGCCGTGATCGCCGAAACTTGCGGATTTTCTGGCGTACATCCTTGCGTCACCGGCAGCTTCGGCGGCTTCTTCGGTGTCCGGGTATTTTTCAATCAGGTCGAGAGCTATCTTTGCCGCCTGGGGGAATTTTCCGTCGGATGCGAGGCTTTCCTGGAACATCATCAGTCCTTCGGCGTCGTCTCCGTATGGGTTTATCAATTCTTCGTCGAGGAATTCCAGTTCGCGTTGTCGCTGGTTCTCGATCTGTTTGACCTGCGCGTCTGTAAGGTCTGTAAGCCAGTGCGTAAGCTCGATGTATTCTCTTTCGCCGTTGGCTGCGGTATAGCTTGCGGTGCTTACGGCCCGCATCCACATTTCACTGCTTATCGGTTCGCTGAACGTCTCGACGGCCAGTTCCCACTCGATGTCCGGATTATCTTCAAGCGATCCGAACTCGACCATTTCGCTGATGGAGGTTTCTCCGAGCAGAGTTTCCATGTTGTCGCGTGCGATTTTGAAGGCTTTGAGCTTCAACTCGCTATCGATCGTGGTCTCGATGCAGCGATTTGTGATCGTCATGACCGAAGCGGTGATAATGACAAGGATCGCCGTAGCGGCCATTACCTCGAGCAGCGTAAATCCTTTGCGGTGTTTTGCCTGTTTTAAGATGTCATTGTCAGAATGGCAGATTTTCTTTAGGCTCCAAAAAATAAGTGTCGATATCGCCTTCTGCGAGTATTATGCTTTTGCTAATGCGATTTATAATTATCGAATACTCATTGCCGTTGGTGTCAGTAAGTCCGATCTTTCCGCCGTTTTGCCAGCCGGTTCGTCCGGCGACGAAATACGACTTCAATTCCTCCTGGTCTTCGATATCACCTATATCGCGTGTGTCTGTCGAGTCGTCAAAAGTTATGAACTCTATCATACAGCGTTTGGAAAGTTGTGTTGCCGTAAGTGTTACCCCTTCGTCCGGCTCTTTAATGTAGACAAGTTCTTCAATGGTGCGTATTTCCTTCATGGTGTAAGTCTGCTCGATAAAGTCGAACATCACGGCGTATCGTCGGCTGCTTTGCGCAGCGGCGTTCTGGGCCGTTTTCAACACGTTTACAATTTCCATCGCTTCTCTTTTGAAAGAGCTTTTCCCGGCTCTGCCGGTGAAATTCACCATTGCCACACCCGTTAGCAGCGATAGAATTCCAAGGACGATGATCATCTCCAGTAGTGAAAAGCCGTCTTTACAGTCGCTTGCAGATCGTCGCTTCGACAGCGCCGGCGTCAGGTAAGCGGTCGAGTTAGTTGGCATCTGTACTCTTGAGGTCGGTATCATTACCTTCGCCTCCTTCTTCGCCGTCAGCGCCATAGCTTATGATCACGAAAGGTCTATCGTTTTCCGCCGGGCTCAGATACACGAAATCGTTTCCCCAGCCATCCGTCGGTACTTCATCGGATTCAAGATATCCACCAGGTGCCCATCCTTCAGCATCTGCCGGTTCCATGACGATCGCCTCAAGCCCTTCGTCCTCGTCCGGATGTCTTCCTACATCCAGATAGAACTGACCGACTGCGGTGCTGAGTTGGCCCAGGCTGGTCTTGGTGGTGATGACTTTAGCTTTTTCTATCCTGCTCATAAAGCTCGTAGTCGCGACACCGGCCAGGAGACCGACGATGACGAGAACGGCGATAATTTCGATCATAGTGAAAGCTTTTCTGTTGTTATGATTTCGTTTTTGCATTCTTTTTCCTTTCTATTGAGTTTGTTGCTCAAAACTGTATCGCCGACATTTCCGGCTTTGTTTCTATCCCTGCGATTGCGCTTCGGGTTTTTGTTGTTCTTTGCTATTATAACTGTCTTTACTAAATGGAGCCAGCCGAAAATCTGATAATCGGAACAAGCATCGCATACGCTATTATACCGATCACTATCGACATGAAAAGGATAATCAGCGGTTCTATCGCTGCGCTTATCCTTTCGATCACCAGGTCTGACGACGATTCCAGGTTGTCGCTTATGTCTTTTAGCATTTTTTCCAGTTCGCCGCTCTTTTCGCCGACGGTCACCATGTGGGCAAGCGTCGGGTCGATAACTCCGCTGTCACGCAGGGGGGTTGCTATGTCTGAGCCTGAGAGTATCCGTTCGCGTGCTTTTTTAACGGCTTTATTCATTACGCTGTTGCCTGTGACCTCCGCGACGATCTTGAGCGAATCTGCCATTGAAAGTCCGGATTCCAGTAAAGTTGAAAGCGTCGAGGCAAACCTTGCGACGATGCGCTGCTTGACGAGGGCGCCGAATACCGGCAGGGCGAGCAGGAATTTGTCCTTGACATGCGCTCCTCGCGGCGTTGCGACAAAGCGTTTTGTCGCCCATACAAAAGCAAAGATAGTAATCGCGACGACGAGTCCCCACCAGCTTCTGAGAGTGGCGCTTATCCAGAGAATCGCCTTGGTTACCCATGGAAGCTCCTGGCCGGCTTTTTCGATCTGTTCGGCGACAACAGGAATTATAAATACAGTAAGGAAAAGTACCGCGATAGTAGACGCCGTAAACAAAATAACCGGATATATCATTGCCGATTTCATCTTTGATTCGAGTTTGTGGCGCTTGTCCATGAAATCTGCGATACTGGTAAGGCTTTTTTCGAGAGTGCCGGTAACCTCACCGACGCGTACCATGCTGATATAGATCGTGTCGAAGTAATTGTCGTACTCGCTGAGCGTATCTGCAAAAGATTCGCCGGTTATAACCCGGTCGCGGATATCAGTTATTGCGTTCTTAAAGTCCGCGTTGGTTAACTGCGGGACGAGCACATTCAGCGATTCGGTCAGTTTGATCCCGGCCCGCAGCATTGTTGAGAGCTGCTTGGTGAATTCGGTAACGTGTGCCTTGCCCTTGCGTTTGAACATTCCGCCGAAAGACCTGGCCTCTAATGCACTGGTAATCTCGTGTATCGAGGTGGGGTGGACGCCTTTGGCCCGCAGATGCTTGCGAGCAGCGAACGCACTTTCAGCGGTGACGGTTCCCTTGACCGACTTATGTTTGTGATCGATAGCCTTGTAAGAAAATCTTGGCATTATTTAAAAACTCGAAAAATAGCGATTAGCAATTAGCGATAAGCATTTGCCTTACATTACGTCTGACTGGGTTACTCGGAGGACTTCGGCTATTGTTGTTATGCCCTGGAGCACTTTTTGTGCCCCGTCCATTCGCAGGGTTTTCAGTCCTTCGTCGATAGCGGCGCGTTTGATGGCACCGGCACTTTCCTTATTATAGACCATTTCACGAATTCGTTCGGTCATGGTCATAAGCTCGTAGATACCCGTTCTTCCGCGGTACCCCGTATCGAAACACTTGCTGCATCCGGAACCGACAAAGAATTTTATGCTTTTGTCAACGTCGCCGATTCCAAGCTCACGAAGCTCATGCGCCGAAGGGTGGTATGGCTGTTTGCAGTCCGGGCAAATCCGCCTGACAAGCCTCTGGGCGAGACATCCGATCAGCGAGGAGCTTACAAGATAGGGCTCGACGTCAAAATCAAGCAGCCTGCTTATTGCCCCCGAAGCATCGTTCGTATGCAGAGTACTGAATACAAGGTGACCGGTAAGCGACGACTGAATAGCCATCCTGGCCGTCTCTTCGTCACGAACCTCACCGACCATGATAACGTCCGGATCCTGACGCAGTACGTGACGCAGGGCGTTGATAAACGTCATACCCTTTTTAGCGGCGACCTGCATCTGGCTGATGGCGTCGAGCTGATACTCGATGGGGTCCTCGATAGTCATGACATTTTTCTGGGTCGAGTCGATCCGGTTAAGGCAGGCGTAAAGCGTGGTACTTTTACCACTGCCTGTAGGTCCCGTTACGAATATCACGCCATGCGAGCAGTTGATCATCCTGTCGAAGCTTTTCTGGTCCTCTTTACACAGACCGAGCTGTTCAAGGCTCAAAATGCCGGTGCTCTTGTCGAGTATCCTCAGCACGCTTCTTTCGCCGTAGCTGGTCGGAACGGTACTTACACGCAGGTCGATCTCACGCTGGCCGATGCGCACGCTGGTACGGCCGTCCTGGGGCATACGCCTTTCGGCGATGTCCATACCGGCCATGACCTTGATACGCGAGATGATCAGCGGCAATACGTTACGGTTGAGGCTTAGGGTATCGTATAGAATGCCGTCGATGCGGTAGCGAATCTGGATTTTTGACTCGTACGGGTGAATGTGGATATCACTCGTACGCAGCTGCAAAGCGCGGAAGAGTATGTCGTTTACCAGACGGATAACCGGCGGCCGGTTTACTACGTCCAGCAGGTCGTCGGAGGAATGCACCTCGTCGACAAGCTGGTCAAGATTCTGGTTGTCAAGCTCTTCGGCGACTTCTTCTATGACCGTGTTTTTCTGCTCGTATGCGACATCGATCGCCGCCGTGATCGCCGCTCTCGTTGCCAGGGCACTCTTTACGGGCAACTTCGTCATTTTCGAGATGTTGTCGAGCGTGCTGGTGTCCAGCGGTTTGCTCATCGCGACGGTTATCTCGGCATCGTCTTCGTTTTTCTTTAAGCCGATAAGGTAGTGGTTCTGCGCATAATTGGCAGGGACCGACTCGATAAACTCGGCCGGAACGTCATCGGGAGAAATCTCTGAAAGAAAATCCAGCCCCAATGCCTCTGCAAAGAGTTTAAGAACCATCTCCTCGGTAAAATCGGGCGCTGAAAGCAGAACATCATCGATACGCCGACGGTTACCGTTGGCGTTGTCGAAAAAATTCTCAAGCATGACAGCATCAACAATGCCGCTCCGCTTAGCCGTTTGTATAAGTAAACTTTTCATATAAGTAGCAAGCCCTGGCAGTAACCGTTAAAATTAAAACTGAATATCAATATAATTTTTGGGCTTGATGGCCTTTAAGGATTCAAGGTATTCGTCGTCTTCAAGTATCCTCTGCGGATCCATCGGGTTTGGCTCAATCCCCGGTACCGCTCTTAGTTTCTGGAATTTAACTTCTTCTGCTTCAAAGGCATCACGTTTTTTTCTGGAGATTCGTTCAATATCTGATGTACCGGTAAGCTCGTCACCAGGTCTTATGATATTTGCTTTTACGAATACATAGAGTTTGGTCTGTTTGTCAGATTCGTCGATGCCCCTGAAAAGTGCTCCGATGATGGGGATGTCGCCAAGGATCGGAATCTTTGTTACGCTCTTTGTCTGTGTGATCGTTTCGATACCGCCGAGTATGATCGTTGCTCCGTTAGGCAGTATAGCGGTTGTTCCGACTTTGCTGCTTACGGTGTTCAGCGGTTTCGGGACGGTTCTGTCGCCGAACGTTGCTGTACCTGGGTCTGACGGATCAAAGTCGGTTCTGTCCAGAAGTATGTCGAGTTGTAGAAGTTTATCGCTTGCGATATGCGGAGTAATTGTCAGCGTGATACCGGAGGAGTAATCTGTAAATGTAACATCGGAAGTTGTCGACAGGTTACTTGTTGTACCTGTGATGACATTTGTTTTTTCCTGGCCGACATAGATAGTCTTCGTCGCGTTGATCTCGCCTTCCTGGTTGTCTTTTACGAGGATCGACGGTCTTGCCAGAACTCTCCCGTAATTCTTCTTGTCCATCAACTCAAAGAGGCCCTGAATATGTCTGTCTGCGTAGAAAGCTTTGCCTGAACCGTTTGTTACGCCGGCTTCGGCGATCCGTCTGCCCCAGTCGCCAGAGCCTATAAGGCCTGAAACTCCTGATATACCGGCTTTAGTCATTTGAGTAAACGAATCGCCGGGAATGAGGCCTCCGGCCTTTGTTACCAGATCCAGATCCAGGATAAATTCGTTGTCCTTGCTTATCTCAACGAGCGTTACATCCAGAAGTACCTGCGACCTGTAGGCGTCGAGTGTAGCGATAAGGTCACCGATCCATTTTTGATTTTTCTTGCTTGCATAAACCACCAGTGAGCGTGTTTCTTCGTCGGCGACGATGGTTATCCTCTCATCTGCTGCTTTTGTGCCTGAACTTTTCCGTGTGTTTATGATCTTTGCCGTTGAAGAACTTCCGCTTTTACTTGGTGCGCTGTCAGTACTTGCGGCTATAGTAGCGTCTACAAGTACATCAAGCTCTTTTTTTAACTCGATAGGATCCTGATTTCCGAGCTGATAGACCACGTATGGAGTTGAGTCTGTATCCGGTAGCACGTCAACAAATGCTTTTACCATTTCTATCGACGCGTGCTGTCTGGCAGTTGCGTTGACAAGCAGTGAGTTTGTTGTCTCGAGTACGGCTATCTGCGGTTCGTCTGCCATCGGTTCGGAGAATGAAGACGAAACAGCCGGTGTTGTCGCCCTCGGCGGTGTTTTGCTTGAAGGAAGTCTGCCTTTTGTCGTAGATCCGTATCTTGAGTTTGACGATCCGCTTGACGGTGCCGTTGTTATGCCCAGTTCCATAAGCGTGTCGAGAATTTCCTGGGTGTCAACGTGCTCGATCTCGTATCGTTTTATAGTTCTTTCGTCGGGGTTTTCAACATCTACGTGGTCTATGATCACCATTATTTCTTCGTGCTTTTCATACGTGGCGTTTATCAGCAGCGAATTGGTTTCCATCAGCAGCGAAATTTTCGGACCGTCGCCTGGGGATGCTCCTCGTGACGATGGCAGGGGGGTTCTGCCTCTGACAGGTGTTACCGGTCTTGCTCCGGCTGCTGTTACCCCAAGCTCGCTGAGTATGTCGATAACCATTGACGCGTCAACGAACTGAATCTTGTACTGGCGGATAAGCCTGATTCCCTGCCGCTTAACGTCGAGTACGTCGATGAGGTCCTCGACGATATCGACACTTTCTGATAGTCCGATCATCAGTATTCTGTTGGTTCTGTCATCTATATCGAGGTAGACGGTTTTCGATGTCGCCGCACCTATAGTAGATGCCGATGTCTTGGAGTTTTTCACTCTGAGTCTTTCCGCGGCATCTCTGCGTGCTTTATCAATAGCGTATTTTCGTCTTTCTGTAGTCGACATTTTACTGGTGTCTACACGTGCCGGCTTTGCCGCCGCCGCTGCTTTGGAGCTTACCGAAATCGAAATCGTCTTAAGTTCATTGGCCAGTACCTGCAGTTTGGGAGCAAGTTCCGAAGGGGTCAGAAAGTCAAGCATTCTGTATCTGAACACTCTAATTTTGCCGGGCAGATCGACCATGTCGAGAACTTTCTGGATCCTGTCCATTCGATAAGCATATCCGGTAATGATCATCTTTCCGTATTCCGGGATCGACTGGATAGAGATGCCAAGTCTCATATCCGTCAGCGTCTTCTGGGCCGTCGCCGTATCGATATGTTTGACTTTGAAGATTTTCGTAACTATTACGTTACCCTTGGTTACGTTTTCACCTTCGCCGATTATAGGACTGTCGATAATCATGGAATCGGTCACTCTGGCAACAGTGACCAGGTTGCCGTTGCGTGTCATTACGAATCCCTTGAATTTCAAGACGGATTCGACCAGAGAATAAAGTTCACGCACCTTGATCTTGCCGTTATAGATATACAGCTGGACATCACCTTTAATCAGGAGCGGGTCATACATATAGTTAAGCTTAAGCTGCTTACCGACCAGTTCAAGCAGCTCGGTTATCTTTACAGTTGTTGGCATGGTTAATACCGTGTCAAGTTCTAGTTCGGTTAGTTCGGATGGGGACTTCGTGGGAGCAGTTACCTTCTTAACCCCAGGCGTCTCTGCCGGGACAGGTTCGGATTTTTCAACAATATTCTGTGCCGGTTTAACGGGCTTTTCCGTACCAGGTTTCTTCGTCGCAGCATTTGGATCGGCTTTGACCTTACTTAATGCCTCCAACTGCTTAAGAATATCGGCAAGGTTCTCTTTTTCAGAAGGTGCTTTTTCTGGCGGAGCTTGCTTAGGCCTGGCGGTTATCTTTGACGGTTTAAGCTTAGCGGCAGGGGCCTTGCTATCTGTTTTTTTCTCTGGAGGTGTTACAGATTTCGAGCCGGACGGAATCGCCCTGGGTCGTATCCTTGACTCAGGCCTTTTTTTCTCGGATCCGGTTTTCTCAGGCTCTGCCTTTGGTTTTTTTTCGGTTTTTGTCTTCTTAGTCTTTTGTTCTTCTGTTCTTTTCTGCAAATTTTTTAAAAGTTCGAGCATATGCGGATCGATGGGTTCGCTTTTAGCAAACACCGCGATCTGACTTGCGTTTGTCTTGTCTTTCATAAATTCTTTTATGGAATCGGCTTCAGCATTTTTGAAGGCTTCTGCGAGCTGTCTCTGGGCTTCTTTTAGCTGCCTCATCGTCGGTGAAAGAGTGCTGAGGTCGACGCCGGCAGAACTATCGGCAACTGCCGGTTTGGTTTTGGTTTTGGATTTTGTTTTGCCGACGGTTACACTCGACCGGCTGGTTTCAGAGAGCCTTAAGACGGCGGTGGTGTTAACAAGTGCCGTACTTGAACTTTTTGCAGGAGTTGCACCGGCGATATTTTGCTTACTTATTAGTTTTTTCCGGCGAAATTTTTTGGCGGAACGCAAAGCTGTCATCCCGGAGATAATAGGTTTGATCAAACCCCTGGGAGCGATCAAGATAAGGTCCTGTCCGTTAATGTCAATGATAGCTCTCGCCGCGACGTCTGTAGTCGGCGGTTTGGCGAACGAACCGACCTCAATTCCCCTGATAGCGGCGTTGATCGATGCGGTACTTGGAATTTCTTCGGTGTCGGCGTTAAATGCAAGCTTTGTGACTTCGTATCCCAGCCTGGAATCGATGAGGTTTAAAACGCTTGCGACCTTGATCTTGTCGGCGGGATTGTCGGTGGTGATGACAAGCACATTTGCTTTTTCGAGCTTGTTGATGTCGACGGACAGACCGAGTGCGGCCAGTTGCGTGCGGGCTTTCTCTGCCGGGATATGTGCAAGTTTGTAAACGACGCTGCTGTAATTCTTAGCCGCGGCGCGTGCCGTCGGCCCCGGGCCGGTTATCGTTAGGATCGTCGCGATTAAAAGGATCGCAATGACTGATTGACATTTTCTAAAGTGCTGACCGAAATAGTCTGATCGCATTTTTTGCTCCATCTATTATAAGTGCCTTGTTAATTAAACCTTCAAAGTTCTTCATTCATAATTCCAAGCTGACCAACAGGTCAGTTTGAACTATTCTTTTTGGCTGTCATTTCTTGGGTTTTTTATCAAGTAATTTAAGTATAGTTTTCAACGCTTCCTTTTCGCTGTCCTTACCGGCGGATCCGGCTTTTCGCATGGTGTCCAGACCTTCAAGAATCCCGGTGATTTCCTGGGTGTCTTTTACAAGAGCTTTCCTGGCTTCTTCAGATAACTTTGTTGTCGGACGTATACCTGAACTCGGAATTACGTTTGTTTTACGACGTACGCGGCGTGGAACCCTTGACTGCGAGAGAGTACCTTGATTGTCAGGTTTATAAGTTGTCTTTGTAATATTAACGGGAGAGACAACTGTAGTGATCGTATCGCCGCTGCCTTTGAGAAGGGATCTTATGGGATTCTTTTTGGGAACATTGATAATACTTATATTTTCGCCCCGAAGCAGCTCGATGCTTCCGTCGTTGATCTGATGGATATCATAAGAGCCGAGCATATCACCCTGTTGAACCCAGACAAGACCTTTAGAAGTGATGTCAAGCAGGGCAAGAGACTTTTCCGGGAATTTTTCATAACGGCAAGTCGCTACAAGCTTGAACGTAGTAGGAGGTATGAAAATATTTTTCGCAGCCTCTTTTAACATAGTAGTTATCGTATTACCAGTCTTGCCTCCCGAGCCTTCTGGTGGTGGCGGTGGTGGTGGTGGCGGCGGCGGCGGGTTAATTCTAAGTGCAAACGCGATTGCTTCTGTAACCAGCGGTGGTATCTTGTCTTTGTTTGATTTTTTAATATTTAATTTACGGAAATTCTCAATGACGGTAGGTTTGTCCAGAAAATCTGCGCGCTCGCTAACGGTATCGTTTTCGCGAGTGATTCCGACGCCGGCAAGTACCATAGTTGATACTGCCAGGGCGATCGACAAATAACTTGCCAACTTCAATAATTTAATCATTTCAGGTTCCAGTTCATTCGAAAAGGGTGCGTCAAAGCTGTAAATCTATGATGAATATCGGAATATACATACGGGTGCTTAACTTCAAGAACTAAAAGTATTTCAAGCTGTTAAATGATTAGACAGCTTACTTTGCCTTTTGTTCCTTATTGTGAAGATTTTTTTTGCGATATCCCGCTTCATCAGCCTGAAAACCCGGGCTATGCTCCGGTGTATGGCAGGATATACACTTAAATGCTGCGATTGGTTCGGATTTTTTTTGGTTTTCAGTATTATCCATCGCATTTTTGATATGTTTTGCTCGCGGGCCGTGACATACTTCGCAGCCAACATTCCTGAGCCCTTTTGGGCTGTTTTCGTTTTCAAAGCCGGATTCGTATTTCAGGCCTACAACATGGCATTCAATGCATTCCGGGTCGTAAGCGTCGCCGGACTCGACGAGCGTCTGGTAAGCATGCCCATGAGGCATCTTCGACCACATTTTGTGTTCATATTCGTGACAATCCTTACATTTATCGGAACCTGCGTATTTATGCCCATCCGGAAGGGGGGTCCTTATGACCTTGCCAAGCAGCTCCTCGGCCTGTACCATTTGCCGATAGACTTCGTATATTTCATCCAGCTGCTCTGATGGCCGAAGTTTTTTGTCTACGGCGACCTTTGAGTATGAAAGCTCAAGGCCCTTTTTGTCCGATAATATCAGGTCGAGCTTGCCGACATACTTACCCAATTTGCCGACGGAAACAAAAAGAGGCTTTTTGTGATCGGTCTTAATAATACTGGGATAGTCGGTTGGGTATTGGCATACGGCAACATCGACAACGGCTGAACCGGCCAGGAAATTGGCTATGCTTTCATTGAAGTCATCTATTATCAGTATGTTCACAACTGTTAAATCCGCTGCCGAAACGGTGTCATTGGAGAACAGTTTTTCGAGACCGCCTCGATCTAAGCTTCCGTCTTCAATTGTCTGGCTGCTTACAGATGCCACCGTAACAGCTGCCGTCGAGATATTCCGCCTGAAAACACTTTTCAACTCTTTAGCCGGCCCAATAACCTTAAACGGCATCTCCTTGATAGAGTATCCATTGCTCACAGCCGAAAGATCATTTTCGTCGAAGTTAACGACATCGTAACCCAGCGTTATCAAAGAGGAAATTATCGTATTGAGCTTTACCATGTCCTGTAGTGTTTTGTGTATAAGGAAGTTTCCCGTGTCGACGAGAAGCCTGGTTTTGGCGTCTGCTTTATCAAATATGACCTGTCGCCTGCTGAACCCTCCAAGTTGTTCCGCCGCGCAGCCGCATGGCTTAAGCTGACTGAGAGTATTGCCCGAAAGAAAAACCGTTATGGTATTGCCTTCTGTATTCGCCGGTGTCTGTGTGGAGTCGATCGTCGTATTCTGAGATGTCTTATCAACATCCTCTTCGGGGACACATCCCGTAAAACATACCAAACCAATAATAATACATGTCAAAAACCGCATAAAAATCCTCCTTGATCATTATTTCTGGCTAATATAGCCGAGGAGATTAATTAGAAATCTTAACCGTCTTTTTCGGCTTTGTTGCTTTGTAAAATCCCGAAGAGATAAGGGTAAGCTTTTCGCCGCCCTTGATATTGATCGTCATGTGGTCGTAGAAGTAGTTACCGTGTTTTGTCTTTTTGTGAGGAGTAACTTCTACAACTAGTTTAACGCTGTTGCCCATTTCCTTCTGGTCGATCACCTTCATACACTTCTTTGCCGATATGATAGACTCGATCTCAATTTTTTCACCGTAGTTGCTTAATACCATTATCTCCCTCGTTATGGGTTTACCGGGGATAAGGTCGAGCAAGGTGATCCGTGAGCTCGAAAGTCTGACTATAGGAGGCGCTGTGAAAAAAAGGAGAACCTGTTTTATGACTGGGTGATCAATATTGATGGCGATATTTCCGTTGAGCGTCTTTCTTAGTTTTGTTAGATCCACTTTCGGATTGATCGTATGTTTGATCGCTTTTTTGGTCTTGTCGAAATCGGCACTAATAACTGAGCTTGTCGAACTAAAGCTTTTGATAGCAAACGGTTTTCCGTCGGTGGTAGTGATAGTGATAGGAACGGCCCCGGCGTTGTCTTTATTCAGTTTAAGATTTAGTGGATTGGGGGTTGTTTTAATTGGGATCTGCACTTCCGCCTTTATGCCAAGACTCACACGCGGATTTTTTGGGTCGTTAGTGAATACGGTAATATGCTTCATGACTTTAGCAGGGTTACTATTGGAGGTAAAAGTTAACTTGACAGACCCCGACTCACCTGGCGCATACTTCATTTTTTTCAATATTGCAACTGTGCATCCGCAAGTGGACAGAGGCTGTCGGGTAAATATCAGGGTTCCTTTACCGGTGTTTTTAAATTTAAACTCGAAACTGGAAGAAGCCTTGGGCCCCATAAGACCGAAATCGTGAGAAAGTTTTTCGAATTTAATCGAAGATTTCTCGCCCTGATCTGGTTTCACTTCGCCGGAGATCTTGATGATCCGGGGCGTGTTAGGGCTAACCTTTGGGGCAGCTGTATCATTAGATGCCACAGGCGGATCGGCCGTGAAACCGTTATTATCTGGTGTGTTAACCTGTTCTTTTTCCTGGCATCCGGCAGCGGTGACAAAAATGGATGCTAAACCGATAATGAGTAGGGCTTTCGAAAATTTCTTCATTTTTTTCCTTAAATCTTGAATAAGAAGTAAATAATGGCTTGAAATGCCGATATAAATACTTTACCAAATATAATAAATCTAATCAATAGATTTTTCGGTCTAAAATAGATAAGTCTTTACAGGACTTTGCTTAATGATTAGAATAATGCATAGTTTTTCCCTGTTTTTTGGTTATCAAAGACTGAAATTCATTAAAAATACGAGTTTTTCGAGTAATATTTTTCATGGAGTTTGAATTATGTGCGACGAGCGAACTGTCGAACTATCACTGGTGATCCCTGTTTTCAATGAACAGGAGAGCATTAAGCCCCTTTATAGCGAAATAAAACAGTCTTTATCGGACCAATTCGACTACGAAGTCATTTTCATTGACGATGGCAGTTCTGACGACAGCTTTTCAATCCTTTCGAACATACGCGAAAATGACAGTAGGGTTCGCGTGATTAAATTCAGGAAAAATTTCGGCCAGACTGCCGCTATTGCCGCCGGATTTGAGCATGCTCGCGGAAAAACGATCATTCCTCTCGATGCAGACGGTCAAAATGACCCCTCAGATATCCCGATGATGCTTGAAAAGCTCAAGGAGGGGTATGATATCGTCAGCGGTTGGCGGAAAAGAAGACATGACAATGTTGTAACCCGTACTTTGCCCTCCAGAGCAGCCAACTGGATAATAGCCAGGATCACAGGTGTAAAACTGCACGATTTCGGATGCACTCTCAAGGCTTACCGCTGGGAATCGATAAAGGAAATTCGACTCTATGGCGAAATGCACAGATTTATCCCTGCTCTTGCCGCATGGGGCGGTGAAAATGTCGTCGAAGTCGTTGTAAACCACAGGCCCAGAACAACGGGCCAAACAAAATATGGTTTGAACCGTACATTCAAAGTCATCCTTGATCTGATAACCCTGAAGTTTCTGGCATCTTTTTCCACAAAGCCGATCTATGTCTTCGGCGGTCTTGGAGGTTTATGCGGCGTGGGTTCTGTTTTGTCGGGATTGGTTATGCTTTATCAGAAGTTCTTTGCCGCAGACAGCCTGGCTATGAACAGAAATCCCCTGCTGGTAGTTTCGACGGTTCTTTTTATGGCGTCCATTCAGTTTGTGCTCATGGGACTGCTGGCAGAGATCCTTGTCAGAACATATCATGAGTCACAGGGAAGACAAATCTATACGATAGAAAAAATATTAGGCTCATAAAACGACGGAATCTTATAAATGGCTAAAAAAAGACGGCGTGGTCCGATCAAAAAGCATACTCAAGCGGCACCGTCAGCCGAGAAAAAAAAATCAAAGATTAGCTTTGCCGGATTCAGTAAATGTTATATTTATTTTGTCGTCGCAATCCTTGCAGGTTTGCCATTCGTTGTCGGCAAGTACATAGAGTTCAATACTCCCGGCCCCTATGACAGCGGCAGTTATGTCTATTCGGCCCAGCACATCGCCCAGGGCGCAAAGCTATTTGTCGACGAGAACCCTTCCGCCCAACCGGGCACTCTCTTTATCAATTTTATCGGCGTAAAGCTTTTTGGTTTTAGCGAGACAGGCCCGATAGTCATGCAGGCACTGCTTCAGTTGGCAGCATTTGCGATGATGTTTATTGCGGTACGAAAAATGTGCGGCTCGTTGGCCGCTGTCGTTTCTGTCACAATTGCCGCCGTCTATCTCTCTGCGCCCCTCGTAGCCAAGTTCGGCAATGTTAAAGAGCAGTTTATGATTTCATATATGATCATAACGGCAAGCTGCTTTGTTCTTCGCCAACTGGGCGGTAAATGGTGGTGGGCTCTGCTAACTGGAGCCGCGGCGATAAATGTTTATTATTTCAAACAGACCGGTGCATCGGTTGTTGTTGCTATCGTGTTGTACTTGATCGTTTGCCTTGCCGTTGCCCCGAAAAAATGGCGTGTCGTTGTCGCTGACTTTCTACTGATCCTGGCAGGTGCGTGTGCGGGAATTTTACCGCTGTATTGCTTTTATAGTTGGCAGAATGCTTCCGCGCATTTTCTTAAAACCATTCCGGCCTATACCCTCATCAGTGCCATCAAGCTATCGGCCATTGCACTGGTTTTATATGGTCTCGTGCGAATGGCGATCTTATTTGATGTAGTAAGCATCTTCAAAAGAACATGCCGTATTCGTCGCGTCTTCTGGATTGCAGGCATAGTCGCGATCGCCGCTGTATTCATCCCATGCATGTACATCTACCACAGCCGGGTCATAGTTGACGTCGTACTCCCTTCAGACGGACTTGCCAGCCAGGATGTAGACAGGGACAGTCGCGGCTATATGAACTATTACAAACGCCAAGAGGTTGCCGCAGAGATGGAATTGATAGAAAGTCAAGGCTACCTGGCCTATTATAAGTCGCTCGGCAAAAGAGACTTAAAAATGAAAAGAGGAGGCCAGTTGGGTTCGTATCTTAACAGTGTAGCTTTAATCAAGTATCCCAAAAAACTTATCGCTTACCCGGTCAACATTATTAAAAGGACCGTCGGTAGATTTACTGATCTTATTGAAAAGGCCACCGGCAGCAAGGGCTACATCGGCTCAAGTCGCCAAAGCCTTGACCTCAAAGAACAGAGCAAAAAAGTATTCGCTTTCTACCGTGCTCTAATAGTCCCAATATCAATGGCCGTTTTATCGATTGTCGCCGGCATTGCTGTGCTGGTGCTGCGAGTTACCGGCTTAAAGAAGCAAACTACGGTCGCTGACCGTCTCGTTATCTTTCTTGCCGTATGGTGGATATTAGATATGACATTCGTGTGGATCAGCCCACGCTCATACGAACAGTACTACCTGCCGCTAGTCGCATCGGCGTCGGTTTTGGCCGGCTATATATGCTCATTCTTCTTTGCAAAACTAAACGCCGTAAAGTTCAAACTCCCATGGTACGCCGGGGGCGCATTCATTATTGTTATGATGACTATCATGGCATGGCCGATATACGCAGGCCAGGTCTACAGCCCCCATCATGGCGGCGAATATCCCAAAGACTCAGCCTCACGGAAAGGCTACGTCCAGGCATTAAACACCGTCAAAGCCAGAAAAGAAGGCAGCATAGGCGCATGGGAGGTAATCGGGGAATACATTAAAAAACGCACAACAGAACATGACAGGATCTACGTCTGGGGCTGGTACCCCGGAATATACGTAGAGGCCCAGAGATTAAGCTCGGCAAGGAAAGCTTCCGAAAGCGAGATGCACGTAAAAAGTCCTGAGATGTTGAAGAAGGAAATATCCGGGCTTCTTGCCGCATTTAAAAAGACTCCCCCGAAATACATAGTAGATTCAAAAAAACCTCATTTCCCATGGAATAGACCGCCTCTTGAACTATGGCCGACCAGGCAGGACTTGAAGGGACTGATCCCCAATCAGCAAGCTTATGTCAAGATGTATGACAGAGGTTATTCAAAAATGCTCGCCGAACAAATCGAACCTGACGAAGCCGCACGTTTCCAGGTAATGTCTGCATTCAGGCAGTTCGTAATGAACAACTACGAAATCGTAGAGCCGAAACATTACTACAAAGCAAACACGAGGCCTCCCAGGTGTTTTCACAAAATGTTTGGAACCCATAGAGTCTTCAAGTTAAAAAAGCAGCGGGGGAAATAATATGCCCTCGGCGACAGGCAAGATCAGACTCCTGATGCTCAACTACGAATTTCCACCAATTGGCGGCGGGGCGGCAAATGCGAATTTATATCTGTTAAAAGAATTCGCCTCCAACGAATCACTCCGCATCGACCTGCTTACATCTTCGCCAACACCCGGCCTTACCGTCGAGCAATTCGCCGACAACATAACGGTCTATAAGGTTGGCATTCGAAAAAAGAACTTGCACTTCTGGAAAAAGAGCGAGGTGATAAGCTGGCTCTTTAAAGCTTACTTCCAGCATCGCAAGCTGCTCAAGAATAACGATTACCATATCGCCCACGCTTTCTTTGGTTTTCCAACCGGCTTTCTTCCATGGCTGACGGCCGGGAAACTTCCGTATATAATTTCACTGCGCGGTTCCGACGTACCCGGACAGAATGCACGGCTGGCTTTGGAATACAAACTTCTCGGCCCGCTTTTTAAGTCGATATGGAAAAAAGCAGATGCCGTAATAGGCAACAGCAAGGGGCTTTGTGACAGGGCTCGGAGTTTTATGCCGGAGATGGACTATGGCATGATACCAAACGCCGTTGACAACTCAAATTATGCATGCGGCAAACCACGTTCAGTGGGTAAGCCCGCCAGGCTGATAACGGTAGGGCGGTTAAGCTCGACAAAACAATTTGACATGCTGATAGACGCTGTCGAATTACTGGTTCGCCGCGATGTCGACGTTTGCCTGACTATCGCCGGCGGCGGCGCATTGCAAGAGTCTTTGAAGTCGCGGGTCTCGCAAAAAAAACTTCAGGGTAATGTCGAGATCGCAGGCCGAATAGAGTCCGAAAAAATGCCGGACTTTTACAGTCAGGGCGACATATTTTTGAGTGCTTCTCTTCAGGAGGGAATGTCAAACGCCATGCTCGAAGCCATGGCCGCGTCTCTGCCAATAATAGCCGCTCAATGCGAAGGCGTAGAAGAGTTGATAACCGATAACGGGATAGTGCTTGAAAATTTTGCCGCGGAAGCCTTTGCAGACTCTGTTGCAGCTCTTATAAACGACAGAGATAGATATGCAGCTATGTCGGCCGCAGCTGTCGCCAATGCCGCCGGATTTTCGTGGGGATCTGTCGCTGCGAAATACATTGACCTGTACAGAAATGTGATAAACGTGGAGGGTACTGTATGACGACTGCCTCTTCGCATAGCCGACCTGTAAGAGTATGCTTTGTCTCTCCGAAAGCCTATCCGCTTTTCGACCCGGCTGCCGACGGAGTCATCGGCGGGGCGGAAGTGGATCTGTACCTGCTTGCGACAGAACTGGCAAAAGACGAAAACTACAAGGTGTCATGCATAACAGCAGACTACGGCCAGCAGGCCGAGCAGAAAATTGAAAACGTACAAGTAATAAAAAGCCTGAATTTCAAACAAAACAACCTAACAGGCGCATACAAAATATGGAAAGCAATGAAAAAAGCAAACGCCGATATTTACATGATTAAGACTGCGTCTTCGGGCGTCGCTCTAACTGCCGTGTTCTGTAAGCTGCACAAAAAAGCCTTTCTCTATCGTACCGCCCACCAGTACGAATGCGATGGGACTTATATCCGAAACCATTTTCTTCTGGGCAAAGCATTTGCGCGTTCCCTAAGATCGGCCAGAATTATATTTGCTCAAAACGCCGACGATGGCGAAAACCTGAAATTAACACTTGGTTGTGACTCTGTTGTAATACCAAATGGCCATCGCATTCCTGATACGATGGATTCCGAAAAGAAAACTATTCTCTGGGTAGGCCGAACTGCCGACTTCAAAAAACCATTACTTTTTTTGGACATAGCCCGTAATTTCCCGGATGAACATTTCGTTATGATCTGTCAGAAGGCAACCGGCGATAACGATTACGACAGTTTTGTCGCTAAAGCAAAGCAAATTGAAAATTTGACTTTCATCAACCAAGTTCCATTTAATGAGATTGAAACTTATTTTCGCGACGCAAAGATACTCGTCAACACAAGCGATTCGGAGGGTTTTCCGAACACTTTCATACAGGCTGCAAAGTACGCAACCGCGATACTGTCACTAAATGTAAATCCTGATAATTTCCTGGAAAAAAACAACTGCGGAATACACGCAAAAGGAGACATCGACCAAATGGCCGACTCGCTCAGCTCGTTAATCAAAGACAATAAATTCACAGAGCTGGGAAAAAACGCAAGACAATATGTTGAGAAATACCATGATGTAAAACAAATCGCCAAACAATATAAGAATCTTTTCGGGAAGGTGTCCAGGTGCCAATAAGGGTTCTTCATATCATAGGAAGTTTACGTCTTGGCGGCGCACAGATGTGCCTCAAGAACATAGTCGAACATGCATCAAAGGACAAGGTCGAACATTTTATCTATCCCCTCAGATCAAAGCAGATTGACATACCTATTGATGGCAACATGATCAAGTTTCCATATCCAAACTATGATCCGCGAAAATTTCTTGCCATTTTGCGAATATGCAGGCAGTACGATATTGACATCATCCATGCTCATCTTGAAAAGCCGGTAATAGGCGCCCTGGTCGCCAATATCTTTTGCAGGGTACCGGTTATTGTTCATGAGCACGGCCCAATTTTTCGCAAGAGTTTCAAGTATAGTCTGTATCGTATTGCTCTGCGGCTGCTGCGATCCAGAGCATCCCAATTCATAGCAGTTTCACAGGCAACAGCAGCAGAACTTACAGCAAAAGCAAATATTTCGGAGAAAAATATCACGGTAGTTTATAATTCTGTTGATACTGCCATGTTTAAACCAGACGATGATCTGAGAAGAAAATACAGGCAAGAGCTTAACATCTCCGAAGATCAAACAGTTATTGGTTTCATGGGTCGCTTGGCTCATGTTAAAGGAGTTGATTTGCTTCTTGAGGCGATTGCTTTGCTCTTAGGGCCGAATCCTGAAATGCTATTGATCCTTGTCGGCGATGGCCCCGAATTGGATTCTCTAATGTCCCAGGCAAAACGTCTTGGTATATCAGACAATGTAATATTCCTGGGATTTCGCGATGATATTTCGCAGATAATAAATGCCTTTGATATCTCCGTGATTCCTTCAAGGCAGGAACCTCTGGGTATCGTCGCCCTTGAGTTAATGGCTGCAAAAGTTCCGATTGTCTGTTCTGGTGTTGAAGGACTTGCCGAGATTATTATTGATAACCGGACGGGCCTTGTAACCGAGCAAAATACTCCAGAGCAAATAGCCGCCTGCATACAAAAATTGCTTCATGATAAAGATCTATGTATGAGATTGGTGGAGCATGCAGCAGATTTCGTTACCAGATTTGACGTTCATTGCCAGGTTGATGCTATCGAAGAGATTTATGTTGACCTGTATTCAAACGCACAAAATCAAGAATCTCGACAATTTTAACCTTTTACGGTCAGTTTTTTAAACTATGTTTAATGGTGATGTGTTTGTTACCACAGATTCAGGGCCAATGCACATGGCTTTTGCTTTAGATGTTCCAACGGTAGCGATGTTTGGCAATAGAACTCCTGACTTATTGACACCACGACAAGGCATGGAAAAACATCGAATTTTATATTACCCAACTACCTATTCAGATCAGGCTCGCAAACCTCCTCGTCGAGGAATGGCTTTGGAGAATTTGAAAAAAATTTCAGTAGAAGATGTATTGGATTGTACCATCGATTTATTGAAATAAGATAGATTGCTAGAATTGATTATTCCCATAATATACTCACCTGGATGGTCTCGTTCCCTGAAGAAGTCCTACAAGGTCAAAAAAACCGCAAAAAATTGAATTTTTTCTTTTTTCCCTTGACATGCAGGAGGAAAAGCCTAAAATGCATTAAGTGGCATTAGAGAGAGATTTTGAGGTATTGGCTGGGTGCTTGATTGCTCACTAAAACTTTCAATAGATTCTCTGTATAAGTAAAACATGTTTTTAGACTGGAAAGGGGAAAAAATGGTAAGATTTACTTCAATCGCGAGCATTTTTTTGGTGACGTGCGGGGTTGCATGGTGTTTTACCGGAAGCGGGGGCGGAACAGAAGTCGATCCGTATATCATTACAAATGTTTACCAGCTTCAGGGGGTTTCAGACGAACTTGATGCTCACTATGTTCTGGGTAACGATATTGATGCTTCCGATACCGTTAACTGGAATGATGGCCAAGGATTTGAACCTGTTGGAACTCTGCCCGGAAATATTATTAGCCCATTTAGTGGAAAGTTTGATGGGAAGGGGCATGCGATTACAGCGTTGTTTATTGACAGACCCATGGATAATTCTATTGGTTTGTTTAGGGCTATTGGCACAGGTTCCCAAATTATCAATCTTGTTTTAAGTGATGTTGATATAACTGGCTATAAAGGAACAGGATCTGTTGTTGGTAGTTTTTCGGGAGGCATTGTAGACAACTGCAAATCTTCAGGTAAGGTTAAATGTATTTACTGGTATGGAGGAGGCTTTGTCGGTGCGATGGCCAAATCTGTTACGATTACTAATTGCAGTTCGTCCTGTAGCGTTTCTGGGTATCGTTATACTGGCGGTTTTTGTGGTAGTATGCAAGGCACTACCATAAAATGCCATGCATCAGGAGATGTTTTCGGTGAATACGGGTTTACCGGCGGTTTTGTGGGCAATAGTAGATACGGTTCGATGAGTCAGTGCTATGCAACCGGAAACGTAACGTCAATCTTATCTAATGCAGGCGGTTTTATGGGCGCTACCACTGGTATCGAATGTGTAATTGATGAGTGTTACGCTACCGGAAATATAGTTTCGAACTCGAATCGAACGGGTGGTTTTATAGGTACCAATACTGCTGTTATCACAAACTGTTATGCTACGGGAAGTGCAAGAGGTGCTGCTCATATAGGTGGGTTTGTGGGATTTAATGAAAGCTCTCTGCAAAATTGTTATTCAACCGGAAAAGTTACATCAAGCAGTAGTGACTCGCGTATAGGCGGCTTGTGCGGGTCAAACAATAGTACCATAAATAATTGCTATTACGACACTCAAACCTCCGGCCGAAGCGATGTTGGCAAGGGGATACCAAAAACAACAGACCTGATGATGCAGGAGACAACTTTTATAGAATTCGATTTTGATGATGTCTGGTATGTTGTAGAATATCTGGACTATCCGATCTTTCAATGGATGTTGCCTCCGATTACTATTTCAGTTGATATTATGCCGGACAGCTGTCCGAATCCTCTGGATATTTCTAGCAGGGGTGTACTGCCTGTTGCTGTTCTGGGGATGAGATACTTTGATGTGTTTGAAATTGACGTTGCTTCTGTCAGGCTCATGGGCGTCGCTCCGTTTAGAAGCTATTACGAGGACGTTTCCACGCTAACGGCAGACCCGCTGGAATGTGATGGTATTTCGCAAGGCCCAGATGGCTTTATCGACCTTACTCTGAAGTTTGACAAAAAGAAAGTTATAAAGGCACTCAGGGGGCTTAAAGGTGTCCCTAACGGAACCGATGTTCCGCTGACTCTTACCCTAAAGCTTTTGGTAGGAGATGATGATTATCAGGGGGAAGATTGTGTTAAAATCATAAAACCAAAGCCCCCCCAAACACAAGAAACCCAAAACCAAAAAAAAACTGAAAGCACCAAAGAAGAAATAATGATTCATGAAAACTGAACAAAGGCGCAGCCTCCAACAGGTTGCGCCTTTTTTTTAGCTATCGTCAACCGTGTGCTTTTCAGTCTCTGCCCGGCCATACCGCCGGGTAACATGCTTGTTAAGCCCAGCTGCATGCTTAATCCAGGAAATCCCACGCATCGCCGCCGAAGTCGCCTTCGGAAACGCCGCAAGCAGCCATGCCCCCCAGCGAACATACCACGAAAACATAAACCCAAAATCCCGCAGCGTCTCACGTGCATCCTCGCCAAAACCGTTAAAAAGCATAGTCCGCAGCCGCCTCCGCATTTGCTTGCCGGCAAATCTGACAAACAGTTCACTCATACCGAATTCCTCGGCGATGGGCAGATGCCTTGCCACAAGCTGACGAATTTCAACGCCTCTTTTCTCCTGCAATCGCAATTTAACCAGCTCCGGATCATGCTCTTCAAGATGCATTACGGTTAGCGGTGCAGCGGCATACCCGATCTTCGGATAGCGATACCCGATCTTCCACCACACATCAAGATCCTCAAGCCGCTGCTTTCCGGGCTCAAACAAACCCACCTCGTCAAAAACATCTCTGCGTATCATCATAGTCTGCGTATGTGCGTGACAAACACCTTGTAATGTCGCCTCGAAATAATTATCAAAACAATCCTGCCCGCCCAAAGATTGCTCCACCAGTTTCTCGTCTCCGATCGATTCGCGTTTACCACCCATAGCCCTGAAATAATTTGCCGCGCACCATCTAAGGTCCGGGTTTTGACTGATGATCTTTACTTGCCGTGAAATCTTTTCCTCCAGCCACTCATCATCGGCGTCAAGAAAAGCTATCCAATTGCCGCTTGCCGCCGCGATCCCCGTATTCCTCGCAACGCTGACACCTGCGTTTTCCTGCCGGATCAAAATGACCTTATCGCCATACTGCTCAACCATCTCGAACGTTTTATCCGAAGAACCATCGTCAATAACGATTATCTCATGGACCGGCAGAGTCTGAGCGAGTACGCTGTCGATAGCTCTGCCGACACAAGCCTCGGCATTATAAGCAGGAATAACCGCACTGACTAAAATTTGCTTTTCACTATTACTCATCACGCTGCCTCTTGTCAAATTCCGGTAAATCCTTCATAAGCCCGGCCATTCTCGCCGCTTTGCGCAAAAAGGCCCTGACAGGCGGCCCGACAAAACACTTAAACGCAACCCAGTACCTAAACCACCTACTCGTCGCGATCTCAAACGCACACCGACGATATCCCGCCAGCTTTTTTATCCCCGGAAAACGTTCAACCAGTTCAACCGCATCAGGTTTAAAACCGCTGCGAGCATACTTTCTTACCGCTCGAAAAGCGGCAAGATCGATAACGGCTTCCATCAGCGGCCGAGTCTCTTCCGGGCAATAGCCTAACACAGTTTCCGGGTTGACAAGAAACGGGGCGATTGGATCCTTTGCAAGGTTCGCCAGGTTGCTGTCTTCGCAATGATGACACGCCAGTGGAGTTTCTGTTATCATAAACGATTCATTGGCAAGTATCCGCATAAAGAAAACGCTGTCTTCAGCGAATGTACATTTATCCTCGGCATAGAATCCGTCATATTTACGAGCTGCATCGGTTTTCATTACGCTGTTCCATACATGCAGAAAGAATATCTGCCGGTCAGCTATTTCCGGCTTTACAGCCGCTGTCAATTTGTGCCTTCCCGGGAAAACTCCTAGCTTACTATATCGCTCAGTGACATCAATTTTTCCCGGCCACTCAAAAAACATACTGGATACCACAGCGACATCATTTTCCTGCAAAGCATTGATAGACTGTTCAAGGTATTCTTCCATCCATTCGTCATCAGCATCAAGAAAGGCGATGTTTTCGGCAGTTGCCAGTTTTATACCGGTATTTCTGGCGCCGCCGGGGCCTGCATTTTCCTGCGATACGACCTCGATCCTGTCGTCACTTATCCGCCGAACAATATCACCACTTTCATCGGTAGAACCGTCATCGACAATAATAAGACGCCAATCGCTCATCGACTGTCGACGAATAGATTCCACCGCCCGCTCAACCACACGAGCCTTATTATAAAGAGGCATAATAATATCGACCTTCGCCAAACCCTATTTCCTCCCCGGAACGAAACGATCTAATAAAAAACGATTGCATTTCTTAAACGATGATGTTAGCGCCAAAGCGATCGGAGCGATCCTGGGATGCTTAACTCTCAGCCGCATCTCCTTTTTAAACCGCCACGTCAAAAGCGAGTCAAATCGTTCAATAGTTTCCAGAAGCCCCTCGGTATCCCCCGTTGAAACCATATCCCTGATCCAGTTGCCAAGCATACCGCTCGCACAAGGAACGAAATCCGCGCCGTAACCCTTCTCGGCGGAAAGCTTAAGATGCTTGTCGATCATCTCGCTAATAATATCAAAATTGCGATAAATGCTGCTGACGCTCGTTTCGATACCCTTGTGATATACCGCAAGCGGCGTAGCTTCATATCCAACCTCCGGCCATTGATACGCGATCCTGAGCCACATATCCGTATCGGCTCCTCTGTGCTGGCCGAGAACGTACAAACCGACTTCATCGAAAACTGTTTTCTTTATAAGATTACTTCCCGTCCAGGCGTGAAAACCTTCTCTGAAGCAAACAAGATAATTGTCAAAAAAATCCTTGCCCCCGGATGCCGTATCTACCATCTTACTTTTATGAGCTGCCTTCCTGGTCTCTGTTCGACAGTCGCAATTGTAAAAATTGCCGAATGCCCATACAAGGTTCTCGTTACTCAGGATGACGTCCTCAAGCATTTCAAGGTTTCCCTCCAGCCACTCGTCATCGCTGTCAAGAAAAGCGATCCAATCGCACGACGCCTCTTTTATCCCGGTATTCCTCGCAGCCGATTCACCCCCGTTTTCCTGGTAAACATACCGAACCTTGTCGCCGTATCCATTAACGATCTCAGCGGTCCCGTCGGTAGAACCGTCATCAATGACAATGATCTCATCAGGCTGGCGTCTTTGCTTTAGAACGCTGTCGATAGCGCGAGCAATATACTTCTCGGCATTATACGCCGGCATCACCGCGCTGATCGTTATCACATCTCTTGTCACGCCTTTTTCACTCAACTGCAATTCTCCTGTTTCATCTTCTAATTCCAAGCGGCCCGCTAACTTTATCGATTACCGGTTTACACAAACGCGTAAGCGCAGGAAACATCGCAAGTAACCGAACTATAAAGCGGTACCGAAGCTTCAAAATACCCGAAAACCGCTTCGTCATTTCGCTAACACTCCCCACCCGATCATCAAACATATACTGGTAGATCCAGTATTTGACCATATGCACAGCACAAGGCCTGAACCGGTCATAGGCACCTTCGGATTTTGACAGTTCAAGATGGCCGGCGATCAAATCGCAAAGCAATTCAGGTGCACGCTGTTTTTTAGTGATGCTATCTGCAACGTGTGAATGATACACTACCAGCGGTTCCGCATTGTACCCCATCCGAGGCCATCGGTACGCGATCCGCCACCACATATCAATGTCATTTGCCATCGGCAATGACGCCGTAAACAAACCCGCCTCGATAAGAGCAGCACGTTTGATCATCAAAGACCCCGTCCAGCCGGATGCCCCTTTTATATACGCCTGGAAATAATCGTTATAAATCTCCTTACCGCCAAGAAGTTCGCTCCCGGCACCTTTGTCATGAAGTTGTCGATTGTGATCGTCCTCGCAACAGCATTTGTAATAGTTTGCTCCTGTCCAGACGAGATCGCTGTTTCGCTCGATCAAACCAACCTGACGCTCAAGATACTCGCCGAGCCACTCATCGTCACAGTCAAGAAATGCGATCCACTCTCCCGTCGCCGCGTTTATACCGGTATTGCGGGCAACAGAAGCTCCGGAATTCTCCTGATAAATATATCGAACCTTATCGCCATACCCCTTTACAACTTCGGCGGTCCCATCAGTCGAACCGTCGTCAACGATGATAATTTCATCGGCCCGGCGGGTCTGACTTAAAACGCTGTCAATTGCCCTCGCAACATATTTCTCGGCATTATAAGCCGGTATGACTACGCTTATCTCGAAAGGATCGGATTCAGATTTAATTATATTGTCCGTCATTTCCTAGAGGCTTTCCAGCTTTCATAAATCTTGCGATTAGAACACCCTTGCGCAATTCTGCATTGGAATGGTCATATTTAATATTCTTTTTAATGTTAGTGAACATTATGCCTTTCGAAACATCTTCCAGGCATTTCTTTTCGACAACTTTCATCTTCGGAAGGAATTTATCTACAACATCCCACGAAAACGAAATTGGTTCGCACTTGGTTGGCTCATGATTGACTTCAACCATTAGAAGAAAACATCCATCTTTAGAAGTTACTCTGATAATCTCACTAATCGTCTTGTCGAGATCGTCAACATGATCAAGCGAGTTAATAGAAGTAACTATGTCAAAGTAACCGTCTTCAAAAGTCAATTGTTACAAACTGTCTTGTGCGGGTCAACTCAACACGATATTCAGTGCATCGTTAAATAGAAGCCAACCGAAAAGTGCCAGAATAAAAACAACACCAACATAGCTGATTATTCCCTGCACTTTCTGACTAAGCGGCGAGCCTTTAATCTTTTCAATAATCAGCATAACGATCACGCCGCCGTCGACGACAGGAAGCGGCAGAAGGTTCATAACTGCGATACACGAACTGATCAGACCGAGGAAATAAATGTAGAAGGTCGTCGAGTTGGACACGATATTATAACTCATCGTAACGATCCCCAGTGGCCCGGAAAGAGTTTTCGGACTCACCGCACCGCTTATCAAACGCTTCAAAGTCATGATCGTCTGGGCGATAAACATCTGGGTCTTCTGCAGGCCCATTCCGATAGCGTCGATAGGTCCCGTCGCCTTGAAAGTCTCGCGCAGACCCAAAAATGGCGGTAGTTTCTCAAAATTTGATTTTACTGTGATATAATTGTCGTGGCCGGTAGGGATGTCTAAAACTGCATTGCCGGGTTTTTTATCGCTGCCGAGGTAATCGATCTTTATTTGTTTGCCCTGGTTTTTACGGATGATCCGCATTACGTCAAAAAAGTGTGCAACCTTTTCTCCGCCGACAGTAGTAATAAGAGCACCGGGAGGGATATCAAGCTGTGTAGAACCTTTGACAGGGATCGTCTTGGCGACAACAGGCACTGCCGAGTCAAGCACCGGGTAAATCCCGATCGTTACAGGACCGTCGCCGTTGCGTGTATACTGTTGTCTTGGAGTTACCGTCACTTCAACCTCGCACTCTTTGCCGCTTTCATCGTTGCGAAGTACGAGTATTTTCATTTCCTTGTCTTTATGCTCAGCGGTAACGGTGCGAAGTTCAACATAAGTCGGATAATCCGTCTCGCCTATCTTTATGATAATATCGTCTTTTTTCAGTACCGGCGGTTTGACGGTTTGCTTACTGATATTTCGCCGCCACCACAATTGAACTTTACCTTTCCACCCGGAAGGCTTGGTATTGTCGAGTACATAGTTGATCTTAAGCCTTGGGACCATCGAATGAATATGGGCCACTTCATGTCCGGTCTCAAAGTTCGGGTTGTCAGGCTTTAGGAACAGAGGAACATCGATATCTGCAGTGCTTTTTCGGCCTGTTTCAGGATCGATTCGATCAACTCTCAGAGTAGCTGCCGGCTTTGGAGATTTCGACACAAGTTCCTCCATCTGTATGGAGTTTTCTACAGGTGTTCCGTTGACGGAGACAACAACATCATTGCCTGCAAAACCGTTTACCATAACTGGTTTGCCGTCTTTATCGAATCCCAAATCGGCGATATTAAGCGTACTGGCTCCACTTACACCTATAGCCTTGATCGGCAATGTGGACATCGCCGAAATCTTTGCGGCAACCTTAATCTCGAAAGGTTCGTCATATCCGCCGCTGTCTTTGGGACGTTTAACCATCAGAGAGATTTCCTCGCCCTGTTTAGAAAGTGCCGCAGCCATCTGAATGGCCGTAAAGTCGACAAAATCCTCTTTACCGATAGAAACTACTCTGTCGCCGGGACGAAGGCCCGCGATTTCTGCCGGGGATCCGGGGATTACGCCTCCAATCTCTGCCGGAGGAAGATCAAGACCGTGAAGGAAAACACACATAAAAATGATAACCGCGCTGATAACGTTAAAAGTTACCCCCGCAGCGACTACCGCGATACGAAGACCAATAGACTTATTGGCAAAAGACCTCGGGTCGTTACTGTCTTCGACCGCACCGGAATCGCTCTGGCCCATCATCGCAACAAACCCCCCAAACGGAATCAGCCCGATACGGTATTCAGTGTCGGAAGGCTTGCATTTCGAATTGAGAGTGAAAATTATCCCGCCCTCTTTGTCGTCTTCACTATTTTTGAACATAGTCGGCAGAAAGCGAAAACGGATACCACTTTCGGTCTTCTGTATACCTAATAGAGTCGGAGGAAAACCTATCGAAAAAGCCTCAACCTTAATACCCCCGATTTTTGCAACGATAAAATGCCCGAACTCATGGATCATTATTACCGCGCCAAAACCAAGCGCAACCATCAATGCATAACCAAAACCCTGAAGGTGACGTATGATAAGATTCCCCACCGCTAAAACAGCGATGATAACTATAACAAGGTTGACCCAGTTCCTGATCCCAAACTTTTTCTTAACCATAAAAATACCTTAGTTTAAACCGTAATGTCGGCATCTTGCCGGCTTTTTTTCGTGCTGTGGGCTTCAAGCCCACAGATAGTGCCCTAAGTATTTTGCTGTCCGCTGCCCGCTGCCCGCTGCACGACATAAGACTCAACTTCTTTCCGGGCCCAGGTATCCGCTTTGAGCAGTTCTTCAAGCGATACGTTTGCCAGGTGCCGATGTTCGTTTACGCAGTGTTCAATGATCTCAACGATCATAGCGAATTTTATCTCGCCTGCCAGAAATTTCTCGACAGCCGCTTCATTTGCAGCATTAAACACCACCGGGGCCGAACCGCCTTTCCCGGCGACCTCAAATCCAAGCCCGATAGCCCTGAATAGCTCATAATTGGGCTTTTCAAACGTAAGTTTGCCAATCTCATCCAGTTTTAAGGGGCTTGAGATACCCGCCTTTCGCCGCGGATAGGTCAACGCGTACTGGATCGGCACGCACATATCCGGCGTGCCGAGTTGAGCTACAATAGAACCATCGACAAATTCAACCATGGAGTGAATAACCGATTCCGGATGGATCAGAATTTCTATTTTCTCGACCGAAACCCCAAACAGCCAAACTGCCTCGATAACCTCCAAAGCCTTGTTCATCATCGTAGCCGAATCCACCGTAATTTTCGGCCCCATATCCCACGTAGGGTGTGCAAGAGCCTCTTCAAGCGTCACATTTTCCAGATCCTCAGGCTTTGCCATCCGAAACGGCCCGCCCGAGGCAGTAAGGATTATCCTGCTCACCTCGTCGATATTACCGGACTGAAGCGACTGAAATATCGCAGAATGTTCACTGTCTATAGGCAGGATCGTCGCGTTATTTTCCTTCGCGATCTTCGTCAGCAGTTCCCCGGCAATAACCAGCGGTTCTTTGTTGGCAATCGCCAGCGTTTTCCCTTTTTCCGCTGCGCCAAGCACCGCGGCCAGTCCCGCAGCCCCAACGACAGCCGTTACAACCGTGTCAACTTCGGCGATTTCGGCGATCTCGACCAATGCTTCCGGTCCGATAAGAATCTTACCGGCGAAATCGCCAAGCGCCTCGCCGAGTTCGCCCTCTTTTTCGGGGTTAGTAATACCGACGTAAGCAGGCTTGAATTGTTTCGCCTGTTCTGCCAGCAATTCGGCGTTGTTATGAGCGGTAATCGCAAAAACCTCGAACCCGTCGCCAAGCCCCTCGATAACCCGAAGAGTATTAACGCCAATAGAGCCCGTAGAACCAAGTATAGCAATTTTCCTATTCATAGCCGAGCATTATCCACAAAAACAACCCAACTGTCAAGAAATACAATAAACATTCCAGAATTGCTTGTGGTCCCACCAATTTGGATATTCGCTTTTTACTTGGCTATTCGATATTCCTTGTTCGTTATTGAATATTCGCTTTTTACTTGGCTATTCGATATTCCTTGTTCGTTATTGAATATTCGCTTTTATATTGTAGTTTTGTTCCTATTTTCAATTCCCCAAAACACCCGCAAGCACCGGGACAAACCCCAAGCAGAAACCCGAAGCTCACAAAAAGCGGTAACACCGCAAGCGCAGGGATAATCACTGGACTCAAGAAACACTAAAACCACCCAACAACCAATTTAGCCCCGCATTCACCAATGCGGGGTTAAGCACCCGAAGGGTGCGCCGACCTTCACGTCGGGAATAAATCATAGTTCGGTAGCGCCGGCCATGCCCACGCTGTTTTGTTCCCATTTTCAATCCCCCAAAACACCACGCATGCACCGGGACAAACCCATAACACACCAGCCAAGCCCAACGCACTGGGTATAAATGCGAAAAAAAACTAAGCCCTGTAAGGGCGTAACATAAAGGAAATAAATCCGTATATGAAACCCTTCACTCGCTTGCGTCCCGGCTTTACGTCGGGGATTTATCATAAATCATAAATCGAAACGTCCACCCCTGTCATTCCAATCAGCACCCGGACCCGTCTGGGGGTTTTGACTACCCAAAAATAAAAAAGCTCAACTTCTATTTGTTTTTCTTTAGGGGAATAGAAGGTTATCTGGTGAATCTTTCATAAAAGCAGGCTTGTCTATATTCCCATTAATCAATTCAATGATTAGGTTGCAATCCTTTACAAAGTCTTCTGGAGTTACATTTAAGTACTGCCAGCAACTAAATTCCGCATGAGGTTGATGATCCATTTTATTTATTGCGTCTTTAATTCTTGCTAATGCCTCCTTAGTGTCCCCAATTGCCCAAAATGCGATAGACATACATTGTTGATAATTCGCTAGGGTACAATCTTTACTTTTATTGATGACAGATTGAAACATGTCCTTGGGGATTTCATTCGATAGGCCCCATTCTGCCATAGCATAATTGAAACTGTCATCATCTCTTAAATCTTCTGGATATGGTCTTTTGGTCCCAAAAAGCTTTAAAGCTTGTTTGAACTTTCCAAGACCAATAAATGATAATAGCAGGGATCCTTTAATACTTTCAGCATTTGAAACAGATTGGTCTTTGTTTTCGTAGTGTTTTAGCAATAAATCAACAGAAGCTTGAAGTCCGGGCTTGCACCAATTTAGTTCACTGTAAATCCAACTACAGCCTTCGGGGCTTAAAGATTTAAATGCCATAGTGTCCGCAATTTTTAGCAGGTTTTCTGGAGCAATTCTCCTCAAGATATTAACCCCATCACCCAACTCTTCATAACCTATGTCGCTGTACTCAAATGCTCTCCAAATGCACTCCAAGGCTTCTTCATTATCCCCTTCTTTTTGGAGCGTATCGGCCCTGCTTAATAAAGCTTCTGGGGAATGATATCCACTATTAATAGACATTTCCAAAAGCATATCAGACTTTTTCGAACGGCCAAGATTTTTTAATTTTTTGGCTAACAGATATAAAAGCTCACCGTCTCCCGCGTAATGTTTAATGATTTCGTCAATACGATTTTCTTCCTTTTTCCAATCACCTCTAAGCCTTAGAGGGCCTCTTAGGCGTTTTTTTAAGTCGTCTATCACGCCTTCTCTGTCCTTTATGTTTTCGTTAGTGATTTCTTCTGTAAGTTTCCTATATTCTTTTGCCAGACGACTATTTGGGCGTTCTTCTACAAATAATGCTTGATGCAATAATGAAAGGCTATCGTATCGGTGTATGGTTGACGTTAAAGAATCGTACCCTAATTCTGTCTGAAATTTTTCTTCGAGACCTGCTAAAATGTCATCTTCGTCATCTAAATCTGGTACATTAGACATGACAAAATGCAACTTTGTTTCTTTATTATTTTTTTTATCTTCCTCTTTTATTGAAGTGACGATAGGTTTTAAGCCTATTAAATTTTGGTCATTAGGGAAAAAGAGGATGACTACTGCGTCGGGTAACTGCCTTGTGCATATCCCCCCAACATCTGTGTGCCCGGTCCTTGAATCAATTAGAACATAGTCAGGCTCATAAGAGTCATTCCATTGTTCCTTCATGTCCTCAAACATAATAAAGCCATCTTGTTCTTTATATAGCTTCTGCCAATTAATAGAATGTAGTTTCTGTGAGTACAAGTTGTCGCTTGTACCTGTTGGCATTATCCATAAACGGCCATCATTTTTCCCTATCCCCTTGGCTTCGTAGATATAATCTCTGACATCGGGCGCGCATCTTGTATTTGTGTATTGGTTAATGTAATCAACCAGGCCTAAGTTGTTAGTCTTAGGTTTCATGATGCTAAATGTATGTATACCGGGAGCCTCAAGATCAAAATCAACGAGCAAGACTCTACGGCCTTTTTTAGCTAATTCTAATCCGACATTAGCAAGAGCTAAAGTCCGCCCAACACCACCTTTGAAGGAATAAAAAGTTACTACATACATGTTATTCTCCTAGTACTGGGCAAGGGCAAAGCTCAAATTCACTTTGCTTTCTCAAAAGTTCTTCTGTTCTTTTCAGTTTCTTGAATACTGGCTCTGCTCCATCTTGTCTGAGTGCAGGTGACACAGAAGTTTTATTTAAAAGCTTTTCTATGTTTTCATTAAAACCTAACAAATATAAATAATTGTCATAGGCACCGTTCTGGATTATAGCCCCACGCTCCCACCTAGACAATGTCGCTTCCCCCAGCCTTGTAATCTTAGAAAACTCACCTTGAGTATAAGAATGGAGGCTTCTCAAGGCTTTAATTTGATTTGGTGTCATAACTTTCTTATATTGGCATATCGCCTCATGACAAGCTTCATCTGCTTCAAAGTCCATGTACTCACATTTGCAGCTAGCACAAACCCTAACAGGTACTTGTGTTTGTAGCTCAACCGCATCTTTACCAGATCCATAGTCAAAGATATAATCTCGCAGTTCTGTTTTTACTTTTTTTTCTTCACATGCAGGACATGTTAGTATGTTTTCTTCAGCTTTTCTCATGTTATCCCTTTCATTCATTTGGTCCACCCAATAATTTCTCCCGCAAATCAATCGTGGAAGCTTCTTCCCCAAAGAATTCCATTGCCCATTTCAATCTTGATATAAATGCCATTTTCCGCCTTCATCACATATGCCTTCTTCCCTGGTGGTTTCTCTAAAACAATTTCTTCAAGTGGATGTCCGTTTTCCAATAAATCTGCCACATAATCTTTGGCTCCCTGGTCAGTGAAATAATCACCTGTCCGAGGGTCTATTATGGTTTTAGGCCGCCATGTAGTTGGTCTCTTTGCTGAAAACTCAGTGACCCAAGCTCTTTTTCGCTTTGCCAAAGTAATCAGTTGATGTCTTATTAATTCTTCCTGGCTCTGTTCAGCCATGTCGCATCCTCCTCAAGTTGCCAGAATAAACGTCCTCAACAAGACATCAGTACATAATAGTATACGACTAATCATATGATCGGTTCCAAATGAATTCGACTTTAGTTAATATATCATATGATGCCAAGAAAGAATGTCAAGAGAAAAATAAGATTCTAAAGAAAAAATAAAGACATTAAGAGCATTTATTATGAAATTGATAATATGCTGCCTTAAGAATGTGTATCCAAGTCCATTTTTAATACCCCCAAAAAAATCTCACTAAAGAAACCAGGAAAAACAGTACCAATAGGCCTACTGGGTCCTGAATATTCCGGAAGGTGAAGAGCGAAACCCGCAAAAATTAAATCCCTCCCACCAAAGCAGTCTACTGCCAACTGACAACTGGAAACTGGAAACTGTCACTTTCCCACCTGCAACTTTCCCACCCGCCACCCGTTTGCGTCCCGGTTTCACATCGGGTTTTTCACCTGTAACAAATACCCGACCTATCCACAATAACCAAATACGATAAAAAGTAAAGAAAAAACCCCATAAAAAATTAGTGAAAATTAGTGGTTCAAGTTTTTGTTTTTGCTTTTAACTATCTTTTGCTTTTAGTTTTTAATCCGT
>VRUI01000087.1 GCA_019456225.1 Planctomycetota bacterium | reverse complement strand
ATTGTCAATTGGGTTGTAAAAAAGGGCAGTTAATTAAATGGACGGGATTGCAGGATGCTATTTTACCTAAACCCCCGAAAAAGGTACCGGGAACCTTTAATTTTCGAGGGCAAGTACGTCGAGCATTGGCTTAATGGGATCAAGGTTCTCGAATTTGAAAGAGGCAGCGATGACTTTAAAGAGCGCGTAAGCCAAAGTAAGTTTAAGAAATACAAAAATTTCGGGCAGGCCAAAGAAGGTCACATTCTGCTGCAGGACCATGGCAGCAAGGTGTACTTTAGAAATATTAAGATTAGAGAGCTACGCTAAAAAAGGAATATGATTATGAAAAAAAGTGAGATTACGAGAAGAAGTTTTATCAAGACAACATCACTGACAGCAGGAGCAGGCATTGGCTTGACGGGGCTTATGGGATGCGGTGAAAAGACCAAAACTGTACCAGGCATAACTCGGATAATAGGCGCCAACGATAAAATACGTATCGGTGTTGTCGGGATACGCGGTATGGGCCAGAACCATATCAAAGCTTACCAGTCAATACCTAATGTAGAGGTTGCGGCTCTTTGCGATGTTGATGAGAATATGTTTGCCGAAAGAGTTAAGAAATATTTTACTGATAAGAATTTACGCAAGCCCAAACTTTATACGGATATTCGGAAGCTGCTGGAAGATAAAGATATCGATGCGGTTGCGATCGTTACACCAAATCATTGGCATGCACTTGCGGCAATCTGGTCGATCCAGGCTGGAAAGCATGTTACTGTTGAAAAGCCATGCTGCCATAATATATTCGAAGGGCAGAAACTGGTAGAGGCTTCCAAAAAATATAATGTTATCGTTCAGGATGGCGCAGAACAGAGGAGCAATCCGTGTGCCCAATCAATGGCTAAGTTTCTGCATGATGGCGGGCTGGGGGAAGTGTACATGGCCAAGGGTTTATGTTACAAATGGCGAAATACGATCGGTCATACTCCGGATTCACCGGTACCGGCGGGTGTGAATTATGACTTGTGGCTGGGGCCGGCGCCTAAACGACCGTTTTCGAAAAATCGCTTTCATTATAATTGGCACTGGAACTGGGATTACGGCAACGGCGATATGGGCAACCAGGGAATCCATGAGATGGATATTGCTCGATGGGGTCTGGGTGTGAAACTGCCTACAAGGGTTTCTGCTGTGGGAGGACATTTCATGTTCGATGATGACCAGGATACTCCCAATACCTTGATGGCTATGTTCGAATTTCCAAATGAAGATGGTGGGAACGATAAAAAGAAAATTCTGCAATTTGAAACAAGGCATTGGGTGTCGAACAGGGAAGACCGTAAGTGGATGAAGGCATCGCCGGAAGATCCGACCGGTTATATGACCAGTTCTAAAAATACGATTGGGAACCTATTCTATGGTTCTAAGGGATATCTGGCAAAAGATGTTAACCATTGGCAGGCCTTTATGGGGCAAAGTCGCGAGCCCGGACAATCCGGCGAAGGACTCGACAACCATTATGCCAATTTTATCAAGGCCATTCGCAAAAATGATCCTAAAAATTATAACAAAAATGTAGAGGAAGGTTTTTATACCTGTGCGCTGGTGCATCTGGCGAATATTTCATACCGGCTTGGAAGGTCACTTGATTTTGATCCCAAGACGATGAAGTTTACTAATGATGCCGAAGCTAATGGGATGTTGACGCGCAAATATCGCAAACCTTTCGTCGTGCCGGATGTTGTTTGATAGCAATAAAACAATGTGACATTAATGGAAAGAGAAAGCATGGACGAGCTTGATAAAAAGTATTCAAATTACCGCTGGGTTATTCTTTTTGTTCTGTTTGCTGCCACTACGGTGAACTATTACGACCGTGTTGTTTTCGCAGTTACGGCTACATACATCAAGGATGCACTTCAAATCGGTGACCGTCAGTACGGCTATGGTGTAACAGCTTTTCAGTTTACCTATATGATCGGTTTTTTGATCGCAGGCAAGGTCATCGATAAACTCGGCACTCGTGTCGGTTTGTCGCTTTCGATGTTCCTCTGGTCGCTGGCCGGGGGTTTAACAGCTATAAGCACGGGGCCGGTTTCTCTAAGTCTCCTAAGGGGTACGCTCGGACTTACCGAAGCTGCGCATTTTCCTGCGGCTATCAAATCAGTGGCCGAGTGGTTCCCGCCCAAGCAGCGAACACTTGCAACGACATTGTTTAACAGCGGACCGAGTATTGCGATCATGACCAGCGGCGTGATCATCGTCTGGATCATTTCCGCAAAAGGGCTTAACCTGGATTGGCGTTTTGCGTATTACTTTTTTGCTGCAAGTGGTGTTGTTCTTTCGATAGTGTGGCTGTTGATCTATAAACCCAACAAGGTTAAGGATGATACTGACCAGGATGGATCGATGCCTGCTAAAAAGGTTCGCTGGAGTCATTTGCTGGTTGCCCGCGAGAGTTGGGGGATTATGGTTTGCAAGTTCTGCGGGGATCCGGTGTGGTGGTTTTATATGGCCTGGCTGCCGGCGTATCTCTTTGATAAAAGAGGCTTTAATCTTAAGGCGGTCGCCTGGGCACTGCCGGTAATCTATGGGATTTCAATACTTCTGAGCAATGTTGTCGGCTGGGCTACAGGCAGGCTTATTGATAAAGGTATGAATCCGGTTAAGGCCAGGAAAACGATGATGCTGGTCTGTGCGTTGTGTATGCCCGTCACGGCGATTGCCGGGTTTACGGGTAATTCGGTTGCGATCATCCTTCTGGTTGGCCTGGCCTGTGCAGCTCACAGCGGCTGGGCAGCTAATAATTTTACGCTTGTCAGCGATTGCTTTAGAAAAGAAACGGTCGGCTCAATGACGGGCCTTGCCGGTTTTGCCGGAGGTGTCGGCGGCGTGCTGATCACAGGTGTTGTACCGACAATGCTCATCGAATCGTTCGGTTACTCGCCAATATTTATTTTGATGGGCATTTTGCATCCTGTCGCATTTGTTGTTATGAATTTGCTGATCAAATCTGAGAGTACAAAAAAAGTGGAACTATAGAAAAGGTAATTTTTTTATGAATACTGAAGCAATAAAGGCCGATCCGCAGGCGGAGGCTTCGCTTAGGAAATTGCTGGAAAAACTGGACGGGGAACTTGTTCGGGCAGAACATGACCAGATTCGCGAACATTTCATGAAAACAATGAGATGGGAGTATGTCGAGCGTCCGCCGCTGCGGCTGCTGTTCCAGGAACGGCTGCAAACGCTGGACGAGAAAAGCAGCAATACGTATCCGATCTGCGAAGCGGTGAAAGATCCTGCTAAGATGATGATCAATGAACTGTGGTACGGCAGGGCGTCTACGATGGGATGGCTTGAAGTTCGCGACAGCCAGCCTTTGCAGGTCAGGGCTAATATGGGGATCGGATTATGTGCTTCGACCTTTGGCGGGCAGATCGGTGTGCTTGAAAACAATCCGCCATGGGTGGAACCGCTTACTAAGGATACTTCAAAAGCTGCAGACGCTGTTCGTAAGGCACTGGACGAACATGATATTGATGATGCTGTCAATCGCGGCTGGATCCCTAAGGCTGGGCAGTTTTACAGCTATTTTAAGAATATCATCGCCGAATATCCGAACGTGGAAAAATGTGTCGCGGTGGCAATACCTGACCTGCAGGGGCCATTCGATACGGCTGCGGCGATATGGGGCAGTGACATTCTGCTGGCATTGTATACGGAAGAAGAGCTTACGAATCGTTTCATGAAGACCGTTGCGAAAACGCAGGTAAGGCTGCACGATCATTTCCGTCAATGGGTCGGCAGGGAGTTATTGCCGAAAGGCTACAGCCATCAGCATGGGTTGATGGTCCGGGGCAATATTCTTATTCGGTGTGATTCAAACCTGATGATGAGCCCTGAGATGTATAAAGAGCGTGTTCTGCCATTTGATGAATACGTTGCCAAAAACGTTGGCGGCGGCAGTTTTCATTCCTGCGGAAAATGGAACCATAATATCCCGGCGATCCTGGAATCCGAGGAGTTCGGTACGATTGACTTTGGCATGAACCAGAGCCAGTACAATGATATCGATGCGCATTATAAGGTTGCGGCCAAATACAAAAAGCATTTTAACCAGATCAATACGACCGAAGAAGATATCATTTCCGGCAAGGTTTTGAAAAAGTTTCCAACCGGGGCGACACTGGTGTTTTCAACAAACGGGATCGAGTCTGCAAAACGGCTGATGGAAGCCTATCGCAATCATAAGGTATGATCTTAACGGTTAGGAAAACTTAAAGAGTCAGACATGCTCTGTAGAAAAGCTCAAGAAATTTTGAAAAACCCGAATAAAAGACTTGCTCTATCGGTTTCTTTCCTGTATAGAATTAAGGATGAGCAAAACATCCAAATCTCCAAAAGCAATTAGTAAATAGCAATCAGCAATCAGCAAGTAGCAAACAGCAAACAAGTAAAGGAAAACATCCTCTAACTTTTGACAGAAATCGGCATGGGTAAAGGAGATGCATTTTTACCTATCCTACCGGGACTTTGGGATTTTATGCGGGCCTTTGGGCCTTACCCCGTACAGTGCAAATATTCATCCACACTTAAATCTTTGTTCATTAACAATTTATATGACAAGTTAATTTTTGTACCCCCCGGGCTTCGTTTATTAACAAGGACTCTGAAGTTTATGCTGCGCGAAAATAATAGCTGGAAGCAACAAATCTTTTGAAATCATCAAAACTGTTAAGCTAACCACCTGAAGCAGCCGACAAATACACTTTGTTTAGAACAGTATTGGTTCGAGTTTCTTTGGGCTATTCTTCCAGTGCCGGGTGGAAGAACAGTGCAAGGCTTTTCTTTTCGACTGGGCCGAGTTTGGTCATCAGTGAGACGCCGACGAAGACAATACCTGCGGCGATAAAGGATGCTAGAAACCCGTTGAGATTCAGCAGGAACGGCTGGGGCGAGAGAACCATGTTTTCTCCGCGTATTATGCCTGCAACAAGGAATGCTGCGTTGGCGCCAAAGCCGACGAGAGTTGCCGCGATCGCTCCGATGCGTGTTGCGCGTCGCCAGTAGTAAGCACCCCAGAGTGGGAATATAGTTATAGCAGCAGTCCCGAATGCGATAACGGACAGTTCGGCTACCGGCGTGGTAGGATTCCAGACTAAGATAACGCAGACTGCCATAATTGCGACGACACATGCGCGGGCAAAGCCTATGAGTTCTTTAGCTTGTGCCTTCGGTCTGAGGAGCTTATAGAGATCGTTTGCAACGTTTGTTGCATTGCCGAAGACGACACTGTTTACGGTTGTCATCGCGGCTGCGAATCCGCCTGCGACGGCAAGTGCCGCTATCGTGTCGGGCAGGGTCGCCGATGCGACGAGTCCGTAGACTTTGTCCGCCTCGACCTTTGAGAGTCCGCCGACAATTTCCGTTGCCGCGATGCCGATCATTGTGGGCATTGCTATTATTACAAGGCATAAGCCTCCGAAGGCGAGGGTCATTGCTTTGAATCCCTTTACGGTTCGGCTGGAATATGCGTGCATATAAGGTTGGGGAAAGCAAACACATCCTAAGCACATCGCGGCGGAAAATCCGAAGATCATCGGATAGCTCCAGAGCTTTCCTCCTTTGGTGCCGAGTTGGAAGAGTTCGGGATGTTTTTCAAAGACCATATCCATGGTGGGTCTGAATCCGCCGTTTTTGGCCATGACGGCGAAGAACAGAACAAATACCATGACGGTGAAGAAGACGCCCTGGAAGGTGTTTATCCATGCGGCGCCTTTCATTCCGCCCATCATCAGATAGAGTGCGATGAATGCGGGCACGAAGAACAGGCCCAATTTGTAAGGAACCTTTCCCTCGCTCATGGCCTCGATCATTACGCCGATTCCCTGAATCTGTGCGGCGAGATATGGTATCGAAGCGACGAGCACCACAAGCGGGACAAGCGCCCTCATTTCGTTTCCGTATCGCTCGCCAAAGGGCGCTCCCATTGATATCCATTTGCGTGCTCTTCCGAGGAGGAGCGTTTTCCTGTGCATGAAATACCAGAGGTATCCCAACGGAATCAGGTTTACGGTTAGTACGAACAGAGCGCCGAATCCGGTGCGGTATCCGAGACTGCTCATGCCGAACATGCAGAAGGCGCTTAGAAACGAGGCGAGCATGCTGAAGATCAGGACGAAATACCCGAGGCTGGATCCGGCGACGAAGTAGTCATCGGCACTTCGTGTGAAGCCTTTGCGCATGGCGAGGTAGCCGACGGCGACGGAGGTCAGACATATACCGGCTATGATTGCGATTGCGAACATTAGTCGTCCTCCCCAGCTGAATCGGATTCGTCGGTGTTGACCTGGGCAAGCTGAGAGACTATGTCGTCAAGTTCGTCGTCGCCGATTGTAATACGTGCGGCGAAGAGGTATATCCATTCGAGAGCGAACAGGGCTGTGCCGAAGGCTGCGGCCAGAACGGCCCAGATCGGAACGCCCCAAATGCGATCCGCGGGTCCGTAGGAGGCGTAGAGGATGGGACACCAGCAGAAAAAGGTGAGAACCAAAAAGGCTAAGATGAAGATGCGGCTTGTCCACGGGTTGTTTGTGCGTTTCATGTAATACATTCCTTTCACGGACAGGCAATATGATTTCGAGGTCGCAAGCGATTATAGCATAAGTTTTGTACTGTGCAAATAAGATTTTCTTTTTCTGTCGATAAAAAAAGAAGGATACATTAAACATTAAAAACCTCAATTCAGTCATTTTGTTTTACTGAAAGCAGAGGTTCGATAATTTGTATTTAACCAGGGCTCAGGAGGCTGCATAGCCAGGCTGCAAAGAATGCGCCGTAATTGCCGATTGCATAACCTACCAGGGCCATAAGTATACTGACCGGTACGAGCTTTTCGTTGTGATAGGCCGCGACGATCGGTGCGCTTGCGGCGCCGCCGATGTTGGCGGCACTTGCGATCGCGGTAGAGTGAATATCAACCTTGAAAATGTATGCTCCCAACAGGCAGAAGGCTCCGTGGATCGCTATCCATACATAACATGCAAGAATGAACCAGCCCGCAGAGGCGTTAAGTTGCGACAGATCGGCCTTGGCTCCCATGTTAGCTACGAAAAGATACACTATTGCCATTGCAAGTTCATGGCTAGCCGGTATCTTTCTTGCCGGCGTCCAGGACAGGGCAAGTCCCATCGTTGTTATTAGCAGAATTTTCCAGGTTGACGCGGTCAAAACAGGCTTCAATACCGGCATCAAAGGTGAGAGTGCATTGGCAATCCAGATGCAGGCAAAACCGATCATGAACAAATATAAAAAATGTCTCATAGCGATTGGTTCGTTTTTTTCGTCGGGTTCAGCTTCGACTGCTTCTAAAATTTTGATTTTTTCATGATCAATTTTAATAAAGCGATGAAATGGCTTTGCAAGGGCTTTCGAGGCAAGCAGGATGGGCAGCCAGACGAGATAGACAGCATTGTCTCCAAGTACGGCAAGACCGAATTCACCTTTGCCAACTTCCAGTCCACCAGCGACGGCGGCCATGTTGCCGGTTCCGCCTATCCATGACCCGGCCAGGGTTCCAAATGCCTTCCATGTTTCAGGAGGAAGAAAATTTCGGACAAGAAGGTATGAAAGAGGCGCACCTATTACAACACCGGCTGCCCCCATTAGCATGACAAATACACCGCGTCCCATTATCTTTACAGTTGAAACAACATCGACTTTGATCAGCAGTATTACCAGAAAAAATGGCAGCCCGATGTCCTTAAGCATGGAATAGACACCGGATGAGTGAGGCAGGATATTGAAGCTTTCTCCGATGGGAATATTAGACAGCGGCCCGAAGTCTTTAAGCATGGTATAGATACCGGATGAGCGAGACAGGATATAGAAGTTATCTCCGATGGGGACATTAGACAGTATCGCGGGGATGCAGTAAATAAAGAGCAGAGGAGGAAAGTAATTGAAGATTTTCCATTTTTTGTTTTTTTCGAGATAAAAGAATATTCCCGCGATTCCGCACAGGACAGTCAGGATGCCTGTTGGGCTTGTGATCAATGCATTCATAAATGTCAGTTTCGTAAAATACCGTGTTTATTTGATATTAGCTTCCGAGCCGTGATTATAGCCCATCCGCCGGCGATCCACAACATAAATAATCATTCATCAATAATCAATTGATAACCCACCCCGACCCCTCTGGAAAAGAATCCAGACCAAAAACACAAAAAAACCTATTTTTTCTGTAACGTTTCCCATGTGATCGCGTCAATATTATAGTGAACAGCGTTTTGGACACAGATTACACAAGTTTTTAAATAGTCAGATATTGAAAGGGATTGTCATGAAAAAGATTTTGCTAGTTATAAGTACTTTTGCATTTATCGGATTTTTCTGTGTCGGATGCAAAAAAACACCGGACGAAGTATCACAAGACACAGAGGCAAAAACTAATCAAGGGGGTGATGTTTCATCCGAATATCTGCTTATCCGTCCCGGAATAGGCGTTGGCAAAATAAAGTTTGGGATGACAGTTAAGCAAATGAAAGATATTTTAGGTAAGCCAGATGTTGCGGCGACTGGTGTATCGTATATTTACAGTTCACTCGGCATAGAGATTGTGGCTCGCGATGAGGTTGTGGTAAGCGATATATACTGCGGAAATCCGCATGGAAAAACCGAGCCTCTAGTAAAAGCTATGGAAAAAGCCTGCAAGTTCAAGACAGCAGAGGGACTCGGTATCGGCTCAACAGAAAGTGAGATAGTAGAGGTATTCGGAGAACCATCGAAACGTAAAGGTAATCAACTAATCTATAAGAACAAGCGTATGGGCTTTTTCCTGACCGATGATAAAGTTATCGGAATAATACTCATGAAATAGAAGCAGAGTTGTGAGTTAAGGCTTACAACCCACCCAACCGAAGCGCCTGAGTAACCGAAAGCGACCCAATATCAACACCCTCTATATGCCCAAAAACCTTATCATATTTGTGTGATTCCTGGCATGACTGATATGTCAGATCGTAACACGCCCGACACCCAAACACAGAACCCCCAGGAGGCATAAACAATTTAGTAACCCGATTACCACAATAAACCTCATCCTTAACAGCCGGACACAAAAACCAATACCGAACCCCGCCAAACCGACAAAAAGTCCGCTTAAGCTCGATCCTGTATTCCATACTGCCATACTTGACAATAAGCCCATCCCCGTCCAACCGAACAACAGCAGAAGCCACAACCCCACCAGCCACATCCCGCCAGTCAACCGTCAAGCACCCAGCCAAGCCAAACAACCCACCAAGCCTAAGCTGCTTCATACTCAAGACCCGACACTGCTCAACCGCAGCCCTGCGAGTTAGTATGTTGCTCCACTTACCACTTCCGAAACCACCCATGTTATTTCTCCTAAATCATTTGTTCACGTTATCATTATCGCCGATTGTGACAGATCCCACCAAAGTATTTATAGTTTGCTTGATATGCTCAGGAAGGCCAGACCAACACTGTATAAGTAGTTTCAAGTCTGGGTCATTTTCCGATTCCAAAAACAAGCCAGAAACAAGCTCTTGGTTTTCAGGGCTTTGGGGATCGGGGGAAATTGCCGTAAGTTCTTTATTGACAGAGGTTTGTGTAATGGGCAGGGGCGGATTTGAACCGCCGACACACGGATTTTCAGTCCGTTCAAGGGGTTTTGTAAGTCCTTGTCAATAAACGATTAATGACTGTTAATAAAAGACTTATGACACTGACCGAAGTACAGGCGAAGACCAAACGAGTACCAGACGTACATTGCTGGCACGCACTTTGGCGCGCGCCTGTGTTATTAGGCAGGTAAGACCGATCTATATTTTCAGAAGAAATCTGCTTTAAGAGCAATGATAATTAAATATTTAGGGTAAATGTTGTGGGTAATTTTGGTAGCGGTAAATGGGCAGACGTTTGTTTAAGAAAAAAGTCTGTTGAGATTTGTAACGAGATCAGCATTAAGCTGTTGCGGGAAAACGGTTTTCTTGATTATAGTAAGGCCGGGGTGGTTGAGTGGAGGAATGTTGTTGGGGATGTAGTGCGGAGTGTTGAAGTTGAATCTCATATACATGTTGACGTTGACAAAACCTCGTTTTTGGTGGTGCGGTTGGGGGTTTTGTCATCAGCTATAGAACAAAAGATCGAACTTATCACTTGGGCGTGCAATTATGGGGGATTTCGATATTACTTTGCCTGTCCTGCCGTTGTCAATGGGGTGTACTGTGGTAATCGGGTTACTAAGCTTTTCTTGCCTCCTGGGGGGTCTGTGTTTGGGTGTCGTCAATGTTACGACCTGACATATCAGTCATGCCAGGAGAGCCATAAATATGACAGGGTTTTCGGGCATATTGACAATGTGGATATTGGGTCGCTTTCGGTTACTCAGGCTTTGCGGTTGGGTGGGCTCGGCAAATGATCATTGTTCTGAATTTATCCTCAAATCATATGTACAGATGAGGCAAAAGGAAAGACAACATCCGTAATCGGCTCGTATTCAACTTTCTGTCCAACCACTAAAGATTGGATATTAGAATCTGTTTCGATATGCGACCAATGGACATAAATATCCTTGCCGCCATCATCCGGTGTTATAGATCCAACACCTTCTACATCATCAAACTGGTTTACTGTACCTTTTGACATTATTTATAGCTCCATATAAGATAATTAAAACAGGCATCCTTGCCTGAAATTGTCGCTAATGAGTAAGCAATAGAGTTCGTTCCGGCCTTAAGCAAGCCGCTTGCGATTTGGTGATCGATGGCATACTAAAATAACTATCGACGCGACAGTGGCAGCACAGGCAAGGTGAATTACTCAATTTATTAGCATTTTGCTAAGTTGTTCTCTGGTTTGGGTTCTTTTCCCAAAGGGGCTGGGGTGGGATGTAAAAAGTGGGGAAAAGGGCTTGTGACGTTTTCCCTTTCCCCCTGTTGTTTATTCTGCTTCGATGTCTATCAGCATTTCTTCGATGTCGAACACCTGATAATAATCGCCGTCTGATTCGTATAGCTGGCAATCAGCGACAAGGCTGTCGATGTGTTCCTGGACTCCGATCCGGTAGGCGGTCGGGTCAAGCTCGCTCATTACATGGGACGGTGTCCAGCTGCAGCATCCAAGCTCTATCTCCGGATAGCATTCGTCTAGCATTTCATCAAACAGGGCTTCATCGTCTACCGATTCGCAGCGATCCTGTATTATGTGGTCGATTACCCATTCTGTCCCGTACTCAACCCCTACTCCTTCCACGTGACGCATAAAGTCATCGCTGTGGCATTCCGGACAGAATTCGCCTTCGACAACCTTATAGCAGCCGTAACAGAAGTTATCAGATATTTTGTAAGCTGCTGCCTCTAGTCTGGCGTGTAATGTCATAAGTTCAGTCATTGTGGTGATCTCCTTTCAGTTGATCAGCAATTAGCAATTAGCTAACAGCAATTAGTTAAAGTGCGGGGTATGGCGGCAAAACCTTAAAAGCCTTTTCGTCTGCCGGGTACCAGTTTGGATCGAGTTTTTGAAGTACTCGCCTTCCGGAAAAATCGCTGTAGTTCCATTCTTCGCCGCGGTCAAATCTGGCGATCCATTGGTCGTGGTAATACTTTGGAGAATCCGGAAACCTGATTTTCAGATAGTGGTCTATTATTTGTTGTCTGGTCATTGCCTTAATTCCTTAAACTAGCCCAGGGGAGAAAGTCCTTTCTCTCCCCTAGGCGGTTGCGGTTAGCTGGCGATTGATACGTACTGATGCTCGTATTTTTCCCACGGGTTGCCTTTGCTGGATCTGCAAGGCCGTCCGCAATTATGGGCCCATTTGCTGCGTTTGCGTACCCAGCGGAAACCTGCGCCTTTTAAAAGCTTGCGGGTTTCCTCGTCGGGCTTTTCATCGAATGAAACCCAAACCCAACAGCCGACAAGCTCTGCAACAAAATGGTTCTTTTTGCAAAATTCGATTAGCTCTGCGATCTTTGCTTTTACTTCCTCTGTGATTTCTTTCTTTTCTTCCATGGTCTGACCTTTCTTTTAAAGTTTTAAAAAAATGCTTTTAGCGGCCTGCCGCCTTAAAGAAAAAAACGGCTGACACAACGAACCGGCGTGTGTCAGT
>VRUI01000086.1 GCA_019456225.1 Planctomycetota bacterium | reverse complement strand
AAGGGAGTTGATTGTTTGCAATGAAATATTGTTTTATCTGGTTGAAATAATATTCTGTAGGAACGTATATTTTATACGACTTATTGCACACCTTAGAAGACTCTCTCATGTTTAAAACAGCATTCAAAAGCTTAGTTTGATGGAGTAGAGACTCTACGAATATATTTTCCATATTTCCATCAATGGAACTATTATCAAGATACAAATCTGTGAAATTAAGTAAATACTCATGTGGTCGCTCAAGACCACCATAATAGAAAAAGTATTTCTTATTTTTCCAAAACAAAGGAATCCGTTTCGATTGATCAAAACCTTTGAAGTCCTCTAACATGATGAACTCATTAAACTGTTTATCCAGCATGTCGAAAAGATTAATACAGTAAGATCTCTTAAAGGATCTACCATCATACTCTTTTTCGTCTATAGAAAGTGCTATTGCAGTTGTAAACGAAATCCTTAAAGCATAATCTTGATTAGCTGGATGTGAGGCTATCGTATCAAGCCACAATACAATTTCCTCCAGGTTAAATTGTTTTATCCAATGCCTTAATTTTTCTATTTTATTCATAATCACTTTTCCTCCAGAAAATTAAAGTCTCCGGGAGCCTTTTTCGGGGGTTTAGGTAAAATAGCATGCTGCAATCCCGTCCATTTAATTAACTGCCCTTTTTTACAACCCAATTGACAATCTCCCAAATATTGAGCAAAGCGAAATCCGCCAGCATTGGCGGATCAAATTCAAGTTCCAATAAAATCGCCTCAGCCGAAAGCTGTTTCCACCATTATACATTAGACAATAATCATTATTCATTTGTCCGCACAGCGGACATCCGGTCTCACTCCGGTATTTCCACAATAACAGGATACAATAAAAAGTAAAGAAAAAACCCCCAAAAAAATTAGTGCAAATTAGTGCAAATTAGTGGTTCAAGTTTTTGTTTTTAACTATCTTTTGCTTTTAGTTTTTAATCCGTGCAATCCGCGAAATCCGCGGATAAATTCTCTCTTTTTCTCGGTGGCCCTCTGTGCTCTCTGTGGCAAAGTTTTTAAATAAAAATGCCTCGGCCAAAGGCCGCTTCCACAATTCGTAATTCGTAATTAGTAATTCGTAATTGCTGTCAACCCCCACTTGCCACCTTCCAAACTTGTCACTAGAACCGCGCGCTATGTCGACGAGCGACATTTTGGGTAAACATATACTATAGCCCCCGTAACGCAACTGCACTCCGCACCACTTTCTTTTCCGCTGCCCGCTGCCCGCCGAACGCTGCGCGAGAATACCCCATAAAAAATTAGTGAAAATTAGTGGTTCAATCTTTTCGTTTTTTTGCTGCCCGCTGTTTGCTAATTGCTAAATAATTCTCTTTTTAGCTGATCGCTAATTGCTACTTGCCAATTGCTAAATAATTCTCTTTCCTTCATGTTCTTCTTATTCCTTCACGCACTTCATGGTAAACCCCTACTTAGCGACACTACGGGTATCAAGAATTTAGTTTACCTCTGAATTAGGTGTCAAAAAACGTTCAAAAGCGCGCACTTTTACCCAAAAAAAGTCAAAATATCTGTTTTTTTCGCGTTTTCGTTCAATTAATTTCAATTAATTTCAAAAAATAACGCCCAAAACCACAGGTGGGAAATGTCGACAATGTCCAGTACACCCCAATTCTAAACCGCAAATTTCAGTAAATCGCTTGATATTTAGATGAAATATGATAACCTACAAACACGTCAAATACCTCACAAGCATTAATCTGAATCTGGATATGTCTTATCGAATGAAAGGGTGCCATGATGAAAAAAAACCTGTTAATCCTTATTGTATCAGTACTTATAAGCAATTGCAACGCCGCACAAAAACCGGCCCAGATCATATCGGTAATGACCAAAGTCGCCGACTGGCAGCTAGCCAACCCAAGCAAGCACAAAACCACAGACTGGACCCACGGCGCACTATTCGCCGGCCTAACCGCCCACGCGCAAATGGCCGGCAACGACAAATATTACAAAGCCCTGCTGGCCTTCGGCGAAAAAAACGAGTGGCTGCCGCATAAACGCAAAAATAACGTTTACCATGGCGACGATCATGCCGTTGCGCAGATGTATATTGAGATGTATAAGAAATACAAAGACCCCAAGATGATCGCCCCGATCCAAAAGCTGTTTGATTTCATTCTTGCTAACCAGCCAAACACGCCGCTTACGCATGATAAACGCGAGCACAAGAAGCGTTATAACTGGTGCGACGCTTTGTTTATGGCGCCGCCGGTCTGGACCAAGCTTGCACGCATTACCGGCGAAAAGAAGTACATGGACTATATGAACAAGGAGTGGTGGGCGACGACAGACTATCTCTATGACACCAAAGAGCACCTGTACTTTCGTGACGACCGGTTCTTTAAGAGGCGTGAAGCCAACGGCGAAAAGGTTTTCTGGTCGCGCGGTAACGGCTGGGTGTTCGGCGGTCTGGTGCGGGTACTCGAAGAGATGGACGAAGATTATCCGGATCGCGGTAAGTATGTCAAGATTTATAAAGAGATGGCTGCCAAGATCATGAAGATCCAGCCCGCCGAAGGGATGTGGCATTCCAGTTTGCTTGACCCGGTTACTTTCGGAACCAAGGAAGCTAGCGGCAGCGGTTTTTACTGTTACGGTCTGGCGTGGGGTATCAACCACGGGCTTCTGGATGCTGAGACATATCTGCCGGCAGTTCAAAAAGCGTGGGCTGGTCTGGTTAATTGCGTTCATCCGGACGGTAAACTCGGCAATGTCCAGCCTATCGGTGCGGATCCGCGAAAAGTAACCGCAGATCAGACGGAGATTTACGGTGTTGGTTCCTTCCTGCTTGCCGGAAGTGAAGTTTACAAGATCGCCTTACTTAACGGCGGACAGGCTAAAAAGATTATCGTCACAAATCCGACAAAATCTTTTAGAGACAGTGAAACGGTCAGCCTGAACTGGAAAGACATTAAGAGTGCTGTTAAGGGGCTGACAAAAGATAATGCTGCCGTGTTTGAGTTTAAGACTAATCGCCTTTTAGTTACACAGATTATTGAGGAAGGTAAATCATCTGAATTGATTTTTCAGACAGACCTGGCGCCCGGCGAGAAGAAATATTTCCGGGTAATGAAGCAGCCTGCAGGCGTGAAAAAAGCTGAGTCAAAAGCTAAAGCATTTTGCCGTTTTGTCCCTGAGCGTAAAGACGACTTCGCCTGGGAAAATGACTTGATCGCTTTCAGGGTGTATGGTCCCGGTTTGTGGGATGACGCGGTAAATTCGGGCGTTGACTGCTGGCTTAAGCGTGTCGATTATCCCATCATTGACAAGTGGTACGGGCAGATGAAAAAGAAATCCTACCACAAGGATTGGGGCGAAGGGTATGACCCGTATCATGTCGGCAAAACTACCGGGTGCGGCGGTGTGCGGATCGTCGAAGGGAGCAAGTACCTGCATTCAAATGTTTATGACACGTGGAAAGTGATCGCAAACGGGCCTATCCGAAGCATATTTGAACTAACATACGATAAGTCATGGAAGGCTTCAGGCAAAAAACTTGTAGAGACCAAGCGGGTTACAATCGACCTGGGGCAAAGACTCTGTCGTTTTGACTGCACCTTTACCGGAGCGGACGCAGGCAGTATAAAGCAGTTCGCAGTTGGCGTGACCAAACACGATGGCAAGGCGGAGGTTTTTGGTGACCTCGATAATAACATCGTCGGGTGCTGGGAGGAGATTGATGGCTCCGGGCTTGGCACGGCTGTTCTGGTTGTTTCGCCAGCCGCCGAGGGCATGAGTGATGTCGCCAGTAAGTTGAAAGATGAAGCTCATATCTATTTGATCGCGGATAAAGGTTCGCAACCGGTCGCTACATATTATACCGGCTACGGCTGGGAAAGAGCCGGTCAGATCAAGACTGTGAAATCGTGGCGAGAGTATTTGGTCGATTTTAAAAAGCGTGTTGATAACCCGGTTACCGTTAAGTTTGCTGATTAGGAATTTAACCACGGATTACGCGGATTACACGGATTATTTTTTAGGAAATGTTATGAATAGATTTTGTTTTGTTGCTTTGTTTTTATTTATTAGTTCGTTTATGGTTGCTGATTGTCAGGCCGTTGAGATTTCGCATGATCAGGTCAAGAAGGTTCTTGGCAAGCCTGTCGCTGCACATCCTCGTTTGTTTGTCAGCGACGGAGAGCTTGCCGGAGTTATGCAGAAAATCAAAGCGTCCGATGATCTGAAAGTGCTGCAGGGAGAGATTTTGCGCCGGGCAGATGGTTTACTTAATGATAAGCCTGTTGAACGCAAAAAGATCGGGAGACGTCTTTTGAGTGTGTCTAGAGAGGCACTTAAAAGATTGTTTAACCTGAGCTGGGCGTACAGGTCAACCGGCGATGAGAAGTATCTTAAACGCGCCGAGGCAGAAATGCTGGCGATCGCCAATTTTACCGATTGGAACCCGAGCCATTTTCTCGACGTTGCAGAGATGACGATGGCGATGGCTGTCGGGTATGACTGGCTGTATAACGGTCTGCCGGTTGAAAGCCGCAAGATCATTCGCAAGGCGATAATCGAGATGGGAATACAGAAATCGCTTGACGGCAAGCGCTACAACTGGTGGATCAATACGAATAACAACTGGAACCAGGTTTGCCATGGCAGTCTGGCGTGCGGGGTGCTGGCGATCATGGAAGATGAGCCGCAGCTTGCCGCGACGATCATCCAACGCAGTGTCAACAAGGTTCAGAAAGCCATGGCCGAATACGAGCCGAACGGTGCATACCCGGAAGGACCTGACTACTGGGTGTATGGGACAAGTTATAATGTTATACTAATCGAAGCGTTGGATTCGGTATTGGGCACGGACTTTGGGCTTTCTGAAAAGAGCGGTTTTGCCAAGAGTGCCGAATACTATCTTCATGCGACCGGGCCGACGGGACTTTATTTTAATTATGCCGACTGCGGATCCAAGGGCGGGATGATCCCTACCGTTTCGTGGTTCGCAAAGAGATATGATGATCCCTCACTACTATGGAATCAGAAGAAGATATTAAGCAGATTAGCCGAAACAAAACCGTCGGACCTTACCCGCTTCAGAACGTCTGTATTGGCACTGCTATGGTCAACCCCAAAGGCGACGGTGCCCGGACGTCTGTCGTGGATGGGGCACGGTCATAATCCGGTCGCGATGTTTCGATCATCATGGGACGATGACGCGGTGTATCTTGGCATCAAAGGCGGCACTCCAGGCTCTAATCACGCACACATGGACATCGGTTCGTTCGTCATCGATGCCGACGGAGTTCGCTGGGCGATGGACTTTGGAAAGGAAAGCTATCACAGGATCGAATCGATGGGTATCTCGCTTTTCGTCATGAGCCAGAATGCCGACCGCTGGAAACTGTTTAGATACGGCAATCATGGGCACAATACGCTGGCGGTTAACGGTAAGCTCCAAAAGGCCGATGGGTTTGCGCCGATCATCAAGTATTCCGATGACAGTAAGTTTCCCCATGCGATTGTCGACCTGACAGATGTTTACAAGGGACAACTGAAAAAGGCAGTTCGCACAGCATCGCTGATGCCGTCGGGGCAAGTTCTTATCCAGGATGAGCTTGAGGCAGGCGATAAGCCCGCGACCGTTCGCTGGAACATGGTAACGCCGGCGAAGGTCGATATAAAGTCGAACAAGAAAGCAGTGCTCAGCCAGAAGGATAAAACAATGCAGTTTGAGGTTGTTACTGACGCCAATGTCAAATTGGCAACATATTCGACCGAGCCGCGCAGCAAGTACGATGCAGAGAACAAAAATACACGAATGATAGGCTTCGATGTTGAATTGAAAGCTAATAAAAAAGTTACGGTCAGGGTAGTTATGACGCCGGGATCGAAAGCAAAGCCTTTTAAGGGCAATAACTAAAAGATAAAAGGAATTATAATTATGGAAATTAGATATTCACCTGACCCGGTTCGTTTTTGCCGGATGACTACGCAGGAGGTTCGCGATAATTTTTTGATCGAATCGCTTTTCAAGCCCAACATAATTGAAATGGTTTATTCGGATATTGACCGCGCGATCGCAGGTTCGGCTGTACCTGTCAAAGGCGAATTGACGTTGACTTCTGCTGACGAATTGCGGGCAGATTTCTTCTGCCAGCGGCGCGAGCTTGGTATTCTAAACATCGGCGGCGAGGGCAATGTAGCTATTGACGGCAAGAAGTATGAGATGAGCAATCTTGATTGTCTGTATGTCGGCCGCGGGGCAGAAAAAATTTCGTTTGCCAGCAGCGATGCGAAAACGCCTGCGAAATACTACCTGCTTAGCTATCCCGCTCATGCCGAGTACCCGGTAGTGCATATTCAGCGGTCGCAATCAACGCCAGTGCTGCTTGGTACGATAGAAGAATCCAACAAACGGACGATCTATAAATGCATTCATCCTGAAAATGCCAAAAGCTGTCAGCTGGTTATGGGGTATACTGTTCTCGAGCCCGGTTGTGTATGGAATACGATGCCGCCGCATACGCACGAACGGCGGATGGAAGTGTATATGTATTTTGATCTTGCAGAAAATGCACGAGTCTTTCACTTCATGGGCAAACCTCAGGAAACGCGGCATATATCCGTCGCCTCCGGCCAGGCGGTGATCTCGCCAAGCTGGTCGATCCATTCCGGCGTTGGTACCGGGGCTTATACATTCTGCTGGGCCATGGGCGGTGAGAACCAGGCTTTTGACGATATGGATCACGTTAAAATTAACGATCTTCTATAACCACGGTTAAAAATTGGAAGTGACGAATGAGCATACCTTTCGGCCCGGCATATCAAACAATCCGAGTACAGACCAAAAAAGATCGAATGGGTTCTACTGACCCTGATCGTTTGTTTTGCATTCTTCATGAGCGGCTTAGCTGCTATCGGTTTTAAAGAGAAACTTAGTGATGCGATAAATAAAGATAAAGTTAAGACAACAAATGAAGTCCAAAAGACAACAGTAGATTGAGTTAATGAGTTTCTGTGATTTTGAGCGTCCGCTATTGAGAAAATATTATTCGAAAAAGGATTAACCATGATTATTGAAAAATTCAAGTTAGATGGAAAAGTTGCTATCGTCACAGGCGCCGCTCGCGGACTTGGACAGGGTATGGCGGTTGGACTTGCCGAAGCCGGCGCCGACATTGCTCTCGTCGACATTCTAGACATGTCCGAAAGCAAAGAGCAGATCGAAGCCCTCGGCCGAAAATGTATAGCCATCACCGCCGACCTGAGCAAGAAGGAATCGGTCGATACGATCGTTAGCGCCACCGTTGAACAAATGGGCGGCATTGACATTCTGTTCAACAACGCCGGTATCATTCGGCGGGCCCCGATCACCGAGTTTGCCGAAAAGGACTGGGACGATGTTATGAACATCAACATCCGCACGTTGTTTTTCCTTAGCCAGGCAGTCGGCAAACAGATGATCGAACAGGGCCGCGGCGGCAAGATCGTTAATACCGCATCGATGCTCAGTTTCCAGGGCGGTATTTTTGTACCGTCGTATACCGCTTCGAAAAGTGCGGTGATGGGCTTGACGCGTCTGCTGGCTAACGAACTGGGTGCTCACAATATTAACGTAAACGCGATAGCGCCAGGCTATATGGCGACCGACAATACTACGGCACTGCGCGAAGATCCGGCACGCAATAAGGCGATCCTTGATCGTATTCCGGCTGGTAGGTGGGGCACACCGGAGGATCTTAAAGGGGTCGCAGTCTTCCTTGCTTCTCCGGCAGCCGACTATATGCAGGGCTACACCATCGCTGTAGACGGCGGCTGGCTTGCGCGATAGGTCCATGCGATAAACATTTGAAAACAAAATACTAAAGGATATTATAATGGCTCAACATTCACGGTTAGAAACGCTAACGGCAATGAAAACGATCGGCCTGGTACCGGTATATTACTCTCCGGATTTTGAGACCGCGAAAAATATTGCAGTCGCTTGTGTTGACGGCGGAGCAAAGGTGATCGAATTTACCAACCGCGGCGACAGGGCTATCGACGTTTTTACGCAATTAGCAAAATTCAGAGACGCCCAGCGCAGCGAGATGATCCTGGGCGTCGGTTCAATCTGCGACGCGCCGACGGCAGCTATGTACATAAACGCCGGCGCCGACTTTGTCGTAGGTCCCGTGCTGGATGAAGAGACGGCCAAACTTTGCAACAGCCGAAAGATACCTTATTCGCCCGGTTGCGGAACGGTTACGGAAATTCACAATGCCCATTGCCTCGGCGTGGATATCTGCAAAATATTCCCCGGTGCCCAGGTAGGCGGACCGGAATTTGTCAAAGCTGTCAAAGGCCCAATGCCATGGACGGAATTGATGCCGACCGGCGGAGTAATACCTGCAAAAGAAAGTCTGACAGAATGGTTCACCGCGGGTATTGCCTGTGCCGGGATCGGGTCTAAGCTGATAAGCAAGGAACTCGTGGCGGCTAAAGACTATGCCCGGATCACCGAAAAGATCGCTCAGGTCATTGAAATGATCAAAGATGTCCGAAAAAAGTTATGACGATCCGCTGCGAATAATAAAAACCTCCGACCAGACATATCCGAAATCCTATTTTCAAATTCTAAGGCCACTTCTTTTCATCCCGATGCAACCATTGCTATTAGCATTGTCGATACCGAAAGCAGCTTACAAGATGGTCATTGACAAGTCCAGCTGATTGCATGAACGCATAGCAGATTGTTGAGCCGACAAACTTGAAGCCGCGTTTTTTGAGTGTTTTGCTCATCGTTTCAGATTCGGGTGAAGTCGCGGGGATGTCTTTGAGTGTTTTCCACTTATTGATGATGACACTGCCGTTGACAAACTGCCAGATAAATGCATTGAACGAGCCGTATTCGTCCTGAATATCCAGGAAAATCTGTGCATTGGTAATGGCTGACTGAACTTTAAGTCGATTTCGAACAATGCCGGAGTCATTAAGCAGAGAAGTAATTTTTCGTTTATTGTAGCGTGCGATTTTATTTGGATCAAAATTGTCAAACGCTTTACGGTAGTTTTCCCGCTTGTTCAGGATGGTCTGCCAACTGAGACCTGCCTGGGCGTTATCAAGCAGAAGAAATTCAAATAGTTTGCGATCATCATGGAGCGGTACACCCCATTCAGTATCATGGTATTGGATCATGAGCGGATTGTCACCCGGCCAACTGCAATTGTTATTCATATGTTATGCCTTTACTCTCACAATTTCCGAATATCTCCCTGTTGGATCTTGAGACCTTTAAACAAAAGCCAAATGCCATTATTATTTCAAGAAGAGAACTCGGTGTATAATAAATTTCTGTGATTAAACTGCTAAAATTGTAATTGCAGGGACTTGTTTTGTCAATATATGGTTTTCTGCCTGCCTGAATAACCGATAAATCAGGAGCTTTTGGGCCTTAGTCAGAGAAACTATTGAAAATTCACTGACTATGCAGTTATAATCTGACTAATAATCATGAAAAAACTAAAACAAATAATTCACGTTGACATGGATGCATATTTTGCATCTGTCGAAATACTTGATTTCCCTGAACTCAAAGGCAAAGCCGTCATTGTAGGCGGCAATCCCAAAGGCAGAGGGGTTGTAAGTGCTGCGTCCTATGAAGCTCGTAAATACGGAGTTCATTCGGCAATGCCGATGGCCCGCGCTGTTCGGCTCTGCCCAAATGGAATAATTCGACCTGTCAGAATGTCAAGGTATGTAGAACTGTCAAAGCAAATCCACAAAATATTCCACGACTTCACTCCCCAGGTTGAACCATTATCTATCGATGAAGCTTTCCTCGATGTAACAGGAACAGTCCACCTTTTTGATAACAACATTGAAAAACTGGGGAGAAGAATTAAATCAGATATTAAAGAAAAAACAGGCCTTACTGCCTCAGTTGGAATTGCGCCGAATAAATTCCTTGCTAAACTGGCTTCTGATTTGGATAAACCTGATGGATTCGTTGTTATCACAGAAGCGAACAAACAACAAATCCTTGACCCTCTCCCTGTATCAAAAATATGGGGAGTAGGGAAAGTCACAAATAAAGCCCTTGAAGATATTGGTATTAAAACTATCGAGCAGTTAAGAACCACTCCTGTCAGCACTCTGTCTAAGGTATTTAAGAACCAGGCAGGAGATATTTTATTATTAGCTCAGGGCATCGATCGCAGAATAGTTGAAACAGAACATGCCGCTAAGAGTATTTCTGCCGAACAAACATTCTCAACTGATGTAAAGGACAAAGATATTCTGCTGTCGGTTCTTCATGCTCAAGTCGAAGAAGTATCTCAGCGGTTAAGAGCAGAACAATTACAGGCTAGAACTATTACTCTGAAACTGCGATATGGAGATTTCAGAACTATCACTCGCAGCACCACTTTTGAACCGACTAATACAACCAAAACATTACTAACCCAAACGCAGCAACTCTTTGACAAATGGCATAAGAAGTCTGCCGCAGCCTTGAGGCTGTTGGGGTTTGCCGCGTCAGGACTATCTCCTGAAGGAACTGGTCAAAAGTTGTTATTTTCTGATCCGGAGGATGAAAAACAGAAAAAAATTGATGAAGTCTATGACAAGATACGCAATAAGTTTGGTGATGATGCTCTGAAAAGGGGAAATTAGTATTTGCAGGAGTTGTTATGCAGGTGATTTTGATGGCTATAACAGTTAAGTCTTATAGGACATTAACATTTATTTATCATTTCCCGGAGCAGAAATCTCCTATCTGCCCCGGGTGTTTTTATGTATAGACCTGGTTTTTCATCACTATTAACCTTCGGCCATTTGGTTCATTAGTTCTCTTTTTGGTTCCTGTCTGTTAGTTTTTAAAAGCTGCGCCCTCCTCAGGTAAACTTTTTGCTGTTACGAGGAATTTACTGGTTAAGTTGTGCAGGTTTCGTACCGAAACGCACGAGTGTATAGCTTGTCTGTACGGCAAGCTTTGCGGAAATATTTTGGGGGTATTGGCTAAGCCTTATTTTCCGCTTTGCGGAAATGGATATTATAGGGCTTTGCCGGTGCCCATTTTTTAATCGAGCTTGAAATTATTAACCCAGGGGCTAAGGAGACTCTTTTATGGAAGAGTTAGCAGAAAAAACAGAACAGTTAAACCAGGCAATCGCTGACAAGGAGGGTAAATATCTTACCTTCGCTTTGGCCCATGAGGAGTATGGGCTGGAGATTCTGAAGGTTCGGGAGATCATCGGCTATATGGATATTACAGCCGTTCCGCAGACGCCTTCGCATGTGAAGGGAGTGATCAATCTGCGGGGTCAGGTTATTCCTGTCGTCGATCTTCGGGCTAAATTTGGTATGGATACCATGGAAGTTACGGAGGAAACTTGCATCATTGTCGTAGAGATATCTCAGGGCGACCGCAATTTCCAGACGGGTATCGTTGTAGATCATGTACAGGAAGTACTTGATATCCAGGGCGAGGACATCGAACCTGCTCCACAGTTTGGTTCAAATGTTGATACCGATTTCATCCTCGGTATGGGTAAGATCGGTGATACGGTTAAGATCCTGCTTGATATCGACAAGGTGTTAGCCGGTGATGATTTAAGCGGGTTTTAAGAAAAGATTGAAGATGGCAGGGATGGTTAAAGTTTTCGGGTCAATGGACTGGCTATTAAGAAAGTAAAATTAAATTAACGTTATTGAAAGGAAGAAAATGTTTAAGAACATGAAATTAGGATCAAAGATTATCGCAGGGTTTTTACTTGTAGTTGTGCTTGTTGCTATTGCAGGCACGTCAGGATACTGGGGAGTTACAAAAGTTGGCAATGCTCTTCATAGAGTTGCCAATGAAGAGGTTCAGATCCTCGATGCCGGTTCGGAAATGCGTTTGTCTGTAGAAACGGCCAAACGAATTGCTGAAGAATTAAAAAATGCAACTTCTGCTCTTGCAACAGATGACGTTTCACTGGTTGACGAGTTGGATAAAGCTTTTACGGCTAGCGTAGTAACATTTGATACTTATGCCGATGCGATTCTAAGCGGTGCTGATGTTGACGGTGAAACTTATATTGCTACTGACAATGATAAACTTGCTGATTTTATCAAGCAAGCGGATGATCTTCATAACGACAAATTTCAGCCTGCGTTTGCAGCACTGAAGAAGGCCGGTTTGGAACTGGTTGCCGCAAAGCAGGAAGCGACAGAAGCCATGGAAGCGATGGAGCGTGAAAGCAT
>VRUI01000085.1 GCA_019456225.1 Planctomycetota bacterium | reverse complement strand
GCAGTTTTTTGATTCGACGCATTTTCCATGAGCCAATTGTATCATAACTTCTTGATTTCTCAAGGATTATCTGTTATAGTGTCAGCATAATTTGGGGTAGCTATATATATTTGTACCCCACGGGGCATAAGGGCGTGTGTGCGATACAGCCGCCTAACCAGTTTCCCCGCGAGGTATGGGAAGAGTTATGTCGTCAGGGCAGGCTCCGCCACAGCGGCCATGGATTGTATGAACTGCCAAAATACAAGAACTGAACTCAAAGGTCATGTTATGAACAAAGAACAAATGAGAGAAATGTTTCTGGAGGTCATTGATAATCAGATCACCAATAACGATCCACCCGAAACAAAACAGACTCTGGACAGACTTGTTTCCGAAAGTATTCCTGAAAAGGAAGCTAAGGAGCTGATTGGCTGTGTTGTCATATCTGAAGTTTTTGAAGTCCTCAAAAACGAGAAAGAGTTCGATCTGTCCCGCTACATTGCAGCGTTAAACAAGTTGCCTCAACAGCCGGAGTAAATAACAATATCTAATGCAAACTAATAATAAACAAAACAACAATCTAAGCCTCGCATCGCTCGGAAAGAGAATCTGTATAAACTTCTGTTGGATCCTGTTAAATACGGCTGTGTTAATATTCATGATTGTCACCAGGCTAATAATTATTATCCTGTGGCCTATTGTGTGGTTTTCCCTTACTGTAGAAAACTTTAACCTGAAACTAAAGTTGACTATCCTTAAAGAGAATTTGAAAAGCCAGTCAGAAGAGGAAAACCGGGAACAGTAGCGATGGCCAAATCGAAAAAGCAATGGATACGGGCGAATGCAAAACTTTCAACGGTTCCAGACGCCCTCAAACAAGGACTCTCTGCTAAAGCAAATGCCCTTATCGAAGAACACATCAAACCGGAGGACCTGAAACATCCTCCCATGAATCCAGGGTTCAACTACATAGAAGACATCTTCACAAAGTGGCGAGGTCGCAATTTCTACTTTATGGCAAAATATGCATACTTCAACTTGGAAATAAGAAACGTAACTGGCTGCGCATTGAACTAATTTGCACATCCGAATGACCGATTTATGTCAAGCTTGCCAAAAAAGCAATGCCTTGTTTCGGCTCAATTTCTGAATATTAACTTCTTAATGAGCAAAGATTTAAGTGTGGATGAGTATTTGCACTGTACGGGCAGGAAGCCTACGCTGAGGACTTATGAGATGGTCTGCTGGTATTTCATTGGGATGGCCGACCTGGAAGAGTTGGAAGCTCATATCGACAAACTGAAAATTCAAAGCTAACACGCCAAAGGCCCGTTTATTGCAAAACCGCGTCTGAAATAATGCTGCGCAATAATAACTTGCAGGCAGAACACCACCACAATATAATCAGCAAAAGATCACCAACACTATATGAATTTATCAAAGAACAGGGTCGTGCCGAACACTATTGTATCTGACCCTTTTAATTTACCCCATCAAAAACAAACTTAGGCCACCCCTTCAAAACCTCACAACAACCACTAACGGCCCCCATTCCTTGATCATTTCACGTAAATTGACCTTAATTCATGAATCTTAAGTGAATTGACTCTCGCATTACCCTTGGTGCAAATCGCAGAAAAAGACCTGTTTTTTTCATCAGCAAACACCATTAGCGGCATATAAACCCTGCCATCATTTCCGTAAACTTCAATAGAGGTCCTGTCAAGCAGCATCCTCAACCGAATAACACCATTAACAGGTTTAAGTTTCGTTCTACGAGATTTTTTTTCATTGCCGAATGACAGCGTTTCATTCTCCGCATCATAAACAACCTCAATTCCACGCAAAGAGAAAACAGTCCGCGATTTTTCCGACGGCTTAAACTCAACTTCAACATCAAAAAGTTCACCCTTTACATCTGACAACGCCTTGCTGCCAGCCCCAAGAGTCCCCTGCCATTTATGCGTCTTTTTCCTGAGCGACTCAAACTCTTTAACAGGGTTCATTTTCATGATCGGCCCATCTGCTGTCGAATGCAACGTAAGCTCCGACGGCACCGTCACCTGCTGATTAAACGGCATATCAGGGATCCACCCCTGCATCCACGTCACCTGCACACGTCTGCCCTGTGGATCATTTTCAAAAGTCATCGTCGCATAAAAATTCCCCCGGACAACCAGTGAATTGTTGCGGTCTTTTACATCAGCAGCTTTGCCAGCCAGAGTATAAAAAATACTGCCGTCAAAATCGCCAATAATATAACTGCCATCAATAAAGATCATCACCCATTTTTTATTCTTGGCATTACCATCGATCGGCAGCTGAAAAAAATCCACACAGCCGCAAAGCTCATCGCCCCAGCCGTCCTGCTCGACACGACTTTCAAATTTCCAATCTTTAAGATCTGCCGAACTGTAAAACCCAACACACCTGCGTTTTTCACCTTTGTCATTCGTAAAAAAGTCATAAGTAGGACTAACCCAACGACCGGTCGGCTCATAAAAAAATGGCCTCGGCGTATCGATCCTTGCCCCTGCATGGGTCAAAACAGGATTATTCTCATAATCCGTAAACGTCTGCCCAGCATCATTAGAATATGCAAGACAAAGCCCGATCTTCGTCCTTAGATAAGCAGCGACAATAACATCATTGCTCCCTGTTTTCTTGCCCAGCTGATTCTTAAAATCTATAAACGCAGCACCCGAATAACAAGTACCGATCTCATTCTTCGGAAACAACACCTTAGGCTGTTCTGTCCAGTGAATCATATCAGGACTAGTAGCATGCCCCCACGTCATATTGCCCCAATTAACGCTTACCGGGTTATGCTGATAATACATATGATACAAACCATCGTAATAGATCATACCGTTTACATCATTTAGCCACCCCCGCTTTGACGTAAAATGAAACTGAGGCCGAAGAGACTCCTTGTAAAAACCATCCTCCTGCGGAACAGAATCTGACTGCTTGATCAACGCAAAACCACTCTCTGTCGCCTTAACAACAAGACGTGCTTTTTTACCACTAAAACGAGAAATAGAGAAAAAAGCATACCAGTCCGCCTCTTCCGCACTATTTGCAAAAGAAACCGAATAATCGAATATCTTTTCGCCATCAACATAAAGCGTCATCAGCCCATTTTCCCCTCCATTCTTGATCGGCACAATAAGATATTCTTTAGAAACTTCAAATTCCTTCTCATATTCAACCGACACCGAAGCCTCATCACCAGAAGCAAAAACACCAGAAATTAAAACACAAGCCAAAAACAAAAACAACAGAAACTTTCTCATAACATAAAACTCCAAAATAAATTATTAGAGGTACTCTTAAAGCTGACAAAAATCCGCACAGTCTTCCGTTTAATATCACGTAGCGTACAAAAATTCATAGCTCCGGCCATATTTACTTTTCAAGGCTACAAAAAATTAAGCAGCTCTTCGGTAACTCTTTAAAAGCCCGCCAAGGAAGTCTTTTCTTGCAATATTCCTGGCTGTTACATTCAATAGCATGCTACCGCCCTGCTGTTTATTGGAAATATTATATTCTGCTGGGATGTTATTTGCAATTCCCTGGTGTGGCCTGTGCTCATTAAAATATGAAGTATAGCAATCAACGACATGCTGCAATCGATATAAACCAAAAACCAGCAAGTGATTTAGACACTCTTTTTTGCAGCTCAGGACATACCTTTCCGAATGAGCATTCGCGTTAGGTGCCTGAAAAGGTCAGTCCTACTCAAAAAAACGAGCTTCTATCGCAAAACATTTGCGAGTTTGCCGGGTGGACCAATTAATCGCGATTCTATAAACCATTAAATATCAAAGTTACTTTGCTGCAATTATCAGGCCCAAACCAATTAAAAATAGTGCAAACATAAGTGTTATCAGCTTGTTTGTCCCGGCAGGTGCGGACTTGAACTCTTTCCAGATAAACACACCCCAAAGTGCAGCTACCATTGTTGCGCCCTGGCCTAAGCCATACGAGATAGCTGGTCCTGCAGTGCCGGCAGCCATGTTGTTGACCGACATTCCTACGCCCCATATAACGCCGCCAATAATACCGATTAGATGCAGCTTGGGATTTCCTTTCTTAAAATAATCGCCAAACGGGACTGGCTCACCGACAAATGGTTTGGCCATAACGATGGTATTCCAGATGAAACTTGAAAGAAATACACCTATTGAGAAGATAAAGACAGCGGCGTAAGGCCCCATCATTCCGGCTTCAGGGTTAATAAAGTCACTGGCTATTCCACGCTGCACCAGATAATAGAACAAGCCCATCAATACGCCGGCGACGACTGACAGGGTAATGCCTTTGCCGGTGGTTTTTTGCTGAGAATCGCCCATTTTCTTGTATGCCATGGCGTCTATAATAATAGCTACAGTGATAGCAGCTACACCAACGAAAAGTAGTATAGGATTTCCTTCCGGCTTAAGGATGTAATTGATAATGACCCCTTCGACCAGTGCGATGCCTATACCAATTGGAAATGCTACCGCCATACCTGCGATGTCTATAGCTGTAACGAGGAGAATATTAGCCAGATTGAATACAACGCCTCCGAGAAAAGCAAAGCCTATTGCCACGAGTGTCGCTTGTTGAAGGTCCACAATGAAGCTCCTTCCGACAGAGCCGCTGCTGCCGACCGTAACGCCTGCAATCAATGAAATTAAAACAACGCCGATGCAGTAGTCCCAGTAGAAAAGCTGAAACTTCCATTGTTTGCTGGCAAGCTTTTGTGTGTTTGCCCACGAACCCCAGCACAGCATCGTTACAATGCACATCATAATCGCAACTGGATAAGATTGAATTACCAGCATGTCTGATCTCCTTAAATTATTTTATTTTTATTTCGCTATAAAAGCATCAACTTCTTCTTTTGTAGGCATAGAAGACTGGGCTCCGAGCCTGGTTACGCTTATTGCTGCAACGGCATTGGCATAGATCGTCGCATCTTTTAAAGACCTGCCATTGGCAAGTCCGTAAGCAAGCGAACCTGTAAAAGCATCGCCGGCAGCTGTGCTGTCAACAGCTTCGACTTTGTTATTGGCAATCATTTCCTTGCCGTCTTTTGTCGCAAGCATCAGCCCTTTTTCCCCAAGGGTGATTATGACTGTCTCAACCCCTTTAGAAAGTAATGCGTCTGCAGCTTTTGCGGCACTTGCTTCATCTATGACCTTTATGCCGGTTAGAATCTCGGCCTCTGTTTCGTTAGGCTTGATTATGTCAACCCTACTCAAAAGCTCGTCGCTTAACTCCCGTGCAGGCGCTGGGTCGAGTATGAACGTCACGTTATTTTTATTAGCGATCCTTGCCGCCTGTTCAACGGTGGCGATAGGTACTTCAAGCTGACAAAGCACTACGGCGGCATTGGCAATGTCTGATTCGGCCTTGTCGACATCGGAAGGCATTAGTTTTCCGTTGGCGCCTGGAATAACGATAATAATATTTTGGCCGTTATCATCTACAGCGATTATGGCAGTTCCCGAGGGAACACCGTCAATCTGTTCGATGTGCTTTGTATTAATGTTTACGCTTTTGAAGTTCTCCAGCGACTTAGAGGCAAAGACATCTTTACCGAGCTTGGCAACAAATACTACCTCGGCGCCAAGTTTAGCAGCGGCGACTGCCTGGTTGGCACCCTTACCGCCGGGGAGCATAAAAAAATCTGTACCAGTAAGTGTTTCGCCAGCGACCGGTATTCGCGGTGTCTTAGCCACCAGATCCATATTACTGCTGCCGATAACTACAATAGCTTTTCCTTGTTTCGACATATCTTAGATTCCTCTCTTGTTACTTTGGGCCATAAACAATAATTTCGTTCAATTTCACGAAAGCTTTATCCGTTGGATTTTTAACTTTTAAATCAACTTTATGTTTTCCATTCTCCAATTGGTATTTCCAGAATGGGGTAAATTTTCTATCGTGATAATTTGTCGGCAGCTTTGTTGTTTCGGACAGTTTGCCGTCAATAATAACATCGACCAGCAACGTGTGATCTTCGGGGCCTTTCTTCTTTGCCGCGCCCGTAATCGTAAAACCGATACCCTCAAATTCAAAAGAAAATGTATCTGTCAAAGTCTGGTTAAATTTTCTTTTTTTAACAGGCCAGTGTCCCTCGAATGCAACTTCGGTTTTAACCGGCTTTGGTTTTTGAAGCTTAATAGTTACTTTGTCGTCTCCGATTTTACCGCCGTTACGTTTTATCATCTCCAAAGCGTGCTTATATGAAAGCTTATAAGCGTCATTGAGAGAAATAGTCGTATACTTAAAGTCCAGGTCTTCAACTTCAGTCAGTCCCTGCTTCCAGTATGCGGGTATATTTTTATAACCGATCATTGTTGCAAGAATACCTCCGGCGCTTGCCGGGTTGCAATCGGAATCATCTCCGCAACGAGTGCTTATCTCTATTGTCTTGCCGAAATCTCCGCCGCCGTAAAGCAGTCCCATCAATATCCAGGCCGAGTTTATTTTCGCGTCGATATTGAAGCTGTTAAATACTCCATGAGGGCAGCCAATATCTACTCCCCATTTTTTTTGTACTTCATGCCACGTCTTTTTCCAGTCGTTAGGATTTTCCCCGCACCATTTAATCACGTCACTCATGCATTTATAATAACCAGTTTCTTCGGGTATGACTTTCAGTGCCTCTGTTACTACATATTCAATATCGTCTGATACAAATGCAAGTGAATACATAGTGCCTACATAAACTCCTCCATACCAGCCGTCGCCATAGTTCATTATATGCCCTATTTTGTCAGAAATTTTGGCAGAGGAATTGACCATTCCCGGAGTCATCAAGCCAGCATAGTCGGCCTCAATCTGGTAGTCAATGTCGTCAGCGCATGGATTATTTGTCCAGTGTCCCGAAGCCGGAGGCTTAATACCCTGTAAGATATTATATCTTGCCTGCTGATTTGCGTGCCATAATAGGTATTCGGCATTGGCAAATGCATTGGCAAAGTCTTCTGCAGGTGCATCCATGCCTTTTTTCTCAAACACATCGACGAAAGTCAGGTCCATATATACATCATCATATAGACCGGGGCTTCTCTTGTAGGTATCTTTTATATAGCCATCGTACCATTTGATCTGAACAGAGTCGGGTATGATGATACTTTTATATCTAAATTCCGTTGGCCCGCCATAGGTACAGCCTATTACCTGCCCGGCCCAGCCGCCTTTGATCTTGTCCTGTAAATCTTCTTTAGATATGCTGAAGGTTTTGCTGTGGACAGTTGTAACAGCTAGCAAAATAACAAGTGCTGCGATTGCCAATGTGTTACTAATTCTTTTTGCTTTGACCATTCTGATTTCCTTAACAAAGTCCTGATTGTCTGGTTGGGAATTGTTAACTGACATTTCCCATTTACACGGTTAAAAAGCATATTTTTCTCCGCACGATACAAATAATTCTACAACAATCTACCTGAACTTTCAAGAGTTTCCTTTTCTGAGGCATTTTTCCTGCAAATTCATACGAAAAGCCAGATTTTTAGACTCGTCTTTCTCCCAACACCTGGGTCAGGAGCCTTTTTTAAGTATGTTCCGCGCCGGAAATAACCGCCGTATCAAAACCAAACAGCAAACCACCTAAAGCCACTAGCTTCTCAACAGGAAACTATTGATTTTCATATTTTCTTTCTTCCTATTAACTATTTATTAAAAGTAGTTTTACCTTCGTATATTGACTTCATCTTCCAGGCGGTAACGGTTTCCGCCTTTAGATCGCCACCTGCGCTAAAGAGTCTGGCATGGGTATTTTGAGGGGGGCAGTCAGCTCGGGCAGCGACAACGGCCTGGACGTCGTTGGCAAAGACCTCGACCAGGTTCTTGTCCACGAATACCCGCAAGGTGAGGTCTTCACCTTGCTTCAAGTTAAACGGCGCGGTGACGCGGCCAACCCGCAACTGTTTGCTTTCAAGATTTACAGCGATCCGCATGCCATCGTCACCGTTGACATTGCAGAGCACATCAAGACCGAATTCTTTTGCTGTTGGACTGTTGAATTTTATCTTCAATTCAAGAGCATCCCCGTTCATTCCCTTGAGTAGATGAGTGCGATCACTCTTTACGGTAATGTTCCGGTCCTGTTTCTTGTCATAACGCAGGGCTTCAAGTTCACGCAAGGGACGTATTCTCAGTACACCATCGGCCGGCAGTTCCAGTTCACGCGGCAGTGCTTGAACAGCGGTCGGAGAGATCGGCATTCCAATCAGCCATGCCCACATAACACGGCGACCATCCTTGGTTACGAGGGATTCCGGAGCGAAGTAGTTGTTGCCGTTCCAGCTCATCATGAAATGGGATTCGGGCAGGTACTTCTCATCCTTGAAATCGCCGAGAAAGTAGCGGCAACCCAAACGATGACTGATACAAAGAAGCATCCACTTGTCACCGATTTTAAATATGTTCGGACACGAAATATCCTCGCCTCTTGGGACACCAAGCATCTCCTCATCAAAATCTTCATGCAGAAGTTCACCGATATATTCCCAGTTCTTCAGGTCATCCGATTTCATTGTAACCGGCGGTTTTTTGCTGCTAACTCCGTTCAATCCATAATAAACACCATCCATCAGCCAAATATCCGGATCAAAATAACGCGTATCGGTTACCGGATTGCCGTCCTTATCACTGGGCAGCATCAGCTCCGGCTTGCTCCACTTATCCATGTTATCATCCATCGCATACGAGATCCAGTTTCGGTTGGAACCCTGACCATGATAGACCATGGCCGCTTTGCCTTCTTTCGTAAAAAATCCGGTCCCGCTAAACATCCCATGACCTGTCGTGTCAGGCCCCAGCACTGTCGGATGCCACTTCCAGTGCACCATATCGGTACTCGATACGTGCCCAAACACAAAACCCGTTTGATTCCTGTAGATGTAATGCAAATGGTAGCGGCCTTTGTAGTAGAAAGCTGGATTCGGGTCACCGGGATAGCCTGGACCAGGCCCGGGATGAGCCAGATGATAGCTCAGCGAGTTTGCCGGCGGATTCTCCGGCCAGACGGGAGTCTCTGGTCCAGAAGACCGAGAAGCTACGAGAGAAGAATTCCGACCCAGTACCAGTTTACCATCAGCGACCTTTGCGCCGCGCCTCAATTTATGCTCGGTGAATATGCCTTGCCGATCTTTGATCGTATCCCCTTCGAAATCCCACCATGCATAGGGTTCGATGTCTGATTTGCTGTTCGGCTCAAGCGAGTTCAGTTCATTAACGCTCAGGGCCCTGGAGTAGATCCGTGCGTCCTCAATGGACCCGCCGATACTGCCCCAGCCTCCGACGGACCTCGTGCCGAACGATACAATATTGTCCTCGCCGCTCAGCAGGTCGATGTTTTTCGCAGGGTATGACGCATACGATTCGCCGTTGCGGTAAATGGAGATCGTGTCGTTTTTATATACGATGGCCATCTGTACAAATGTTTTGCCATCGCTGGTATCCTGAGGATATGGTTTTTGGTTGCTCTGCGTGCGACTGTACCCGTCGCTGCCCGCCATCCACTTGTATGGGGCTTTTTCGGCAAAGACGATCCCGTCAAACTTGGAAAAACGCTGAACTGTAAGAACGGTTCCAGCCCGCACTTCCCTGTCCGTCAGTGCAACCCATGAGACAAGCGTTTTATCGCAACTGGTTTTTAGATCTGCCGCGACCGTAACAGATGTTATTAAGATCAATATACAAGCGGCAACTACCTTCTGGAAATTTAGCTGGGTTTTCCCATCTAACTGTTTACTAAACATTATTCTACCCTTTCAATACAAAAAAATCTAAATTTAATTTCATCATTCAGGCACATCACCCAAAGTGATTGAGGTGATAAAAATAAAGGCCGCGAGAACTAGGGCCGTTGCAAAAGGTTTTCTTCGCAAACTTTCAGATTATCTAAAATACTCCCCGTTGTCAAGACCAAAAAACTTTTTTATAAGGTGATTTCCTGAAACGTTTGGCTTTACCAAAGACAGTTATGCAATGGTCACTGCGAGTTGAGGTACGTCAAAGAAACGATAGTCTGTGGCCAAATTCGTGTTTTGACTATTCTTTTGGCAAAAACAGTCTCAAAAAAAAGATGGAAAGCTTGAGTTTTTGAGATCAATCTGGTATTCTATTGGAAAAGAGGCTTAGCGGCGTAGCTGAGCTGAAATATATAAGGTTATATGGGAAATCTCAGATAAAATACAAAAAGATTCTCAAATACGAAAGAATACTGTCATTCCCGCGCAGGCGGGAATCCAGAACCTGCTAAATATTTTGTGTGTTAATATAAGACGAGGTACCCTATGAAAAGTTTATTGATGTGTATTTTAACAATTGTAGCAATCTCTCTACAGACAGGCTGCGCAACAAATGAAGAAAAACAGACCCAGGCCTTTATCGATCGCCATGTAAGGATCGTTGATCCGCTAAGGGCCCGCGCCAATCGAACAATGTACACCGCAGAGATTACCGGCGAAAAACAGCATTTCCAAGAGTTCAAAAAACTTCGTCTTGAGATTAATGAAATCTACACGAACAGCTCGGACTTTCAATTTCTAAAGAGCATGAAAGACTCCGGAAATGTCAATACACCTCGCCTTGCACGCCAGCTTGACAAACTGTACCTTGCGTATCTAAACAGCCAGATGGACCCGCAGCTCCTCAAAGACATCATCGAACTAAGCACTTCCATTACCGAAAGATATAACAAATATCGCGGCCGCATCGACGGCAAAGAAACAACGATGACTGAGATATACCGTATAATGACTACGTCAAAAAACTCAGAGGAGCACAAAAAGGCCTGGCTTGCCAGCAAGGAAGTCGGCAATGCGGTCATCGGCGATTATCTAAAGCTTGTCAAAATGCGGAACAAGGCAGTCGCAAAGATCGATTATGAAAATTTCCACACCTACAGCCTCGCCACCGGTGAGCAGTCAGTCGAAGATGTTGACAGGATTTTCGAAGAACTTGACAAACTTACAGCCGCCCCCTTTGCGAAACTAAAGAACCAGCTAGACAATATCCTTGCCAAAGATTACGGAATTACAGTCGACCAGCTTCGTCCGTGGCATTACCATGACCCGTTTTTCCAGCGGACCCCGCTGGTCTACGAACTCAACCTCGACGATTATTACGCCAAACAAGACATCGCACAGATCTGCATCGATTATTTCGCCGGTGTCGGTCTGCCGATAGAGGACATCATGGCCCGCAGCGACCTGTATGACAAACCTGGCAAAAACCCCCACGCCTTCGCCGAAGATATCGACCGTCACGGCGACGTGCGAGTCCTATGCAATATAGCCGGCGACGAACGCTGGATGGAAACAACCCTCCACGAACTTGGCCACGCGGTCTATTTCAAATATCACGACCCCTCCGAGCCCTGGCTGCTCCGCCAGCCCGCACACGCATTCACCACCGAAGCTGCCGCAATGTTCTTCGGCCGGTTATCGAGGGACGCTTCATGGATGCAGCAGATGCTCTCTCTCAGCGATGCAAGACGTGACGAGGTCGAAAAGGTTACGTTTAAATATCTCCAGTTCCAGCAGATACTCTTCGCCAGGTGGGCGATGGTGATGTATAACTTCGAAAAAGCAGTATACGCAAACCCCGATCAGGACCTCAACACGCTCTGGTGGGACATGGTAGAAAAGTACCAGTTTGTCAAACGCCCCGAAGGAAAACCCGACGCGGGCTGGGCCTCGAAACTGCACTTCACCGTTGCAAGCTGCTACTACCACAATTACATGCTTGGCGAACTGCTCGCTTCGCAGTGGCACAACCATCTTGTCAACAACACCCTTAAACTCCAAAGCGATGACGATGTAAGCTATGTAGGAGACAAGCGGATCGGAAAATATTTCCGCGATGAGGTTTTCGGCCCCGGCGACAGATGGCACTGGAACGAAATGATACGACGCTCGACAGGCGAGAAACTAACGCCAAAATATTTCGCCGACCAGTTCCTAAGTGAGTGAGTTAATTTAGAGACAAAAGTCCGAATCGCAAGCGCAGGGATAAAAGAGATTAAGCAGGACATATACTAATGTCATTCCCCCGAAAGCGCCGAATGCGTAGGGTACAAAAATTCATAGCTCCGGCCATTTTTACTTGTCAAGGCTGCAAAAAATTAAGCAGCTTTTTGGTAACTCTTTAAAAGTCCGCCAAGAAAGTCTTTTCTTATAACATTTCTTCCCGCTGTTGCATTACTTGGCATGCTACCGCCCTGCCGTTTAGCAGGCAAATTATATTCACATGGAATGCTATTACCAATTCCCTGATGCGGCCTGTGCTCATTAAAATATGAAACGTAGCAATCAAGAACATATTGCAACCGATCCAAACCAAAGATCAAAAGATGATTTAAGCAGTCTCGTCTGCAATTTAGAACATAACGCTCCGCATGAGCATTTGCATTTGGTGCCTGGAAAGGTGTTTTAATTGTATCAACGCCGGAGGACTTTAATATGGCATCCATTCCCTCTGGATACAACATATCATTGTCGCGAAGAAAGAATCGCGGCTCAATACCCTGGTCTTCACAAGCCCACAAAACATGACATGTTTGCTGTTTAAGCCATTGGTTTGTGGGTGAAAAAGTAGCTCGGGACAGAATGACTTTTCGAGTCTGTAAATGAATCACAAAGAAAACATAGGCTGTGGTCAAACCTCTAAAAGTCCAGACTTCCTTCTGGAACATATCCGCACACAAAAACACGGGGGCATG
>VRUI01000084.1 GCA_019456225.1 Planctomycetota bacterium | reverse complement strand
GCGGGAAGAAATGTTATAAGAAAAGACTTTCTTGGCGGACTTTTAAAGAGTTACCAAAAAGCTGCTTAATTTTTTGCGGCCTTGACAAGTAAAAATGGCCGGAGCTATGAATTTTTGTACCCTACGAGGTTGAGGATTCGAGGCGTGTCGTAGCGAGTGGTCGCTGATATGCGCTACGCATAATCTTTTGAAGTTGTGGCGAAGCGGAAAAGTCTGCTGGAATTGATAGAAAGGCCGTTTTTTGACAATTTGGAGTTGAGTTTTGCTTGAACAGTAAGAAAAACCGAAATTTTCATAAAATATGGAAATAAAACCTGCATACTCTGCGTTTACAACTATATTAATACCTAAGGCTGTATGGGAAGCAGAGAATTGAGCCATCTGTCCCAGGCAGCCATCGAGTCCAACGGTTGGGTTCGAAAATCATTGTGCAACAGGCTCTAACTGTTTTCGAAAAGAAGAAAAAAATCTTGACTTTCTTAGATAGATTTAATATTATATTGGACTAAAGCTCAGTGGCGTAACGGAGCTAACATATCAATGGAATATAGACATTCCAGACTGGCAACACTGGGGTGTATTCCAAACTCTCATTAACAATACAAATTGGGGTGATAACATGAATATCTTTAAACGAAGCACGGCGGTCTCATCTTTTCTTCTATTCTTTTTCCTGGCAGTTGTCAATACTGCTTTAGGAGCCGATTACACTGACGGCAGGCTGGGGCAGGGAGCGAAGGAGAATCCCCCCATCCGCAGCAAGAAGATCAAGCTGCCGCAGGTAGAAGAGAAGCCGATGTTCCAGACCCGGAACACGTTTGGGCAGATTACTGCGACCTACCTTGATTCCACACCGACGCGCGTGAAGCTCAAAATGCCGCGTGGCGACGTGCAAGAGATCCCGATGTTCTACTTCGGCTCGCCTCCGATTCATTACTTCCTGAGTAAAATGGCGAAGATCCCCGAGACTGTCACCGACCACCAAATGGAACCGGGCCGGCGGAAACTCATCAGCCTTGACGCGGCGAAGATGAAGCTGGGGAAACTGAAAAAGTGGAAGAACACCGGTGCGCTGAAGGGCGGGTTTATCCCGATGAACTTCGCTCCGACCGTGGTCGACTTTGAAGGCCACCGTGGTGTGAAGTTCGAGGTGGATCGCGCGAAATATGCCGAACCGGAGTTCCAGGCATTGACCTCGACCTTCACTGTGACCGACTACCTCGGATACGAAGCGCCGTTCACTATGTCGGCGCTGATGCATTGCGGCAAGGCGAAACATTTGGATACCACACCGATCATGACATGGGGTGCGCTCTGTGGTGACCAGCAGACGACGCTGAACCTGGGCACCTCGCAAGTGGCTGGGCTCTCCGCGATGGACGGCAAGGGCCCGAACGGAGCCGAAGGTTGGTATTACATGACCTACGTCTACACCGGCGGACATGACGGCAAGTTGAGCATCTATCGCAATGGCGATCTTATCAGCGAGCATCAATACGATGTGAAGATCGAACGCAAGCCCACGACGGATATCACCGCTACCACGGCCACGCTTAATGCCGAGCTGTTCTCCAAATCGGGGTCCGGATCGACGCGGCTCTATTTTGGTGAGGAAGACCACTTTCAATGGTTCCAGTTGCGACACGTCTGGTGGGACGGAAGCCAGGTTCTGGATGGGATTACCGCCGGAGATGCCAAGTTCGAACTCAAGGACCTCAAGCCCGGCACGAAGTACTACTATCGTTACGCTGCCTACGACTTGCCCAAGGATAACATGTCGTACAAGATGGAGGATAAACGCCGCTGGTCGTATGGACCGGGCATGTTTGTGACCGCCAGCGAAGACGGGAAGACCTCCGGACACGACATTAAGAACGACACAAGGCAGCATTTCTTTGTGGGCTGCAATCGCGGCGTGCGCTGGTTCATGAAGACCCCCGGCCCGAGCGTCTTCTTCAAAGGGATCATCAGCAAGATCGATGTGTACGATTACGCAATGGACGCCTTTGAGGTCCGTGGTGAACTGGGGATGACCGACGCATTCAAGCCGACTCCAGAAGAGGGCACAGATATCTTTGCCGATGATGTGGACCTCGCCTGGAAACCCGGCAAGGCTAATGCTGCCTCTTTCCGAGTCTGGCTCGGTGACGATAAGAAGGCCGTCGAAGAGGGAACCGCCAAGAGCTACGACACCCAAGAACCGAAACTGTTCGTCAAAGGGACCCTCAGCGGCGCAAAACAGTATTGGCGTGTCGCGCAGATGGACAAGGACGGGAAGCTGCTGGATGAGGGGCAGCTCTGGTCCTACCAGAACACCTACGGTCGAGCGCATAGCCCGCGTCCGAGCGTCGGCGATTTGGTCAACCCCCTTCATGTATTGCACTGGGAAGGCCCCATCCAGCCCGTCAAGCAGCAGCATGTACTCTTCGCCGAGAGCCCCGAGGAACTGGACGCCAAAGCGGAGAAGGGCGAATACCTCTACAAGGGGCTGACCAAGCAAAATGGAAACAACCCTCGCAACCACACGATATGGGTCGGTCCGACGATGGACACTCTGAACCCGGGAAAGACCTTCTACTGGCGGGTCGATTTTGTTTACGACGGCGATCGTATCGTGAAGGGCCCGCTGTGGACTTTCAAGGTGCGCGATTACTTCACTCCCGAGATCGACACGGTTTGGACCAAGCCCTCATTCGACCACGACCCCATCAACGGAACCGGTTGCAAGCAATCAGAGGAGCGTGTCGGGTTCCCGGCACGATCGTCGGCAACCTCTCCAGGACAGGTGATGATCGATGATGAAACCCAAGGGTTTAGCCGGTTCCTGTACAAGAGCCGCAAGTTGCGCGATTACCAGGAATTCAAGAATGGGTGCGCGAAGCTGGGATACATCTTCGATGGTCCGAGCTATGGCAGAGGATTCTCCATGGCATACGGCGGTTTGGGTGGAGACCCGCAGAAGGGTGAGGATATCTATGGCTGGAACCTGGTCATGCACGAGTTTGGTCATCACCTGGACTGTTCGCCGGCGGCGTATGCAAAAGATCATGGCCTGAAAAAGAAGCGGATTTACAAAACGTGCATCGATACCAATAAGGGACTCGGTGGGTATGGAGGGGCGAACCAGGGCGAAGAAATGGCGATGGGGTTCCACTTCATGACCTTCGCCGACCAGCGGAATGGTTACTACAACGGAAATCCCGAGTTGTATAACCTGCTTCGCGAGATTATTGGCGGGGATCGGTACATCGACCTCGACCCGCGGAAGAACATGGACACCGATGCCGATGCGAAGCTCCTGTCCTGGGGGAACGCCGGCGGGCTGATCAAGCACTACGGTGATATGAAGGGCAAAGACGGCCGACGTGGCTATGGCTATGTCGACAACACCCAGGGCACATTCACGCCGGTGGGCGATTCCATCGAATCCGTCCAGGTTGGCGGTGTAGCGGGCGTCAAGCTCGACGGAAAGAGCGCCCTGCTGTGGAGCGAACGGACGAAGTTGGGGCTGTATGAGAACCGCGACTTCGGCGCTGATTTCTGGGTTCGTAAGAAGGCGGGAACCGGCGATGCGGTCATCGCAGCGCTGACGGGCAAGGATGGAAAATCATTCCAGTTCAAATGGAGCGATTTCCTCGGCGCCAAAGAAGGCGTCTGGCAGCATCTGGCGTACATCTACGAAGGGGGTGGCGACACCGGTGAAGACGCTGGCTTACTGCGAATCTTCGTCAACGAAATAGAAGTTGTCTCCAGAAACCAGAAGTTCGACCTGCCGCACAAAGCGAGTCTATCCGTCGGCGGCTGGGTGAAGAATGCGGAAACACCAGAAGTCACCGAAGGATTCACGGGTGATCTCGGACAGATTCGCATCTACAACTATGACATCAGCATTGACGAGGTCGAAGAACATTACCGTGAAGAATCTCCCCATTACTTCAGGACACCCGACGCGGTGGCCGAGAAGCTGTACGTCGATATCGACTGCCGCCGGTATGAGGACATGCCGCAGCACACCCACGAACCGTTCCATCCCGAAAACATCCGCAAACCGTGGCTGCGGAGTTGGGCGAACTTCGGGACGCTTGGAGGCCGGATTCACAACGACGTCGATACATACATGTGGGAATATGCCGGCAGCACGCCGCTGATGCGAAAGATCGACGGTGCGACTGTCCCTGTCTTCCTGGGCAAGGATCGCATGGTGGCTGGGTTTACGCCTAACGCCGAAGCGGTCAAGAATCCGCCGCGAACACTGGAACTGTGGGTCAAACGCGATGAGGGTGCCAACTTTGCCAACGATGTCAAGGAAGTCGCCCTGGAATGGGGTACGTTCCAGCTCACCGGCAAGATGCTTGACGACATCGGCGTCAAGACCGACGGCAAGTGGCACCATGTCGTGGTCCTCTTCCCCAAACCGACCACTGCGGCCGCGCTTCGATACTTCAACTGGAGTCGTTACAAGAAAATCTGGGTTGCAGGACAAACCATTGATGAAAAAGACCCCAATAAGAGGAAACAGGAAAAGCAGAACTTGATCCGCGAAATGGATAAGAAGATCGCTGACGCTGCCCGGGCCGATGCCAAATGCGAAGCGGAAATCTTTGTCGACGGCAAGCCCGCTGGCAAGACCAACGGCTTGCTGCGTCTGATCGATCTTGACCGTTTGCATCTGGGCGGCCATTACGACTTCAATTTCTGGAACTGGAAGCATTACTTCAACGGGGCGTTCTCCGCGATACGCGTTCATAAAGGCGCGTTGACGCCGGCGCAAATCCAAGCCAACGCCGCCATGAAACCGAAAGACGAAGACAAGTCCATTCCGGTGGAATTGGTCTTTGACATCAATGCCGAAAACCTCCCCGACGGCAAGGTCAGCGAATGGAAATACACTGGCAGCGGCGGCGGGACATTCAAACCTGGCGAGCCAGTCTTGAGCAATCAGCCGAAGATAATGGAGTTGAACAAGAACGTTGGACTCCGCATCGGCGGCAAGCTCGGTTTGGTGAGCAGCTTTGATCTTCCCGAAGCGATGAGGAAAGGGCCCTTTACCATCCTCACCTATTACGCCAAACCGGTGTCTCCCCACGGGGCACGAGGTCCCTTACTGAGATGGGACGGCAAAGAATACTTGCTAACACCGGCACACTGGAATCCGTATGGAGATATCTTCACCTGGATGCAGATGGAAGAATCGAAAAAGGAAGGACAGAAGCCGCGTCCCACTCGCAAGTCCATGTTCTACTGGCACGGCAAGGGATTCCATCATCGGGGGACGGGAAAGCAGTATTATCACGAGCCGACGACCCACAACAACAATGCCTATATGGGATGGGTCTGGAAGACAAAGTGCCTGACCTACGATGGCAAGACGGTACGTTGGATTGTCGATGGCCAGCTTGAACGGGAAGAACCGGCGACGATTTATACGGAACCGACGAAACCGGGCGAAAAACCGAAACAGGTACTTCTCACCATCGGTGGCCGACACGATCAAAAAGAGGCCGCGGTCCTCAACTATGTGACGATCTATGACAAGGCGTTCAGTGTGGCCGAACTTGAAAAGGCGACAACGGTAGTCAAACGCAAGCGGCTGAAAGGTAAACCGATTATCGATGCGGACTTTGGTAAACTCAAACCCGGCAGCTCCGTCTATAGCATCAAGAACACTGGCACATTGGGTGGTGAGTTCCGCAGTCCCGACGCAGTGGAAAAAGCTGCCCGGAAAGAGCCCAAGGAGTATGCCCCAACGGTGAAGACCGAAGACGGTGTGCGTGTGGTGAAGTTCGACGGGAAGGATACCTTCCTGGAATCGGATGAGGTAGCACCGCGGACCATGACCGATAACGAACCGTTCACCTTCGCCGCGTTTGTCAAGCCGGGGCGTAATGGAAAGAGTCCGACGCTTCTGACATTGTCTGAACGAGCGGGGTTCAGCTACGGCGGCGGTGGTATGAAGGTGGAAGGGCTGCGGCGTCAATCTCGCGACGGGCACCTGCGTGGGCAGCCCCGTGCGAAGATCGGCCCGTGGGTGCACGTAGCCTGTGTGTACGAAGGCTCGCGCAAGCCGTCCCATATCTATGTGAATGGCAAGCTGGTCAACTCGGTCTACTGGTCGGCGTTCTTCGCCAGACCCGATTATCGGATGAAGATCGGCAACGGTTTTGGCGGCGGCATTGCCCGGATGCAGATGTGGCGTGGTGTAAAGAGCGCCGAAGAGATCGCAGCCATGGCCGAAGCCGCGCATGAGCGGGTGGTGGTTGAAGAGGAAGTGAAGAAATAGAATTTCAGAAAGGATAAACATGAATTATAGACGACTGGTATTGATGGTGGCCCTTGTGGGCCTGGTTGCTTCCGGAGTAATTGCGGGAGAAATGGACAAGATCGACAAGAAACTCGCCAGGGAGGCGCCGCTGTTCGAGCGGGCGAAAATGCGAGGTCGCGTACTAGACGAGGTCTCGCGCGATGTGATTAAGCAAACCCCAGGGGGCGGGTATCAGTTGCGTGTCGTAGAATGGTGGCCTAAAAAGGGCGTCGATATGATCGAGACTCCCAAAGCCAAGCCTCGCACCTGGACGATCCGTCCCGAAAGTATGACCGTCAAGGATAAAAAGACGGCCAAATGGTGGCCTCGCACTCTGCGCGGGAAGAAGCAATTCAAAGCGCATCTGTTGGGGTTCCGGGGTATTGGAGCGGCTCAAAATCCATGGGGGGATGTGACCAAACCGTTCACGCCGGCGGTAGTATTGCGTTTGCCCGACGGTCGCAAACGATGTTTCGTCCGAGGTAGTTTTTCTGATGAAGACGAGAAATACATTATCAATCTGTACGAAAAACAGATGAAAGTCCTACGCGACAATACCTTTGAAGAAGGGTTTGAACGGATTGCAGCCTCTCACAACAGCAATGAAGAACTTTCCGACAATCCACTTTACACTCCGGGAACCACGCACATTAGCAGCAAACATTTTACCGCGACGCTAGGCAGCGAACCGCCTGATGATGGGCATGGGTCCAAATGGTTGAATGCCAAGGACAAAGAAGGGGCTGCTCTCAATCGGAAGTTGATCATGCAAGGATGGGAAGACTGGTGGTCGTATCTTGAACATGGCGGGCATTTGATGTTTTACTCGGAAAAACTGGGCCCGAAATATAAGTATCGTTTCCTTGTCGGGGGGACCAAGAAAGATGGAAAAGTGCTCGGACGTGGGTTTGGCGGCGGGTACGGTGCCTGCAGTGGTGGGGACGGAAGCTGGTGGGGATTGTATCACGAATGGGGTCACGGGATTCCTTCCGGAGGGATGATGACTCTCGGCGGTGGGGAGACGCTGTGTGATACGGGTCAAATTATTGGCGATCCGGATTGCGTGCACAAATGTATGTTCCAGGTAATTAAACCGTGGAAGAACATGTTCTGGGGATGGTATCCCGGTGCGTATGCGTATAGTGTGATCGCCGACGACCCCAACTGGGGATATGTGTTCCCCTACGCGATTACACGCATGATGTCCAAAAGAGAATCGACGCCCATGCACGCGTTGGCACGGGTGGGTGAAGAACGCGGTATTTTCAAAGATGGAATTCGCGAGACGGGCGATTTGCTCGGACAGGTCGGTGCTCGCTTTGCCGAGTTTGACAACGAACTCGAGATGGGTCTCCGGGGACATTTCGGCTTTCCGACGCGCGTGGCACTTTTAGAAGTCGATCGCGAAAACCGTCGATATCGTTGCAATCCCAAATCGTCGCCCGAAGCCTTCGGTGTCAACATGGTTCGTTTGGTTCCCGATAAAGGGGCCAGGAAACTTACGGTGGATTTTGAGGGGCATTACGATGCGAAGATTTACAGCGATTGGCGAGTGTGTATTGTCGCCGTCGATAAAAATGGAAAATGTCGGTATTCGCCCCTCTGGAACAAAGGGACGATGACGTTGAAGACCCAGCCTGGGGATCTGCGGTACTGGTTGACCGTAACGGCGACACCCACGGCGTTGAGTCCGACCACGGGGAGCGAACTTGCCCAGGCGACTCATGTGGTGTATCAGGGCGGGTTTGGATATCGGTATCCCTACGATGTAGCCTTGAAAGGATGTCGCGTGGGATCGCCTCATACCACGCCCGTTGACGATGAAACCCTCGGGCAGAAAGGATTGAAAGCGGGTCGTAATCCTGGAGAAGGACTCAATACTGCTTCCATTCCCGTCACCGACCCTGAACAACGCCAACACGTCGAAGAAGTATTGGCTGTAATGGCAGAAGAGAAATCTCGATATGGTCAAGCGGCAAAATGGCATCTCAAGAATATGAAAGGCAAACGCCATCCCAACGGAGGCGGATGGGTGGCCGATACGGCTACGGTGGATAAGACCGCCTATGTCGGTCCCCACGCGATGGTGTTGGACGAGGCGAAAGTTTTAGACGATGCCGTCATCGAAGATTATGTGATTGTGTACGGAAATGCGATATTCAAAGATAACGCGCGTGCGTACGGTAAATTGGCTGTGGAAAAAGGCGTGTTCAGCAAAGATGCGCGAATGTATATCCGAAATGAACGCAAGTGGTGTACGCAATCGGTGACGGTGTCCGCGGATTCCGATGCACCACAAAAACGGTATGCACAACTGATGAAAGCGCCTCCGATGCAGGCGAACTTTGATATTGTTCAGCCTGAGACTTCGCTTCTGGAAGATCACTTCAACGAGCGATCCGGAACAATCTATGGTTCGCACCGTGATGATCGAATCTTCTTCGATGGCGTTCTGATTGGGAATCCCGGATTCACCTATGACGGTGTCGAAACCGGAGCGGTGACGTTCAACGGGAAAGATCAATGGGCAGAAATGCCCGGAGAGTTGGCCGACCTGGAAGTGATTACCGTGGATGTGCGGTTCAAGGTCGATTCAGCCAAACAACAAACAGTGTGGATGTTCGGGAACGATGCTTCCAGTCAGGTGTCGTTATCGGTGGCCGGCGGCGAACTGGTGCTTCTGGGTCGCGGCGGCGGGAAAGTGGTTGCCAATCAATGGACCACCGTTCGTGCAGAACTGGATGGAACAACAATGAAACTCTTCCAAGACGGGAAAAATATCGTCGAAGTGGAGACGGATTTCCGCGCTTCCGATGCGTTTACGCCCGGGAAGGTGCGAATGGCCACACTGGGTGCCGGATTTGGCGGGGCGACCCCGATGGCCGGTGCGGTGGATTATCTGCGGTTCTTCACCGAAGTGCTCGACGATTTTGAGAAGGCGGAGATTCCGCTGGTGAATCCGCGTCGTTTGTGCCCACGATTCCTGGCGAGGTTCGAGGCGAGGTACCCCGATTTCCATGCAAAGCGAATCTTTTTCGAAGAGCGTAAAACGTGGACCCATCCCTTGTATCTGTATTACAAGAAGTTTAACGAGGGGCTAAAATCCCGAACGGAGATTCTTTCGAGGATGTCCGGGGACCGTGTGGGGGAGATGGAAAACAAAATCGCTTCGTTAAAACAACGTCGCCATGATATCGGTCAGGAAATGCGGAAAGAAAGGCAAAACGATCAAGCGCATAAGGAACGGGAGAAACAATTGCGTCCCCAAATGGATGAACTCCGCAAGAAACGAGATGCGATTCTGATGTCCAACGCCAAATATAAGGAATGGCACAAGAGATCCCAAACCTTGAATCGGGAAATCCACGAGTTTCGTAAGAAGGCCGAGGAAGAACTGAAGAAAACCCCCGCGTATTCCTCGTTGCAAGAAAACATCAAGACGCTGCAGAAGGCGGTGAATGCGATAAAACAAGGAAGTGCCGAAAGGGAGAAGAAACAGAAGCGGCTAAATGGATTGCATCATCAAAGGAATCGCATGGTTCAAGATCGACAGTGGCAGTACCCCGGGGCCACAAAACTCCAAAAGGAGCAATTTGGACGCCGTGGAAAGGGCGAGCAATTGCGGCGGAGCATTCAGGGAACGAGCGAGTGGAAACAGGCAGACAGAAAATATAAGGAACTGGAAAAACAAATCCGCTATAAACCCGATCCGAAGTTCGCTCGAGAGCAAAAACAGCTTGCGGGGCAGATTCAGAAAATGGAACAGGAACTCAAACTGGTGAATGAATCCAGTGCCGCCGAGGCCAACCCCTTGGAAGCGCAATTACTTCAATCATCGAGCTACTGGGGGCAATCCTATCATGGAACGATTGCCCATAAGGTGTTGTTGGGGATGCTCCCGACAGCTCCCGACGATGTTGCCCAACTCAATAAAGCCAAGATCCTGCAAAACCGTCCCTGGCCAACCACCGTCGATTGGGATGGACGCGCCGACTATGAAAAGGACAAAGACGTGATCGCCCAACCCATTATGCAACACTACCTCAAACGGATGAAACCGTGGATGTATAAGTAGGTGTCACTGTGGGTATCCTGTCGTTGGATCCCAAGAGAAAAAACGAATACAAATTTAGACAATGCGTGAGAATTTCCATCACGCGAGAAAAGGAAACAATATGAAACATAAACAGTGGCTCATCGCGATTGCTTTTGTTGTTAGTAGCGTCATGCTTTATGCCGACAACAAAACCACAAAGAAAACTGTCCACCCCGTTGTTGATGCGAAGAAAATCGTCTCTATGAAGGCCAAACAGTTCGTCCTGCCGGACACGATTGAAATGGTCAAGATACCAGCTGGCAAGTTCACCATGGGCAGCCCGAAAGACGAACTCGGTCGCGGCGCGGACGAACCCCAACGCACCGTCACGATTTCCAAGCCATTTTACATGGCCAAGTTTGAAATCAAGCAAAATCAGTACATTCCGCTAATGCGTCTGGAATACAAACCGATTTTTCGCGGACAAGGTCCGTGGGGGCACAATCTTCCGGAATTGCATCAGCATGGTGCATGGATCGGCGATGCCGTGCCCGGATCTCAAACGATGGACGCGGTTCAGTGGATCCAGGCGGTGGACTTTTGCAAGAAACTTAACGCACGTGAAAACGCCGCCGGTCGACTTCCCAAAGGATACGAATACCGCCTGCCCACCGAAGCCGAATGGGAATACGCCTGCCGCGGGGGTACCACCAGTGCGTTCAACAATGAGCAAACCGCGAAATCGGCCAAGGAAGGAAAGACGCACAAAACGAGCAACACGTTTGGATTAGCCAATATGCACATGGGCGTTCTGGAATGGGTACTCGACGATTACGCACCGTACCCAACCGGTGACACGACCGATCCGGTGTCCTTTGTCAATGGGAAGCATAAAGTGGTCCGCGGCGGCCATGACCAGTTCAACGACAATCCCAGGCCGGAGAGTCGACACTATTCCAAGCCCCAAGACCGCCTGCGTTATGTACGTTCGGCCTCACGTGGATGGTTGATGCCCGCCTGGCCTTATCCGAAGGTGGGGTTCCGTCCTGTACTTGCACCGAAAATCGAGGTGCCCAAACCGAACATCGATCCGAAATATCATATCGGTGTGTTGACCCCCTATAATTCGGGCATGCGTAAAATAGATCTCGTCGGATTTGAACCCACAAAGAAGCGTGATCATGCAACCGAATTGCCATAAGTGGTTGCCCCTGCAGGTATTCTATGACTCGTCACACGCTGTGGATGGGAGCATTGCTCGATAGCGCCCTCGGCCCCGACTCGGTGGACGACCTTACTTTAATACATGTTTTTTAGTTAAATAATTTCAATATGGAGAGTAACAATGCAGATGACAAATGGAAGCTGCACTTTCAGTATCTACCTGTTGATGGTTTCAATTATCGCGCCATTATGCCTCGCGGCTGCGGTTGAGGTCGGTCCGGCGACGCCGCACGAAGTGCGCATGAAGGCGTGGGATCACCATGTGAAGCTGAGAGAATCGTCGATATTCAAGGATGTCAAGTGGACAGCTGTTGGCCCCAGGATCCAGGGCGGAAGGATCGAGAGCGTGTGGTCGGTGAAGAAGCGGAAGTCGACGCTCTACTGCGGCGCCGGGTCCGGTAACCTCTGGAAATCCGTCAACAACGGCACGACTTGGAAGCCGATCTTTGAGAGCGAGTCGACTTTCGCTATCGCAGTCGTAACGGTATCCGACAAGGATCCGAACTTGGTCTGGGTCGGCACCGGCGAGACGCAGATGGCGCGCAGTTCTTTTGCCGGCACGGGCGTGTTCAAGTCTACCGACGCGGGGGACACATGGCAGAACATGGGGCTCAACGACACTCACCACATCAGCCGGGTAATCATCGACCCTAAGAATAATGACGTCGTGTATGTCGCTGCGCTCGGTCATCAATACACCTACAACGAAGAGCGAGGCGTCTTTAAGACCACCGACGGCGGCAAGACATGGAAGAAGGTCCTCTATATCTCCGAGAAGGTCGGCGTTGTCGAGGTCGTCATGGATCCTTCGAACAACAAGACGCTGTATGCCGTTGCATGGGAACGCGACCGGAAGGCGTGGGACAATGTGGTCGCCGGCCCCGGCAGCGCTCTTTACAAGTCAACCAACGCAGGCAGGACATGGAAGCGAATAACGAAGGGACTCCCCACTGGTGAGAAGGTAGGCAGAATGGGCATCGCCATAGCGCCCTCTAATCCGAAGGTTCTGTACATCCTCTGCGACCACCGCGGTGTCGGTGGCGAAGTCTATCGTTCCGATGACAGGGGCGAAAGCTGGCGCAAAACCCATGAAGGCCGCGTCAAGACCGGCGTCCATTTTGCCCTCTGCCTCATCAGGGTCATGCCGGACAATGAGGATGAGATCTTTATCGTGGCTTTCAACATTCTCCATTCAGCCGACGCCGGTAAGACCCAAACGAGTATCACCGAGCGCACAGTCCCCATGCTTTCGTATAAGGCCGATCGACCGACGCCTCATTGCGACAATCACGACATGTTCATTGATCCAGACGATCCCGACAGGATCATACTCGGCACTGATGGCGGGCTCTACATATCTCACGATAGAGGCAAAATCTGGCTCCACGTGAATACACTGCCGCTAGCCGAGTTCTATGCGATCTCTGTAGATGCCAGCGAGCCGTACAAGATATGGGGAGGCACGCAGGACAACGGCGTCCTCGGCGGCGAGGCGAAGCCCATGACCCTGGGCGAAGAGCACTGGTACTGGGACCACCGCGGGGACTACTACGTTACACGGATCGACCCGAACAACCTGGATACGATGTATACCGAAGGCTTTTTCGGTGCGATGGAGCGAAGGAATCTGAAGACGGGCGAGGAGCGCCGCATCAAGCCCGGCCCGGAAAGGCGCGGCAATGTCCCGTTCGGAACAATAACCGACATCTCCGAGTCCGAGCTGAAGAAGGGCCTGCTCTACGCCGGAACCGATGACGGGCAACTGCATGT
>VRUI01000083.1 GCA_019456225.1 Planctomycetota bacterium | reverse complement strand
TGGATTATCCAGCTTGTCTGCATTAGCTTTACTTGGCGCACTTATCCTGTAATCCTGTCAAAAAAAACTGTGAACGGATACAGCCATTGTAATTAAATACATGCGAAGTGTCGGTTTTCAATAAAAATCCCTCGGCCGTCAGGCCGAATCCTTCATTAGACATTAGACAATATGGTACATCCGGCAGTATTGACGGAATCATTATTCATTTTAAACTGACGCACCGGATTTGGAGAATATTGTAGACAGAGCAACAAATCTGTCACAATAAGTAAATTTTATCGGGGTGCAAATGGAGTGTTCAGGTCAGACAAGTCGATCTGTACGGGGCAAAAATCAGCCCTGTGCCTACAGGAGGGACTACGAACATACGTAAACCAAAGGCCTGGTATGTCGCTAAAACCCTCCTCTAGCAATAAAAAACGGTGCAAGCTGGAAACCGCGACTCCAGACTTGCCCATTTACGGGGAGATGCTATGCTTTGACGCAATCTGCTATAAAGCAGCATTCGCTTTGATCGCACCAGCCGTTACACGTCCCATAACATGGTGTGTTGTTTTCGGCAGTCTGGATTGCGTGGATAAGCTCGGTTTTTTTCATCTTACCCGGTACGATCCCGAGTTCTTTAGCCTTGGCCTTAACATCGCCAACCTTCATTGTTTTCCGCTTTTCAGTCACAACTGACATTCTATGTCCTTTCAATAAATTGAAATAAAATTTTACTAAACTAAATTTCGACAAAAAAAACGCCGGACTTAACCAACCTGTAAAGCAATATTGCCGACAAGACTCAACTTGAACTCTGATCCAAAACAAAAAAACCCCGGAACAATTAAGCACCGGGGTCATAAAACTGCTATTTTTAGCTAAAAAAGACTATTATTCTTTCTTCTCAGCTTTTTTGCGTTTGGTCTTGGTTGCTTCTCTCTTGGCCTCGATATCGCCTTCGTCTTTCTTTTTGGCGGTCTTCTTAGACGTCTTTTTCGCAGCAGGCTTTTCAGGAGCCTTTTCTGCCTTTGGAGCGGCTTTTTTCTTGGCGGTTTTCTTTGCGGTTTTCTTCTTGGCGGCAGGCTTTTCCTTTACCTGATCAATCTCGGTGATCGTGGCCGACTCGAGGATCTTATCTATACACTTTTCTTCACGAATCTGCAGACTGAACTGTGCCAGCGAACCGTCCTTTGAGAGTTCCTCACGCATCTTTTCCGGCCTCTTACCACGATATGCGGCAACCTGAGCGATATGGCCGTTGATCTCTTCTTCGGTAACCTCAACTTCAAACTTGTCGGCAACTTTCGCCATGATAAAGAATTGCTTGAGTTGCTCTTTGGCCTGGTCCTCGCTGGAAGCTCTCAACTGACCCATCTGCTGTTCGATCTCTTCACGCTGCCGGCCCTGGATGAGCATATTTGTATACTCACGCTGCAATACACGCGACGAGTGCTCGGCGATGATGGACTCCGGCAGATCGAAAGTTGTGTTGTCTACGAGGTACTGCTGGATCTGCTGACTCATGTTAGTGCGAGCGTCACGGTCAGCCTGCTGCTCCATCGATTCGGTGATGCGATCACGCAGTTCGTCTTCGTCGTCAACTCCGAGTCTTTCAAAGAAAGCTTCGTCAAGCTCAGCCGGCACGAGGTGTTTTACGTCCTTGACGTCGATCTCGATAGCGATCTTTTTGCCGCGGTACTGCTCGTTATAGAAAGTGCTTGCCACTTCGACATTTGTGGTCTTCTTGTCGCCGCTTTTTGCCCCTACCAGCAGATCGCAAAGGTTCTCAACGGGGATGCCCGCGACATTGCCGTTTTCTACGACTGATATCTCGATGTTTTCACGTTTTTCATCTTCTTCGACATCTTCGATGTCCATAACGACATTGGCGATAACCTGATCTTCAACTTCTACGGCGCCGTCTTTGGGCTCCATAATGCCGGAACGCTTACGCATTGACATAACCGCTTCGTCGATCTCTTCGTCGCCGAAGGTGATCTTCGGCTTGTCGACTGCGATGCCTTCCATTTCAGGAAGATCGAATTCGGGCCTTACCTCGACCTCAAACTCGAACTTCAAAGAACCGCTCTCGGGCAGATCGATGTTCTCATAATCGATATCGGGATCGCCCATCATATTAAGTTCATTATCCTTGACAGCCGCATCGCTGGCGTCGGCAAGGAGTTTGATCTTAACCTGCTTTGACAGTTCTTCGCCGAATTTCTTTTCCAGCAAACGCAACGGAGCCCTGCCCTTGCGGAAACCGGGGACGACAGCTTCTTTGCGAAGCTCATCATAGTCGCCCTTGATAGTCTCGGCGATCTTCTCTTCAAGGATCTCGATAGAGACCTTCTTCTTGCAGGGACCGCAGTCTTCGATCGTTACGATATCTTTGATTTCTTCTTTTGTTTCTTCTTTTACGTCTTCTTGCTTTTCGTCAGCCATAAGACCATCCTTTTCGATTTATTATTGATTAGTTATCATTTATTATTGTGCAGCCTGGTTAGCGTAAATTACATTGCAGGATAGTTTGGCGGGGCAAAAAAAAACCCTGAAAATCATTTTCCAGGCCGGATGATAAACTTCTGGTCCATTTTTGGACCATACTAACGCTTAAGCGACCCGCGCCAGGCTAAAATTAGCCGATACCTCGCAAAAACTATATTAAAAAGAACACTAAAACCCCTAAACCCATACCGGGCAGGTACTTAAAGCGGGTGATGAGATTCGAACTCACGACATTCACGTTGGCAACGTGACGCTCTACCGCTGAGCTACACCCGCGTAGAAGCCGATAATATAAAAATATATCGGTAAGGATGCAACCCTTTTTTCCAAAAAAATAGAATTTTTCACTAAAAAAGCCCAACTAACCAGAATCAAGCCTTTTCCATTCAACATCCGATCCGCCAGCAGTAACGAATTCACTTTTGCCAACGATAATCAGTCATCACCTTATCCTATCATCAATTACTATCATCAGCAGACAAAACCAGACCGCTATGATCTTTTTATTTTCGCAAGCCGGCGATTACTATTTTTGCCTGGAAGCATGCCGCACTTTCGTTGAAAGGCCGTCCCCCAGGATTCTGGACATTCTGGACCCTGGGATTTTGGGGTATTTTTTTGAAATTAATTGAAATTAATTAAGATAAAACGCGAAAAAAACAGATATTTTGACTTTTTTTGGGTAAAAGTGCGCGCTTTTGAACGTTTTTTGACACCTAATTCAGAGGTAAAATAAATTCAACAACGGGATAATATCCGCTGTTTGACAGCAATTACGAATTACGAATTGAGGAAACGGCCTTTGGCCGATGCATTTTTATTTAACAGTTTTGCCGCCGAGAGCACAGAGCCTCAGAGAAAAGACTTGAATATATAGGGGATTTTTTTGGTGGGTATTTCCTTGTGTGCTTGACGGTTTTCGGATATTTTGATTATTTGTGATTAGCGATTTGATGGGAATTTGAAAAGAATTACAGGAGAATTGTTATGCTTGATGCTGAAAACGATTGGGTAGACGGCCGGGATAAAGACAATGACGGTGACAATCTTGATCTCGATTTAGAGAATGAGAGTTTGGAGCTGGATATCCGGATCAAAGGGGGTGAGCTTTATAAGAGTGAAGAGATGGAAGATAAGCCGGAGCTCTATAATCAATTTTTGCGGAATATCATGGAATATGAGGCGATGGTAGAGGAAGGAACCGAAGATGATCGGCCGTTGAGTTATCTATTTCCGGATGATTTTACTTTCCCGCCGGCCGATAAGATTGACGGTCGCGAGCTTGATGAAAAGCTGGCGGCGATCGAGGAGGTTTTCGCGGCGAATCACATTGAGCTGGGATTGGTTGACGGACTGCCGGACGAGCTGATATACAAATATCTGACCGAAGAAGTGTTATTAGAACCGGCAGGTTTTCCGATCGGGCCGGACTGTCCTTCTACATGTGTTATTGACGGCTGTGACGGGGATTGCCCGGATTGTTTTCAAAAAGATCATTGTGAAACAGCGGCGGAATGGGATTTGGAGGATTATGGTAGATTTTCATAATCGTTAATCAGCCCGGCGCTTGCGCTTAGGGCTTCTGTTTTCAAGTGAAAGGGATGACCATGGGAAAAAGAAATTTGTTGGTTGCTGCTTTGGTTGTTATGCTTGTTTGCTGTGGGTGTTTTGGCGGGAAGACGCAATTTTTCCTTAATTTTCCGGATGAGTCGTTTTTTTTAGCACCTCTGCGGCATTTTTTCGTATACGAACATATAGTCATTTTAACGTAGTAAGTTAACCAAGTCAACAGGAGGAGTATTATGAGACGTTTATTTCTTGTCGCCATTTCCACAATTATATTGCTGTCAGGGAAATCAGCACTCTTTGCGGACGCTAGCGGAATAAACCTGCTTAGCCAATCGCACGAAATATGGGGAGGGACGCTCTTTAACGGCATACTGGATGAGTACCACCTGATCGCGGCGGCGGCTATCGAGGGCATTTCGAGAACAAACCAAAGCAAAGCCGGAAACTATTCGGTATCGGCACTGTCGGCTGGAAATGACGATACAAATATCCGTGGAGCATACGCGTGCTCATCGTATTTGTTCCTTGCTGAGGAAAATGAACTGAACATCAAATTGGACGGCTATATCTGGTATACTATACCGGAGACTGCTGTAACATACCGGCTGACAGACACAACCGCCGCCGCTACGCTGGATATGTTCACCTACTCGTCAAATACGTCGCCTTCGCCGACTGACAGCCGAGGCAACAGCTTTTACAGCTACGATAAATCCATCACGGGGCTCGAGTCCGGCCATATTTACGAGTTGTATCTTTGCGCGATCGCAAGTACCGGAGACGGAGGCGAAGCTGTTCTTAATGCTAACCTGTTATCCGTTTCCCAGATACCCGCACCTTCGGCGATCTTGCTGTGTTCAGCTGGAATACTGATAACAGGATGGCTGAAAAGACGAAAAAGTTTTCACTGAGCAGAAACCAATGCCGATTATTTCTGGATGCGGTAGAGCTTGCTGCCTGTTCTTATGAATATTGCTTTGTCTGCTATTGATATTGAGGCTAGTGATTTTTTGTCGTCGAGGTTTATGCGGGAGATTTCTTTGTATTTGTCTCCGCCGGCTTGGAAGGTTACGACGAGGCCGCCTTCGTTGATGCAGTATATTTTGCCGTCGCCAGCTGTCATTGATGCTCGCCACGGATCCGAGCCGCCGAGTTTGGTGGTCCATTTGACCTTGCCGGTTTTGGATTCCAGGCAGGAAACCACCTTTTTACTGCTGCCGGCAAGGACATAGAGATTGCCCCGGTAATACAAAGGGGTACTTACATCCGGAGCCGGTCCGTCAAATGTCCATGCAACGTCTTTCTCCTCGACCAATCCTTTTGCCCCGCCATTGATCGCATAAAAACCGTCACCCCTGGCACGGGCGCCGAAAACCTTGCCGTCGCCGGTTACGACAGATGCAATGTTTCGCCCCCATCTGATGGGCTTTAAGCAATACTTGTACCGCCAGATCTCTTTGCCGGTTGCGGGGTCATGGGCTGAAAGATTGTCAGCGGCATTAACGAGAATCAATTTTCTGCCGCCATGAACAAAAGGAATCGCCGAAGTATAGCTGTCGTATGTCTCTTCAAGAGCCTTGAACTGCCTGGGCTGCTTGAAAATATTTTTTCCGGTAACAGGATCGATAGCAAGTATGAACGAGTCGCGGGGTTTGCCGTCTTCGCCAAGGTGCTGGTCCGGATGCCGCAATACAAGTACATACATCCTGCCGTCAAAAAGCAGCGGGGTCGAACTGTATCCGAATTTAATATGCACGCTGCCGTACTGGTCTTCGAGTTGACGCTGCCACTTCAGGTTTCCGTCGAGATCAAGTGCCGCGATCACGCCGTTTTCAAAGGTGAAGTAAACACGATCGCCGTCGGTAGACGCCGAGGGACAGGCCATATCGCCCTTTCTGGCTATCTTCCGGCTTGCGGTGGTGATCTTTTTTCTCCAGAGTTCCTTACCGGTCGCCGCGTCAAAACACATGCCGAGCAGATCCTTGCTCGCCTTATCGGTAGAACTGATAAACACCCGCCCCTTGCAGACGATCGGAGTAGACGCCCCGGTTCCGGGCAGTTTGGTCGACCATTTTACATTTTTCTTAACCGACCAATCGCCGACAAGACCGGTCGCTTCGGCAGAACCGTTAAAGTTGGGCCCGCGCCACTGCATCCAGTCGCCGCAGAAGGCGGAAGAAACTATTAACAATATTAACGCAAGAACAAACAGAATTTTCTTTTCTGAACACATAACACTCTCCTAATAAATGTTTATCACAAGATAAAATAATAATCAATCATTGTATCCGTCAGGATGCAATGTATGCCATTTCCAGGCACTTTCTACTATGGCCTCCAACTCCGGGAAATCCGTTTTCCATCCGAGTTCTTTTCTTGCTTTACTTGCATCAGCAGTTAATACGGGCGGGTCGCCCGGGCGGCGGCCGGTTTCTGTGACCTTAAAGTCTTTACCGGAAACCTTCTTGACTGTCTCTATAACTTCTCGAACAGAATAACCGGTACCGTTACCAAGGTTGTAAACAAGCTCGCGTTCGGTATCGAGCTTCGATAGTGCAAGCAGATGAGCTTTGCAGAGGTCCTCGATATGAATGTAATCTCGAACGCATGTCCCGTCCGGGGTTGGGTAATCGGTGCCGAATATCTTGATATCTTCGCGCTTACCCATCGCCGCCTGAATTATCAGCGGGATAAGATGCGACTCGGGGCTGTGGTCTTCGCCGATGGTTCCGCCGCCACCGGCTCCGCAGGCATTGAAATACCGAAGTGCCGCATAGTTAAGCCTGCCGGTTTCGCTCTGAAAACTGCACATCTTTTCAACATTAAGTTTGCTGTCGCCATAAGGGCTGATCGGAGCCTTGGTGAGTTCTTCAGTGATCGGAACGGTCTCTGGAATGCCGTAAACGGCAGCCGTCGAGCTGAACACAAATTTCCTTACTCCCGCATCATCCATCGCGCAAAGCAGGTTATGAGCATTGTTAAAATTATTGTGGTAGTAGCGAAGCGGCTCGGCAACAGATTCGCCAACTTCGATAAAAGCGGCAAAATGCATCACACCTTCAATCTCATACTTATGCAAAGTATCGATAAGAAGCCCGAAATCGGCAAGGTCACCGCTGACAAAAGGAACATCCTTAACAGCAGACCTGTGCCCTTTGCTGAGGTTATCAAAAACAACAGGCTCATGCCCCTGACTAACAAGCATCGCCGTCATATTACTGCCAATATACCCCGCCCCGCCGCAAACAAGAACTTTCATAAAAAAACAACCTTTCAAAAAAAACGAAATGTTTTAGCCAACTATCGTAACTGATGGTTACATTGGATATGCCAGATCAACTCAAAACTTTTGACATCAATCCGTATCCTTAGCGTTTAATCGGGGAGCTTGCGCTGACGCGCTTTTAAACAAAATCCTGCCAAGTATCCTTTGGGCAAGCTTGCTGTCCGATCCCATATCGATCCACTCAAGATATTCGGTATCAGGGTGAAGTTTCTGGAACGTCCTGCTGCCGGAAAATATACCCCTGTTGAGCGAGGTATGAGTCATTTTAGTCTCCTCTATCGAAAGCCGCCTCATGTGTACGGTGCATTCAACACAAAACTGGCCGTCACTTTCGGCTACCTGTAGTTCCGCCGTCCTCAGCACGCTGTGCAGATTCGACATCTTCGCGTTTTCGGCCCCGGCATTATCGCTGCGCCAAAACTCAAAAAACTGACCGCCCCGAAGCGGCCTGGTCTTGATATAGCCCTTGTCGACGTCGAACTTATCGATCTCAAAATGCATTCTGACAAGCACATCCTCGCAAACCGCCATAGCCGCGGCGAGACTGTCCGTAGAGAAACAAGCATCCTCTCCAGGGGCAATCGGAACAACAGCAGACCCGGAACTACAGCCAAAAACCCCAAAAACAGCCAAAAAACTGAATAAAAACAAAACCGCCCTGTTTACCATTATATTTCTGCCTTGATTAAAAGTTAAAATTCAAACCAGATTATAAACCACATTCAAATACTAAACAAGTCCATTTTAAAAAATGATAGTTTCTATTTGCCCTTTGCCTTTCGTCCAACTGCCAGTATCTTCTCAAGAATCTCATCGGTAAGCTCATAGCCTTTGAGATATGGGAAGCCTTCCCAGACTACATAGCCACCGGGCTCGATGATAATGACGTGTGGAAACCCGCGAACGCCAAGGGCATCCTTGACCCGCCCTTTCGTATCGACTCCGCTGTAGTACTTGATCTTGGGCCCGGTGAAACTTTTGACCTTCTTTTCGCTCTCATTGCTGATGCCGATAACGACAAGTTCGTCCGGGTACTTTGCCTGCCACTTGTTGAGGTGGGGTATCGAGCGAACACACTGGCTGCACCATGTGGTCCAGATCTCGAGCATCACATATTTACCCTTAGTTTCGGGGGCGTCGGTAAGCCACTTTTCAACCTCGATCTTCGGCGCTTCGGCCCAAATATAAGAATCCGCCCACAAGCGCTTGGGCCCACGAGCTGCCTTTTTTGCAGGCTTTGACTTTGCCGGATCAGGATTTTTAAGATCACGCAGGACGTTGGTTATCGCTTCGGCAACTGCGTTTCCGACGAGGGTTTGCAGGTCTTTGCCCCAGAAATGAACGTCGGTTCCTGTACGCCATTTGTCGAATTGGTTTGATTTGGAAATGAACTTATGCAGGTCGTTTACCTGGATTTCCGGGTGCTTGCTGATAACCTCTAACGCTGCTTTGTTGAAAACGGCTGCTTCGCCGTTTCGGCGGGCATATGTCCCGGTGCTGCTTTTTGGAACCGGGGTCGTCGAACACCAGACCAATTTGGCGCCGGTTTTCTTCAGGATCTGAATCTCTTTTTCGAGGTTCTTCTTGTAATCCGCGATAGAGACATGGTGGGCGCCCCAGCTGTCATTGGCCTTATCATAGGGCTGCTTGAGGTCGTGGAGTCCGTGGTTAAACTGGATGACGTCCCAGTGCAGGCCTTTTTTGGTATAGTCGCCAAGCCATAGCTCGGCACTCATTACACCGCGGTCGGACGGGCCGCCGTTACCTTCGTTGCGATAATAGTTTGCCTTGCCTTTGAGAGCGGCCTTTGCGGCGGCATGATAGTTCATGCTGATCGAGTCGCCGATCACCAGCACGCGCGGAAGCTTAGGATCGTCAACGGTCCGCGGATCGACGAGCGGGCGAATCTCCAGGCTGTCTAATACAAATTTGCCGCCGGCCTGCTTGCCCCGGATAGTCGTCTTCCAGAAACCTTTGCTAATTTCTTCGGCGGTCGTGGTTGACCGAACAAATACCCTGGCCCGGTTACCACCGGCCAGCGATACTTTTACGTCTTTGCCGTTTATCTTAACTGTTCCGCTGCGCAGGTTTGTTTTGTCCGGCGTGAATCGGGCAACAAATTTATTGCCGTCTTCGGACATGCCGGTTGCCTTTTTCGCATCGGTCATAACCAGGGCATTCCTTGCCGAAAACGGTTTGCCCGCCGCGGCGGCTTTGGCATAGATCGCCCTCATGCCGCTAAACTCGGTAACGACGGGACCGGTAACTTGGCTAAAGTCTTTCTGCGTTACGATTTTTGTGAACTTTGTCTTATCCGTCCAGTAGACGGTGTGCCTGGATTTGCCTTCGTTGGTTTTGGGGTCGAAGACAGTCTCTTTCAAAAGCTCAAAGCTCTTGCCGGCCGCACTGACATTGAAAACGTTACCACTAACCCCGTTAAGATCTTCAGCCGCGATAACTTTACTGCCGCCGCATACGCCAAAAAGAACGATCCCGGCAAACACAACAAAAAGACAATTTTTCATAGCCAACACCTTACAAAAAAGAAACATTAAATTTCCAGCATTATACAAAAAACACCCCAAAATTCAAAACCAATTCCATCGCAAACAAAATTAAAAGTGGGGAAAACAAAGCCAAAACGCTAAATCTGTAGACTTAGGGGATAGCTGTGACATTTTTTTATTATTATTATTGACTTGCTGTTGTGTTTAGTGTAACATTATAGGACTATTTTAGTACTACCTCCTAAATTGTCGCTGTTTTTAATCTCGGAAGGAGACAATATGAAAGGACAAGTCAGTCCCCCCACCATGTCCGCGACATCCTTCATAAAGAAAACTCCCCCCAATTTTTCTGAAAGGAAATGTAAAATGAAAGCTGTAATCACATTAACACTGGCAGTTGTGGTGTCGTTGATCTCCTTTAGTGCGACGGCTACGGAGTACCGAATTCCGGTCGTAATAAACCAGGTCGGTGATACTGACATCAGCGGCATGGATGACGCAATTGACAGAGCAAACGAAATCCTTGACGGTCACGCCGAACTTGAGCGCAAAGAAGATGTTGAAAACGACGACCCGGACTCACCGGTTAACGGCGATAACACACTGACAATCGCCGAGGTTCGAGAACTCAAGGAAGAGGGCAAAGAAGAACTCGGCAAGGTTGAAGACCTGCAAAACGAAGACGGAAGCTGGAACGGCAAGGGGATCAAAATCTATGTCGCCGACGACTGCTGGGAGGAGAGACCGGCGACAAGAGGATGGGCATGGCACCATGACAATTGCATCTGCGTAGAACCGAATGTTCCAGCTGAGGCGCTGGCGAGAGCTCTGGCTCACGAAGTCGGTCACAACCTGACGCTGAGTGATACTTACGATGTCAATGACATCAACGACCTGATGTACGGATATACGGACGGTGGTACAGACCTTCCACCTGCAGATGTTAACGAGATCAACCTCAGAGGCCCGGTTATTGGCGACGCTGTCGTAGAAGATCCCAATGCCCCTGTTGCGGCAGATCCCAATGCGCCTGCGAGCGAACACCCCGAGCGAGTGATCGGTGCAGAGGCCGCGACTCTTGATAAACTGCGGGATCACACCTGTGCCTCGCCCGCCTTCGACCCTGGCGACCCGATATTCGGATACGCCGATATTCACAATGTGACTTTGACAGCGGCGAATATCGCTCAACCAAACAGCCACACTCTAATCTATATTAATCTCAACGGCGTCTTCCCCGGCACGGAGGGAATACCGGACATACCGGGAACATCCAACCCATTCCGTCAGTTCCAGGCGACGTTCACTATACAAGTCGGCAATCCGACTGATGCAAAGCAGATCGGTGTAGAAGTCTTCGGTTTTGATCCGTCAATACCTCCGGAGATATTAGGTTATGCCTCTGACGAGATAAACGGAGTATTCATGAACCTCCCGGCAATGATCATTGGCAGCGAGTTACATATCAATGACCCCAGCCGTCGTATCGTGTTCAATCATATTCTGGCAATTCTGGTCCCGACGGATTTCCTGCTGCAGACGTATGTGCCGTCCTTCATGGGGATACCTATACTTGTAAGCGAATATATAACAGACGACATCCTCGGGCCTTCGGCCCCGATTAACGACTCCACTGAGCCGCTCAACTTCCGCCTGACAAATCCGCACGATAAGCCCGGGCTGCATCTGGCATCGCCGACAGTTGGCTCGGCAGCTGGCTCGACAGGCGCTGGATTGAAGCTGGTCGGACACGGATTGCGGCCGAATACTGCGTTGAAAGTGACGCTTGACGGTACATTGATAGGTGTTAGCCGTACCAACAGCCGTGGTAACTTTACTTTCATCTCCCAGCCATCAGTGCCGTTGATTGAAGGTGGCAAGTATGTCCTGAAGGTACAGGAACTGGTGACCACTGATTCAGGCGATACGTTCAGGGGTGAGACGATCACGGCGCGGTTCCTCTATGCACCAGCGTCAGAGCCTTGCCCGCCATCGGCAGACCTCGACGGCGATGGGGATGTAGATATGGAAGACCTCGGGCTGTTTGCAATGCAGTGGCTTTCAGGCACATAAGATACTCGAAAACTCGATAACCAGGGACAGTGGGGCTTTTTCAACACCCCCACTGCTCCCTATTATTCAGATTAAACCCCCAAGAAAGATCCCTTGGGTTTAAGTTTTCCCGAGTAATATAACGAATATTTGGGGCTAAATTCCGGACATACAGGACATTGTCGACATTTCCCACCTGTGGTTTTGGGCGTATTTATTGAATTTTTTTGAAATTAATTGACCGAAAACGAGCAAAAAACAGATATTTTGCATTATTTGAAGATAAATGGCGCGTTTTTGAACGTTTTTTGACGCCTAATTCAGAGGTAAACTAAATTCAACAAAGATAGAATATCCGCTCTGCGGCCATTTTTGACAGATGACAAGTGCGAAGGTTACAGGTGACGGAGTATGGTAAAAAGTGTAAGATGCGATGCGAAATATTGCGCATCACGGGCTCTATAGTATATGTTTACCCAAAATGTCGTTCGTCGACATAGCGCGCTTCTGGCAGCCAGGGATGATAAGCAGCAGGGTTGAAAGTTACTGCGACACGGCGCGCTGCTGCTTGCCAGAAGTCACAAGTACTGCGACATAGCGCGCCATTGGCGGCAGGTAATAATATCAATTTCAGATAATTCGAGCCGGTTATACAATATTGTCATTCCCGCCAAGGCGGGAATCTACAGCCGGCGAAACCGTAAGGTCGTCAATAGTAAAGTCAATATTCATTCTGGCATCGGTTCGTTATAACTGTAATTATTATAAGTTCGAAAGTGGCAACTGGCTCGCTTCTTCAGGTGGGGGGGCAGTGTGATAGCGTGGATGATAGTTGCAGGTAAATATTGTCAGCGTGCAGGTAGATCCTTATGAACGCATTTGGCTACTCCGTTCTGCGGGCATGATGCCCGCAGAAGCTGTCGGCCCGCCTGAAGTCGGATTTCGCTATGCTCAACTGCCAACAGCACGGATTAAAGCCGGCTGGAAGCAGGCGGTACGTGATAATAGGGGACAGAGGAGCCTTTGATTTACTTGCCGATTTTAATCGGCGCTTTCTGGCTGTCCCGTATTGTTCATATTTATTCATTACCCAGCTACTTTAATTTTCTTCTAACACCAAATGACCAAAGCAATACCGTTATACCAAAAACTAATCCTGTGTATGAACCTTGAATAAAATGTACTTGTTGACCTAGAAGTATTACGAAAATTTGTAGCAAAGCAGTAGTGCCTACTAAAACTAAGCTAATCAAAAAAAGTTTGTTTGGCAGGTTGCTAATCATCACAGGAAAAACATCTTTACGAGAAAGCCTGTAATAAACATACACCCATGCAAGCCAAATGATAGCGACTATGGCTGCCTCAATGAATAAAGAAAAAAGGTAACCGTTCACAGGGCATAAATGTGGATTATGGCCCCAGTAGTGATGAAAAAGGCTGATTGGAGAAATGAGCTT
>VRUI01000082.1 GCA_019456225.1 Planctomycetota bacterium | reverse complement strand
CAAGTCTAAAATGCGGTTTTTTTTTAAAATAAATAAAAAATCAAAAACAGGTACAAAATGGGTTCCGAACACTATTGGGTCTGACCCTTTTAATTTACCTAGTAGTGTTTTCTATCTATGCTTTTGCTGTAGCAGGTCGTAAGGGAGTTAGAGGCTTTTGGACTCACATTCCTCCTGCTGCTCTGACAGCTTTGGGTACAGGAAGTAGTCTCGCAGCTCTTCCTGCCAACCTTGAATCAGCTAAACGCATTGGAGTTCCTGAAGATGTTCGAGAGATAGTCCTGCCGATTGGTGCAACGATACATATGGATGGTTCTTGCTTAGCGGCGATCCTGAAGATTGCTGTTCTTTTTTCAATATTCGGCAAAGAATTTACTGGCATTGAAACTTTTGCAAGTGCTATAGGAATATCGCTTTTATGCGGTGTAGTAATGAGTGGTATCCCTGGAGGCGGCTTTCTGGGTGAGGCTCTTATAGTCTCTTTTTATGGCTTTCCCCTTGAGGCTTTACCTATCATTTCAATGCTTGGTGTACTGCTTGACCCCATTGCAACTATGATAAATTCTTCAGGTGATACTATAGCATCGATGATAGTGAGTCGCCTGCTTGGAAATAATAGGGAAAAGAATTGTGCAGAAAACCGAATAGAAGGCTGAAACGATCTCGCGAATACTGCTAACAGACTGCCAGAGAAGGAGTTGTATAAAAAAACTATTTTCGGAAAATAAAACTTGCAAAACCTGGCTTCATAGAAGGGTTCGAGTCCCTTCAGGTGTAGATGGAAGCATTTGAGCATCAGGGCAGACATCTTAAAAAAAAGGTAAGAATATGAATAAGAAATATTTTGACAGAAGCCCAGATAGCAGTTATAATTTGTCAATATGTGTCTGTTTGTCGTATAAGAGACAATGATCCTGCGGAAATGCTGCAACGGTACTTGCTATGCGTAGAGTTGGGGCCAGCTTTTTATTTGGGTCAATATGTAAGCTTTATAAATTCAATCATAATTCATGTTTGCATGGCTGTGTGTTTGTAAAGACAAGGATAAGACTATTGAAATTTGAATAATTGCGTATTTGTTAATAAGCTCAGTGCGTATCTGGGCAGAGATTATAGAGTATTGTTTTGAGAATTGTAGTTCATGAAAGGAACATGTGATGAGTAAATTTTTTAGGAGCGGGCTTTTTATTTTTTAGGCGCAGCGTTGGTTTTGGTGTCGATTGTTGGTGGCAATTGTTTTGGTTCGACCGATGGAAATGCCGAGTACTGGCAGGTATTCGGTTTTGATTATGAAATATATGAGAACTGGAAGGTCACGGTTCGCGAAGAACTTAAATTTGGCAGAAGCGGCGGCGAACCTTATAACAATAATACTGATGTCGGTATTGTTTACAAGGGTTTTGCTGATTGGTTGGATGTGGGTATGAACTTTAAGAAAGAATATGAAAGAGATAGTTCTCGCAATTATCGAGATGAAAACCGCCCTCATATCAATCTTATGTTCAAGGGCGAACTGGACGGGTACAAGCTAGGCGATAGAGTGAGGCTTGAATACCGAGACAAGGAAACCAGCAATACCTGGCGTTTTAGAAATAGATTTTCTGTGAATCTACCCTTCAAGCTGACAAAGTTTAATCTTCAGCCTTTCGTTTCCGACGAGATCTTTATCAACCTCGGGGACAGTTCCATCACGCAAAACCGGTTTACAACGGGTCCTTCATTTAAGCTTAGCGAGAATGTCAAAAGCAGTATATACTGGATGTACAAAAGTAACCGGAGTTCATCTAGCGAATGGATTGATGCTAATGTGATAGGTACAAGTTTTGTGTTTGTTTTCTAATCAGTAAAAAAAGCACCAATCTCGCTGATCATAAATGTTTTTAGGAGAAAAATATGAATATTAGAACTGGAATTTGTCTTGCACTGTTAGTTATTGGATTAGCAGGATGCAAGGCAAAGAAAACGTCGGATTCGGACCTGGCCGGCATTGAGGCTTACGCAAAGGCTGAAGTGAAAATCGAGAGACTTCGCAAACAGACAGAGCCTGACTGGAATGCCATAAAAGCTCAATATGAGATTACTTCCGCGATCGTAAAGAAGTATGACGAGAAGCTGGATATGCAGTATGATGCAGATATTCGCGAAGCTTTGAGCAAATGCGCCGCAGGTGAAAAAGTCAAAGTTAACCAGCAGATCCTGGCAAAAGGGCTTCAGCATGTTACTGTTCTTGCAATCAGGGATGAATTAGCTTCTGTTGATAAAGCTGAATCCGCTGAACGAATCAAAGCTTATTTTGAAAGCATTCGTCCGACCTTTGTTCGTCGCGACCAGGATTTCTTTAGTGAAAGTAATACACTCCAGACATCCGCTGATGCCGCACTGGATTCCCTGACAAAGTCAGGTGCGACTGACAGTCTGGGTGCACGCCGCGAGATCGAAGATGTAATTGCACGGACGTATGCTCTTTGTGTGCTTTTTGAAATAATGGATATTGAGAAGCTCCGAAATACTGACCTTGATAAATGCGAGGTTAAAAAAATGGAGGCGGTTGTTTTTTTCCGTATAATCGAGCCGAGAATCAAAAAACGCAGTCCGAAAATCGCTGAGTCGATCTCAAGTATGTTGAACGGAAATTATGCAACGATGAATTCAACTATCCTTGAGAAAAATCTTGAGGCAGGATTGGTGCCGATTAGTTTAAGGTGATACTGTAATGAAGCAAGAACATAAAGGTCGAATATTGCGAATCAAGACCGGCTACAATCCGAACTCAAGTTCGGTAGGAAGTTTAATCCCGACCTTTCTGGCTCTTTCGACATCGGCTGCGGCTTTGACTGTTTTGGCTATGAACAGCTTGAACGCGATCGACAAACATATTCGCGAAAAAAAGAAGAGTCTGAATTCAGAAGGAAAAAAGTGAAATCCTTTTTGCATATAATATTTATACTTATTTGCCTTTGCGTTCTTTTGACCAGTTGCGACAAGGATCCAAATACGACCAGTCCGGAAGAGGTTGCCAAAGATTTCAGACTGGATACGCTTACGCATGAACGGTTCTATCTAAATCAGCACAAGGATAAAGTTGTTGTGCTTGTTTTCTGGACCACCTGGTGCAGTATCTGTAAAGGCGAACTTGTTGAATTGAACGCGATTAAGAATGTCTCTGAGAATGGAGATGTTGTTGTGGCGAGCATCTGCAGCGACCCTGAAGACATTAATGCCGTAAAGCAAATTGTCGAAAGCCTGAAAATCGAGTATCCGGTGCTGCTTGACAAGGGGCAGACTGTAACCGGAAGATACATGATATCGGCATTTCCTACAACAATTATCATCGACCAAAAGGGTGTTGTAAGTTTCACAAGAGAAGGTTATAATTCCGCAATAGCCAGTCAGTTAAAAACTAAAATTTCCAGTCTTTTGGTCTCTGGCGAGAGTGCTGAATGAACCAAATTAAACTTTCGATCATTTTATTTTTAGTATTAGCAAATATTGCTTACGCAGATTTTGCGGTTAAACCTTACCTGCTTGATGTCACAGAGGACAGCGCCGTTGTGGCTTTTCATCTTAATGAGCCATCGTCGGCAATAGTGAAAGTGTTTGATGACGACCAGGTAAAAGAATTTGCGTCAGATGGCGAAAGCGAATCTCATTTTATAAAAGTAACGGGTCTGAAAGAGGGTTCGACGTATGATTTCCAGGTAATATGCGGGCAAGGAGCGATTGAAACCAGCAAAGAAGACGGCAGTTTTCAGATAAAAACAGCACCTCGCCTGGGTAAGTTCTTTTCGTTTGCGGTATATGGCGATCCTCGGCCGGGCGATACACTTGCAAGTCGTGGGCACAAGTCAGTCATTGCCCAGGTTATTGAACATGAGCCTGCTTTTTGCCTGGTTCTTGGAGATATGGTTGACGACGGGACGAAAACTGATTTTTGGGAGAACTTTTTTCAAATTGAATCTGATCTCTTAAGACGCTCTGCGATCTATACCGTAATGGGTGATAATGATTATGCTGGTGGAGATGGGTTATATTCAAAGTACTTCCCTAAGCTTGCCAAAGGATATTATAAATTCGATTGGGGCGGCGTTCAATTTTTTGCCTTGCGGGCATGGGATACTCGCGGACAACAGAGTCGCCATGAAATTGACAGTGAAAGCCAGCAGGTTCGCTGGCTGGAATCCGAATTAGCAAAAGAAGAAGTGCAGAAAGCACCTTTCAGAGTTGTTTTTGTGCATGACCCTGTTTATATATCGCGAGGGAAATCTGCTGAGATACTCCGCCGCGTCTGGGCACCGATCTTTCAAAAGTATAATGTTGATGTTGTTTTTGCCAGTTGGCATATGTATGAGCGGTCCAATTTCGAAGGGATCACATATATCATCTCGGGCGGCGGTGGTGCTGAAATTATCTGGATGGATAAAAACCCCTCATTTCACTCGCAGGCTGAAGCTCGCAGGAATCACTTTTGCAGGGTAGATGTTGAATCAGATACGATGACTATTCGAGCTATTGCTACTGACGGGACGGTTCTTGACGCGATTACATTAACGCCGAAAGTACAAAGTACCGGTCCGACAAGGCAAATGAATCGCAGCGTTAATCATCTTCGCAAAGAAATCCTCATGAACCAGCAAGCCGGTATCGAGGAACTTTCTTTGCATTTATTTTCCTATGATTGTGCGTATTGCCGAAAATTGCTTAAGCACGATCTTGACAGGTTGGCGAAGAAAAATAATGTTGCTTTGCGAGTATTTCACTACGATTTTGATGTTGAAGGGACTTATGAGGCGTTTTTAAACGCCGGAGCCGAGTTTGGTCGGCAGGGATCGGATATCCCCTCTGTTTTTATTGGTCGAAGCGTTCTTGGCGGTGAATCTGAAATTAAGTCGCAGCTGGATAAAGAGATAGCTGAGTTTCGCAAAAACCCCGACAAATACCGCCGCCAGACGATCGTTCCATTCAAACAGGTTCACGATACATCTACTATCGCTGAGGATGAGTTTGATGCCTTGACATTCGGAATGGTTGCAGGCGCCGGGCTTCTCGACGGAATTAATCCATGTGCTTTTACTACGATCATTTTCCTGATCTCATACCTTAGTCTTGTCGGTGTTTCCCGCAGGCAAATGTTTTTTACCGGCAGTATATTTACCCTGGCGGTATTTCTTACCTATTTCGCCATTGGACTGGCATTTTTTAATGTCTTAAAATTGATATTAAGAAGTCAGGCGGTCATAATTGGTGTAAATTCACTGCTTCTGCTTGTTGTTGTGATACTTGGAGTACTTTCGCTAATCGATTTTGTTCGATGCGTTAAAGGTAATGTCAAGGATGCCACGCTGCAGTTGCCGGGTTTCCTAAAAGAAACGATCAGGGATCGGATCAGGAAATTTGCCAGAAACAAACCGTCAATCCTCACAGCTTCGTTTGTTTTGGGTGTGGTGATCGCAGGTGCCGAACTTGCCTGCACCGGCCAGGTTTATATCCCGATCGTAACAATGATATCAGATCCGGGACTCCGCATCCAGGCGGTATCATACTTATTGGTATACAACATAGCCTTTATATTACCGCTTGTCATAGTGTTCCTGCTAGCGACATTTGGAGTTACTTCAGATCGCATGGGTTTGTTTTTTAAACGCCACATAGCTTTAGTGAAAATGGCATTTACTTTGCTGTTCGCAGTGATGGCGATAATGATAATTTATTATCTGCGGTGGTTATAGTCAAGCGGCGATGATTTTTACATTCCTGCAACGATCAAATAATGCACGCTGACATAATATATCGTCAAATATATACCAGCCAGCAAATAGATCAATCCTGTAACACTTCCGACGGCAGTGGCCAAAACACCATCAGCCTTGGCAAAGAGTTTTTTGGCAAAAGTCATTGATACCAGTGAGGCAATACTTGTCGACAGAGAAAAGAAAGTCGTTATCAAAAGTAATTCGCGTGTAGAAGCAAATTGCTCACGGATCAACCACGCTCCAAACAGCAAAATGACCTCCATGATCACAAAGGAAACGATAGCCCAACTGATTCTGCTCTTATCAAGACCGATTGGCTTGACCAGAATTGTCACGCTGGTAAGAACTGCTAAAATCCCCCAGCAAATTACAGCGATTAAATCGCGGCGAATGTTACGCTGACAACGGGCAATTTGCGCCTTTATCGTATCCTCATAAGCAGGCAGTTCGTCAAGTGCTTTCGTATATACTGCTACAGCCTCGCGTAAACGGCCTGCGTTATAATATGTCTCTCCGATTTCCAGCAAAATTTCCTGCGCCAGTGGGCTGTTCGGGTAATCATCCTTTAGATGCTGATAAGCGGCAACCGCTTTGTCCGTGTCGCTTAGCGCATACTGGTTTGCCTGCCAGTACACCATCGCCGGTGCCAATTTGCTGTCAGAATACTTCATGGTTAACGATTCGACCTGAATCAGAAGTTTACTTCTTTCTTCGGGGATATGTTTCTTTCTCGCGAACTCGATTTTTCTGATCCGGTCAAACTGAATTAAAGGCTCATAATTATAATCACTATACTTCGACAAATATTTTATACGCTGTTTTGCAAGAGGAACAAGCGTCCCAGCGGGATACTCATCAAGTAAACGTTTATACCATTGAAGGGCATCGGCAAATTTGAAGAGTTTTTCATCGTAGATTGACGCGATTGCAAAATAAGCATCGCTAATCTGAAAATGTCCCTGATGACTTTCTATGAAGTGCTTGTAGGCTTTGATGCTGGCCTCATATGAACCCTTATCAGCAAGACGTCTACATTCGGCGCAGGTCCTTTTTTCTTTAAGAGGGGGGCTTTTAAGGATAACTTCCCGCCCGTCGTCAAGAAAAACCGCCCTGGCAGATTCAATATCCACGTCAATCCTGACCGCGATGTCGCCTCCGTCCTGAACCTTTTTCGAACCGGTACCAATTCCAAAATATTGTATGCCGTCAATTTCAACAGTTTTCTCGCTTTTGCCCACAACTGCCACAAATTCCACCGGCCTGTCAGGGACGCGTTTGTTGTGTGCGACTAAAATCGAATGCAGTTTGCCCTGTGTGACCGCTTCTTTGTCAATCTCAATCCATGAACAGATCACTCCGAACGTATGAGCAGAAGCCGAGCCAAGCATAGTATTTATATTTCCGCTGCCATCGCTGAAGATAAGACGTAATCCGCCCCAATCCAGTTTCCAAAGACCACCAGAACTTTTCTCCTCAATCGCCCTGAGAAACGGCGAATCAACACCGTCAAGACCGTAAATCGGAATATAAGGCCGAACCTGCGAAAAAGAATCTGCTGACGTCTTCCCATCAGATAAAGATATGATAAATTCAGGCACTTCGGTACTGACCAACGATACGATTTGCTCACCGAAATTACCGCCCACTATCAGAAACGAGAATGGATCGGATAACGCTGGCTGTGTTTGGAATTGAAATCGACTCTTTGATTTACCGATCCAATAAGCATAACGCGAAGATGGGTTAAGACCCGTAATTACAACCTCGTGCTGACTGGACGGTCCAAAAGACTCTGTCGCTTCTAATGGATCGGAACTGCTCCCGGCAGGTTTATAGAAAACTTTGCCTTTATATGCAGTTTCACTGACCCACGCAATAGTAGTCTGAGACATTCCGACATTGACAACTTCGGGTTTTAAGTGAACCATATCCGATTTGCGAAATTGCAAAACAGCAAAAATCACAATTACAGCGATTGTCATAAATAGTAATAAACATACCTTACGCATTTCTTCAATATATACAAAAAAGGGATCATTGTCAAAAATAATATGCGAAATAAATAATTAAGAATACTTGTTTTTTTTAAGTCAGCCTGTTATAATCATGAAAATGATAATGATAAAAATGTAATTGTTGTCCGGTAATTTAGATTATTATTAGTGACAGTCAAACGAGGTTATCACATGGAAAAAATGAGAAATGTAATACCACACGAATTTACAGAGAATGCTCAGCCTCCCAAAGAAGCAGTTAATCAACAGGGTAAAATACTGCGTGTCAAGCAAGGTTATAACCCAAACTCAAGTTCAATCGGATCGATAATCTTTGTGATGCCTGCTGCTCTTCTTGGAATTACAGCGGCCTTTGGTGCAGTATCCGGAGTTATCATGTCAAAACTGTTGGCAGATAAACCCAAAATAACAAATCCACCAACGGAAGGTGACTCTAATGAATAAAATCCTTCCCTTCCTTATAATACTGATATTGGCAACTCCGCTTATAGCCGACTCAAACGATGCTGTTACTCAGGCCAAGGCACTGTTCTCACAGGGCAAATATATAGATGGCGGGAACATGCTTAACAATGCCATGCGCGATCAGAGTCTCAATAGTCTGCAGCGTAATCAACTTATCTATTCGCTGGGCGATTTCAATAATGAATATGTTGGTGATTTTAAAAGCGCGACCAGGTTTTACGGTCTAGTTATCAAGAGTGATTTGCCTGAAGACCAGGACATAAAGATAAAAGCAAAAGAAAAGATCGCTGCTATTGAGGAGTTAATGTTGAAATTTCCTGCTCAGGATAAGATATATAAAAAAATATCTAACCTATCTTTTCAACAGATCCCAATAGAACAGACTCAAGAGCTTATATTGCAGTTAAATAAGTTAGCTCTGCAAAATCCTGATTATTACAAAATCGCCCATGTCCATTTCTTCATTGGACATAACCAGGAAAAAGTTAAAAACTTCGGTCTGGCATACAAATCATTTAAAAAAGCTGTGAGTATAAAACCTGCACTGGGATTTTATCTGCCGGTATCGCGTATGGATTTCGTATTAGCAAAATGGCGGCGTCAAACCGCTAACACCGGAACCTGGGCCGTCGCAGGAATACTATTGGTAATTATTGCCATGTCATATTACTTGTCTAAACCCTGGAAATGGATCAGATTCAAACATGTAATTGGCGGGGTAGTAATGCTGGCCTTGTGGTGGGGAGTATTCAATATCTCGCATATATGGCTGGCAAGTCGTTACGTTGTACCGCATGACATCAACAGCAATCCTAGTGCTGATCCAGAATATCCCAGCGCAACCCCGGGCAGTTACGGAGGCGAAATTGCCGGATGTCTTTTTGTGTATGGTCTGGTTGGCGTTGCCGGTCTGTACGTCTTTGCCCTCGGTACCAGTCGCTTGAAATCCCGATGGCTCGTCGTATGTCTCAACGGCATAATTGGTTTGTTCATATTGTCAACGATGACAACGATTTTCTATCTACGGCACTGCGACGGAAAATATGAAACCATTTCTAATGGTCGCGAAGGTCTTATGTACTATGTCGCCAATGATATGTATTTCCGCACAAACGAGCCCGAAGCCAGTTTTTTAACTAATCCCAAGGCGTTCCCGAATCCGATGATAAATAATTCACCCGAAGATTTAAAACAGTGGTTACTGCTTCATGGTAAATTTGATGATCCTCCCAAAGTAGAAGGCGGTACTAAGTAATGCAGCGAACCTCAATGCAATACCGTTATGAGAATTTCGGTGGTATCATATCCAGCCAGGACCCGCCTTTTCTTGCATATGTCGATCGCGATTATATGCGGCAATTAGGATTGGAAGAATCTACCCTGTGGGATACTGTTGATGAGTCGATTGACTTGTTGTCGGCACCTACAGAAGTGCATTTTGCTATCACTAATCAATGCTCGGCTGGTTGTGAGCACTGTTATATGGAAGCCGGTCATCCAGATGATGATGAAATGGATACTGACACTTTCAAAAAGGCTTTGGATGTTTTAGCCGGGATGAAAGTTTTTCATGTAGCGCTCGGAGGCGGAGATGCACTTGAAAGGGACGATCTGTTCGAAATTGCTGCTTATGCACGAGATAAGGGTATTGTACCGAATTTGACAATATCGGGTATCAACCTTACAGAAGCCATCGCAAAAAAAATGCACATGTTTGGACAGGTCAACGTGTCGGTTGACGGGCTTGGAAGCAATTATGGAATTTTTCGCGGTAAAGATTTCTTCGATCATGCCGACAAAGCCCTGGGTATCTTAATCAGGGCAGGGATATCCACTGGAATCAACAGTGTACTCGGTCGGGGCAACTTTGATATGCTCGAAGAGTTGTTCGCATATGCCGCGGATAAAAAACTAAACGAGATCGAGTTCCTTCGCTTTAAACCTTCCGGTCGCGGGCGACAATCGTATTCCCAGCAGCGAACAACCTATGACCAGAATGTGGCATTAACCCCTAAACTTGCTGAACTATCAGAAAAATATGGTATCATCGCCAAGATCGACTGTTCATTTGTTCCAATGCTTTGCTATCACAATCCGCCAAAAGAAGTCATGCAATCAATGGCAACTTATGGCTGCGAAGCTGGCAATGTACTATTGGGCGCTCGCAGCAATGGCTCGGTAAGCGGCTGTTCATTTTTACCGGATTCTGGGTTAACTATTTTCGACCTTCCTGAAGCTTTCCCCAAAAAACAAACCTTCAACGTTTTTAGAGACTGGGCATCAAAGGCTCCAAAACCCTGTTGCGATTGTGATTATCTGGATATTTGCAAGGGAGGGTGTCACGGAGTAGCCCACTTTATAAGCGGAAGTTATGAAATGCCTGATCCCGACTGCCCATTTGTAGTTGATTTTCTAAACAAGGAAGCTTCTGATGAATAAAAAAACTACTACTAAGAATTTTACAATCGCTGGTATCATCATGACCATAGCGGTAACGTTTGCTCTGGTCTGGGCGGGACAGCAATGGAAACATCGTTATAATTGGCCCAAACCCGTCACGGAAAAACAACAGGTGGCTAACAGTGCCATCGCTTTCAAAAATCTTCAACTCATCTCTGCGGCCCAGGAAAAATACAAACAAAAAGATTGGGACAAAGATGGGCAGAAAGTCTATTCGCGTTATCATGTTCATCTATGGTCTACTCTTGATCAGAAAAACGACCCACTGCTAATTGAACTAATCCCAAAAAAGCTTGCATTTGCCATGGGGCCTAAAAAAGACGCGGATGGTTATTTCTACAAAAATATTTCCAGGAGATACTTGGACGCAAAGAGGAATACCCGTAAAAATGACTACGCCAAAGAATGGGCTATTGCCGCTATTGATGCACATTTCTTTTCAACATCCAAGCGAGTTTTCCTCGCCGACAGCAGCGGGAAAATCCTGATCAAACACACCAATGAAACCCCAAAAATATGGCCTTTCGACCCACTCGCCAATGGATGGGAAGTAATCACCGATATTGACCAAATAACTCACAAACGGTAAAATACCTGACAAGATTCTGATATTATCAGGCAACGAGAGGATATTTAGATATGTCTATGGTTTTGTCGGATCGGTAAATACCGACGATGATGCCGAAGCCATGACGTACGAATTCGATAAGACTTTCCCCGAGATCACCAAACACGCCGAGGCGTATGAGGCAGAGATCGCAAAGCTAATCGAGAATTTAGAGCAGGACATCGAAACGGTCTTGGTCGAATACCGCGACATTTGATTTTGCCGGTTCTTTTGTGCCATTACTGCGTTGTTATTCTGGCCCGCACGTCCTCAACGTACGACAGTACGCCTCCGGGCGGCATGCCAGAAACGCCTTGTACTGACGCAAAACTCCGCTGCAAAATAGTCAGGGGTTCTATCGGCGATTCTATCGGCTGCTGTGAGTTAAAAAGAAAAAGAGCACCGCAGCTGTTTTTCCGAAAGGAAATTTGAGAAAAAACCACGCTTAACGGTGCTCCATAATTTTTTATAAAAGAAAGGAATCACCGCCCCGGCGACGTTAATCTGCAACGCCACAAAGCCGAGACGGCGACCTGTTGTGTCCTAAGTAATCCCTTTCATAGTTATCTACGTGGCTGCCGCCTCCCTAGTGCATTTTGCGACCAGTTCATACAAATTGAGATGCCCAAGCCATCGGAGGCGACAGCGATTTTTCGATTTATTCAGTTCTTTCGGTTTAAGCTCTTGTTAAAGCGAATAAAGGGATCACCGCCCCGGCAACGCTAAACACATAACGCCACAAAGCCGAGACGGTAACCTGTTGTGTCCTAAGCAATCCCTTTAATAATAAATTTTACATTTAATCTAACAAGGCAGGCAGGGGGCGAACCTGCGCAGCTCATACCAAGGCACGCACCTGTGTATATCCACAGCTTTTCAATTAGTCACACCTGGGCTTACGGGTGATATAACCCTGAGCCGACTGGATTATGGCGTATAACCGCCTACCAGTACGTTTACCATTCCGTCGCAGCCTCGACTGAGAACCGCTGCACTCTTAACTGTATCCGGCTCTCAACCACACCAAATTTTCTAAATCAAAACGCGCACAATCTCCGCAAAAAAAAACAAGGGTTTTAGTTTAAATCTATAGGCGTGTGCGCAAAAAAGGTGCACCGCCGAAACACGTTCAGAGCAGGGTTGTGACGCCCTTCAAAGCACGCGTCCGACGGTGCATATCTACTAATATGTACGAAAGCAATCCTCTCTTTAGGTCAATAAAAAAAGGGCGCTCCCCACATATAGCAGAAAGCACCCGTCATTCATACGCCTCTTTGATTTACAGCCAAAAGCCGTAAATATCGTAATTTGCCTTAAGACGTACAAAATCATAAAAGTGATTTCATACTATATTAAATTGTCGAAAATAATTATATCAGTTCCATATCCAACATGCAAGAAAAAAACAAAAAATCTGCCGAGAAAAACAGAGTTTTGTTTAGTCGCCATCCTATTTTCGTAATCCACCGAGTTCGGCAAGGTTGCCGTTTTTGTCTTTGTATTTCCAGAATAACCAGCCGTTTGTTTTTATTTTGTTTTAGTTTCTGTGCTTATTAGTCAATAGAGAATTTAAAAAGTACCGGATCTCTTATTTGCCTGATGAGTTCGTTTCGGACAGTACAAACAACACTGTTACAGATCAGGATTTAAAAGGCGAATCCCTTGAATACTCTTTCGACAATACGTTCCCTGAAATCAAGCGACACGCACAGGCGTACGAGAGGGAAATAAGAAAGCTAATCCAGAATCTTGATATGGATATTGAAACTGTGCTTGTTGAGTACCGCGATATTTAAAAACATGGTAACAGATCAAAAGTGCGAAAGTGATGACCTTTGTATTTTGTTTTATAGGTAGCAGTCTCTGGTTCGCTGGTTTCTTTTTGTATAGTTACGCTTTGTGATTCAGCTATTATCAACGTTTACGCTACGAAAAACAACGATTTAAAATTTAAAAGTACCGGACCCCTTTATTTGCCCGCCGACGACGATTCAGCTTGTTGCCAACTGTACGCAAATAAGTGTCGCTTGCAAATCAACAGTATTGACCACAAAAGCCGCCACATCGAGATAGCCAATAAAATTCGCAAACTGGGGGAATAGAAACGCACTACGAAAAGGGC
>VRUI01000081.1 GCA_019456225.1 Planctomycetota bacterium | reverse complement strand
TAAACAAAATGTGCCTTTATGCCTTTCTTTGTGCCTATCAATATAAGATTTCTACCAACTTTATTGGAGTTGAACCATAAATATTAAAATAACAACTAATGACGAAGAATGGAAAAATCAACAACAAGCAGGAGTCTTGTCCCAAGTGCTAAAATTGCGAAAGATGCTTCGATTAGCAGTTGATAGAAAGTTTCATACGAAAAACAAACTTATTTTTGAGGTTACCAATAAAGGCAACAAGCATGGATTGCGTCTAGAGATGATAAATGATGGCCTCAAATTATACCACCGAAGCTTTGCATCGGCAGTAATACAAAAAATCCCCAAACTTCCCAAAGAAATAAGGAAATATTAGTAAATCTGTAAATTGCTTACTGGAAATTTCATTACCTACTGGGATGTCAAAACTCATCTGGATGTAAGCATATCGTAGCATAAGAACCTATAATATTTTATTTTGAGAATGGGACAACTTACAAATGAAAACAAACCCCTGGATGATGTTGGTTGCCACGATGGAGTAACCAACTATCCCTAAGCCCTCAAAGGCTCCTGGGTTTGCGTAGGGGGAGTTAAGCCTACTTGACCTGCTGAACTATGCCCTTTTCCCCATATCTCCGCAATACAGGCATTCTCCGTTGCTCCAGCAGGAAGATAGGAGTGTAGTCCATAAAAAGTCAGTTCCTCATATATCGATTTGGGAGATGGTGAGGTCTACTCCAGATCCTACATCCACATATTTAGAAGCACAATTTATTGTTTTACTATTCTTTTGAAAAACTCTCTTTCAACTTTTAAACAAGCAGTTTTGAGTTCGTTATGAATTCTCCTGTGTGAATACCGTTCTTTGGTCTTGCCTGAACTATGTCCCATTACCATATTGCTGTGATATTCAGATACACTTATTTCATTTGCTACAGTTTGGAATGTGTCCCTTAGATGGTTGAATTCAACCTTTTTAAGAAGCTTACAATCTTTTCTAAGTTTGTAGAAGCTTGTTCTTAAACCTTCACCATCCTTATATTCTCCACCATGATAAGCTTTAAACAGAACATCTGATGAATCTTTTCTTGTAGCCAAATATGCTTTCAGGTCTTTTACAGTTCTATCCCATAGATAAGCAAATTTTCTACATCTGCCTTTTTTATTCCTGTTGGTCATTAGTGTTTGTTCATCTAAATCAATATCTGAAATTTTAATCCTTGCTACTTCTCTAAGATATGTTCCTGTATTTAAGCAAAGCATCATAACAGCTTTTGTTTGTAAATCTGCATTATTGTATAGCTTCATAAAATCTTTCTTAGATATTGCTTGAGCAGCAATAGTAGAAGAAGTGTTAATTTCTAACTTTTCCCACTTATTAAAATAATTTAAAACTCTTTGTAGTGCTGATGTTTCTTCATACTCACTAAGATTGTATTTGATTACTTTGCTTGCTCTATTCTTGTAATGATTTATTGTCTTATCTGTGTAATCCTGTTGATGTAAATATTTCTCAAATTTCTTTACATCTACTAAGTCGATTTCCTCAATGCTTGTTTTCCCATTAAGGCAAGATAAAAATAATTCCCATGCAGCTTTAGTTTTTTTCTTTTCGTCCCGATCTGTAATTTTGAGATACCTTACACTATTAGTATAATTGTTATAAATAGTTGATAGTTTGATATGTTTGATATTCATCCACTCATAGAAATTACTAAACTCTTGAATGCCTGTTTTTTTAGCAAGTGCTGAAGGATTTAGTAGTTCTCTCTTTAACCATTCAATATGATGAGCTTCAGGAATATCTAAAATAGGCACTTGTTTATGCAGTGTAATTTCTTTTTCTTCACCATCTTTTACATCAATGCCATACTTCCTTCTAATCTTATCATCTTTAGGGTGTGATGTTACAGTTACAGTTATAGCTTCTTGTATCTCTGTTCTTTCATTTGTATCATATTTATCAATGCTTACTACCTTTTCTGCTTCACCTTTAAGTTTAGAGATCAGAGCAAAGAATTTAGTAACAGCATTTGAAACATCAGATTTTAACCATACAAGTTTAGACCTTTTTGCTCCTGCTCCTGCTAAATCTTTTGGTATCATTGTGTAGTAAGTTGAATTGCTTTCAGAAAGAGATACACCCATTTCAAATCCGTTCACAATATCTCTTACCTCTACTTCGTCCTTGCCATTGATTTTATACTTTATATAGTTTGCTTTTTTCCCTGTTTTTCTTACCATTGCTTTTATCTCCTATAGTCTGTTATACTGTTTTTCAGTTAAGCACTTTTGGAGCTTACAAAATACCTCATTTTTGAAGCAATAGCAAGGAAATAATGTTATAAGTAATGTTATAAAATTGAGGTTCTGTTATATTCGACAAAGGTTCTTTCGGGGTTCGAATCCCCTTGGGACTATTGGAAAACCTCGTTATCGTATTGATAACGGGGTTTTTTTGTGTCTGAAAAGCTAATGCAGTAAGCAATGTAGTAAGATTTTGGGCATTAATCTGCTGTAGATGCCCATGAGGCTCGATTTACAAACTGCCTCGTTTATTTCTGGCATTATTATTTTGACAACTTTATATTCTTAGTATAAACTGTTTGTCAGATATAAGGAGCAGACAATGCAAAAATATTGGTTTATTATTTTATTATTATTAGTTGCCGGTCAAACAGTTATTGGCAGTAGCAAGGTTCCAAAAGATCCAAACGAATTGCTGCTGGCTAAATGGGATGTTGTCATTAAGGATCCCAATGACCCGAACAAGCTTTTGCTGGCAAAGTGGGATGCCGTTGTTAAACTCATCCAGGCCAAAGATGTCGATCAGAAAGTTAAAGAGGACATAATCGACAAAATGGTTAGTCCACTCTTCGATTTTTCGCTGATGGGGAAATTGGCATTGGGCAAAACAAACTGGAAGAAATTGACATCTTCGCAACGCGTGAAATATGCTAAACTTTTTACCAAACGGTTGAAGACCTCGTATCGGGAGAAAATAAAACTCTTCAAGGATGAAAAAGTTTTTTTCAAACCGGCAGTGCATAAGAAGAAAAGTCTCCACATCCCAATGTCACTGATATCGTCCGACAAAAAGATAGCCATACTGTATAAGCTTCGTAAGGTGGAGAAACGCTGGAAGATATATGATGTTGAAATACAGGGTGTCAGTATTATCTTAACCTACAGGTCGCAATTCAATGACACACTTAAACATAACACAGTGGCGGAATTTATTAACCAGTTGAAAAAATCGCCAACTCCCTGATCGGCAATTCACTTATTTTATCAGACCCGGTATCATGACAAAACGCAACTCATTGACAAAAACTTTTTTCGATCAGGTCATATTGCGTTATCCCAAAATAATCATTCTCTGTGTGCTCGTGATCGTTGGGTTCCTTGTCCTGCACGTTAAGGATTTCACGCTGGACGCCTCCACCGATACCTTGATCCTGGAAGATGACGAAGACCTTCGCTACTCGCGTGTAATTAACGCTCGTTACGCAAAGCAGAATTTTCTGGCCCTGGTGTATACTAATGCAGGCGATCTGTTTTCGGATAAGAATCTGGCTGTTCTGACCAGCTTGCAAGACGATCTGTTAGCCCTGGAAAATGTCTCGTCGGTGATCTCGATTTTAAATGTTCCTTTACTGGAAAGCCCTCCAGTTGCGATCAAAGAACTTACCAACGAATTGCCTACCCTCAATTTGCCGACCGTCGACAGGGAGATGGCAAAGATCGAGCTTAGCCAAAGTCCGCTGTATCGAAACCTGCTGCTAAGTTCAGATCAATCGACGACGGCTATGATGATCAATTTTTCGAACGATCTTGTCTATGAAGAATTATTAGCGAAACGTAAAGAGCTAAAACAAAAGAAATCTTCCGGTCCATTGACTCTTGCAGATCAGGCCGAATTCAAACGCGTTGTTGAGCAAATTCAGGATCAAAAGGACACAGCCAGAAGCCGGCGGCATCAGGACATCGTGGCGATACGGGCTATTATGGGCAAATACGGCAACGATGGGGATCTTTATCTTGGAGGTGTCGGCATGATCGCCGACGATATGATCACCTTCGTTAAAAACGATTTGAAGGTGTTTAGCGTCGGTGTGCTGCTCCTGTTGATAATAATGCTCGGTGTTATATTTCGGTCAAAGCGGTGGGTTTTCCTGCCAATGATGTGCTGCTTTGTTTCGACGATCTCCATGATCGGTCTGCTTGGATGGTTTGGCTGGGAGGTGACGGTAATCTCTTCCAATTTCATTTCGCTGCAACTGATCATCACTCTGGCTATTGCCATTCATCTGATCGTACGGTATCGCGAACTGTTACTTGAAGACCCCGAGGCGTCAAACCATCAACTGATCCTCAAAACTGTCTGCCTCAAGCTCAAGCCTTGTATCTATGCGGCTCTAACGACGATCGTTGGTTTTGGATCCCTGGTATTTTCCGGTATTTTACCGGTCAGGACATTCGGCTGGATGATGATCGCCGGGTTGATCGTCTCTCTTATCATCACATTTCTGCTTTTTCCAACATGCCTGTTACTGATGCCCAAAAAGCTGATCAAGGTAAAAGCGAAAGTTCCGCAAGCCGGGAAATTTTCCGTAACGGACGCTCTGGCCCGTTTTACTGAAGCTAAAGGCGGTCTAATCGTCGGTTTAAGCGGCGTGCTGCTAATTGCAAGCATAATTGGAATCACGAAACTGAGCGTTGAAAACAGCTTTATCGATTACTTCAAGAAAAGTACCGAGATATACCAGGGAATGAAACTGATCGATGAACGATTATGCGGGACCACATCACTGGATGTTATTGTAGACTTTGAGGAATCGAGCGAACCTGTCCCTACTGATATCGATGACGAATTGGATGAGTTTGAAGAGTTTGAGGAGTTTGAGGAGGACGCAACCGACGAGAAGTACTGGCTTACACCTGATAAGATGAGACGCATCATAGCGGTGCATCGGTATCTTGACGATCTTCCGGAAACCGCCAAAGTTATGTCATTGGCCGGGCCTATGGAAATCGCCGAAAAGCTTAACGGCGGCAAACCTCTTGATGCTCTTGAACTTGCACTGCTGTTTAATGAAACGCCCGAAGAATTTAAGGCGAAACTGATCGATCCATATATCTCAATCGAGCACAATCAGGCACGCTTTTCTCTCAGAGTCCGGGATTCTGAGAAAACTTTGAGGCGAAACGCATTGCTCAAGAAGCTTGAGGCGGATCTGCCGGGGGTAGTAAAACTTGACGCTAAAAATGTTCATCTTGCCGGCGTGTTCATCCTGTACAACAATATGCTCCAAAGCCTGTTCAGCTCGCAGATAGAGACACTTGGGATTACTGTGGTCTTGCTGACGGGGATGTTCCTCGTTCTGTTTAAGTCGTTGAAATTGGCACTGATTGCCATGCTTTCGAACCTGCTTCCCATCGCGGTTGTCCTTGGTGTGATGGGCTGGCTGGATATCCCTCTGGATATGATGACGATAACTATTGCGGCTATCAGCCTGGGTATTGCTGTCGACGATACAATTCACTATATACACAGATTCAAGCAGGAATTCCAGAAAGACCGCATGTATCTTCCTTCGATGCATAGATGCCATGGAAGCGTTGGACATGCAATGCAGTATACATCGGTGACTATTATCATCGGCTTTTCCATACTGGCGATGTCTAATTTCATCCCCAGTATTTATTTCGGCCTGCTGACCGGATTAGCCATGTTCATAGCACTTCTTGTCGCCCTGACTCTATTGCCTAAAATGCTGATTCTGTGGAAAGCGTTTGGCAAGGAGACGTAAAATGAAAATAGAGCACTTTAATATTTTCTGCTCCGCTTTATGCCGTCGAGAGGACAAGGCTGGCAAAGAAGGATACGCAGCAATATTGAAATATTGCGAGTAATCCTGATGCCGACAGCCGAAGCCGCAACAGGCAGAAAGCGAGCACGAAAAATTAAATTGCTCTAACATATAACATGGTGTGAACTAATATTATTTCTTTAGAAATTATTTTTTTGACAACTTACTTTCCTTCATGTACAGTGTTTGTTGTTTTCGGGGTGTTTTCCGGTTGAAAACCGGATTTTATACCCGATGGTTTTATAGTTAAAAATGAGGATAATCAAATGACATCTGGAAAATCTGAGGCGGTTATCAAGGTCATAAGCATTAAACTGGCCTGGGCTATTATTGTTTTTGGGATTTTTACAGGCGGGTGCGCAGTTTCCGAAAAAACGTTATCATTTGACGAAACCGGATATTCCGAATCAACCGGCGATGATGATTTTGATGAGTTAGAGGATGAATTTTCTGAACAACAGATTACGATAGCCGACCCGCTGGAACCGATCAATCGGCTGATGTTCAATATCAATGACGGACTATACTTCCTGGTGGTCAAGCCCGTTACCGGTGTATATACACATATAACCCCAAAGCCTGTTAGGTCTGGAATCCGGAGATTTTTCGCTAATCTCCTTACGCCTATCCGTTTTATAAATTGCCACCTTCAGGGCAAGCCCCGTGCCGCTGATATAGAATTAAAGCGATTCCTGATCAACTCAACTTTTGGCCTTCTGGGTATTGGCGACCCCGCTAAGGACCAGCACGGCCTGGAGCCTCCGAAACCGGAAGACCTGGGTCAGACCCTGGCGACATACGGTGTTGGCGATGGCTTCTATATCGTCTGGCCTTTGCTTGGTCCTTCTACAGTGCGGGATTCGGTAGGTAAACTTGGAGGGATGTTTCTAAATCCGGTTTACTACGTCGACTCTGCAGAAGCCGCTGCCGCCATCACCGCCGTGAAACTCACTAACGAAAGCTCATTTCACAAAGGTGAGTACGAAAACTTTAAGGCCGATGCCGTGGACCCCTATGTGGCGATGCGTGAAATCTATCTTCAATACCGGCGTAAACAAATCAAAGAGTAGCGATGCCTGACACCCATCGATTGCCGGCTAATCAATGACCTCGCCATAAACCTCAAACTCGCCGAGTTCCCAATGGTCACTTCTGTAACCGCTTGTGATGACCGGTTTGACCCGCTTGGCGACAGTCTTTCCAAGACCAAGCACTTAATTTTCAACCGTTTTCTTTGACACACTATCCGGGAAAGCGGCTTGGAATTTTTTAACAAGCCTTTTGTCCAATTTGTCCTTATAAGGCTGAATATCCTTGCGGCACTGCTCAAATGTGTTGGGGTCAGTCGCTTTGCAGTACGTTGCCTTGTCGATGATCAACGAGGCCTTTTCGAGGTCTGTCTTAGCTTCTTTGATCCCTTTATCGCAGGCGGCGACGGCATTGACCGGGTCTTCTGCGAGGAAGTAGAGATACGCCTGATCGATGGGCTTTAGAAACTTCTTATCGCCCTGAAGGCATTTAACCAGGTAGTCGGTCACTTTGATTTTCCGGTTAATATACGAGTAAATACTCTCAATTTCGCCGATGCCTTTTTTCTTCAATTCCGCCTTAAACAGTTCACTGGCGCAAATATCGGAAACGCCCTTGGTGAACCTTGCAGGAGTAACTTTCTTTCGTATATTGCTGTTGCGATAGATCGAAATAATATCATCAAGTCTTATATAACGATTTACTTCCTGTTTGTCATTCTTACTGAGTCCCTTGACAATCTTTAAGAATACATCCATTTTCCCGACTGCCATCGATGTCTGCCTGTAATCATTTACGAGATGGCCGAGGTATAGATTGTTGCGGTAATTTCTTCCGAGCTTTACCGCTGCGTTAAACGTCGCATGATTGATCTCGTATATCGCAGCGACGTACTTTTCAGAAATATCCTCGTTTTGCTGGAGCTTGTCACGAAATACCTGAGTCCATTGGTTCACCCAACTCGTAACCTCGTAACGATAGCGGTTATTGCTGGTGCTGTAATCGCCCATTTTAGCGATAGTGTCGACCAGGGGTTTTGCATTACCTTCTTGAGCGCTCATCGTAAAATATGCTTTTCCAAGTGCCTGGTAGTAATTCCTCAGGGTGTAATTGTCATGCGCCATCAAAGATAAGAAATCCTTACCCTTTGACAGCTTGAAAACTTGTTCTTTAAGGATAGGATAAGTATGAGTATGAGAAAGCAGACTCTGCAGCAATGTATCAGGGGAGGTATTAGACGTCTGGCCCTCTTTGCTTTTCATTACTTCCATATAATCTTTGGCTAATTGTGTGATCCTTTCGGTTTTCTTCAGCTTAAGCTTTTCATGTTTATTGTCTTTCCTGTCGTCGTTTCTCAGCCACATGGCAAATTTTGCCGACAGCACGTCTTTGGGGTTTTCAAAGCTATCGATAAACGCGGCGGCTTTGGTCACAAATTCCGGCGACACCAGGATAACTTTTGATGAGTTGACATTCCAGCGGTGTTTATTACTGACCAACGCCTTACGAGCCCTTTCCTGCTGATCGTAGTGGACCAGGATGGCATAAGTCTCGGGCATTTTCCAGAGATTGCCTTTCGACATCTTCAGTACACGGTCGATATCGTCAGGCTTTTCTGCGCCGTTGGCCTCAAAATGAAACCGGAGGAACTTGAACATGAATCGATCGTTCATCCCGTAATGATGGTTTGACTTATTCATCTTCGTCCACTGCTGGAAAAACAGCTCCATGTACCGGTTGGATTTTTTCTTCCACTCGTCGGTGTGTTTGAGTTTTATATATCGATCAAGAAAACGTTCCGAAGCAGTGTATGCCGGATAAAACTGTCCGTGCGGCGCCTGCATGTATTGTATCGCCAGATCCATCATTCTGTTTGTGATAACCTGAGCTTCTTGAACATTGCGCATATAGTTGTACAGTTGGGTATAAACGGCAAAACGCCACGCTTCCGACAGTTCGTCGTTATTAAAGACGGCGAGGTAATAATCTGTAATTTCCTTAAATAGCTGGTTCTTTTTTTCCTTGTTCTTTTCCCTGTTGGCAGAGCTAGCCTTCATCCATATAACCATCTCGTCGACGATATTGGGATATTGACTATCTTTCTTCAATTCTTCCAGTGTCTTGAGCAAGGCTGCACGTTGCTCTGGCTTTATGTAGTAGTTATATATGTAGTTGTTCATTGAATATGCCAGTCCCAGGCTGGCATTGCCTTTACCATATATCTGCCCTGCGAAATCTACGAGTCCGGCAAAAGCCTTTTTGTTGTCGCCCGGCTTAAAAGAATCCCGGTCTTGACGAATGTGTTCATCGAAAATACGCCTTACGTTGTAATCATTGATCCGCCGCATTGAACAGCCTTTATTGCGTGCCATATCGACATAGAATTTGATGATTACAGGCGATCTGCGATTGGAACTGTTATTGATAAGTCTTTCTATTAAAGCGTCCTTATAGGTTCCTTGAAGTTTCTGGAAACTCCTCATTCGTATGCCTTTTTTGTACAACTGCTCGGCACGGACCATAAGTTTGTCGAGTTTGTTCGGATCGTGGATAACCGTCATGACGATCCTGCCGACCATATCGTGGAATGTGTGATCGTATATACGATTTGTAATAATTTTAGACACCGGATTAGTCATAAACTCCTGGAATTCTTCACTGACAGTAGATTTGGCGATTGTTGTGTACCATTTGTTCAATTCGGCATGTTCAGCTTTTTCGTCAAATCCCTTCATCAATCCGGTTGTCTCACGTATGAAACTGACCAGGTCGCCTTGCTTTTTGTCGCTAAGCTTTTTGATCGCGTCGAAATTCTCAGCAATGGCATCGGCAACTGTAGAAATTTTGTTTTCCGATATGGCCTGGATGAGTTTTTTGCCGAAACTGTCGGGACATTTCTTAAGTGCCTCGATGAAATTCTTTTTGTATGTACTGTCGTTTTTCATGTAGTTCAGGATATGGCTGTTAAACGTCAGGGCGTTTTGGTTCCTGTCGAACATCGGAGTGAAAATAAGCTCATTGGGATCGCCGACAACACCCATCCTGACGATCAGATCGGCAGACTTTTGATGATCCTTACCGCGCAGAACATTTGTAATTCTGTATGAGATATTGTTAAGCCTTTCCATGTGCGAAGCCGGAATATGCTTTATCTGGTCGAATACGATCCTGACAAAATCAGCATTTCCGCCATTGGCAAGGCTGCTGAGGAAATTGTAATAGCTGTATATCTTGTAGTTTGGACTGCCATGCGAATACCCCTGGTTAGGGGTGTAGTGTTTTTTGCAATAGGCTTTTCGCTTTTCGGGGGTCGTTGTATACAAAGTTGCGACCCTCTCGACGAATTCTTCGGCCTTGTCGAAACCGCTGGCTTTATGTATCGATTTTGCCGCTATAGCAATGTCACTGTATGACATATTTCCGCGATCTTTTTTGAGGTATTTGCAAACATAGTCGGTTAACTCTATACCTTTGCGTTTGCCGGCAACATAAAGCGTTTGCCTGAACAGATTGTGCTCTGAGACAAGCTTTGATTGCATTTGATAGGCATTTAATTGACAGTATTTCGAAGCAGCAGCCGGGAATTCTTCCGCTTTTACTGTGTAGAGATTGGCAAAGCTCTTTAGCTGCCTGGCGATATTGGTGTTCCTGTTCTTGTTAAGTATCGCGATCATTTCTTTGGATTTTTCGGCGACCTTCCCATCTTTATATGCCTTTTCGAGCAGAATCCCGCAGACGCTTATGGGCACATCCGACGAGTTGGATCCATAGTTCATACGGGCCGGCGTGTACCTGTAACGTTTGAGAGTATCCATCGCCATCTCAACAGCTTCGTTGGGGTCGAATGTCTTTCTTGCCTTCTTGAATTTCATCAGTCTCATATACGCGTTATCGCAGGATGTCGGTTTTTCATAGAGACTTTCGACGAGTTTCTTATAGAGCAGGTCCCGCTCGTCACGAATCTTGCTGATATTTGGATCGAGTTTTTGCGGCGAACTTAAAACACCGTTTATGCTGTAGCTGTTGTTTGACGTATTAACATAGATGGAATTTTCCATCTCTCGGAGCAAGCGTTGTGTATGGCTCAGGTCCGTCTTGTCGTTGATGTCAGGATGCTTTAGCAGAGCGATCGCCAGCTTGCACGCCGTGAAACGCTGCTTGTACTTTTGGTGTGTATTATTGGCCAGCATGGAGATTTTTTCGAGCATCATCGGGATTCTGTTTTTGCGTATCTTCTTGATGTAATCGCCGGCAATATCATTAGGATCATCTTCTTCGAGAGCATACATCGCCGCATAAAGGTTAGCCTCGGCGTCACTGGGCTTTATAGCGAGGACCTTGCTCCAGGCTTTTCGTACTTCGTCTTTCTGTTCGAGATATTCGCAAACCTTGGCATAAATCTGCCAGGACTTGCTTGAGGCGGCATCGGCCGGTTTGCATACCTTTGCCATTTCGCCGCGCAATTTCCTCTCCGTAAGGAAACGGATAGGCTCCCTGACATAATGAGAGCTGTTGGAATTCTGACTCGTAAGATCGTTTCTGGCGTGACCTTCGAGGAATTTCTTTATTTGCTTGAGCGCTTCGGTCTTCTTGCCGGAGGTAAACAACTTTTCAATCTTACTGCGGCTGAAGTTTCGGTTCAAAGACGACGACATACTGCCGTATGAAGGGCTTGATACATGCCCCGATGCCGTGGCGGCGGCTATCTGTTTGTCGATCTTGTCGGCTTCCTTTTTCAGGCCAAGCGTTCGCATTGCTTCGGAGAGCTCATTTCGCTGATTGCTTGCAAGTTTGCTCTTGCGCAGGCGAAGAACGGCTTTCTGCGCGAGTTCTATTATTTTCGCTTTTTCTTCCTCACTGCATGCTTTTTCCTGCCCCTCTTTTGAAAGCTCCAGGAAACTTACCGCCGCACTGACTATAGACTTGTCAAAACTTTGCCTCTGCTTGTGGTTGCTCGTCTTTTGTCTGGCCAGGTCAATTGTAGAGACGGCGATATGGAACTGCTCTTTCTCGAAGGCCCTTGCAGCCTTATACATTTCTAAAGCAGCATCCTTCGATGACTCCTTAAGCATTTCTTTAAAGAGCTTTTCCTCTTCTGCTTTTTTGTCCGTGCTGTGGTAGAGATAAAGTTTGAGAATCTTATCGTCGATCTTGTCTATATGTTTGAGGAGTTCTTCGGGATCAAAATTGGCCTGCCTCATATAGTAGTTATTGCCCATTCCCGTAAAGAACTGAAGCAGGTGAGGCGGGTATCCTGGAAGCTGCGTCGGCGGGAAAGCCATCGGCGTAAGAAGATTGCCCTGTTGACCATACATTGCATACGAAATCTGGGCATTCTGCGCAGGGGTCTTCTTTTTGGATTTCGCAAGCTCTTTGTTTATCAGATCGGCCAGGAGTTCATAGTCGCCGCTTTGCACGACCAGGGCCGAAATCATTCCGAACATTTGCTGACCCATATGCATATGCTGCTGATTCTGCTGGACGACATACTTTTCGTTCCAGTTGATCAAAAGGACGCTTAGCTTCTTTTGGACGGGCTTATCTTCCTCCGAAGGATTCCTCATATAGTTTTGTACATGCTGCATTATCAGCTGAATGCTCATCATCGTAGGCTTTTCAATGCCTTCGAGCAACTTGAATGATTTGTCCAGAAGTTCTTTGTCCTTCTTTTCGGAGAGCGAATACAGCTTCATTCCGGCAATAGCGGCAAGGATAGGATAATTTTCACTAAACTTTTCGATCTGTTTCCGGCAGATATTCGGATCGACAACTCCCTGGCTGATCCACGATGTAAGAGCCAATGGGATCTCATGGTCCGGGAACTTTTCGATCAATTGCGTGATGGAAGTTTCGTAGTTTATGTGGAAATTGTTCATGGTTAGTTCTGCCAGGAGTTCGGCATCGGGCAGACCGGTCTCTTTCATTCTGTCAACGATGCCGGCGCTTACGTCGTCATCCAGTAAGGACTTAATGTATAGAATATGAATAACACAATAAGACCTTAGAATTTCAAGAGTTGGGGGCAACTGGATGATAGAGGACCTTCCAGAGGCGCCCATAGAACTGTAATTTCTGTTTTGCCTGTGCATATAGGCCGGGTAAGAATAGTTGAAGTTCAGCATGAAATCGACGGCACGCGGCGGAATGATACGCTTTAGCTCGACGAAATAACTTGCCTGTGCGGCATAGGGATTATTCTGTTGGCCCTTGGTTTTTAAGGTGATCTCCGAATCTTCGTTAAGCAGGGATATGAAGGCGGTAACAGCCTCCTCCGGCTTGTCCTGCTCTTCTATTGCGATAGCACGAAGATACCGCAAACGCCAATCGGCGGGATACTGTCTGATTATCTCGTCGAGATATTTCACCGCCATCTCCGGATAACCCTGTATGATGAGCATGTCGGCCAGTGGTTCTGCCTGTCGGGGCTCTGCCTTGTATCCGCCGGCAAGGTCCAGCAGCATTTTTATCCCCTGTTCCTCGCTGCCGTACTCCATATGCAAACGCGCGATCTTATAATCGGTCTTGGAAGTGGTGTCAAGCTCTTTTGCTTTTTTTAGCGTCGCCACCGCGTCCTGCCATCTACCGGTCATTTCTTCCAGTTTTGCGATCTCAAAGATAATAGTAATATCATCCGGTTTCAGACGGCTGACTTCGATAAGCTCACGCCTGCGAAGCTCGTAATCTTCCGAACGGTTATATATCCGGGCAAGTGCAAGTCTCGGCAGAACGCTGATCCTGTCCTGCTGTTTTCTCTGCTTGAACTGTTCGGTAAGCGTATTTAACGTACCTGTTTC
>VRUI01000080.1 GCA_019456225.1 Planctomycetota bacterium | reverse complement strand
GATTTTATTTTAAAAGATTTGCCACGGAGGAAAATGAGAAAAAGAGAGAGATAAGAGAAAAGATTTTTAAATAAGAAGAAAAGAGAAAAGAGAATTTAGCCATCCGCCAATGCTGGCCCGCCAGTACTGCCGGGTAGACTCCCTTCGGGATTTCGCCCTCCAGAGGCGGATTTCGCCATGCTCAACTTTGCTCAATATTTGGGAGTTTGGAAATTGGGTTGTAAAAAAGGAAAGTTAATGAAATGGGCAGGATTGCAGCGAGCTATTTTACCTAAACCCCCGGAAACTACCCCGCGGGTCTTCAGTTATACCCTTTAATTAACCCTGCCTTACCTATTTTAACCTAAATAAGCTCAAGTCCTATAAAATCACCTGTTGTCCCCTTTTTTCCTTGCTTACTCCTATTTTGTCCGTTAGAATGCAAGATGTGATAATATAAGGTAAGTTGACCTGTTATATATGGAGAAGTAACATGCAATTGAAAAAAATATACTTTGATGCCTATAAAAGTTTGCTAAATACGGAACTTGAGATTACTGACAGTTGCATAGGTCTCGTTGGTTCTAATGAATCTGGCAAGACAAATATACTTAGTGCAATTGAAGTTTTGTCTCTAGAAAAATCACTGACAATTTCCGACACGCCTAGGATGGATAGGGAGAAGAATCCAGCATTACGCTTTGAATTTCAACCTAGTAAAGGCGAGCGAAAAGCAGTAGAGTCTAATATTGCTCAATGCCTTGGACATGATAAAGTACCCTCAGGGATGCTCCCTGAAAATTATGCTATCACCTACAATATATCATTTGACAGAGATGAATTAACAGAAACTCGGCATTTCACAATTGATGGTGTATCTTTACCAGATAAATCTTTCGTTTTGAAAACAGATGCGCTGACAGAACAATACAAGTTTTTAAAAGGTGATAGTTTTGTCCCGCTTGAAAACGCATTACTAATTCACGAGGCGGAACTTCAAAAAAACATAGATCTTGTAGAGAAAGCTTCATCACTGGATGAGTTAAATATGCAAATCGAAGTTATTAAATTGGAGATTAAGGAAATCAAAGTAAAACTGGCAGAAACACAAAAAAGCCAGGAAGTTCAATCCAATGATACTGAAGCAACCGAAGAGTCCAAAGGTACTGAGACAAGTGCAGAGTCAGATGGGGCAGATAGCGACAGTAATGCATCTGAAATCACAAGTTTGCCTGCCGTAGATACTGCTATTAACTCAATCTTAACTTCAGACACAAGTTTACAATTACATACCCTGGAAAGCAAACTTACCACCCTTAATGAACAGAAAACGTTGCTTATTGAGGAGATAGGTGAATTCAATGCTGAAGACAAGTTTCTTGCTGCAGAAGAAGAATTAGAACATCTTACAGATTCGGTAAAAACAATAGAATTAGATATCAGAACAACCAAATCTACTATTGATCAATTTACAAAATTAGAAGCACTTGATGAAGTACAAAAAAAAGAACTAACAGCGAACAGGAGAAAACTCACTCAACACAATTCAAGGTTACGCAGCAGCCAAGAAACTATTGTTAACCTTAAAAAAGCGGTAGAATCTTTAAACCAACCTCTTATTGAAAAATATTCTAATGACCCTAATGAATTGTCGCGCCGTTTACAAGAGTTCATACGGGCTGAGGTTGAAACTCACCTACCAAAAGTAATTTTATGGAAGCATAAACCCAACTATATTTTGGAAGGCAGCACCGAATTCAACGTGATTCTTGATGCTAAAAAACTAAACGATATATCAAGGCCGCTTGTAAATCTCTTTAGAATTGGTCTAGAAATTGACACAATGGAAGACCTTAAGAAAAAAATAACTGAAATTCAAACTGTTCCTAGTGAAAGAAGAAGGCACGAGGATAGTTTGAACGAAAATATCAACACTTATATTAAAAGCGTTTGGCATGATTATGACCAGAAAATCAGGATATCTTTAGAACAAGAACAAATTCTCGTTCAATTCTACGACCCAGATTACAAATATAGAAGCTACTACGAAATGAATGAAAGAAGTCAGGGATGTAAAACATTTATATCGTTTCTCCTTACAATAGGAGCAGAGGCAAAACAGGGAGTAATAAAAAACACAGTTCTATTGCTTGATGAGCCTGAAACTCATCTGCACCCTTCTGGTGTTCGGTTCATGCTTAAAGAACTTATTAAAGCTGCCCGTAATGACAACAAAGTTGTCTTTGCAACACATTCCATTTTCATGATAGACAGGGACCGGTACAATCGACATGTTATTATAAAAAAAGACAAAGAACGGACAAGTATAAAACCTTCAAGCCGAAACAGAATCGGATACTTTATGCAAGAAGAAGTGCTATATCGTACACTAGACATCGATCTCAATAAGGATTTTAACTCTACTAACAATTACAATTTTGTGTTCGAAGGTGATGGCGATGCAAGACTTTTTAAGCATTTCTATAGCTTACTTAGTACAGGTGGTCACCCATTCGACCTTAAAAAAACGTCGTTCTATCATGGCGGGAAATGCTCAGACATCAAGAAGTATTTAAAAGACCGTCCAATTCAATTAGGTAGTACATGGGTATTCATTCTTGATCGGGATAAACCTGCAAATGATCTTAAAGCTTTTCTTGAAAGCAGATATGCAAGCTTTTTGGATAAGTATATATTCATCTATCAGTATGAACGTAATGATTGGATAGATGAAAATATTGAAGTGGAAATGGAAGACCTGCTACCGAAATCAATTATAGAGAAGGCGATCACAGATGCAGCCTCTACATTTTTGGAAGATGAAGAAAAAGTAAAGGAAATTTCTGCTAGGGTTGATGTCAATAAACCATTTAGTGCATATTTTAAAGAGATCTGTTTGGGTGTCCCAGATGATAATTTTAAGGGTGATGTTAAAAGTGCTCTGAATAGTCGTATTGCAGAGCAAATTGAACAGACAAAAACCAAAGCGGAATTTAACAAATTATTTAAAGATTACTCCTCATGGACCCAAAACGTAATTGACAACATCAACGGCCTCTGTAAGTCTAAAGCCAAGCAAGTCAAAACACCAGAGCCGGGCAACACGAAAAAAACTGAAAATACTGGCAAATTTCGGATTGAAGTTGCTCCAGACACAACGGAACAGACGACTCCACAGCCTAAAACCTCTTAATCACAAACTCGCCGTGCCGCAGATTTTGCTTCGCTCAATTTGCGGCACGGGCGAGCCTATGGTTTGTGTTGGGCGGGGTTTCGGAGGCACGAGGTCCTTCGACTTCGGGCCTGCGGCCCTTCGCTCAGGATGACAGGGGTTTGCGGTTGGGTTAGGGTAAATTGTTATTTTTGAGGTTAGGCGCCCGCCGCCTTTGTCGGTGGGCTTAACCCCGGATTGGTGAATCCGGGGTTAAATGGTTTGCGTTTGTTTCGTTAAGGGGGATTCTGTCACATGTGCGGGCCTTTGGCCCTTACCCCCTACCGCGGGGGGAGGGGGTTAAGTGGTTTTGATGATTGCCAGCGGCAATCGGTGATTTTATGTGCGGGCCCTTTGGGGCTTTTGCATTATAATTAAAAGAATGAATATCCAATATCGAACACGGAATATCGAATATCGAATGAAAAGGCGAATATCCAATATCGAACAAGGAATAACCAATATCCAGAAAAAATGAATATCCCGGATCAAGTTCGGGATGACAAGTTGGGCGGCGTTTTGTGCGGGCACGAGGTCCTTCGACTTCGCTCAGGATGACAAGGTTTTGTGGTTGGGGAAAGGGTAATTGTTTTTGTTGGGTGGGGATTGTTATTGGGGGCGTTTTATTCGGAGTGCTCGCGCACTCGCGCTTCTGTGTGGGGGTTTGTTCTTTTTGTGTTTTAAGTCAAGCGATTGGCCCGGCGCTGGCGGTGTTACCGCTTTTTGTGAGCTTAGGGCTTCTGTATGGGGTTTTTCGAGTAAATTGGTCGATCTTAGGCGATATTCGGGCAGCTTGCGCTGCCGCGCTTCTGTTTGGCACAAAATAATCTTGCTGACGACGGTATTTTGGTACATTAATTTAATTAGCGACTTGACATATTTGGTTTTGAATGTATGATTTATTATTCAGGGCTGATTCGGCGTACCCTGGAGTTGTTTTGAAAGTAATATGCCGGTTAAATATTTGGGATTTTATTTATGGCGCAGGTTAGACTTCCTGACGGTACGATCATCAATGCACCTGACGGTACTACCGTACAAGGTATTGCAGAACAAATTGGCTCCGGGCTGGCACGGGTTGCTATTGCCGGTGAGGTCGACGGGGTGCGTGTTGATCTTTCTACTGCCGTTAGCGGCGAGGTGGCTGTTAAGATAATTACAGCGAAAAACGAAGAGGGTCTGGAGATCATCCGGCACAGCTGCGGGCATATCATGGCTGAGGCTATCTGCAGTATCTGGCCGGAAGCTAAACTTGTCTACGGCCCTACCGTTCGGGACGGGTTCTACTATGACATCGACCTGGGCGAAGCGATCACTCCTGAAGACTTTGCGAAGATCGAAGCTAAGATGGTTGAGATCATCAAAGCGGACAAACCATTTGCGCGTATTGAACTTGGCAGGCAGGAGGCTCTTGGGCGTGTTAGCGGCAGTGTGTATAAAACTGATAATATCGAACGGGCCGAAGGGGATGTTCTTAGCTTTTACTGTCAGGGTGATTTTGAGGATCTTTGCCGCGGGCCGCATGTTCCCAGCACCGGCAAGATCGACCATAAGGCTGTTAAGATCATGAGCGTTGCGGGTGCGTACTGGCATGGCGACGCGTCCAAACAGATGCTGCAGCGTGTGTACGGCACTGCCTGGGCAAACAAGAAAGAGCTTAAGGCCTACCTGTTCCGTATCGAGGAAGCTAAAAAACGCGACCACAGGGTACTCGGCAAGCAGATGGACCTGTTCAGTTTTCATAAAGAAGGGCCGGGGTTTGCCTTCCTGCATCCTAAGGGGATGGTTATCTGGAACGAGGTTATCGACTACTGGCGGAGCGTTCATACCAAGTATGATTACGGCGAGATCAAGACTCCGATCATTCTTGACCAGGGGCTTTGGAAAAAGAGCGGGCACTGGGACAACTACAAAGAGAATATGTATTTCACGACGGTTGACGATGTCGATTATGCTATCAAACCGATGAACTGTCCGGGCGGGCTGCTTGTCTATAAAGCCAACAAGCACTCGTACAGGGAGTTTCCGATCCGTATGGCTGAGCTTGGGCTTGTGCATAGATACGAATCCAGCGGGCAGTTGCACGGGCTTGTTCGGGTACGGCAGTTCACCCAGGACGACGCACATATATTCTGCAAACCCGACCAGATCGAAAGTGAGATCATCGGGGTTATCGAACTTGTGCAGGAGCTTTACTCGGCGTTCGGGTTTAAGGATTATCATATCGAACTTTCGACGATGCCGGAAAAACGTATCGGCTCTGATGAGATATGGGAGACAGCGACGGCGGCGCTAAGGGCAGCATTGGAGAGAAAAGGGCTTGAGTTCCAGATCAACGAAGGCGACGGCGCTTTTTATGGCCCCAAAATCGATTTTCATATTGAAGACTGCTTGCAAAGGTCGTGGCAGCTTGGTACTATTCAGCTTGACTTTTCGATGCCGGAAAGATTTGAGCTGGTTTATACCGATAAGGACAATACCGAAAAGACGCCGGTTATGATCCACCGGGCGATACTTGGCTCGCTTGAGCGGTTTATGGGGATCCTTATCGAGCATTTTGGCGGGAATATGCCGCTTTGGCTGGCCCCGGAACAGATGCGAGTGCTGCCTATCAGCGATAAGACGGCTGATTATGCCGACGTTATCTATAATAAGCTCAGGGACGCCGGGATGCGATGTACGGTTGATTGCTCGCCGGAGAAGATCGGGGCGAAGATCGCAAAGGCACACGGCGATAAGGTGGGATATATGCTTGTTGCCGGCCCTCAGGAAGCCGAAAACGGCACCGTCAGCGTCAGAATGCGTGGCAGTAAAGAGAGCAAAACCGTGAAAATTGATGAATTAATCGCGATTGCAAAGGGTAAGATTGCCGATAAGGCTTTAGAATTGGAGTTTTAGGGCGAAAATAATTATCCGCGGATTACGAGGTGTGTTTTTACCATGAAGAGCTTGAAGGCAAAAACAAGAAGAACTTGAAGAAAAAAATAAAGAGCTAAACGATATAAAGGTTAAAAGAAAAGAAGGAAACCGCCTTTGGCGGGGCTATTTAATTTGTTGGCTGGAAGCTAACACTACGGTTTTTGAGTTAAAATAAGAAAGGTCAGGTTCTAAGCAATTAGTAAGAAACATTTAAGAATTAATGACAGTATCCGTATCAGCCCCATCCGGCTGATCGATGACAACAATAACCAGCTTGGTATTATTGAGACCCATAGGGGTATAGCGATGGCACGTGATAAGGGGCTTGACCTTGTCGAGGTGTCCCCTACTGCCGAACCGCCGGTTTGCCGGATCATGGATTTTGGTAAGTGGCTTTACGAGCAAAAACGCAAAAATAAACAGTCTCACAAAAAACAGCATACAGTGGTGCTGAAAGAGATCCGGCTACGACCTAAGATCGACCAGCATGACCTGAAGATCAAGGTCAACCACGCGATCAAGTTTATCGAAAAAGGCCATAAGGTGCAGTTTACCATGCTGTTCAGGGGACGTGAGATGATGTTCGTTAACCGGGGATATGAGATCATGGAAGAGGTGCTTGCGACGATGGAAGAATGCGCAAAGCTCGAACGTGCCGCTAAAATGCTGGGCAGACGAATGACAATGGTTGTTAACGTGAAATAACGGCCAGGCCACTCCGGAAACTAGCTTTCGAGAATCAGTCCATCAGAAAACGGCTCCTGGCGGTATGCCTGGGCCGATGAGCAGACCGGGTATAATATGCTCGCGAGCAAATATTGCCGGACATTTCCCCCCTCCTGCCGCATGGAATATCCTTGACAGCCGGATGTCCCAAATTAATACAGAAGTCGTTTTGTAATCGGCTTCTCCTGGTATTAATTAGCTTTAACGGTCGAATTTAACCGGATCGTATAAATATTTGATAAAACATCGAAATTCTTCTTGTAATATAACGGGAAACTGGATATTTTATTGCTTTCCTGATTGAACCTCACTGTTTGGTATCAATTTTTGGGCGATTAGCTCAGTTGGCAGAGCAGCTGACTCTTAATCAGCGGGTCCCGGGTTCGAATCCCTGATCGCCCACTTACTTAAACCCTTGCAGCTAATACAGTTGCAGGGTTTTTTTATTGCGCTTCATTTCTATCTCTATTTAAGAGTGCCCAATGAGTGCCCATTATTACTTCGCCGCCCTTTTCAGAACTCAACATAATATTAACGAAAGCTACAATTCAACTAATCTTATCCATCGCACGGGATGCAATGTTCCTAGAGAGCAAATTGTTCTCGTTCGGCTCCCTACTGTATGTTATTTCATATAACAAAACACCGCCAAAAACCTCGTCCACTGTATGCTTTTTCGTACCCTTGTACCATGTAGTGTCTGAGGGACCCATGGAGATTTATATTAAGATTTGGTTTAGCTTAGTCTTGGTTTCAGTAAGTTATAGTATAGAGATCAAACATGAGATTGATTAGTTCTTAGACAGCAAATTCAGCATTTGAGGTCCTATGTAATGCAGAATGAAAATTGACCAATTTATTTCCACATAAAGCCTCAGTGGTCACGAAAAATAGTGAAAAATTGGGCTGCATTTTGTGTTATTTGCACGGAATTACAGCCTATTTCACTTTATTGCATCCTGAATATTAAAAAAGTTAGATATTTGTAAAAATAGTTCAATATTTATTAAAAAAAACAGCTTTTTTGAGATATTTTACTTGAAGAATAACCACACATATAGTAGAATTACCGCTGTCGTATCTTACAAAATAGCTACATGTGGTGTTTCAGTAAATAACTGTTATCTGAGCAGCTAACATGACTCGTCTTAAAGGACATGAAATGAATAAAACACAAAAAACAAGGACTATATTTGAACCGCCAGACATACCCGCCCTATCGGCCACGTGCGTCTTGAAGGCCGAATCGGATAGCATTAAATGGAGGAGTACAAGTGCAAGTTGACCCCCTGTTAGTAAATGCTGATGCAGCATGCGAGATGCTCAGCATATCTCGCTCATTTTTCTACGAACAAATTTCTTCAAAACGCATCCCCGCTCCCATCAAATTAAATCGAAAAAGCCTCTGGTCTGTTGAAAGCCTAAAAGAATGGGTTAACGCTGAAGCATCGAAAGTAAGAGGTTAAATACATGTACTGCACAAAAGTCTCTCAACGAGAAAAAATTTATTTATCAAAAAACGGAATACTACTAGGAACCCTGGAAATAAATGGTATTCCAAGAGGGGTAACCGAAGGTCAAGTTGGCCTGGCGTTTGATTTCCCACAGGATGTAAGAATATTAAAAACAAAGGATTTGAATGAAACTGGACACCAAAAGCAGAAAAAGCTACTACGACGCCAATGAGAAACTTGAAAATTATGTAAGAATGTACTATCGAGAACAGCTATCTAATGGTGCACTGCAACTGTACTTATTTGGTATACCGAGACTTGAGAGAGAGCAAAGCGGTCATTGCCGTCAAATTACTGCTAACTATCAAACCTTAGGCCGTGCTGCATTCAAGAGCCCAACTGGAATTAGAAAGTTACTTGATGAGCTTAACAGTGTACTCTGTGAGATTGTAATCGGCAAGCCAATCAAAGATGGTAAATGTGCTACTGTCCTTCGGAGATATACTCTTGCCGAACTAAAAGAGAATAAGAGAAAATCGAAGATAGTTAGCAATAAACCACATCACGCCACAGAACTATCAGAGATACTTGAAAGCCGGACATTTGTTTATGGTGACAAGCAATCATGTAAACCATATTGGAATATCGCAAGAACAGGCCGAGTCATATCACACAAACCCAATGTGCAAAGTGATAGCAAACGCGACAGAATTGAGAACCTTCGTCAAGGTCTGGATAGTGGATATTTATTGTTTGATTTTGACCTTAAACAGGCTGACCCCTCAATTATTCAACATCTGATCTCTTATCGTTTCGACTCAGACCCATACAAAAAGTTATCTACAATTACAGGAATTACCCGGGCTGAAGCAAAACACGAAGTCAACAAGCTGGCATACTGCAAGAGTGCGGTAGCTGTCCTTAAGTACTGGACACCAGAAGCCCGTGCGACATTCCTGCCCTATGCTGAGAGGCTGGATACTTATAAGCAACTATTATGGATCAACGGCAAACCTAAAGGCCGCAAAAGACGACACACAGAAACAATGGGAGGAACGAGAATCGTTGCAGATCGTGGATCTAGAGTACACAAGGGGCAACTCCTTTGTTGGCAGGTACAAGGCACTGTTGCAGACATTATCAATACGGCATGTATCGAGTTTTTCAAAAGAGAACAATCGGAAGGATGGAGACTTTTATTCCCCGAGCATGATGGGGTATATGTTGCCGGTTTACCTGAGCAAGAAGATAAGCTCAGAGATGTAATTATCAAAACGGCCCAGAAGTTAGGTTTAAACTTATCGGTAGACGTTAAGGCTTATCCAGTCCCTAAAGCGCAACTACAAACTAAACATACAGGTATTCGACAAGCAAGCTAAAAATCATTGTACAAGGTGACCTAATATGGAAAAAACAAGATACAGCAAAAATACGGTAATTGTTCTTGAACAAAAGATGTTAAAATCAAAAGCTTGGTTGAAGCTTACAGGTGCGTCGACGCAGGTGTTCATGATCTTTCGGACAAAGTGCAAGATGGTCAAGCCTCAGAGCAAGCCGAACAAGCACAGCGGCATGGTGATAGCCAATAACGGCGAGATCGTCTTTACTTATGATGAAGCGTTGGAAAAGTACGGAATTAAGAAAGATCGATTCACGCGGGCCCTTGACCAGCTTATAAAATACGGGTTCATCGATATATGTTTTACAACGAACGGACTTCATAAAGTTGAAACCCTGTATGCGATTAGCAGTCGCTGGAAGGATTGGGGCAAAAGTACGTTCATAGTAAAGAAGCGAGTGAAGCGAGAGCATGGGCCCGGGTTTAAGAAGGGCAATGAACTTTGGAAGCTTAGAAAACAAACTCAACAGGTAAAAACGCGCATAGAGCCATGCGCACAAACACGCGAAACAGGCGTTTATGAGATAAAGGTTATGCGCACGAACACGCATGGGGAAAAAGAGACGAAATTGTTTAAGTTTAGTGGTGATAAATGGTTAGATAAAAAAGTGGCTTAATCTGGTCTTATGCGCGAAAACACCGGCGTTCTATAGATATCCAGTGTGTATAGAGTTTTGTAAGCGTTGCGAAGTAGTTACCGGGTTGTACCGACTACTTCGCAATATCCGCTTTTTTATATGTTTGAGTAAATTATTTAGGAATAATCCTTATTGGTGGATTTGGTAGTGGTAACTGGAGTGACATACTGACTCGGAGGGCTGCTGTTGAGCAGTGTCGGGTTCTGAGTATTAAGCAGCTTCGGCTTGGTGGGTTGTTTGGTGCTGGCAGTGTGACGGTTGACTGGCGGGATGTGACTGGTTCGGTTGTTGCTTCTGCTGTGGTTCGCTTGGCCGGGGATGGGGTTATTGTCAAGTGTGGCGGTATGGAATATAAGGTCGGTATTGAACGGATGGCTTGCCGGTTTGGCGGGGTTCGATATTGGTTTTTGTGTCCGGCTGTTAAAGATGACGTGTACTGTGGTAATCGGGTTACTAAATTGTTTTTGCCTCCTGGTAGTAAAGTGTTTGGATGTCGTGAGTGTTATGATCTTACTTATCAGTCATGCCAGGAAAGTCATAAATATGACAAGGTGTTCGGGCATATTGAGGGTGTTGATATTGGGTCTCTATCGGTTACTCAGGCTTTGCGGTTGGGTGGGTTGTAATATAGCTATTTTTCCTTATTCCCTTGTTTTTCTTGAATTGCTTTTGCGTCTTTGATAGCTTCTATGATCTCCTGCTTAATTCCTGTTAAGAACAAAATACTTCCTGATATAGCAATAAAAAATCCAGTGGCCCTCATAATCGGCCCTTCTGTAGGATCTTCACGCCAAATGTATGCCCACCCTAAACCCGCCAATAATAATAAAACACCTAATATTTGTTTGCCCATCGGTTAAACTCCTAAATCAATATTTTGTGAAATAATTTATTTTCTATAGATATAGACGCGATTATATGGGGGATGTTACAGATAAAACAGGATTTTTTTGTTTTTTTCTGGTCTGGGTTCTTTTTCCAGAGGGGTCGGGGCGGGATGTAAAATTGCGGGGAAAAGGGCTTGTGACGTTTTCCCTTTCCCCCTGCTTTTATTCTGCCTCTATGTCGATCAACATTTCCTCGATGTCGAATACTTGGTAATAATCGCCGTCCGATTCGTATAGCTGGCAATCCTCGACAAGGCTGCTAACGTGTTCCTGGACTCCTATCCGGTAGGCGGTTGGGTCAAGCTCGCTCATTACATGGGACGGCGTCCAGCTGCAGCAACCGAGTTCTATCTCGGGATAGCATTCATCCATCATTTCATCAAACAGGGCTTCATCGTCTATCGACTCGCAGCGGTCCTGTATTATGTGGTCGATTACCCATTCGGTGCCGTACTCGACGCCGACGCCTTCGACGTGTCGCATAAAATCGTCGCTGTGGCAGGTTGGGCAGAATTCGCCTTCTACCACCTTATAACAGCCATAACAGAAATTATCTGATATTTTGTAGGCTGCTGCCTCTAATCGTGCATGTAGTGTCATTAATTCGGTCATTGTAAAACCTTTCAAAATTTAGGGGTTAAAGTGCGGGGTATGGTGCCAAAACTGCAAAGGCGTTTTCATCTGCCGGATACCATTTCGGATCGAGTTTTTGCAGTACTCGACGTCCGGAAAAGTCGCTGTAGTTCCATTCTTCGCCGCGGTCGAATCTGGCGATCCATTGGTCGTGGTAATACTTTGGAGAGTCCGGAAACCTGATTTTTAGATAGTGGTCTATTATTTGCTGTCTTGTCATTGCCTTAATTCCTTAAACTAGCCCAAGGGAGAAAGTCCTTTCTCTCCCCTAGGCGGTTCGGTTTTAGATCAATTCCCTGATCTTACGTTTTATGTCCCTGACGATTTCGTCGTAACGGTTGGAAAGAATCCGCTTGATCTGGTTTAAAAACTGCGTCGGCGTGTATGGCGATGCATTGGTTTTTATTCCGATCCATTCTTTGGTCTGGTCGAACGTGGGGAAGTTCTTTTGAAGTTCGCCGTGTTCGTCCTCGGTTCTGCTCCAAATCTCGCCGACGGTTTCGTCGTAAAGCTTCATTCTGGCGTAAAACTTCAAAACGTTCTTTTCGGTGATCGTCGGGAGGCCGATATACATCGTTGCGTATATATGGCCGTCAAGATATGGATTGCTTTCTTTCTTTGCTTCCCGGTTTTCGATGCTTCGTAAATCCCAATCTAAACTCATTTTTCTATCCTCTCAAGGTTAGGCCAGGGAGGAAAGTTCCTCCCTAGCCGGTTAATTGATTAGCTGGCGATTGATACGTATCTGTGCTCGTATTTGTCCCACGGGTTTGATTTGCTGGACCTGCAAGGCCGTCCGCAATTATGAGCCCACTTGGACCTTTTACGTACCCAGCGGAAACCTGCGGCTTTCAGGGTCTTGCGGGTGTCTTCGTCCGGCTTTTCATCGAACGAAACCCAAACCCAACAGCCGACAAGCTCTGCAATTAAATGGTTCTTTTTGCAAAATTCGATTAGCTCTGCGATCTTTGCTTTTACTTCTTCCGAGATTTCTTTCTTTTCTTCCATGGTAAATCCTTTCTTTTAGGTTTTTAAAGAAAATGCTTTTAGCGGCCTGCCGCCTTAAAGAAAAAAACGGCTGACACAACGAACCGGCGTGTGTCAGTTGTTTTTTGTCTGTGAGTCCATCAACAAAATTGCGTGAGTCGATTTTTTGTTGGACGATTGGAATCAGGGGGATAAGGCCAAACGATTTTGGGCTCTCTCCCTGCTTTTCGGCGGCGTGGAACTATGGTATAGCAAACGCGAGTGCCTGCGGTTTTTTATTCAGGCATGCCTTTGCCCGTGGTTACACAGTAGTTATCGATCTAATGCGGCTGATCTTTGTGGAAGACACTCTGAAAATACCCCAGCGGAATGGCCCGCTTGCGGGTGGCGTAGAAAACTTTCCTGTGGAAACAAGCGATTGCTAACATGAGCGTAGTTTGGCTGATAGTCGAGCTTGCCGAGCGTAGAGCAACGTATGTTGCGTATCAGAGGTGTGCAGAGGCGATTCTTTTCCGCCTCGATAAACCGTCCCTGTTCCTTCAGTGATAAAAATAGTTAGTCACAGGAAATTTTCAAGCCATAGGCGTGTCAACACGAGGGTTCGGAAGGGAGCTGGGTGGATTTTTTAAGAGTGTCTCTTCTTTGTGCAGCATTAAATCGATAACTGTTTTGCGTTGTGGCGAAGCCGGATAAGCAAATGCCGCCGAAAGTAGATAAAAACAGTTCGCCGTCTGCGAATAAGCAACTGCATGATAGCGATGTTTGCTGGCGTGATCGTTGCCGTGGATGGTGGTTCCTTGTGGTGGTCAAGCCCGCGTTAAGAGCGGACGATATGACTGGATTGACCGAGGTCTGCTGCGGGGGCCGAGAGTCCTTGTTGTTTGAAGGCTGGGGGGCTTTGTAACCCCAGTACTTAGGGGCTTTCTGCCCATTACTTTCAGCCGGTAGGCGGCCTTCAACTCTCTCGCGGGC
>VRUI01000007.1 GCA_019456225.1 Planctomycetota bacterium | reverse complement strand
CTTCCAATTTTCTAAATAGATCCTTTAGATCAATCTCATTTTCTAGCCTTCTCAGAATCAACTCTATATTTTGCATTGGTGCTGCATAATTAAATAAAGTATAAATTGCATCTGTCACAGTATACTCTGAGAATGATTCCGTTCCGAATTGACGTCTGTTCGCTCCATAACCACATACAAAAAGATTGTCCCATATTTTCGAACTAGCCGGTTCTGTTTTTTGTGTTAAATCAACTTCATCCCCAAATTTCGATAACTTTACTGTTGTCTCAATAAAAGGTGTTTTACTATAGTTGTCTATCTTTTCAAATTCAATCCTAATAGTTGCTTTTTTATTAGGCGTTTCTCTTCTTATCCAATCGCTATGTAATTCATCAAGCAGTCCGGCTGCGCCAGATTCTTCACATAAACACAATGCAATACATCTCATGATAGTAGTTTTGCCAACGCCATTATTGCCAAGCAATACTGTCCAATTGGTCACCCCTTTTTCTATAGAAAGATCAATTTCAATATGCTTGAAACATCGAATATTATCAATTATGATTTTCTTTATGTACATTCCGCTATACCTCAGAGAACTTTAAAAGTCATTGTCTGTCACGCGTTTCAGAAAGGAGTCGCAGTAATAGAATACCCCCAATTCCCTTTCCCGTCAAAACAAAACCAAAACCAAAGGGAAATTAAAGGGGTCAGACCCCTTTCCGGGGGTTTAGGTAAAATAGCATCCCGCAATCCCGTCCATTTCATTAACTTCCCTTTTTTACAACCCAATTAACAAACTCCCAAAATTGAGCAAAGCGAAATCCCGACTTCACGTCGGGGCTTATTGCTGATTGCTAATTACTACTTACCACAAAACCAACAAAAAGTAAAGAAAAAATCCCCAAAAAAAATTAGTGAAAATTAGTGGTTCAAGTTTTTGTTTTTGCTTTTAACTATCTTTTGCTTTTAGTTTTTAATCCGTGCAATCCGCGAAATCCGCGGATAAATTCTCTCTTTTCCTCGGTGGTCCTCGGTGCTCTCGGTGGCAAAGTTTTTAAAATAAAATTAGTGTTAATTAGTGTTAATTAGTGGTTCAGTTTGTCTTTTTCTTCATGCCCTTCATAAACTTTCATGGCCTTCATGGTAAACCCCAACTAAGCGACACTACGGGTATCAAGAATTTAGTTTACCTCTGAATTAGGTGTCAAAATAAGTTAAAAAGCGCGAACTTTTACCCAAAAAAAGTCAAAATATCTGTTTTTTTCGCGTTTTCGTTCAATTAATTTCAATTAATTTCAAAAAATAACGCCCAAAACCATAGGTGGGAAATGTCGACAATGTCCAGTATACACAAAAAAAGGGACACCTTTTTGGGTGTCCCTTTTTGATTTTGTGTTGCAAATCTTCTACTTGGCGATGATATCTTTTAACGTCTGATACCCGTAGTGCGACATCAGGTTGTCCAGGATTACCATTGCTGTGTAGTTTTCGGCGACCGGCCAGATACGCCCCGCGATTGTGGGGTCGCGTCTTGTTATTGCTGCCAAATCGGTGTTTTCGAGCGTGTACTTGTCGATAGTACGCTGCGGCCTGTCGATCGTCGGCGTTGGTTTAACGGCGAGCTTAACGACGATGTCTTGTCCGGATGAAAGTCCGCCGGTGATCCCCCCTGCCATATTACTGTCGAATACGACCTTGCCGTCTTCCGAATGTATCTGGTCATTAGACTCAAAGCCCGTCATGTCCTTAACCGCAAAACCCGCACCGACTTCAACGCCCTTAACGGCACCGATACCGAGCATTCTGCCCAGTTCGCCGTCGAGCTTATCAAAGACCGGTTCGCCAAGGCCAACTGGAACGCCCATTACCACGACCTCAACAATACCACCGCTGGAATCGCCGGTCGCAGTGATCTTATTACATGCCTCAACCATCGCGTTAGAAGCGTCGACGTCCGGGCAGCACAGTATATGATGAACGCCGTACTTTTCGAGGATCTCTTCAGCGATCATTGGTTTTTGAGTGTCGCGGATCGGGTCGATCTCCTTTTCGATCTCTGCCATAACAGCCATCTTCTCAAGGAAACGCATCTCAGGTTTGATCCTGCCGCCAACATACACGTTCTGATAGAACGGGTCGTAATCGTGACGCATCTTCTTATAGCTTTCAGTCAATTCGAATATTTTCTGGTGATCCATTTCCGGACAAGCAACGCCGGCAGCCTCTTTAACATAAGAGAAAACCGTGATTCCGCACCGTGCGAGCACTTTTTTGGCGACATAACCGGCAGCTACGATCGTCGAGGTGTAACGGCCGCTGAAGAAACCGGCACCGATAGCGTCATCGTCCGGTCCGTACTTGGCGAAAGAAGCATAAGACGCATGGCCGGGACGCGGCGTGCGGTTTGTGTCCTGGTACTGTTTAATATGTATGAAATGCCTGTCAAGGTTAGGGATCAGGATCGTCAGCGGAGTGCCGTTTGTGTGGTTCCAGTTTCCTGCGCCTTCGATCGTGTCTGCAGCGTTTACTCCTGTATAGATAACCGGAAGGTCGGGCTCTTTACGCGGGCTTGACAATTCGTCAGCACCGGGTTTTCTAAGCAGCATATCGCCGTAGATCTCCTGCTCTGTGATGAGCATGCCGGGCGGATTGCCCTGCAGAGTGGCAGATAAACCATCCTGATAAGAACCGCCCGAGACGGTAACCTGAAAATTGCGTCCAAAATGACAACCTAGCATTTGTTTACTCCTGTATATAAGTTCTTGTTATTAAATTGTTTATCGTTATTTACAGGGTGGCACCTTCAAGCCGCAGGCTTGTGGGTGCTTTTGCCCCGTGCACCCACAAGCTTCGCTTGAAGGTGCCACCCAAAAGGGTGATGTAATGTTATTTTTACCAGTCTAATTCCATGTTTGCGCCCAGACCCTTCATCAGCATTACGTATTCCGGGAAGGTTACGTCTATTGCTTCGGCGGTCGAGATACTGGATTCGCCGTCAACTGCCATCGCCGCTAGCGACAGGGCCATAACTATCCTGTGGTCACCATATCCTTCAAGCCTGGCGGGGCTTATTTTGCCCGGGTGTATTATAAGCCCGTCCGGCATTTGGTCAACTGAAATCCCGAGTTTTGCCAATTCTTTGGCCATACAGTCGATTCTGTCGGTCTCTTTGCACCTTGCCTGGGCGACATTATACAGTTTTGTTGGCGTTTTTGCAAATGCCGCGGTCACCGCCATCGCCGGCAGTGCGTCAGGGGTGCGGTTCATGTCGATTTCCGTGCCGTTAAGCGTCGAAGATTTTATATGGACGGCACCCTTTTCAATGGTGATATCGGCCCCCATGGCCTTTAAATAGTCCGCGACGGCCTTGTCCGGCTGGCTGTCAGTGAAATCCAGACCATGCAGGGTGATGTCAGCGTCGAGGATCGCACCGGCGCACAAAAAGAAGGTCGCGCTGGAAAAGTCAGCCGGGATAGCAGTGTCAAAAGCGGTGTATTTTTGCCGTCCGGGGATGTGGAAGCTTTTGAAATCGTTGTTTTCGTATTTTATGCCCTGTTTGTCGAGCCAATCGAGGGTGACCTGAACATAATCGGGTTCGTTTAGTAAGGTTACGTCTATATATGTATCGTTTTCGGCTAGTGGGGCGGCGAGCAGCAGGCTTGATAAGTATTGGCTGGTAAGGCACTTAAGTGTGGTTTTTCCGCCTGTTAGCTTTCCTGAGACTGTCACCGGGGCCATATCGTTGTCTTTTACCGCTGCCGCGGCAGCTCCAAGGTCGTTTAGTGAGTTTAGAAGCTCTGCAAGGGGTCTGCTCTGAATCTGCTCGTCACCTGTGAAGGTGATGGTCCGGCCCGGCTCTGTAAGTGCTGCCGAGGCTAGTGCGACTCTGAGGGTAGTTCCCGAGTTGCCTACGTTAATAGTGTTGTCAGGGGCGGTTACTTTGCCATCTGTTCCGGTAATAACCCATTTTTTTGGATCTGTGGTGTCGATCGCAGCGCCGAGAGCCCTGTAACAGTCGACGGCGCTCAGGGTGTCACTAGAGATAAGAGGATCGCAGATATTGCTGGTTCCATCGGCTAAAGAAGCGATGGCAACGGCACGAATCGTGTGAGATTTGGAACCTGGTATAGATACGGTGCCTTTGAGGGTTGATTTGCTGACTATAAGATCCATATAAGACCTTTCATTGCTATTATATAATTGATTTTCAATACTATGAATGCTATTTTTACCATAATTTTTTTAATAAATGAAGCAAGTATTCGAGATTTTATATAATAATCTGCGTGACGTTTTTTTAATATTTGGCTCTTGTTATTACCGGACGTTTCAAAATCTTCAGGGATTCCCCGGTTTTTTAGCAAAATGCTGTTTTTTGCAGTATTTGTCTGACCGATCATAGCGGTCCTTTGTGGTCGTCAATGCAGTTTTTTTTAAAATATTTGTAAGAAGTTTAAAAAAAGAAACTTTTAGACTTTTATTTTTGTATCGACGGTAAGGGTTATATAGATAGTATTGATAATATCAGTAATATGGGACGAAGCTGTTTATGGGGTTGTCAATTTCCCTCTACGTCCGATAAAATCGGGAGTTTAGCTAAAATAGGTTGACTTTAGGTTCCCGGTTTTGGTATATTGGGCTAAACTTGCGATGGTCACTTTCCGATAAGATAACGATATATGGCAAGTTTTAGGGGCATGGTGTGTATCTACATTTACCATGGGGCTAGTTCTCTGCTGTTTTGATTTATTTTGTAGTAATTTGTTTGCTGAGCATATTGCTTGGCTGTGTTAGTAATATATACATTTATTCAGGTAACAATGATGCGAAAATTTAGCATTTTTTTAATGGAGAGTACCATGACGCGCATAATATTTAGCCGTTTCGTTTTTATTTTGGCTGTTTTAATTACCATTGCTTTCAGCAGTCCAGCCATAGCAGACTATGTTGCAGGTAAGGAATTCACCGTTAAACAACCTGACGGCAGCACAGTTCAGGTTAAGGTATGGGGCGATGAGTTTTACCGCAGGACAGAGAGCCTTGATGGTTATACTCTTACCCGTGACAGTCAGGGGTGGGTTAGATACGCGCAATTGAATGCTACTGCTTCTGCATTTGTCCCGAGCAGCGTTGCTTATGACGGTCAACCAATAGCGGATAACTCCCAGGGATCGACTCTTCTGTCAACGTCCGGATTTACAAAGGGCCTGAAACTCTCACCTGCTGCAATAAGCGCAATAGTTAATCAAAACAAGCAAAATATTGGTTTTAATAAGTTAATAGCCGGCCCGGGTCCTGCTCCTTTGTTGGGTTCGGTGGTTGGTTTAACAATCTGTGTTGATTTTCCTGGTGAAGCCGGAACGATAGCAGTTACTGAGGTTGACGATTATTGTAACCTGGTGGGCTATGCGGGTTTCGGCAACAACGGTTCTATCTACGATTATTTTTACGATGTTTCAGGTCAAAAGCTTGAGTATACAAATGTTGTTGTGGGATATTACACCGCTCAGAATCCCAAAAGCTATTATGATGATGTAACGCGTCCGTTCGGTGAAGCCGCTGGAGAATTACTTAATGAGGCTCTTACATGGCTTGATAATCAAGGCTTCGATTTCACGCAGATGACAACAGATGCCGGTAATTCTATGATTGCCATAAATCTATTTTATGCTGGAACGCGTCAGCCAATATGGGCCGAAGGTTTGTGGCCGCATGCAGGTTTTTACGGCGGTTTTACGAGTTCTTCAGGTATTAGTAGCGGTCGATATCAAATGACAGATATGGGTGATTCTTTGACGATCGGGACATTTTGCCATGAAAACGGTCATCTGATATGCCAGTGGCCCGACCTTTATGATTACGGCGGAGAATCAAGTGGTATCGGTAATTTTGGGCTGATGGCATCGGGTAGCTATGGCGGAGGTGGACGTAATCCAGTTCCTCCGAATGCATATTTCAGAGATTTGAAAGGGTGGGAAACGGTAACACAGCTTGTTGACATGACAATCAGACATGCTGTTCCTGCTAATTCGACTAATTCTTATAAATATCCGAACCCCAATAATGCAGCGGAATCTTTTTACATTGAAGCTCGCACCCGTACCGGGCGCAGCACGGCACTTCCGGACCAGGGTCTGATGATATGGCATGTGGACGAAACGGGGAGTAATAACAATGAGCAGATGACACCTGCTTTGCATTACCTGGTTTCTCTTGAGCAGGCAGACGGCAATTTCGATCTTGAGAACAACGTCAATGGTGGTGACGCTTTAGATCTTTTCGATTTGGGAGGTGTTGATACGTTTGATGACACTACAACTCCCAATGCTAATTGGTGGGATGGCAGTGATTCCGGGATGTTTATTAATTTTATTAGTGAAATTGGCCCGATTATGTATTTTGGCGAGGGTGTTGACAGGCAACCTCCGACTCCTGATCCTATGAAATGGTCTATTGTTCCTACAGCTACCGGTATGCATACGATAGTTATGGAAGCCGTTACAGCTTCTGATATAAACGGTGTTGAGTATTATTTTGAGTGCACGGCAACGGATGATCCTGATCCTAACGCTCCCGGTATTTTCAGCAGCGGCTGGCAGGATAGTATTCTTTATATTATAGACACTGCCGCACCCGGCAAAACTTATACATTCCGAGTCAAGGCGCGTGATAAATCACCTCAATTGAATGAAACCGGATGGGCCCCGGAACGTTCGGCTACCACCTCGGTGGGTACGGATACATTGCCGCCTGCGCCGGGACCGGCATGGTGGAGTACTATGCCTAAATTGATCCGCCTTGTTCCGGTTCCCCGTGTTCGTATGAGGGCACGTACAGCTATGGACGAAAATGGCCCCTGTGAGTATTATTTTACCTGCATAGATGTTGACGGCGTCGGTCCATCTCCTCTGTTTGACAGCGGATGGCAAAGTTCGGAAATCTATACAATCAGCAGCGCAAATCTAGTTGCCGGTTCAAACTATACATTTACTGTCAAGGCTCGTGATGCCCTGAGCAATGAGACTGCTGAGTCTTCTGGTGGTACGGTGGGTATTAATGGCAGCAGCACGTCAGTTTACAGGGTTCCATTCCCTTACAGGTCGATCCAGGCAGCGATAAACGCAACGCAGAATCCCGGTGATACGGTTGTTGTTCGTCCCGGTGTTTATTTTGCTCCTTTGGGCGGAATTGATTTTGGTGGACGCAATATTATAGTTAGAAGTATCGACCCTAACGATCCGGAAGTTGTTGCGACGACGATTGTTGATTGTCTTGGGGATCTTTATGCTGGAATGTCGCAGTCAGCTACTCCGTATGAGGCTCGCGGTTTTATCTTCCAAAGCGGAGAGATGAGCAACAGTATTTTAGCCGGTTTTACTATTAGAAATGGTTACGTTGGTATAGGCAGCAGAAACCAAATTGCCCCAGATTCTGGTGCTCCGGGAGTTATTTCTTCGGTGCCTTTGTACGGTGGAGGTATTAGTATTCTTAATGGTTCCAGTCCTACGATTCGTTATTGCGTTATTACCGATTGCATTACTGATGGTTCCGGAGGCGACGGTTCATCCGGTGAGCCCGGCGGTAATGGTGGTGATACTGCCGTAGCAGGTGGCGGAGGCGTTTATTGTGACCCTACAAGTACTCTCACTATGTTTAACAGTGCGGTAAGAAACTGTCGAGTCTTTGCCTTCGGTGGTAAAGGCGGTGATGGCCTAAATAATACTCCAGGCGGTAATGGCGGTAATGCATCTATGCCTAAATTTGGCGGTGGTATTTATTGTGACATCGGCGGAAGATTATTTATTACAGATTGTGATATTTCCAGTAATACTGTTTTACGGGGCATCCCCGGCGTGGGAGGTGCAGGTAACGGTCCGGGAGGGCCTGGCGGAGGCGGATCAATAGCTTATGGCGGTGGTATCTGCCAGGATGTGGGCGATGTTTTCAGTATCATCAACTGCGATGTTAATAATAACTCTTCCGATGATCATGGCGGCGGTCTTTTATGTTTTGCTAATGGCGTGGGAACAGCTACAGACAGCAAGTTTAACGGCAATACCGCAGATACCGGTTCAGGCGGTGGACAACTTTTTGATGACACTTGCACAGTAACGCAGACAGATTGTGAAATTTCCAGCAACGTTGCTGCTGCCGGCGGCGGCGGTATATGGTTTGAACATTCAGGTACGTTAACATTGAATAACAGCCGGGTTACCGGTAACCAGGTGCTTTCCACCTACAATGTTGGCGGTGGTATAAAGGCTGGGCGTATGGGAGGTGCGGCACCTGCTACTGTGAACCTGAATAATAGTGTAGTTTCAGGAAACACAGCCGATACCGGTGGCGGTATTTATATGGAGGATTCAGCGCTTAATATGTGGAAATCCGAGCTGAGCGGTAATTCCGCGCTTGACGGCGGTGGTCTCTTTGCTGATAACACATCAAATGTAACGATTACAGCTAGTGAAATTTTGAGTAACAGCGCATCGCTTGGTATTTTTGGTACCGGTGGTGGAATGTTATTGAGCGATATAGTTAGTTTTACAATGACTGATTCAATAATCCGTGAGAACAAAAGTAACGGGTATGGAGGCGGATTGCTGGTCGAAGGGTATAATGTCAATCCTCATCAGATCACGAACTGTTTGTTCTCAGAAAATGAAGCCCTGATGGAAGGTGGAGCTTTATCCAGTTTTCTGGGTGCATGGGTTCATTTGAACAACTGTACCGTTGCCGATAACAGAGTGCTGGATATTGATGGTATTGGCGGCGGCATACATTGCGGCGAGGATTTCGCTTATGTTGAGCTCTTTGACAGCATAATCTGGGATAACCAGGCATCGCATGGTGCTCAGCTTGCGGCGGGAAATATTTTTAGTTCGCTTCAGGGTTTTGAATGGGCCGATATTGACGTTACTTATTGCGATGTAGAGGGTGGGTCTTCCGAAGTATTTGAGGAGCTGCCTCCTGAGTATCCCAACGGTATGGCAGTTGTATGGTTCCTCGAAGGAAATCGTGACGATGACCCGAATTTTGTCGGTGACTATTTCCTCAGCCTGATCAAAGTCGGTCAGGCATTTGACAGTCCATGTGTCGATGCAGGTAATCCTAATACGACATGGCTGACGAACGATCCGAATTATACGACCAGAACCGACTCTTATATGGATGAGAGAGATCTTAGTGCCATACCTCCAAAGCATGTTAACATGGGTTATCATCATCCCATGTTTGTTCCTGTAACATATATGCTGGAATACAGTGCTATAATCGACGTCAATGACGTACCTGGTTTTGTCGCGAATCCGACGATGACGTGGAACGATCCGAACGGTTCTAATACTTCGACTGATCCGAATATTACTGTTTATCAGCATACTCAGGTTACTGTCAGTGTTGAGCCTCTTATTGGTTATGATATTATTTGGGTTGGTACAGACGATGACGATGCTAACAGCTTTACGAATGTTGTCACGATGCTCAGTGATAAGGTTGTTACCGCGATATATAACAAGGTATCTTACCGTCTGGCTTTGGAAATTGTCGGAGACGGTAAGGTTACGGCTGATCCTAATAATTTTTACATGGATTTCGAACCTGGTACTGTTGTTTGGCTTTACGCCGATCCTAATGTTTCTTCCAATATCAGGTTCAGGCGATGGTACGGTACTGATAACGAGCCTAACTGGAGTAATACGACAGGTAAGGTCACGATGAACAGCGATAAGGAGATTACCGCTGAGTTTGAAATTGACGATCATACCGTATTGTATGTTTCATCGTCTCCTCAAGAGCCTCCGATCGCGAATCGTTACAATAGTATCGGTGCCGCTCTATTGGCGGCCGGCGACGGTGACGAGATTATCGTTGAACCCGGTACCTGGGCAGTTAATTCGGTTGAAGGTCTTGATTTTTACGGTCGTGATATCAGGTTGGTTTCGTCCGATCCCGCTGATCCGACGACAGTAGCTGCGACAATTATAGATTGCGGCGGTCTGGGTCGTGCGTTCTGGTTCCATAACGGCGAAACACCGAGTACGGCAGTGATCGGTTTTACAATCATTAACGCTTCCTTTAGCGACCCAAACGTTGATACCGATAGTTATGGCGGTGCGATCCTTTGTGAGAACGGCAGTTCGCCGACTATCAAGAATTGTACGATCATCGGCAGTACCGTAACCGGCCACAGTAATGGTTTTGGTGTCAACGGTTTTGGCGGCGCTATCGCATGTCTTGACGGTTCGAGTCCGCATCTGACGAATTGTACTTTCGACAATAACGTTGCCGCAGGCGGCGCAGACGGCGTTGGTTTTGGCGGTGCTGTTTATGCCTCCGAGTTTAGCTCTCCTGTTATTGCCGGCTGTACTTTTAATAACAACGAGGCTTCTCTTAACTTAGGTAGTGACAACAATGCTCTGGCCAGGGGCGGTGCGCTTTATTATGGTGTTGAATCAGACGCTAATGTTGTCGAGTCTGTCTTTATCGGTAATATTTCAGTTGACGGCGGCGGTGCGGTCTATAGCGAACCAAACAACCTGGTCGAGATTGCCGATTCTAATTTTGTATCGTGTGTTGGCGGTGCGATCGTTACCGATGCTAACTGCGTTGTCAATCTGGACAATTGCGATTTTATTGAGAATACCAACACCAGTGACGGCGGTGCATTATCGCTGGCGATTATGTCAATCGCAGACGTCAACGACTGTACGTTTACGAACAACAGCAGTGACGGTGACGGCGGTGCTTTATCGCTACAGGCTATGGGTTATGCCGATGTTAACGACTGTACGTTTACGGGTAACAGCAGTATTGGCAGCGGTGGTTCGGTCGACACTGATAGCGACGTGACATTTGCTGATTGTATCTTCACACAAAGTAGTGCCGGCGGTGACGGCGGTGCTATACATGCCTATGATCCTAATCAGTTACTGATAGTTGAGATAGCAGATTGTAACTTTGTAGAAAGTACCGGTCTTTGGGGCGGTAGTGTTTGCGGCGTAGGAGTTAACGCGGTTATCAGCGGTTCTATTTTTGCCGGCGGCACCTCCGATGTTGGCGGCGGTCTGTACTTTGCCGAGTCTATGGTGACTATCGTAGACTGTAATGTCAGTGGAAATTCGGCAAGTTCCGAATTTGGTTTTGGCGGTGGTGTTGCGTGTGAAGGTTCTCGATTGCAGATGAAAGATTCGTTTGTCTACGGCAACTCTGTCAGCGGTCTTAACTCCACTGGTGGTGGTATCGATCTGTCTTATTCGGAAGGACTGGAATCGAGCATTATTAATTGTCTGATCATTAAGAATTCAGCAGAGTATAAAGGTGGCGGTATTGCTGCTACGTGGTTTGTTAATGCGATTGTGACGAATTGTACTATTGCCGATAATGCTGCGAATTTTGGTGGCGGCATATCTGTTTCCAGCGAAAGTGATATCAATGTAAGCGACTCGATCATCTGGGGTAATGAGGCTCCTGGCGGTTCTCAAATCGCGATCAGCAGCGGGCTCGATTCGCTGTATCCGTCGAATTTCGATATATCTTTCAGTGACATTCAGCCTCCGGACGACCCTAATGCGGCCGTGAAATATATTGAGAAGCGTCCAACCGCAACACCGGGAGACGTTCTTGCTCACATCACAACGGCTGTACCTAGCCCCGGTGGAATTGGAATCGGTATTGCGGTGGGCTGCGGCGATCCGGCAACTTTGTATTATACGCACAGTTATGAACCGGTTATTCACATGATGGATAAAGACGAAAATGCTATCGGCAGTATCCCGTTGACGAACGCGGCTACCGGTCAGCCGATCTCCTTTGGTGCAATAAGCTGGGATTCGACCAGAGGGGCGTTATGGGGCGGGACAGATTCTACCCGGCCGATTGAGGTCTATTTGATCGATCCGCAAACTGGTATGGCGACGTACGTCTTTACAGCGGTGACCCCGGGTGGCTTCTGTGATGGAATAGCCTTTGACGGGAGCGACGATAGCATTTGGGTCAGTGCTGATGCAGTGTGTGATATTGACCACTTCGATGTGAGCGGTATCTCGGCAGATGGCCAGGGTGACGCCGTTTTTATAGAGACAATTAGACCGAAAGATGCTGATGGAGGCGATCTATGCACTATCAGTGGCACAGCGGTTGGTAGAGGAGACATTCTATACCTTGGTCGGGCTCATGAAGCCAAGATCACCAGAGTGCATAAAGACGGAACCTTTGACAGTGAGTTTGCCACGGTGGGTGGAAGGGATGAAGGCCTTGCCTGCGATGTTGTTAGTTTCTATCCGAATGAGGTACTGTGGTCCAAGGATGCTTATGACGACACTATTTACGCGATTGTGGTGGAGACTGGAACCTGCGAATGTCCTGGTGGCGGCGGTGTTGAGATGTCTAATTACTATCCGCCAGTTATTATTGACGGCAGCAGTACTTTGAACGGTCAGGTTCTTGGCGATACTTACGATTCTGATGATTGGCTGGAAAACAAAAATGTTGCGCCATGGACCCTGGGCAGCGGAAATATTGCTATTGATCCTAACTTTGTTGGCGAACGTATTGGTGGTTCTGATGTTATGAGGTATTACTATCTGTCACAGGAACTTGCAGGCCAGATGCCAGTCAATGACAGTGATTGCGTTGATACCGGAAATCCGTTGAATGTTAGGTATCTTAATGATACTAATCACACAACAAGAACGGATCAGATGCCTGATGTCGGAATAGTCGATATGGGTTATCACTACAGGACTCTCGATATTGATACGAGTGATCCGAATGACATGTTTAAGCTGGAAATTCAGATTGTTGGCGCAGAATACGGCAGCTTTGACGCATATGCATACCAAGAGGCGACCGACTCTCTGGACGCTAAATGGACTGTCTCTGCTCCTGGTGAGATGTTGTACTATCCAGGTACCGTTGTTACTCTGGAAGCATTGCCGCTTAATTCGGACTATGCAGTGCGTCTGTGGACCGGAACTGATGACGATGTCAGTCGCGAACAGATCAATTATATTACGATGAACGGCGATAAAACCGTTGTTGTTGAAATAATTGAACGAAACAGAAAGATACTTGTTCCTGAAGAATTTGAATCTCTTGAAGATGCGATATCCTATGCATTTGAAGGCGATGAGATCATCGTCGGTCAGGGCACTTATACGATTAGCGATCCTGAAGGTTTCAATTCTCATGGTGATAACATAACGATTGTATCGTCAGCTCCGGATGATCCTGATGTTGTTGCTGCTACCATCATCGATGGCCGTAATTTGGGACGTGCGTTCCATTTCTATCGTGGAGAGGACTCAAGCACCCTCATAATGGGTATTACAATTACTAATTGTCTGTATAGAGAATCCGGCGGTGCGGTACTTTGCGAGAATGCAAGTTCGCCGACGTTCAGGAAGTGTGTGTTTGACAGCAACAGGACATCGACGTCAGGTGGTGCCTTTGCAGCTACAGGAGGTTCGAACCCGCTAATTGCTGATTGTGTCTTTGTAGGTAACTCGGCAGTAATGGGCGATGGCGGTGCATTATATACGGATCAATCCGCCATGCCTGTAATATCCGGCTGTGAATTTACAGAGAACAATTCAGCCGGTCTTGGCGGTGCAATTTTGTTCGGAGTCGGATCGGCTGACCAGCTGACAGGCTGTACCTTTAATAATAATAGTGCAAGCCTCGGTGGAGCCTTATATTACCAGGCTGAAAAGGATCAAATCTTTACAGTTAGTTCCTGCGAATTCAAATCAAATATCGGTACTGCGGCATACTTCGATCCGAATACCTTTATTACGATCGAAGATTGCAACTTCATCAGCAATATCGATGGCGGTGCTCGCTTTACGCTTAATACGGAAGTTACGTTACGAGGCTGCGAGTTCATATCCAACACCGGCGGTGCGGTATACTTTGATCCGAACAACTTTGTTGATGTTGACGATTGTAACTTCATCGAAAACACTGGTAGTGAAAATGGTGGAGCAGTATATGCTGATTTCGGCGGCTTTATAGATGTAAACGGATGTGAGTTTAGCGGCAATACAACGTCCGGCGACGGCGGTGCGGTCAAGAGCGAATCTGGAGCGATATTTACAAGCTCTATATTCAATGACAATACCGCTTCTGGTGTTGGCGGTGCGGTTGAGGTCAATTTCGATGCCGTATTTGCAAGTTGCCATTTCGAGGGTAACACTGCTTCGGGCGATGGCGGTGCTGTCGAAATTTATCTTGACGATGTGGTCGAGCTTATACTGACATTCGATGATTGTAACTTTATTGAAAACTCAGGCGATCTTGGCGGCGGTATATATTCGCGTAACTGCGATGTTGACATTGCCGATTGTAATTTCATGTCGAATACTGCCGACAGCGGTGGCGGTATCTACAGTGAATTCGATGTTCAACTTAATGTCGTCAGAACGTATGTATCTTATAACACAGCTAAAGGCGGTTTTGGATTAGGCGGTGGTATCGCATGTGTAGAGACACCGGTTCTGATCGAAGATACGGTTATCAGAGGCAATAATGCCATCGGTAATGAATCACTTGGCGGTGGTGTTGCGCTCTATGAAGGTTTTGATCTTACGCAGACATTCGACAACTGTCTTATTGTCGACAACTCTTCCGGAAAACGCGGCGGCGGTCTTTCGCTTAGCTGGTACAGCGATCCGACTATCACAAACTGTACATTTGCCGGCAACGACGCCCATTATGGCGGTGGTATTTCGGCATCCTACGCGTGTAATCCTGTTATAACAAACTCGATAGTCTGGGGTAATACAGGTGTATTGGGTACTCAATTGATTGCTGCCGGCGGTGAGGTTGTTGAAGATATGTATCCTTCAACATTTACAATCACATACTCTGACGTTCAGACAGGGCCGACCATTCGTAAGGCTATGGCTGATACCTCGCCGCAGTTTAGCAGATATGCGCAGAATCTTTCAGCCGATGCAATTGTTGTAGATGCCAATAACATCAATACCCAGTTCAATTCAGGCGCCGAAAAGGTTAAGGTTATCGTAAGTCTCCGTGAGTCTTTGCAGATGCTGCAAAATACAGACTGGAATTCAGATCAGTCGCTTAGTTTGCTCAGGTCTGAAATCGCTGCCCGTCAGTTTGCAGTGCTGTCTACGCTTTCTGCGGATGAATTTACTCTGCGTTATCAATTTACGAACCAGGCCGGTTTTTCAGGTGAGGTGTCTCAGGCAGGTTTGGCGAAACTAATGTCCAGTCCGTCGGTTGCTTTTATTGAGCCTGTAAGGATGATGAGGCCGATGCTTGCCCAGTCAATACCTTTGGCCAACGCTACAACAATAAGGGAAACGTACAACGGTGAGGGAGTGTCGGTAGCTATTGTAGACTCAGGTACAGATTACACTCATCCGATGCTTGGCGACGGCGGATTCCCGAATACCAAGGTTATTGGCGGATATGATGTCGGTGACGATGATGGTGATCCGATGCCTTCCACCGAACCTCACGGTACTGCTTGTTCTGGTATTGCAGCGGGTTCGCTTGGTGTGGATGGAGATTATATTGGCGGTGTTGCTTACAACGCTAAGATATATTCTCTAAAGCTTACAGGTGACAGCGGAAACTGGCCGAGTGATGCCGGACTGCGTGCCTGGGACTGGTGTGTAACACATCGCAACGATGATCCGGGTAATCCGATTAAGGTTATGAGCAATAGTTGGGGTGTGCCAGGGACGCCGTTTGACAATTCCGCAGATGCTGATGCGTTTTCGCCGGCTTTGACAGGTGCTGCTGACAGGGCAACTGCTGCAGGTATTACGATCTTTGCCGCATCCGGTAATGACGGATTTGCCGGTGATGGTATATCGCATCCTTCTGCTATGAGCAAGGTTATCTCTGTTGGTGCGATCTATGATACTACTGATACGGTTACGGGTTACTCGAATACTGCTGAGAACCTTGATATTCATGCTCCAGCCGACCCGATGTACACTACTGACATCGCAGGTGCGCTTGGATATACTCCCGGCGATTATACTCCATCGTTTAACGGTACATCTTCTGCTTGTCCGTTTGCAGCCGGTTGTGCGGCGAGTCTTCAGTCCGCGGCTATGGACATTCTCGGAAGTTACCTCTTACCAGAACAGATCCGTGAGGTTTTGGTGGACACAGGCGATCCTATTACCGATACGAAGGTCGATATAACCAAGCCGAGAGTAAACCTTGGCGATGCAATCGCTTCTATCACTTCTATTGACGGGTTCAGTTCCTATGTTGCGATCTACATCGAAGATGGCAGTTCTATGTTTGGTTTCGATCCAAATTATAGCAATCCTGATTCTCAGATGTGGGATCCGGCAGGCGATAATATTGACGACGATCCTAACTTTATCGCTGATTACTTTATCAGTCAGAAATTTGCCGGTCAGTTAGTTGACAGTCCTGCCCTTAATGCAGGTGGTCCGGGTGCGGAATATCTTACGAACGACCCGAATTATACGACCAGGACCGACGCGATTGCTGACTATTATGAAGTTGATATGGGTTATCATCATCCGGCGTTTGATCCAAACGATGATTGTCTGCTTGAATTTGATGTTGTAATTGACATGAACGACTTTATCGGATTTGACGTTAAGCCGACGATGAGCTGGAATCAATCTAAAGTAGTGGTCGATCCTAACATCTGGAATACTTCGACCGATCCTAATATTACAGTTACTGAGTACACGCAGGTTGTTGTCAGCATTGAGCCGCTTGCCGGATATGATGTTATCTGGATCGGTACGGACGATGACGATGCCAACGGATTTACTAATGTTGTTACAGTGACCGGTAATCAGGCAGTTACCGCAACCTATAACAAGATATCTTACCGTCTGACCTTGGAGATCATCGGCGATGGTGTTGTTGTGCCTGATCCTAATAATCCTTACAGGGATTATATGCCGGGCGATGTTGTCTGGCTTGAAGCCGTTGCTGACACTACACCTCCTGATGTATACAGATTCCGCAGGTGGTATGGTACGGATAACGAGCCTAACTGGAGTAATGTGATAGGTAAAGTTACGATGGACGGCGAAAAGACGATTACAGTTGAGTTTGAGCTTGACGATCATAAAGTGCTGTACGTTTCTTCGTCGCCTCAGGATCCTCCGATTGCAAATCGATATAAGTCTCTTGGTGATGCATTTGTAGCTGCCAGTGAAGGTGACGAAATCATCGTTGAACCTGGTACCTGGGCAATAAATGCGCCTGAAGGTTTGGATTTCTACGGTCGTGAAATCAAGCTTGTTTCATCCGACCCGAGCGATCCGATAACAGTAGCTGCGACAATAATTGACGTTGGCGGTTCTGGTCGTGCGTTCTGGTTCCATAACGGAGAGGGTCCGAGTACGTTAGTGGCCGGCTTTACGATCATCAATGGTTACTTTAGCAGTTCCGACGGTGATCCTAATAATTACGGTGGTGCGATCCTGTGTGAAAACGGCAGTTCTCCGACTATCATGAACTGTACGATCAGTAACAATACCGTAACCGGCAGCAAGGGCGGAGATGGCGGAAACGGATCTAATGCGGCCGGCGATTCAAATGAAGATGGCGGTGACGGCGCTGACGGTGAGCCTGGTACAGGTAACGGTTACGGCGGCGGTATTGCCTGTCTTGACGGTTCGAGTCCGCGTATCATCGGATGTACTTTCGCAAATAACCGTGCCGCAGGCGGCGAAGGCGGTGACGGTGGTGATGGCGGTAACGGTGACGGTGACGGTACAGAAACAGATGACGACGGTAACACTATCCCGGCTGGTAAGGGCGGCAACGGGGGTGACGGCGGTTCAGCAGACGGCAAAGGTTTTGGCGGTGCTATTTATGCTACAGAATTCAGTTCTCCTGTTATTGTCGGTTGTACCTTTAACAACAACGATGCTGCAGCCGGTATACCGGGGCAAGGCGGTATCGGTGGTTGGGACGGCGACAGTAATCGTGACGATGACGGTAAGAAGGGTGCCAACGGTTCTGCCGGTTCGGTTAGTGCAGATGCAGAAGCTTTCGGCGGCGCACTTTATTACGGTGTTGATTCGGATGCTAACGTAGTCGAGTCTATCTTTATCGGTAATATTTCAGTTGACGGCGGCGGTGCGGTCTATAGCGAACCAAACAACCTGGTCGAGATTGCCGATTCTAATTTTGTATCGTGTGTTGGCGGTGCGATCGTTACCGATGCTAACTGCGTTGTCAATCTGGACAATTGCGATTTTACGGAGAATACCAACACCAGTGACGGCGGTGCATTATCGCTGGCGATTATGTCAATCGCAGATGTCAACGACTGTACGTTTACGAACAACAGCAGTGACGGTAACGGCGGTGCTTTATCGCTGCAGGTTATGGGATATGCGTATGTGAGCGGCAGTACGTTTACGGGTAACAGCAGTATTGGCAGCGGTGGCGCTGTCGACACTTATAGCGACGTGACATTTGCTGATTGTATCTTCGCTCAAAGTAGTGCAGTGGGTGACGGCGGTGCTATATATGCCTATGATCCTAATCAGTTACTGATAGTTGATATAGCAGATTGTAACTTTGTAGAAAGTACCGGTCTTTGGGGCGGTAGTGTTTGCGGCGTAGGAGTTAACGCAGTTATCAGCGGTTCTATTTTTGCCGGCGGCACCTCCGATGTCGGCGGCGGTCTGTACTTTGCCGAGTCTATGGTGACTATCGTAGACTGTAATGTCAGTGAAAATTCGGCAAGTTCTGATTTTGGTTTTGGCGGCGGTATCGCTTGTGACAATGCAGAGTTGACACTTGAAGATTCGGAGATAGCCAATAACTCGGTTACCGGTCAGAACTCATCCGGTGGTGGTATCGATCTGCGTAACGCAAACGGGTTTAAGTCTACTATCACCAACTGCCTTATCGTTAAGAATTTGGCCAAGAAAAATGGCGGCGGTATTTCGGCTTCATGGTTTACCAATGTAGACGTTACTAATTGTACGATTGCCGACAACAGAGTTGAGGCAGCCAATGGTGCCGGCGGCGGTATTCTGGCGTCATACGGCAGTGAAGTAGTTGTCAGAAACAGTATTCTAAACGGCAATAAAGGCGGTCAGGGCTCGCAGCTTGCTTTGAACAGCGGTCCTGAAAACAGTTCCTTTCCAGCAACTATCGATATTAAGTACAGTAACATTCAGCCTGTACCTGAAATGGTGGTTGTAGAAGGTCCGACTGCCCTGGATATCGTATTTGCAATAGACACCACCGGAAGCATGGGCGGCACTCTTGATGAGGTTAGAGATTCAGTTATGCAGATCGTTGATGAGATCGCGGCTGTCGCCGATGATTACAGAATGTCTGTTGTTGGATATCGCAGTATAGATACGATGGGCAGTGGTCAGTGGATTATTGACCCGGCCGATCCAACTAATATAATATTTGTGTCTGGAGATGGATATCTGTACCGTGACTTCTGTCCTTTGACAAATAATGTTCAGCTTATTAATGATGGTTTGGCTGTGATGCAGACAGGCGGCGGTTCAGGAGTTGAAGATGTGTATTCCGCAGTGATGCACTGCATTGACGCGTCATCTCATGAGCAGAAGCTAACTGATACGGGCGCGGCTGCTGCTATAAATACGGCTTCTCCGGGGCCGAACTGGCGCAGGTCCGATACTGTACGAAAAATTATCGTTACTATCGGAGATATCGGTCCGACCGATCCGGAAAATCCTACAGGTTATACTCTTAGCGATGTCGTAGATGCCGCCAATGCTGCTGATATTACGATATACAGTATTCTTGTTGACGCGCAAAGTTCTCCGGTGGCTAATGCTCTTTTAGTGGATCTTGCAGAGCAAACCGGCGGTCTTTCGTTTGATACTCCGGATGCCACCACAGTGGTAGATACCATTATGTCAGCGATCAATCTGATCGACGTAACTCCTATCGAGATGACGTATCCGGTTCTTGGCGAAGGCAGCAGTATGCCTGGTTGGGATTCCATAAATAACAGATGGGAGCCTTTTACATTTAACATTACAGGTGATCCGAACTTTATCGGTAATTACTTCCTTGGCCAGAAAAGGGCCGGTCAGTTGTATGACAGTCCGTGTTTAGATGCAGGCGATCCGAATACAGTATGGCTTACGAACGATCCGAACTATACTACCAGGACAGACAGTGAGATGGATTTCCGTGATCCGAGCACTTTTGCGTTAGCAGACCCCAATTTGCATGTGAGAGTTGACATGGGTTATCACCATCCTAAGTTTGATCCTAATGATAATATGCTGGAATACGAAGCAATATTTGACGCCAACGACTTACCTGGTTTCGCTGCGAATCCGACGATGACGTGGAACGATCCGAGCGGTTCTAATATTTCGACCGATCCGAACATTACAGTTTCTGAGTATACGCAGGTTGTTGTCAGTGTCGAACCGCTTGCCGGACATGATGTTATCTGGACCGGAACCGACGATGACGATGCCAACGGATTTACAAATGTTGTCACGATGGACGGTTATAAGTCTGTTACTGCGACATATAACAAGATTTCTTACCGTCTGACACTCAATATTGTCGGAGACGGTGAGGTTACAGTAGATCCTAATAATCTGTACAGAGATTATTTGCCGGGCGAAGTTGTTTGGCTCGACGCCGATCCTAATGTTTCTTCCAATGTCAGGTTCAGGCGATGGTACGGTACCGATAACGAGCCTAACTGGAGTAATACGACAGGTAAAGTCACCATGAACGCTAATAAGGTGATTACTGCCGAGTTTGAATTGGATGCTATAAAGAAACTTCTTGTTCCGACTGAGTATGCTACTCTTGACGAGGCATTTGAGGCGGCAAGCGAGGGCGATGAGATCATTGTCGAGCCTGGTACTTATACTATCAATGACCTGAAGGGTCTGGACTTTGCGGGCAGGAATCTTTCCCTGCTTTCGGAAGATCCCGAAGATAGCGAATATACTGCTGAAACTATAATCGACCTGAACCAGCTTGGTCGTGCGTTCTGGTTCCACAGCGGTGAAGACGCAAACAGTGTGGTCATGGGCTTTACTATCCGGAACGGTTCATATTTGAACCTCCCGGGATCGCCCGATCCGAATAGCTACGGTGGTGCTGTGCTTTGTGAGAATTCAAGTTCGCCGTTGTTCAGGAATTGTGTATTTGAAAACAATACTGTAAGCGGCAGACGCGGTGCAGATGGTTTGCCCGGTATTAGTGCCCCGAATGATTCCGGTCAGGACGGCGGCGACGGTTCGGACGGGCAGAATGGAATCGGTAACGGTTTTGGCGGAGCTTTTGCGTGCAGGGAAGCTTCGAGCCCGACAATTATTGGTTGTACTTTTGAAGGTAATATTGCTCGCGGTGCGGTCGGTGGTAACGGCGGTAACGGCGGTAACGGAGATGGTCCTGTTGTCGAACCGGTTGATGATACACCATCCGGTGGTCATGGCGGTAATGGCGGTAATGGCGGTGCTTCTACCGGTAACGGTTTAGGCGGTGCGATATATGCAGACGGCGGGTCGAAACCAGTCGTACGTGATTGCGTATTCAATAATAACAATGCTGAACCGGGAGTTGCCGGGCAAGGCGGAGTCGGCGGCAATGACGGTGAAGGCGAAGGAACCGGTTCAAACGGGCTCGACGGTATTGTTGCAGCAGGCAGTCTCTACTACGGTGGTGCAGCTTACTTTGGTGTTGATTCCGATGCGATGTTTGTCAATTGCGAATTTAATAACAACATCGCAGTGTTCGGTGGTGCGTTGTTCTCTGATCCGAATAATGAATTGACAATTACAAGCTGTAAGTTTACAGGCAACAGTAACGCGGCGATCTATCTCGATCCTAACTGCGTTGTCGAACTTGACGACTGTCTCTTCGATGGCAATAGTTCAGTCAGAGGCGGCGGTGCTGTCTATGCCGGTCCGTTAAGCGTTATAGATGCCAACGAATGTGAATTTGTCAATAACAGCGCCAACGGCAATGGCGGTGCTGTCTTTGCAGGTCAGTTTAGCGTTGTAGATGCCAACGAATGTGCCTTTGTCAATAACAGTACAGATGGCAATGGCGGTGCGATGAGTCTCGCCGGTAATACTGCTATCGCAGATTGCAACTTTGTTGAAAATACAGCTGTCGGTGACGGCGGTGCTATTGATGTGTACGATGAAGAGGGTAATATAGTCGAAGTGCAGATCGCAAACAGCCACTTTGCCGGCAATATCGGTAGCTGGGGCGGTGCGGTTTACTTGTCAGAACCCAACGCGGTAATTACCGATTGTAACTTTGTCGAAAACGAAGGCAAAACCGGTGGTGCAATTTATGCCGAATTCGGCTTAATTACGATTGACAAATGTTTTGTCAAGGCAAACTCTGCAACTGAACAGTTCGGTTTCGGTGGTGGTATCGCAATACATGATACAGAAGCTGCGGTTATAGATACTATCATTCAGAATAATATTGCCTCAGGTACCAATTCGATGGGTGGCGGTATCAGTTTCCATCATGGTCATCTTTTGAAGCAGACCTTAAAGAACTGCCTGATCACAGGCAATGTAGCTACAAGTCGCGGCGGCGGTATTTCTCTTAACTGGCATATAGATGCTACGATCAATAACTGTACTATTGCTAATAATGCCATGAGCGGCTCGGGTGGTTTTGGCGGCGGTATCTCGGCGGCATATGGGTGTAATATGACGGTTAAGGACAGTATTGTCTGGGCTAATACCGCTGGAACCGGTTCTCAGATATCGGTAACCGGCGGAGATGCAGAAATTATGTATCCGTCTACTATAAAAATTACTTATAGTGATATTCAGCCGGTACCAGAGAAGAAAGCTACTGAAGGTCCTAGGGGGATTGACCTTGTCCTGTTGATAGACACTACAGGCAGTATGGGCGGTGAAATTGCAGCGATGCAGGTAGCTCTTTCGTCAATAGTAGGTGAGGTGGCGTCTTCAGGTCCTAATTACCGTATCAGTCTTGTTGACTATCAGGATTATCCTATCAGTCCATACGGCAGCACCACCAACTATGCTTACAATACAGTCGTTCCGTTTACGAAGGACCTTAATGCACTTCAGGCAGGCATAGATACCCTCACAGCTTCCGGTGGTGCCGATGGTCCTGAGGCGGTTTACTCGGGCCTGATGCATTGCATTGATAATGAGACGCTGCTTGCAACTCTTAACGGAATTGACTATGCGGCACTTCCGGCTGTTGCGGATGCTTCAGTTCTCATCGAAGAAGGATCCGACGGTCCCGGCGAATGGCGAGAAGAGGCCACTATTGCCAAGGCGATTATCATTATTGCCGATGCTCCTCCGCACGATCCCGAGCCGTTTACCGAGTACACATCCGATACCATTATAACTGCTGCTAATGACAAGTCGATAGGTATATACCCGATCATGACCGGTTGGGGTGCAGGCGACGAGACGGTACAAGCATACTTCCAGACTTTGTCGGCAGGTACCGGTGGTACTACGATACTTACGGTTACCGACGCAGTAGCCACAGCGGTGCTTAATGCCATCACTCTCATCGAGAAACAGGTTCCAGATACGTGGCCGTATGTCGAAAGTGACAGTGAACTTGTCGGATGGGATGCTTTGAACAATGTATGGGATCCTAATTCCTATAATACCTCCGTTGATCCTAATTTTGTCGGAGATTATTTCCTTAGCCAGGAAAAAGCAGGGCAACTGTTTGACAGTCCTCTTCTGGATCTTGCCGATCCTAACGATCCTCAGAATGACAAGTATCTTAATGATCCTAATTACAGTACGCGGACAGATGCCTTTATGGACGAAATTGCCACCGATCTGGGCTTCTATCATTATATGTATGAGCCCAACGAGATGTGGTTGACCGTCAATATCGAAGGTAAAGAGCATGGAACGGTTACGTTTGACCGTCCATATCTTGATTACGATCCGAACACCAACTCGTACTCGTTCTATGAGCATACGCACGTAAAGGTTATCGCAACTCCTGATGCCGATTATCGCGTCCGGAGATGGACGGGAACGGACAATGACCCGTCATGGTTCGTAACCGAGCAGATGATACTGATCGACGTTGACAAGGAAATTACTGTCGAATTCGAGGTCGATGAGAAGGTGGTACGTCTGGTTCCAAGTGAGTACGCAACGATCCAGATCGCGATCGATGCGGCAAGTCCAGGCGATGAGATTCTGGTTGAGCCCGGAACGCACCTGATTGACGACCGCACCGGTATTGACTTCCGCGGAAAGCAGTTGTCGCTCATTTCGACCGCGCCTGATGATCCAGACGTTACGGCAAATACAATTATCGAAGGGAGAGGATCGTTCGCCGAATCTGCAAGGATGTTCTGGTTCCACAGCGGTGAAGATCCCAATACAAAAGTAATGGGCTTTACTCTAATAAACGGTTTCATTGGCGGTTCCGGTGGTGCGGTCTTATGTGAAAACGCGAGCTCACCTACGCTGCGTCATCTTGTATTTACAAACAATACCGCAGGCAGGGGCGGTGCTATCGCAGTTCTGGACGGCAGTCATCCGCCGATCACAGATTGTGTGTTCACCAACAATACTGCCGGATCGGGGCTCGGCGGTGCTATATACTGTGCAGATGGTTCCAGCCCGGTGATTAAAGATTGTACGTTCACAAGCAACCTGGCGACTCGTGTTATCAGTCTCGCTACCGGTGAAGGGATACGGGAAGTTGCCGGTGGAGCCATTTACTATGGTTTTGATTCAGATGCCTATATATATGGCTGCGAATTTACTTTGAACGAAGGTTATGCTTTCGACGGTAGTGCACCGGGACCGGGGCCAGATCCGAATGATCCCGGTGATCCGAATTCGGCGTCAGTGTCCGGAAATGACCTGACAAGCTGGGCATATCCCACTCCGCCTGTTCCGGTGGAAGCTTACATATTTGCAGACGGCGGTGCAATTTGTTCCGAGCCGAATAATGTTTTGGAAATTGCCGACTGTAACTTTGTCTCTAATCTTGGCGGAGCGATCTACACCGATCCTAACTGCCAGTTGAATCTGGACAGGTGTTTGTTCAGCGAGAATCAGTATGCGGCTAACGGTGGTGCAATCTTTGCGGACGAAGGCGGCATTGTCGATGTAAACGAGTGCATATTTATTGGTAACATTACAAACGGCGACGGTGGTGCCATAAGTGTCTCCGGTTATTCTGTTGTTACCGATTGTCACTTTGTTGGTAACTCAGCCGAAGGTGACGGCGGTGCTATCAGTGCGTTTGATGAAGAAAGTAATTCATTCGAACTGAAGGTCATAAGCAGTCACTTTGCTGAAAATAGCGGTCTCTGGGGCGGCGGGCTTTACCTGGCCGAACCAAACGCGTTAATTGCCGACTGTAACTTCATCGAAAATAAATCGGACAGCGGCGGTGCTATTTATTCAGAATTTGGTTTCCTGGAAATCCGTGACTCTGTCATCAGCGGAAATAACGCGACTGGTGAATTTGCTATCGGCGGCGGTATCGCCTTGATGGATACCGAGGCTGTAATAGAAGATACGACCATCCAGGCAAATACCGTGTCAGGTGCCCTGGCGCAGGGCGGCGGAATCAGCTTCCACCATGGCGACGGGTTTACACAGATCGTACGTAACTGTCTGATAACTGACAACAGAGCCTCCTGGAGAGGCGGCGGTATCTCCTTCGACTGGTTTATCAACGCTGTAGTTACCAATAGCACGATCGCTAATAATACCGTAACGGGTATGAGCGGGCGCGGCGGCGGTATCTCGGCGGCTTATGCGAGCGTAGTCAGCTTCAAGGATAGTGTCATCTGGGGCAATGACGGTATGCAGGGAGCCCAGGTCTCGATTAGCGGCGGAAGCGAAGAATACCTATATCCGTCTACTGTTAACTTTGACTTTACCGACGTTCAGACTGTCAGGAAGATAGACACCTTTGAGCTTTTGGCTATTGATGAACCCGACGGTGATAGCAACGGCCTTCCAGGCCCGCCTGAGCAGGCAGAAGTCATTGATTTGGCATCTATGATAAGCAAGTTCGAAGCCGGCGACCCGACTGTCGAAGTTATTGTTACGCTGAAGAAATCGGCAGCTATGAAGAACTTCACTAACTGGGATTCTCTTGCAGCAGTCCAGGCTTTGAGAAACGAGACAGCTTCTCGTCAGTCGCTGGTTCTTTCTACAATGTCTGCAAACGAGTTTACCATCCGTAAACAGTTTGCAAATATAGCGGCCTTCTCAGGTGAAGTAAATCCTGAGGGTCTCGTTAAACTGATGACAAATCCTGACGTCAAGTACATCGAGCCTGTAAGATATGCCCAGTTGAGTCTGGCACAGTCAATTCCGCTGGCAAACGCCACGGTTTCACGTCAGACGTACAATGGAACCGGCATTGCGGTCGCTATCGTTGACTCGGGTGTCGATTACACTCATCCGATGCTCGGCGGCGGCGGATTCCCGAATGCCAAGGTCATCGGCGGGTACGATACGGGTATGGACGATCCTGACCCGATGCCGGTAGCAGAGCCTCATGGTACTGCTTGTGCAGGTATCGCGGCCGGTGCGTTCGGTCTGGACGGAGACTATATCGGCGGCGTTGCATATAATGCCAAGATATACGCCCTTAAGATCGAGGACGAAAACGGCGGACTTCCTACCGATGCAATTCTTGCTGCATGGGACTGGTGTGTAACGCATCAATACGACGATCCGGCTAATCCGCTGATGATTATGAGTAATAGTTGGGGTATCGGCATACCGTTTAATAATGCCGCAGACGCCGACGCGTACTCACCGGTTATGACGCTATCTGCTGCCAGAGTACATGCTGCGGGTATCGCTAACTTTGCCGCATCCGGTAACGATGGATTTGCAGGTGATGGCATCGCTCATCCGGCGGCTATGAGTGATATTATCTCTGTCGGCGCGGTTTTTGATTTCAACGACCAGGTCACCGGGTACTCCAACACTGCCGAGAATCTCGATATTCTCGCACCTGCCGATCCGATGTACACTACAGACATCGTTGGTGCAGGCGGATACGATCCAGGTGACTATACTCCGAACTTCAACGGTACGTCTTCGGCATGTCCGTTCGCTGCCGGTGTTGCGGCAAGTCTCCAGTCAGCTGCGTTCGAAAGAACCGGATCATTCCTGCCTCCTGAGCAGATAAGGGATATTCTTGTCGCAACCGGCGATCCTGTAACCGACACCAAGGTCGATATTACAAAACCAAGAGTAAATCTTGGCAATGCTATAGCGAATCTCGGTCTCGGCGGTCCTCCGATCTTTGTCGAAACCGATAGTGTACTTAACGGATTTGTGCTTGATCCAAACGATCCGATTCAGGAAACATGGCTTCCGGTGGGCAGCAACCTTGACGATGATCCGAACTTTATCGGTGACTACTTCCTGTGGCATATCGAAGCAGGTCAGATTGAAGACAGCAACATGATCGACATGGGCGACTGGAACGATCCGAATAACGATCAGTATCTTAACGATCCGAATTATACGACCAGAAGTGATGCTGTGGAAGATCGCAACGATATTGACCTTGGTTTCCATCACGGTCCGTTCGTGCCAGACTTCTTCGACCTGGCAGTAACTATGATCTATGACGCTAACGTGATCGAAGAAGAATACATTATTACTCACGACAGCACCATTGACGCTCCATCTACCGATCCGAACAAGCTTTACAAGGAATACACGATGGTACGTTTGGAAGTTACTCCTGAACCTCCGTTCGGTTACGACGTGATATGGACCGGTACAGACGATGATTCCCATACCGGCTATAAAAACGTAGCGACCATGGACCAGGCTAAGGAAGTAACAGCTACGCTTGTCAAGGTGTCTTATACACTGACATTCAAGGTGCTTGGCGAAGGTGTTGGCGATGTTTACAGGGACGGTGAAATTGTCGCCGTCGGTGTAGATACGGAAGAGTCAATTAACTTTACGCCGGGTACAAGGGCTGAAATCATCGCTATACCTCTCGGAGATTACAGGGTGCGCAGATGGTTCGGCAGCGATGACGATCCTAACTGGGGCAGTACACTCGGATTTGTGACGATGGATTCCGACAAGACTGTTTACCTCGAATTCGAGCACGACAGTGTTGATACGCTCTTCGTACCGTACGAGTACGCAACTATCTCCCAGGCTGTTGCAAACGCCAGTCCGGGTGACAATGTAGTCGTCGGACAGGGCATCCATTACATAACTGATCCTGAAGGAATCGACTTCCAGGGTAAGGCAATTACGCTGAGGAGTCTGGATCCGAACAATCCGGCAGTGGTCGCTGCGACCATTATCGATTGTCAGGGTACGGTGGATTACCCGAGAAGGGCGTTCCACTTCTACCGTGGTGAAGATCCGAATACTGTCGTTGCCGGCTTTACTATTGTCGGTGGGTTTGCGACAGGTCCCAGGGGCGGACAGTACCTTGCTCCGGTTGATCCCGGTGATCCGAATGATCCGAATGACCCCGGTGATCCGCCTGCAGACGACGAAGATCCGCCGGAACCGCCTCTAAACGGTGAAGATTCACCATTTGGCGATTCTATCTGGACAGGCGTTATGGATCCGAACGGTAACGGTTACGGCGGTGCTATCTTCTGTGAGAACGAAAGTTCGCCGACAATCCTCAACTGTATCATCGTTAATTGTGCCGTAACAGGCGGAGTCGGCGGCGATGCCTATTACGGCGGTCTCGCCGGTGACGGTTATGGTTACGGTTGCGGTGGCGCTATAGCTGCCATCGAAGGCAGTTCGCCGATAATCAGAGGCTGTACTATCGAAGGTAATACCGCATACGGCGGTGTCGGCGGTAACAGCTATGGCGGCAGCGGCGGTGACGCTATTGGTGCCGGTCATGGCGGCGGTCTGTACTATGACAGCACTTCAACGCTGGTTGTTTCCGATTGTGTCTTCGAGAATAACCAGTCTAAAGAAGGCATTGCCGGTCTTGCCTTGCCACCTATAGATGATGGCAGTGATGATGACGACGAAGATGACGGCGAAGGCGGCGGCGAAGATGGCGGCGATGACGAAGAGGAACCGCCTCCAAGCGATGGCTATGTCAGTGTCTTCGGTCATGTCTCCGGTGGTGCGATCTACTATGACAACATGATTGGCGACGCTTCAGATAGTAATGACATCGAGATTTATAGTCTGGATATATCTGACTGTAAGTTCATCGAAAATGCCGCGTCTGTTTACAGCTATTTCGATGTGAGAGTCTTCACTTATGGCGGGGCCATCTTTGTCGACTCGAACATGGAAGTGAGTATTGCAAACTGCCAATTCACAGGCAACCACGGTGGAAGTGTCTATCTTGGATCGAATTGTGATGTTACTATCGACAACTGCGAATTCTTCGGCAATAAGTGGCCAAAGCTCAGCAGCAGGTATGGGATTGGCAATTTGGGTAGCTCCATTGGCCTGGGCTTATCTTCCGGTTTATTCGGAGAAGAAACTCCGCCATCGTCAGGTGCTGCTTTGTATATTGCTTCTGAGGGCAGAGCTGAGATCACGGATTGTCAGTTTGCCAATAACAGATCGCCAGAGAGCGGCGGTGCGGTATTTACCCAGTCCGATACCAGCTTTACAAGGTGCAGTTTTATAGACAACTCTGCTGACAATAACGGTGGTGCGGTTACTTCTGAACCGGAATACGCCCCAGCTAACCAATTTGAGTTCGACTTTGGGTCCTTTACATGGGGAGTACCGTTTGATGCCGAGTTCCTGGTTGTCGATCTGGTACAGGTTAACTTTGATAGTTGTACGTTTGCCGGTAACCGTGCAGTCTCCGGTGGTGCGGTATTTGCCCGGGACAGCGAGATAGCATTCGATAATTCGCATGTGGTTTCAAATGCCGCTGAAAACGGCGGTGGTCTGTTTATCCTTGACAGTAAGCTTAACTTCGACGGCGGAAGCATCCGCAGAAATGTCGCCGACAGCAAAAATGCCCCAGTAGATCCATACCTCTTTGGTTATATAGATATTGAAGAGACAGGTCTCGACGACGGCGAACTCGCCATGGGCGGCGGTGTTAAATGTATCAATGTCGACGTGATTATCGAAAATACCATGTTCTTAGGTAATTCGGCTAAGGGTGACGAAGCAGTCGGCGGCGGTATCAGTATCTTCGGCGGCAGCGACGCACTCAACCAGATTATAAATAACTGTCTGTTTAAGGAAAACTCTTCGACGAATATTGGCGGTGCGATCGCGGCAAGTCAGTTTGCTGCTCCTGTTATCACCAATTGTACGTTCGATAAGAACTCGTCGGCTGCCGAAGGTTCGGCCGTCTTCTTCGATTGGACAACCGAGCCGGCAGGATATGATCCGACTATTGTCAATTCTATCTTTACCGAGAACAAGCCAGGTACTGCGATCTACGAAGGATCCGATTCGCGTGCAGATGTTTCGCACAGTGTATTCTATGGCAATGACAGTGATTACGCTTACATTGACCCGACGACCGGTCTGCCGGCAGTTTTATTGGGTAACAGATTTGATTTTAGCACTGTAAACGATTCGATGTATGTCTCCGGCCCGCTTGGCGATTACTACATTGACCAGTCTACGGGTTATGTTGTTGGCGCAGGTTTGGCCAGTGCCGCACCTGCCGGATTGTCGGATTACACAACCGACAGCAGTGAAGCTGTCCTGGATACGGATAAGGATGATATCGGTTACCATTATATAGATACGAAGTTTGCTCCGAGGCATGAACTGATCGTAAACTTTGTCGGTGAAGGTGTTGATCCGACACTGATCAAGTGGGACGCCGAGATTGGCGACAAGAAAGCCGATAAGTCCGCGCCGATCATGGTTATGGAAGACGGCTTTGTTATATTGACTATCGAAGATTCCGGTAATTACCATGTCAAAGGATGGAGCGGTACAATTGCCGACAACTCCAAATCGATGACAAATACGGCAATTATGGGTACCAGTGATATGTACATTACTGTTTATCTTGAATTGCCCAGGACGATCAATGTTCCTGGCGATGTTCCTACGCTTGCAATGGCTATTGCTCTTGCAGAAGACGGCGACATTGTTAAGCTGTCCAGCGGTACCTACATGGGCGGCGGCATCTTGTTCGATAAGGCTATTACGATCACAAGCACCAATCCGGATGATCAGTCTGTCGTAAACTCTACGGTTATCGACTGTAGTGATATTGTTGCCGGAGCTTATAGTATTGGGTTCGGCGTTTACTTCGCTGAAAATACCGGTCCGGATTCGGTACTTAACGGTATCAAGCTTGTCAATGCTACGTGGATGGGCCTTGATGGCGACGACGGTGAAAATGCCGGTGATGACGGTATTGACGGCATAAGCGTTATTGGCGCTGGTATCTATGTCGCCAGAGGTGCAAGTCCGACCATCAAGAATTGTATTATCGAGAACTTCCATGTTATCGGTGGTAACGGTGGTAACGGTGCAGATGCCGACGAGTTCGTTGTCGGTGGTAACGGCGGCTGGGGCGGGTATGCGAAAGGCGGCGGTATTTATGTATCCGCCGGTGCAAGCCCGACCTTCAGGAACTGTACTGTGAGGGATTGTTCTGCGACAGGCGGTGACGGCGGTAACGGCGGTGCGTCTTTTGAAGACTTATCCTGGACAGCCGGTTATGGCGGACTCTGGAATGATCAGAGCAGCGAATTGAGCTGGCAAGCTTTTGGTAAAGAAGGCGACTACACAACCTATACAGGTTTTGGCGGTGGCGTCTACTGCGGCAATGGCAGTTCTCCAATATTTATCGCATGTACCATCAGTCAAAACTACACGATGGGCGGCATGAGCGGTATCGGCGGAGACTCTATTGTAGCCAGTTACATCATTCCAGGTGCAAGTTACGAACTGCCGAGTTTTGGCGGCGGTGTTTACTGTTCTGTTGATTCGGATGTTGTCTTCCGTGATTGTATTATTACGGAAAATGCATCCTCAAGCATTATCGAAGCTGGCGACCCAGCCGATCCTGGTGACCCCGGCGATCCAGAGGTTATCGAACTGTCGGCATACTACGGTCACGGCGGTGGTGTTGCTGTCGTCGGCGGCGAAGTCGATGACGGCTCAGTAACCAAGGTGACGTTCGAAGATTGTGTTATCAGCAAGAACGATTCGTCGGTTGGTGGCGGTATCTACTGGAAAAACGCGATCGCTGAATTCACCGGTACCAGAATACTCGACAACACCGCTTATCACGGTGCCGGTATCTATGCTGTTGGCGGCGATGTCAGGATTGTTAACTGTGACTTCATGAGAAACCTGGCCGGTATATTCGCAGATATCACCATACCTGATCCGATCGAAAATCCTGACGATCCTGGCGATCCTGGCGACCCCGGCGATCCTGGCGATCCTGGCGACCCTGGCGATCCAGAGGACCTTCAGGACCTTGGCGGAATCGCCGGACAGGGCGGTGCTATCAACTGCACCTCGATAACTGCGTACATTGCTGACTGTTACTTCTACGCCAATGGTGCGACAGCATCCGGCGGTGGTATATTCCTGTCAGGTTCGGGCGAAAAGACCTCTGTCATAAAGAACTGCCTGATCGCTTCGAACAGTGTAGGCCGTGACGGCGCCGGTATCTCGGTAAACTGGTATGCGCTGGCTTCTGTTGAAAACTGTACCATCGTTAACAACGAAGTCACAGGCAACGGTTTCGAGACTACCGATCCGCTTAACGGCGAGACTATCGAAACAGGCTTTGGAGGTGCGCTCTATACCTCTTACCACAGTAATGTTAATGTTGTCAACTGTATATTGACCAGTAACAGGGCTGAGTACGGTCAGGAAATTGCAGTCGGCAGCGGCTTTGAGCATGATCCGAGAGAGTCGAGCGTAACGGTAACATACTCGGCGGTATTCGGCGGCGAGGGCCTGGCCCACAGAGATGACAACTGTCTGCTTATCTGGGACTCCGAAGGTAACTCGAACATTGAGCTGAATACGAAGACGGTAACCGCTGATTTTGTTAAGGGCCCGATTGCAGATGAAGCTAAGGTTTCATACTACAATTACTACCTTGATCATGAAGTTAGTACCGGACTAAGCCCGTGTATTGACGCCGGTAGTGATCTTGCAAGCAGTGTCGGACTGGAATCCTACACTACTAATATAGACTTCCATGAAGAGTTTATGGATTCCGGTTATGTTGACATCGGTTACCACTATCCGCATCCGCTGGCCTATATGGACCGTGGATGCAGTGTCTGCGACCTCCAGAAGAACGGTACGATTGATCTTGCCGACCTGGCAATATTCGCGACGTCCTGGCTGGATACGTGCGGTAATTCCGATCCTGATTGCTGGGAGAGCGATTTTGACGATAGCTCAGAAGTTGACTTTGCCGACTTTGCTCTGATGGCGACGTGCTGGTTCATTTCCGATACAGAGGCACCGATGTCGGACGCCGCCGAGTGGGCAGTCAATGGTGAACCTGCTCTTGTCGATGGTGATCCTACATCTGCGACAATGACCGCTAAGCTGGCCGTTGACGCATGGTGGGGCACTGATGTTGAGTACCAGTTCGAAGGTGAAGGTGCCGGTTCGACTTATGACAGTGGATGGATAACCGATAACACCTTTGCGGTTAGTGGTCTTGACCTTGAATCGACCTATAAGTTTGTAGTAAGGACTCGTGATGCCTCTGGTAATAAGACGGATTATTCGAAGGTCGGCTTTATATGGACCAGCGATGATGACTTCCCGCCTGAGGTTACAGGTATTTACGGAAGCATCTTGATGGGCGTAGATTTTGACGGTGTTGTAAAACCAAGAGCAGACTTCGCCTTCAAGATAGAGATTGATACCGAAGTAGACCCAGAAGTCGAAACGATGGTTTATCTTGAATACGGTCCTCCTTATGCCTCTGCGATGGTCGGCGATCCTTATCCTACGATCAGTATGACCGCTCAGCAAGGTGTCGATCCTCAGGGCAAGGAAGTATATTACAAGTTCATGAGAATCGATCCTGTTACAGGGGCTACGCTTGCATCCAGAGACTGGGAAACAGAAGCTCAAGGCGGTCTGACATGGACTGACGGTAATTTGGCAGATAACAGGTTAATCCCAGATGAAGAATACACCTATTATGTTATGATGTGGGATAAGAGTTCCAATAAGAGCGTAAGTGCTCCTTCCGGTAGAGCGACCGCCATTGCCGAACTCGTTCCTGACGATGGTGACACTGAGGCTCCGCCTGTTCCGGTCTGGCTTAGAATTGAGCGATCCGAGTGTAGGCCGGTCGACATTGATCTTAGCCTATGTGATCAATTAGGCTGGTGGGATTTTGCGGAAATCGGGCCGTCTGTCGATCCGCAGGGCTTTGAGGTAGAATACTACTTCGAGGAAGCCAGTACCCACGAAAACAGTGGCTGGGTAACTGATACATTCTGGCTCTCTGAAATTGATGGTCCTTTCACGAATCGTGATTACAGGGTTAAGGCACGTGACACTTCTCAGAGGAAGAACGAATCTGGCTGGAGTGTAATATTCAATAAAAACGGATAATCTAATAAAACCGTATGCCCCTTGAAAGGGGGGCAGATTTAAAGGAAAAAAGGGCCGAAAGATCAATTCTTTCGGCCCTTTTTTAATAAAATAGCTTCGCCCGTAAGGGCGAATCCAACCCTAACGACTAAAAACTAACGACTAACGACTCTCAAACTGACCGATTGGTCAGTTTGAGTTAGTTAAGTCGCTTCTGTCAAATGTCGATAAACCGCGGTACGCAATATATGTTAACCAGTGCGCTTGGAAAATCTAATGGCAAGTGATGAATCCGTAATTACGTATCTTCTAAAAGAGAATGTTCTTGAAGAAACCGAGCTTAGTGAGCTTGTAGACTCGTGTGATGCTTCAGGCAGAAGCCTGATAAGCGTTCTGAAAAACCGCGATCTCATCGACCAGCAGCAGCTTACAAGGGTCACCGCGATTAGCAATGACATCGAGTTTATCGATCTTACGTCCGATATGATAGACCAGATGGCCGTTCGCCTGATTCCTTTCGATATGGCTCGTCAGCACAACCTTATACCTGTCCGTATCGAAAAGGACACCCTTTTCGTGGCGATGAGTTCGCCGATGAACCTTTCTGTAAGGGATGCAATTGCCATGAAAACCGGCTATAAGGTAGTGCCCCTTGCAGCTACCGTCGAGGCCATTAAGCATGCCGCCGCTTTCCACTTCAACGTAGAAAGCGTCACAAAGCAGGACATTGTTGCGATGCGTCTGAAAGACAGTGCCGGCGAAGATATCAAAATCAAAAAAGTACATTCGGCAAAAACAGCAGATGCCCCGATCGTTCGCCTGGTAGATTCGATAATCACCGGAGCAATTGACTCCCGCAGCAGTGATATACATATAGAGCCCCACGAACCCGAGATGCGGGTAAGATACCGCGTTGACGGAATCCTGATTGATGCTCTAAGCATACCTTCCTCTGCTCATCAGGAAGTTATTTCGCATATTAAAATTCTCTCCGAGATAGACATCTCCGAACGCCGCGTCCCGCAGGACGGGCATATTTGTTTTGAGCACAACGGCAAGGAATACGACTTGCGAGTTTCTACGCTTCCGGCAACAGGCGGTGAAAAGATTGTTTTAAGGATTCTCGACACCACCTCCGGTCTTGTCGGGATGGAACAAATCGCCGGTTCCGATGAAAGTTATAAACGATTAAGCTCGCTTATCTCAAATCCCTACGGCATGGTGCTTTTGACAGGACCGACCGGAAGCGGAAAAACCACCACACTCTATTCGATGATCCAGGCACTTAATACTGTCGACAGAAACATCGTTACCATCGAAGATCCCGTCGAATATCGGCTTAATGGTATTACGCAGATACAGGTGAAACCGACGATAGGCATGACCTTCGCGTCCGGGCTTAAAAGTATATTGAGACAGGATCCCGACGTTATACTTGTAGGTGAAATACGCGACTTCGAGACTGCCGAAATAGCGGTAAGCGCCGCTCTTACCGGCCATCTCGTACTAAGCACACTGCACACAAACGATGCCGTAGGTACCATATCCAGGCTTGTAAGCCTCGGTATACCGGCTTTCCACGTAGCCTCGTCGCTGCTCGGAGCCGTTGCCCAGAGACTTGTCAGAAAGATCTGCCCCAACTGCAAAAGTTCGTATACTCCCTCAGAAGAGGAACTGGAAAACTTCACACCGCAGGAACGTCAAAGCGGCATTACTCTCTATAAGAGCGATGGCTGCAGTAAATGCAGGGACCTCGGATACATGGGGCGGCAGGGCGTGTATGAAATACTAAATGTCACGCCGGAAATCAGGTCACTTATTGTAAAAGGCGCTTCTGATGACCAGATACTGGCAACAGCGATGCAGCAGGGTATGAATACGCTTAGGCTCGAAGGTCTGCGACAGGCGTTCAATGGAATCACATCGCTTGACGAACTACTTCGGGTAGTCGATATGAGGAGTCAATGATGTCAACCTTCGAGTATACCGCAAAAGATACCGGCGGAAACATTCAGACAGGAATATACACCGATATCGAGAGCATAAAAGCACTCCGCAGTGAGCTTAAGAAAATGGGCTATAAACTGCTGAAAGCAAAGTGCGAAAATCAAAAGGCTTTGAAAAAAAACAGGATCAAACAAAGTGAGATCGTTGCTTTTACTTATGAGTTTGCAGGAATGTACAACGCTGGACTTTCGATAATAAGATGTCTGGAAACCTTCGAGTCACAAAGCGATAATCCTACGTTCAAAGCGGTGATCGGCGATGTGAGAATACAGGTCGAAGCCGGAATGTCGCTCAGGGAGGCCTTTGGAATACACAGGGAAGTCTTCTCGGATTTCTTCCTGGGAATGCTCGAAGCCGGCGAAACCGGCGGAAAATTAAACGAGACTCTCCAGATGACCGCCGAATACCTCGAAAAACAAGCAGATTTGAGGAGCAAGATCAAGGCGGCATTCGCATACCCGATAACCGTCGTGATAATGTGTTTTCTGATCGTGACAGCACTGGTGATATTTGTCATCCCGGTCTTTCAGAAATTATACAACCAGCTTCATATAGTTCTGCCGTGGCCGACCCTTGTGCTTATTTTTGTCAGCGAAGCGGTAAGAAATTACTGGGGGGTCATAGTACCGTCGATAGTAGGGATAGTATTCGGCGTCCGATATTTATATGGCGTACCTTCGGTAAGGGATAAGATCGACTCTATAAAACTAAACATTCCGGTCTTCGGACCGCTTAACCGAATGATCGTTGCAAGCCGTTTTATTCGGACCCTGGCGATGATGCTCTCTTCGGGTATCGGTGTCGTCGAAGCCATCGAGCTTTCCAAGCAGGTCGCCAATAACTGCGTAATGAGGAATTATTCGAATGATATTCAGGATAGGCTAATGACCGGAAGTTCTCTTTCAGAGCTTCTGTCAGAAAGTACCATTATTCCGCCTATGGTCCAACAGCTTGCCAGTGCCGGAGAAGAAGCAGGCGTCCTTCCGGAGATGCTCGAAAAAGGCGTAGACTTTCTCGATGTAAAGATCGAAAGGGCGATCAGCGCTTTACTAATTAAAATCGAACCGATCTTATCGGTCGTACTGGGATTGGTAGTAGGAATGATACTGCTCGGAGTTTACCTGCCTATGTTCGATTATATGGGACATATAAAATAGGTTGAACCGAATATGAGGTTTAAATGCCGCAATTCGCCGATAATTACGAGTTTGAAAAAAACTAATACTTTTGGCATATTTTAACTAAGTGCCCCCTGTTTTTAGACGATAGTAAAATATAACAATATTTTTTAGAGTTTTAGAGAGGATATGTAAGATGTATAAAAGAAAAGGTGTAACCCTGATTGAGTTGTTGATCGTTGTCCTGATTTTAGCCGCGTTGTCTGCGATTGCTATTCCGAGGATTTCAAAAAGTGCCACAAACGCTAAGGCAAAAGCATGTGATACTAATATCAACATTCTGAACTCTTCTATAGAACTCTACAACGCCGATGAAGATGGCTATCCGACTGACCTGACTACCATCACCGGTAGTACGGTTTATTTCCCGGACGGTGCTCCAAAGTGTCCGGTAAATGATGCGGTCTACACCGCTACTCTCGTAAACAACAGAGTTGACCCTACAGGTCACTCTCACTAAAAAAAAGGTTGCAGGAACTCTGACCGTTTTCCTGAATATCTATTAAAAGGATGGCTTACAGTAACAACCTGTGACCATCCTTTTCTTTTGCTTACAGCGGTTATAAGACCATGATGAAAAAAAACTTACGTGGAACCAGTTTTGTTGAGGTTATCGTCGTATTGCTGTTTATCGGCATACTTACCGCGATCGCCGTTCCCAGGTTCAGCTTTTCGGCTGTCTACAAAAAATCCGCGGACACAACAGCCAGAAAATTAGTTACCGACCTTCGCAGAACCCGAAGGCTGGCAATAAGCAATGCGGCAACCAACTCGGCAGGCTTCGAACTGAAGATGACAGGTTCAAGCCCGTACGACTCCTATCAGATCAATAACCTCGACACCTCGGTAACCATCGATACGCACACCATTGACGATAAGATCGATTGTACCGGCGGAGCGACTTTTCAATTCGGCCCGCTCGGAAACCTGCTTGGACCAAGCGATACTCAGGTCCAGCTGTCATCAAATGGGAAAACTTTTACTATAACAGTGATAACTGCAACAGGCATGATAAAATGCGACGAAAATTAACAGGCAAATCTAATAACGCAAGTTCCCGGCGCTGCGGTTTCACACTGACCGAAGTCGTCGTCGCCTCGTCGATACTTGCATTTGCAATGGTTCCTATTCTTAAGGGGTTGGTAAATGCCCATATGACAGCGACCATCATTGAGAAAAAAACAAAAAGCCTTTCCTACGCCCAGATGAAACTGGAAGAGGTAAAGGCCCGTTCAATATATAACTATGGCAGTTCACTTTCAGAGAGCAATACGTCTCTCGGCGATAGATATTACTGCAACGTTACAGATACCTCAGTTAGTGCGGATCTGCGAAATATAAATGTCTCCACAGGTTTCGACGAAGACGCCGACAATATACTTGACAGTGATGAGATCAGGGTGACCCTGCAAACATCGCTGGCTAGAAGGTGGTGAAAAATATGCCGCATAAAAATCAAAATTGCAGTTGCCGTAAAGCGTTAACGCTTCTCGAAATGATTATTGCCCTTGGTATAGTCTCGGTCCTGTTCGCCGTGGTCCTGCCGGTTTTTACAACCGCCGGCAACTCCTGGAAGTCAAGACAGGCATCAAGCGAAGCGATCCAGAACGGCAGGATCCTCGTCGATTACATCAACAGCCGTCTTATGAAAGCCGTAAAAATAATCGGCGTAAGCGACCCGACTGAAACCAACGGTTACATAGAGTATGAAGATACCGCAGGCACTACCCTGCGTTTCGATATCGCAGCAAACAATTATGTGCAATTCGGCGAAGTAGGTTCACAGTCCGAACTTGCAGGCCCCGTTACCAAGCTGCAATTTACTTGCTACGGCCTTAACGACTTAAGCACGCCAATTACCGATACAGAAAAGATTCGACTTGTAAAAGTTGAGGCCGTTTTAGGCAATACCTCCGCCAATGGCAGGGATAAGACTTTCAAAACATCTGCATTTCTAGCGGTAAATGGTAGTTCTGGATCCGGGCCAGTACCAGAAGAGCCAATATCAACTCCTCCAATAGGTTGGTGGAAATTTGATGACGCATCAGGTACTACAGCTGTCGATTCCAGCGGTAACGGCAATGATGGAACTTTAAATGAAATGACAGGTGATGAATGGACGACAGGTGTTGATGGTGGTGCCTTAGCTTTTGACGGAATTGATGATCGTGTTGAAGGGATAGGGAACTGCCCGACCGCTAACTTTACAGTAGCTGCTTGGGCTAAGGACACAAATACTATATTTGACAGCAACAAATGGGCAGTGATCTATTCGGCAGAGCAGGAGATATGGTTAGGAGTCGATCGCGGGGAATTTCCGATTTTATGGCTTGATTGCGGAGGTAATGGCAAAGGCGCTAATTTGGCAGTCGGTGCCTGGACCCACAATGTTTGGCACCACATAGCGGCGACATGGGACGGTACTGACATACATATCTATCTTGACGGTGTTGACATGCTGATTACGGTTTACGGTGTGCCGGAAAATCCCGGTGCCAAAGCTGCCGCTATAGGTGACTATTCGAAAGAAAAAGATAAGGAATCATGGAATGGATTGATCGATGATGTGCGTATTTTCGACTATGCACTTACTGCTGGAGAAATCGCCACTCTCGCCGGAAGTAGCGGTGGTGAGATATTGCCATAGATTTTTGAAGTTTCCGTTATTATTAGATATTGTTTTTACAGGTAATTTCCAGAATCTAAGCTGAATATTTTGCCATGTAATAAGTTTTTTGTGGCTGAGTATGATTTCTACTTTTTATTTTGTATGCTTTATGTAGTAGGTTTCAGTGCCTGTCAGGTTTACTTAAGGCGATAAATGTGTTTAGTTTTTTTGCGGAGGTATTGTTGTGCCAATAATGTCTATTATGAGCAAGAATATAATAACTATCGGACTTTTCTGTCTGCTGAGTTCGCAAGTGTTTGCGTGTCCCGTGAAAGTTGAAATTGATAAGGAAGGCACCCAATTGAACTGGTTCTCGGACCTCAAGGTCAAGGGTGATGAGATTTACACCGTTGACTTTGACGGTGTTTCCGGGTTAGGCGATCTCGGCATGGGTATTATATCCAAGTCGCACAAGATTAACGCCATACATCAACTAGATAGCGGGAAATTCGTACTATCGACATATTCGCATATACATGTTGGCTCGGAAAGGTATGAGTCGGGCGACTTGTTTGAATATAATCCTAATACCGGTCAGTCAAGCCTGTATTTTAGCGGCAAGCTGTTCGACAAAAAAGAGAACATCGACGCCGTTTATGTCAGAAGCAATGGCAATGTTGTCTTTTCTACTAAAGATGACGCCAAATTAGCAAATGTCAGTTTTGGAAAGGGCGACATCGTCGAATACGACCCTGTTGCTGATCAACTGAATATACTTATGGATGGCGGGACTATCGGTAGTAATGGAAATGTCCAGGCTGTCCATCTGCTCGATGACGGTGATATACTTTTTTCGATCCATGGCCCCTCAAAACTTAATGACCTGAAAGTCCACAAGGGCGATTTATTCAGGTTTGATGTCCAAAGCGGTACCACTTCATTGGCAGCCACTTTTGACGAAGTTTTACACGGCAAAGATATCGAAGGGTTTACAGGTGTCATCCCTGAGCCCGCATCCGTTATGCTCCTGATGGCCGGGGCTTTGGCATTGCTCGGTAATCGCAGAAAAATGTCCATATAGAATTGGCCAGATCGTCATTTACGATAAGATAAATCCTCGGCGTGAAAATTATAGGACCCTTTTTTCGCCGGCATCATTTCCGTTGCCTCCCTGGTGACATAGTCCTGTAAAACCCAGCATTAAGCACATCATTTCGCGATAATCCCCTTGAAGTCTCGGCTTATTATATTGTTTTAGTATGTAATGATTACCCCGGCTGTAAAGGTCGAAGTAATTCTGGTCGAGTTTTTCTACACATTTTTTGTGATAGCCAGGTGTTAACTTAATGAAAAAGAAATGGAACAGGAACGGTTCGGTACTTCTGGTAGTTGTCTTTGCGATAGCTTTGCTGACGACTCTCGTTACGGGAATGCTCCAGATGAATACCGAAGAACTGATGCTTATGCAAAATCAGGTCAGCGCCGCCGAGACGCTTGCGATAGCCAATGCCGGACTTAACGATGCCTTTGCAGAGCTAAGGAGCAATTCAAGCTGGAATTCGGGTTTTACGGACAAATCGTTTTCCGACGGCACATACACCGTAACAGTCAGCGGCACATTACCGTCGTTGACCGTCGAATCGACCAGTCTTCTAAACGGCTTTACCGCTCGTCTAGCAGCCGACATGACGGTTTCGACCGCAAGTCCGTACGTGATAAGAATTGACCAGTTGAGGATAAACGAATAATGATAAATAAAAAAGTATCATTGGGTGTTGATATCTCCGGCGATTGCATCAGCTATGCTGTTGCCGCACAGGAAAAGTCCGGCGTAAAGATAATTTCCGCCGGGAAAACACAAACCCCCGCAGGTGCGATAAAAGACGGCAACATCACCGATCCGGCAGCTATTGCCAAAGCCCTGAGGGGACTTATCGGCAGCAAGAAATACAGAGGCTTAAAAACTACCGTCTCGCTTACTGTAAGTCCATCACTCGCTCAGATCATTGAACTGCCGGATGAAATGCCTGATAATGTCACAAACTTCGTTCATTCCGAAATCAGGCACAGCGCTTTTCTGACCGGTAAAGATATACAGATGGATTATTGCGGTCTTGGCCTTTCTGCGGCATTGCCGTCAAAAGTGTTTGTTTCTGCGGTCGAAAAAAATAAAATAAACCCGCTTCTCAAAACTCTAAAGCTTGCCGGTATTGAACCGAAAACAATTGAAATGCCTATTGCTGCCTGGATGAGAAGCGTTTACGAAAAGCATATTAAGCCCAGATTTAAGAGCAATGTTATGTTAGTTGTAGTAAGAGACAATGTTCTTAATCTCTGCGTATTTAGAAAAACAGCTTTTGATTTTGTCAGAAGAGTAGATGTTACCGGGCTGTCTGCCGAGTCATGCCTTAGCAGATGTGAAACTGAAATGAAGGCAATCGCCCAGTACTATGAAATCGAGTTCGGAGGCGCCGATGAAATCGCGTGGGATTGTGTTATGGAATTGCCCTCCCTGGAAGAACACGACAAAATTCAAACCAGTTTCAGCGAAGTTGTCGGAATGAATGTTCATGTTTGTTCATGCGATTCGATATTGTCGGATACTCCGGTAGAATCAAAAGTTGAGGATATGTCCGTTAGTTTGACAGCTATTGGCCTGGCACTCAATCCGCTGAAAGTTCTCTGCCCGAACGTTAAAACAAATCTCGTCCCCGACGAGATCAAAGAATCTCAGGCAGCAAAACGAGAACTGCTCGTTTTTGCAAATGCCGTTGCCGGAATACTGCTGGCAATATTTATTTTTGCAGGCTTTGCTGCTTCACAATTTGACAGGACCCAGGAGGCCGTAGAGGAACGAAAAGAGAAAATCCCACTAAAACGTATCGAGTCCCTTGTATCAAGGCAAAAGGAAATCAAGGAGGAGATTGCGATCTTATTGGAAAAGAAGCAGCTTGTAGATAAGGTGCTCGAAAAAAGTATTTCTGTCGATTGGTCGGTGGTACTGGACGAAATACGACGCAATGTTCCCGCTTCGTTGTACATAACCAAGGTGGAAACCAAAGGCGATTTTGATCTTGTGATAAAAGGAAAGGCTCTTAAACCGGCCGCTGTAAACCTGTTTTGCAGTCATCTCGATAGGTCGGAAATATTCGCATCTTCGAATGTAAAAGAGATAGAGAGAAAAAACAGTGAAGAGGGGATTGTCTTTTATACTATAAAATGTACCGTTGCCGATAACAGGAGGCTCTATGCCGAGGCTGACTGAAACCATTATGAAATCGAGTCAGGTTTCGCGGGTTATTATTTCGATTGCTATCGTCGCTTCCGTCGGTCTGCTGACATATAGCTGGGCCGTTTCACCGCAAGCCTCTTATCTGCATGCTGCACAGCAGTTTGAAACGGTGTCACAGGATATAGAAAATAAAGTGAAGATTATGGGCAACACTGTAAGGGTGCAGGAAGTAAAGCTCAAAAAACTACAGGACAAACTTAAATCTTCAGGAAGTAGTTTTTTCAGTGCTGCCCAAGCGACAGATTTCTTTGCCCAACTTGAAATAATGTCAGTCACTGCCGGTTGCAACCTTGAGTCGATGGTGTTTGCAACAGAAAAGACTACCAAACTTGATAAAAATAAACCCAAATCCACAAAGATTACAGAAAAGGAAGTTTCTGTGAAAATCCTTGGTACATACGGAGCGATTGTCGGTTTAACCTCCGCCATAAAAGATTATCCGTTGACAGTATACTTAAACGACCTGCTGATAAGGACGACAAGTTCCACAACGAATAAATTGTCATGTTCAATGAATATAAAGGTTTACCTTACCGAAGATAAGGAGCTGTTATTAGATGAGTAAACGCAATTACACACAAATTATAATTAGCGGACTGGTTCTGATCTTAATGCTGTTTTTTACCGCTGCAATTTGTAACGCAGCCGGACAGGATGACAAAAATCCGGACGAAACTAAATCTGCCGGCGAACAGGTCGGGAAAGAAGATCCCTTTACGGTAGTAGACCCTTCAACGTTCGCCGGAAAGCAAATAATTCAGTCGGTTGAGGGGACTGGTATTACGCAGGCTCAGCTGCAGGCAGCGATGCAGGCAGCGATGCAGGCCTCCGGCAACTCAAACTCTGTCGCCGGTGTCGTAGAACCGGTGAAAATAATTCCCGAAAGACGCATCAAAAGTATCATGCTTAAATTCCTTCGCGCCGCTAATGTCCTTCCGGTTGTTAACAGAATGCTTACAGAATACGGGACCGCTTCGATAGACGAACAGACAAACACGCTGATAGTATGCGATGCTCCCGAAAACATCGACAATATTATCGCCCAGGTCGCAAAAGCTGACAAAACACCCCAACAGATCCTCGTTGAAGTAGTAATTATCGATGTTCAGCTCAGCAACGATACCGAGCTGGGCGTAAACTGGGACAACCTCATTCAAGGTTCGGTAAGCTATGTCCAGCAGCTTAATAAGCTTGGCAACGCTGCTGGCAGCGGCGGTTCGCTTACATTGATAAAGGGAAGCGTTGAAAACACCATAAAGGCCTTGCAGAGAGAGAGAAAAACCGAGATACTCGCAAGCCCGCGCGTTCTTGTGCTGAGCGGTCAGGAAGCTATGCTCGAAACTATCGAGGAGATACCGTATACCGATATAACGCAAACAAGTGCCGGTGGCGGAGGCGATAGCGCCATTGCTTCGACGAAATTTAAAAATGCCGGGATAACTTTGACTGTTAAACCTACTGTTACAGACGATGGCAGGATCATGATCGAAATCCAGCCGAGCCAGAGTATTAATACCGGTGTCGCAGGTGTCGGGAATTCGACCGTTCCGATTGTCGACAGAAGAACCGTCAAGACGACCCTGCTTATGGAAGATGGGGACATTGCCGTAATAGGCGGGCTTAGAAGCAAAAATGTCAAGATAGTTCAGGACAAGATCCCGTTGCTCGGAGACTTGCCTTTTATTGGTGGTTTTTTCTCGAACGATAAAGAGGTAGTTGAAAACAGTGAGCTTCTCATACTTATCTCGCCGCACGTATACAATGGAAGAGATGATCTGAAAAAATCGGAAGAAGCCCTCTGGAACGAAGTTAAAAACCTGGAACCGATAAGACTTCGCAGGAAGATCCGCCCGGAGCAGGAGTTCGTCAAAAAGATAGTGCCGCAAAACAAACTGGAAAAGAAATAAACCGTAAAGCGTACACCTTGCGCTTTACTCCTTACTCCTTACACTTTTCGCCTTACGCTATTGTCTGCGCAATCTGCGATACCCGCATAATCTGCGGAAATTCTCTATACTGCTGCGGGTGACAGCTCTACATGCCGGTTTAATCTAAACAATTATGCTTGATTTGAGTATAAATAACCGAATACATATTTGTGGAAATGTGGAGTTTTTCGCAGTTGTTTTTTGGGAAGAGCAAATATTTGAAAGGATACGATTATGAGTTGCTGCAAATGTCTTAATCGTTATAGATATGTACTGGTGGTTTTGATGTCTTTGCTGGTGATGTTGAGCTTTGCGCTGGCAGCACCGGCTGGCAAGGCCGAATCTGATACTAAAAACAGGTTGCTGGATCCGATAAAGAAGTTTTTCTCAGCTGACAAGAGCGATATTTCCGACGAGGATTTTCTCGACTTTGCAGCTAATGATTACGGCAAGCTGCTGGAGGTAATGAAAGCCAATTATGATTCCAGTATCGTCGATTATACCGGGATATTCACCAAGCAGGAAAGGGTCAAGAAAAAGCTTAGAAAGCTCCAGGTCATAAGTTTTAAATTCCGTAACAAGCCCTTTTCGATTTTCATGAAGTGGAAGAAAAACCCGGGTAAAGCCGACCGGATGCTTTATGTTAAGGGACAAAACAACAATAAGATGGTCGTTCATCCCAGGGGTTTGCTCGGATTCATAAAATCTGTCGAACGCGATCCGAGGAGTAAGAGTATTCTAAAGACCAGCCTGCGTACATGCGACCAGTTCGGGATAAGAAACCTGCTTAACCGGGTTACGGGCTTGTATAAAGGCAATATGAAGGACAAGGGATTTAGTGCGAAATACATCGGCACCGAGGAGATCGACAAGCGTCCGTGCATCGTTCTTGAGACGATTATGCCGAACAATAAGATTTCGCCAACCCGCAGGCTGATACTGGTTATGGATATGCGATACCGTCTGCCGGTTTCGATAACAAGTCTTGACGGCAAGGGCAATTTGATCAGCAAGTACTCTTACACGGGTTTGAAATTCAATAACGGCCTGAAAGACAAAGATTTCACGAAAAAAGCCAATAAACTGTAGGCCGAGTCGATTCCTTTGGTTTGGGGGTGTGAAATCCGCGAAAAATGACACCTTTTTGACACACTTTCGCAGTCGCGCAACTTAAAACGTCTATAATATCTACTTATGATTGGTCTTGACGGAAAAGCAAGGCGTTAGATGAACCTTTCGATCTGTTTTATCAATTCCGGTAAGTGCTCACGCGTAAGAAGCCAGATTCGATCTACGAGTATTTCACCGTATTCGTGGGCAATGATGTTTCTTTGGGCGATTATTGCTGACCATGGAATTTGAGGGTTTTCTTCCTTAAACGAGTCAGATATTTTGTTGGCGGCTTCTCCAATAACCAGTATTTGTCGCTCGACGGCATACCTGGTTACCTTAATTAGCTTCAAAGTCTTTGCTGCTCATGCCTTCAATAAAATCAAGGATATCCTGTGCTGCCTCCTTAATATCCCAGAGTAGGGCTCTATCTTTTTGCTCAGGCAGCATATATTACCTCCATGTGGTCGAGTATATCCTTTTTTCTAAAGGGGTTTTTCAGGGCTGCTTTTTCTACTAGATCTACTTTCCTGCCGAGGATGTTCTGCAATTTTTCTTGTATCATAGCAAGTTCAAAAAGGCTGTAACCACAGTTAGCGTCGAAAGTTACAAGAATGTCTATGTCGCTGGAAGGGCGAAAATCTCCTGTTAATATCGAACCAAAAACAGCAAATTCAGATATTTTGTTTTCTCTGCAAAAGCTTGCGATCTTTTCTTCGGAAATCTCAAAACCATGAAATGTCATTTATGACAACCCTTTCATTAAACCATATATTGTATCGGCTTAAGTGTGCTATAGTAATTAAGAACTTACTTTTTTTCAATAATAATTAGTTGTTCAACAGCGAAGGGCGGATAATAAGGGCCAGGAAGGGTGGAGAGTAAAAATTTAATTTTTTTTTCTTGACTTTTCAAACAAATGTTTTATACTTTTGTTTAAAGTGGTTGTTTTATTTTGTGATTGGAGCTATTTTGAGCCAGTTGAAGAGTCAAGAAAATAAGAAGGGTGCTGACGATACCGCAACCCGCATTTTGGATGCTGCTGAGGTTTTGTTTGCTGAAAATGGGTTTGCCGGGACCAGTGCCCGGGATATTACCAGCAGTGCCGGGTGCAATGTCGCCTCTATCAATTACTATTTTACCGGCAAGGACAACCTCTATAAGCAGGTTTGCAAGCGCCGTCTTAACGCACTTCGTGATTTCAGGATCAACAGCATCAATGACTACATGGCCCAAAGCCCCGAAGATATTTCGCTGGAAGGGCTTTTGTATAACTTTTCCAGGGCTTTTCTTGCTCCCCTCATCGAAGAAGCTTCCGGGCGAAATGTTATGAAGCTGATGGTGCGGGAAATGCTTTTTCCGCAATTGCCTGCGAACATGGTGTTTGAGGAGTTAATCCTTCCGATGTCGACGGTACTTCAGGATGCAATGGTAAAAGTTTGCCCGGGTCTCGGCGAGCGGCAGGCTCTCTGGTCGATCTTTTCGTTAGTTGGCCAACTCCTTCATACAATGCATATACAGGACATGCTCTCAAGCAACTCGGGCGAGAAGTTTTCTAATCCCTTTGAGGTGTCAAGTGCGGTCGATCACATTGTAGCTTTCACAGTTGCCGGCGTTGAGGCGCTGATCGCTTAAATTACTAATTACGAATTACGAATTGCGGATTCGGCCTGCGGCCGACGCATTTGCAGCAGTAATGGAGAATTGAAAATGCATATAAGGATGATATTAGTGTTGTCAGCCGCTGTTTTGACAGTTGGCGGCTGTATGCTGGGGCCTGATTATACCAGGCCGGTTACGCCAGTTGATGGGATCGAAGGTTACTCCACCACTCCCAGCCAGTGGACCGGAGCGGAAAAGCTTGACCCGTCGCAAACATGGTGGAAAAGTTTTAAGGATCCTGTTATAGACAAATATGTTCAAAAGGCACTGTCGAATAATTTTGACTTAAAAGCCGCCGCTGCCCGTGTTCTCGAAGCCGAAGCGTTGCTTGCCCAAAGCCACGGCCGCAGGCTCCCCGATGTGCAGTATTCAGGTGTTCGGTCCCGCTCGAAAATATCTTTCACCTCACCGTTTGGCGGGAGGGAGAGTTTTATAAACAAGACGTATGCCCAGGATATTTCAATAAATTACATGGTCGATTTCTTCGGCAAGCTTAAACGTCTCGAACGGGCCTCGTTCGCCGAGCTGCTTGCTACCGAGGCAAACCGAACTGCACTGACTCATTCGATAATCGCACAGGTCGTAAGAGCCCGCGTCAGAGTTGCTACCCAGCAGCGGCTCCTGGCGACAGCTCAGGCCAATATCAAGAGCAGGACAAATACACTGAAAGTTGTAGAGCGAAGGTATAAATCCGGGCTTACAAGTCCGCTGGATGTTTACCAGGCAAAAGAAAACCTCGCAACCGCCAAGTCTCTTGAGCCAATACTAAAAGAGTCGCTGGCGCTTGCTCAGCACAGTCTTGAAGTGCTTATCGGCGCCGCTGCCGGTACGACCGAGATAGTTCCGGATACGCTTGCCGAACTTCCGGAGCTTACCGCTGTTCCTGTCGGGATCCCGGCTGCATTGCTGGACAGAAGGCCGGATCTAAGGGCCTCGGAATTTCTGTTGAAAGCGTCGAACGAACGTATCGGTGCCAGTATCGCCGAGATGTACCCGGACATGACCCTTACAGGGGTTGGCGGTTATCGGGCAGATAGCTTCAAAGATGTTTTTGATATCGAAAACCAGGTGTTCTCATTTATTATGAGTATAGCGGCTCCGATCTACAAGGGCGGAAGGCTTAAGGCCCAGGTCAAAGCGGCAAAGGCCCGCACCGAGCAGGCGGCGGCGAATTACTCCGGCCTGGTGCTTAAGGCGCTTCAGGAAGTTGAAGATTCCCTGTCGAGTCAGGAGTATCTTGCCGAAAGCGCACTCCACCAGAAAGAAAGGCTTGCCGAAGCTCTCAGGGGCGAAAAGCTTGCCAATGAAAGATATTCGCAGGGTTTGGAAATACTGCTGGTGGTACTGGATACCGAAAGAAGAAGACGGCTCGCAGAAGACCAGTACATACTAACAAAAGGCCTTCTTTATAACGCCAGGATAAATTTGTTCCTTGCCCTTGGCGGAGACTGGAAGACGGATCAGGAAACAGCCGATAAAGAGAATGTTATCGGAGCAGGAGTAAATAATGAATAAAATGGTAGTAAAACAAACAGTATTTGCAGTGGCTATTATTTTAGCGGGTACGGCGGTTTTTCTGCTGCTTCTTTTGTCGCATAAGTCACCGGAGAAAAAGGCTCAGAAGCCTGTTGTTCCTCTGCTTAACGCCCGGATAGTAGAGACCGAAGATGTACAGGTAGTCATTTCGGGTTATGGTACCGTCCAGCCGAAGGTTGAAGTTACGGTCATTCCGCAGGTTTCGGGCAAGATCATCGACTGTCACGAGGATTTCGTTAACGGCGGTTTCTTCGAGGCAGGCGAGCCTTTGGTCGTGATAGATCCCAACGATTATGCCCTTGCCGTCGAGCAGGCAAAAGTCGTTTATGAAAAAGAGCTTGCCGAGAAAAAAGTAGCGCTGCTTGAATGGGATCAAATGCACCCTAACGAAAAACCAACTTCTCCGCTGGTTACAAGAGAGCTTCAGCTTAAGTCGGCATATGCTAACCTTAAAATTGCTCAGCTGGCCCTTGAACGAACTATAATAAAAATGCCGTTTAGCGGGAGAGTCTCCGCCGAGTCCGTTGACATTGGACAATACATACCTGCCGGTCAGCCGATCGCGACTGTTTATTCGACAGACGCCGTCGAGATCGCAATACCGTTTGCCGACTCGCAATTGGCGTGGTTTGATGTGCCGGGCGGTTATAGCAACAGTTCTGACTCTATTGACGGTGTGGGATCGAAGGTCGAAGTTACCGCCGAATTCGCAGGTGGTACACACTGCTGGCCCGGCCAGGTGGTTCGCACGCGTGGTCAGATCGATTCTGTTTCACGGATGGTACACGTCGTCGTAGAGGTCGCTGACCCGTTCAAACTTTCAAAATCGAGACCGCCTCTTGTTCCGGGTATGTTTGTAGAGGTCGATATACAGGGAACTAAAATTAATAAGGTGATCCGCGTTCCACGTTACGCTATTCGCAAGATAAAAAAGGTGTTGATCGATAAAAAAGTTAAGCAGGTCGGCGAAGTCTGGATCGAAAAAGAGGTCGATCCTGAAAAAGAAATCGATCTTAAAAAAGATGACGCTCCTAAAAAAGATGACGCTCCTAAAAAGGATGTCGCTTCTAAAAAAGAGAGTACTCTTAAAATAGTCGAAGTCGAGATAGTGCGGATGGACAGAGAGCATGCTTATATCTCAGAGGGATTGGCAGACGGAGATGTTGTGATTGTTAGCCCGCTGGACATAGTAACTGATGGTATGAAGATCAGGATAAATATCCTTAACCCGGAAAAAACAAAACAAAAAGAGATTGAAATACAGTGAACGAACTAGAAAAAAACCCAAAAGGTCCGATCGCCTGGTTTGCACGCAATCACGTCGCTGCCAATTTGTTGATGCTGATGATACTTGCAGGCGGTATCTTGAGCATATTCAAGATAAAGGTCGAGATTTTCCCAGACATGACGCTGGATATGGTTACCGTATCGGTTCCGTATCTTGGTGCTTCTCCGGCAGAAGTTGAAGAGGGCGTCTGCATCAGGGTTGAAGAAGCTATCGCCGGTATTGACGGAATAAAGCGGTTGAATTCTACTGCATCGGAAGGGGTGGGCCTGGTCGTCGCCGAGGTGGAAGAGTTTGCAGATTCGAAAAAGGTTCTCGACGATATAAAGGCAGGCGTCAGCAGGATCATCACGTTCCCTAAAGAGACCGAAAAGCCGATCATCTCCGAGGTGATCACGCGAAATCTCGTAGTGTCGCTGGTGGTTTATGGCGATGCGTCTGAAAGAACTCTCAAAAATCTTGCTCAACGCATACGGGACGACCTGACGGCGATGGACAATATTTCGCAGGTGGACATTTCGGGTGCAAGGAGATTTGAGATATCGATAGAAGTCCCCGAAAAGAACCTCAGACGTCACAACTTGACATTTACGCAGGTTGCCTCTGCTGTGAGGGAATCTTCGCTGGATCTTCCGGGCGGTTCGGTTAAAACTCCTGGCGGACAGATATTGATCCGCACAAAAGGGCAGAAGTATACCGGTGTGGAATTTGAGGACATCGTCGTTCTGGCAAGAAATGACGGTACAAAACTGTATCTTAAGGACATCGCTACGATAATCGACGGTTTCGAGGATTCGGATATCGCCTCGCGTTTCGATAATAAACCCTCTGTAATGCTGCAGGTCTATCGTGTTGGCGATCAGGGTGTTCTTGACATTGCCAGTACCCTGAAAAAATACATCGCCGAGCAGGAGAAGAACCTTCCTTCCGGAATATCTATCGGGACATGGTTTGACCGTTCTGACATGCTTCACGCAAGAATGGGGCTCCTTACACGTAATGCTCGCATTGGTCTGATACTCGTATTTCTGTGCCTCGCTCTTTTCCTGGATCTGCGGCTTGCATTCTGGACAACGATGGGTATTCCTATTTCGTTTATGGGTGCTTTCTGGATCATGCCGTCTTTGGACGCATCTGTGAACATGATTTCACTGTTTGCGTTTATTCTCTCGCTCGGTATAGTCGTTGATGACGCTATCGTTGTCGGTGAAAACATCTTCGCTTACAGACAAAAAGGGATGAACCCTGTCGAAGCGGCTGTTCGCGGTGTTAGAGAGATGACCGCCCCGGTGGTCATGGCTGTTCTTACCACCGTGATCGCGTTTACGCCTTTGCTCTATCTTGCCGGTATCATGGGGAAATTCATTCGCGTAATTCCTATAGTTGTTATTTCCGTGCTGATGTTTTCACTGGTCGAGTCTTTGTTGATCCTGCCGGCTCATCTTTCCGGCGGCGGGAAAATTCGACGTAAAAAAAGCGAGCTTGGACCGATTGGCCGGTTCCAGTTGCTCATCCGCAACGGTCTTGATAAATTTATTTACGGAAGGTTCTCACGCTTTGTCGAAAAAGCCGTAGCGTGGAGATATGTCACAGTCGCCATCGCGATCTTTGTCCTAATGTGTGCTGTCGGCTATGTTAAGAGCGGACGAATGAAATTTGTGATGCTTCCCAAGATCGATGCAGACAATGTCTGGGCTTCTCTCAGGATGCCTCAGGGCACTTCCGTCGATCAGACCGCCGAGGTTGTCAAGCGGATCGAAGCCGCCGCCGAACAGGTACGGGCAGAGATTGACAAGGGCAAGGTGCCTGATGCACCGTCAGTTTTTAAACACGTGGCTACTGACATCGGGTCTCAGCCGTTTACCCGGGGTGACGATGGCGGTCCTCACGGTTCAGGCGGAGGCGCAACTTCCGCTCACCTGGCAGAGGTCAACATCGAGCTGCTAAGCGGCGAAGACCGAAATGTCAGGTCATTGGAAATTGCCAACAGGTGGAGAGAGGCCGTTGGCTCTATACCCGGTATCTCATCGCTTACGTTTACGTCGTCGCTGTTTACGGCCGGCGACGCGATCAACATTGAAATGAGTCACAGCGATTTTGATATGCTGCTCAAAGCTGCCGACGGACTTAAGCTTGCGTTGACCGGATATAACGGTGTAAGCGACATTGACGACAGTTTTGAGCCTGGCAAACTCGAACTGAAGCTTACGCTTACAGAAGATGGCAGGACGCTGGGGCTTACGCTTGAAGATCTTGCCCGCCAGGCACGGCAGGGCTTTTACGGCGAGGAAATTCAAAGACCCCAGAGAGGCCGCGACGACATCAGGGTGATGGTGCGTTACCCGCTCGACGAAAGAAAAAGTGTCGCCGACATTGAAAATGTCATGATTCGTTTGCGCGATGGTACCGAGATCCCGTTCGGGGAAGTTGCCACTGTCAAGCAGGGCAGAGGGTATGCAAGTATAAAACGTTCCAATCGAAGACGCGTTGTAAGCGTAACCGCCGATGTTGACAGTGATGTCGCAAATCCCACCGAGATTAATAAGAGTCTTTTCGCTGAGGTGCTTCCAAAGCTAATGGGTGTTTACCCGGGCCTGACGTATAAAGTTGAAGGCGAACAGAGGGAACAGAAGGAAACCAAAGTCAGTCTTTTGAGCAGTGTCTTTATTGCTCTGCTTGCCATCTACGCGCTGCTAGCCGTTCAGTTTAAGAGTTATATTCAACCGACGATAATAATGTCGGCTATTCCGTTCGGGCTCGTTGGGGCGATCATCGGTCATATCGTAATGGGCTTTGATCTTTCGATGTTGTCGATCTTCGGCATTGTTGCTCTTACCGGCGTCGTGGTCAACGACTCACTTATTATGATCGACCTGATCAACCGCGAGCGTGAGGAAGGGATCGAACTGCACCAGGTTATTCGTGATTCGGCTACGCGGCGTTTCAGGCCGATTTTGCTGACGACGCTGACGACATTTTTCGGCCTGGCCCCGATGTTACTGGAAAAAAGCCTACAGGCAAGATTCCTTATTCCGATGGCAGTCAGCCTTGCCTTCGGTATAGTATTCGCGACGGTGATCACCCTTATTCTCGTGCCCTCGCTGTATATGGTAATCGAAGACGTCAAGGCCCTTCCGGACAGGATAAGAGGCAAAAAAGAGAGCGACGATTCAAGCAATATCTATACTTGATATAATGTTCAAGGTGTGGTATAAGAGGTGTGATTTGGTAATAGATGTGCAAAGGAATACCCCTTGAGCAAGGCACCGCAATTAAAACATATATATGTTGACACGGATGACGCGATGAAATCGCTGCTTGAACACATGCAGCGAGGCGGCAGCATTGCCCTGGACACAGAAGCCGACAGTCTTTATCACTATTACCACAAGGTTTGCCTTATTCAGTTGACTTTTGACAACCAGAACTACATTATTGACCCATTGTCAAAAATAGACCTTAAATTATTTCTAAAGCTGCTCGCCAAAAAACCTATGATCCTTCACGATGCCGGTTATGACCTTCGGATGATGCGGTCGACTTTTGATTTTATTCCGGGGGGAAAAGTTTTCGACACTATGCTTGCCGCTCAACTGCTTGGCCAGGAAAAATTCGGGCTTGGTTCGCTTGTCGAGAAATATTTTGGGGTAGTGATGCCCAAAGGCGGTCAGAAGTCCGATTGGTCGAGACGTCCGCTTAGCGATAAACAGCTTGAATATGCATCCGAGGATACTTTCTATCTGCACAAACTTGCTGACAGCTTCGCCGAAGAACTCGAAAAACTCTCCAGAACTTCCTGGCACGAAGAATGGTGCCTAAGGACCCTCGACATCGCCGAAAATTATAAACCGTCTGTTGACCCGGAAGAAGCCTGGCGGATCAAGGGGGCAAGGTATCTTGACAAGGTGGCTCTTACTCAGTTGCAGCAGATATGGAAGTGGAGAGAAGGCCAGTCGCAGATGCAGGATATCCCGCCGTTTAAAGTCATGGGAAATACACTGCTCATGAAACTGGCGGTATGGTCTTCGGCGAACCCGCATAATCCGCTGTCATCGGGGCCGAAGCTTCCGGCAAACTGTAGAGGCAGGCGCCTTGAGGAACTGAGGAAAGCTATTGCGATAGCCCACAATATCCCCGAATCAAAAATGCCGGGACATCCAAAAAAAAAGTACCACCCAAAACCGGCGCCTGAGACGAACGTTATTTTCGAAAAGCTGAAAGTCGAATGCGACCGGATCGCCGAAGAACTCAAGATTGCCACACAAGTCGTCTCACCAAGAGCTACTCTTAAAACGATAGCGATAAGACAACCCCGGAATTTCAAAGAGATCGCTGGCTGCGGAGCAATAATGAAGTGGCAGGCAAAACTGCTGGAACCGGCAATAAAAAAAATCCTCAAAGAATTATAATAGCAATTGCCGAATGGGTGCCTTGTAGGTTTTCTGGTTTTTGTTTGGAATTTTCTGGTTTGTGGCGGTTATTTTGCCACAGAGGAAGGCGAGGAAAAAAGAGGGATAAGAGAAAAGATTAAAAATTAAAAGCAAAGATTTTAGAAATACGCAACCACGGCAATGCGTCCTTATAGTAAAAGAATTTTATGGATGAAAATATCAAACAAATTAAATTGAAACCAGGCGGCGTTCGCGAGTTGTTGACTATCGCTTTGCCGATGGTTATCTCCAGCTCCTGCGAAGTTGTGATGACGTTTACCGACCGTCTCTTCCTGTCAAAGCTTGGGCCCGAGCAGATGAGTGCTGCAATGGTAGGGGGTCTGACCTGTTTTCTGATGATGACGTTTATCATGGGCATGACGAATTTTTCGACGGCATTGGTTGCCCAGAATCTTGGCAGCGGCCGAAAGGATAAATGTGCAATAGTTATTACGCAGGCACTGATAATCTGTGTCGCTGCTTACCCGATTATCCTTTTGCTGCGTCCGCTCGGCCCATGGCTGTTTGCCGTTTCCGGCATTGCCAAAGTGCAGCTTGACCCGCAGATAGAGTACTACAACATCCTGCTCTATGCGGTCATCATAGCCCTGGTGCGTAATGCCCTGAGTTGTTTTTTTTCCGGTATCGGCAAGACCAGAGTCGTCATGCTCTCGGCGATGCTTTCGATGGTGGTCAACATTTTCATGAACTACGTCCTGATCTTCGGCATGTTGGGATTTCCGGCGATGGGTATCCGCGGAGCGGCTATCGGTACGATTTGCGGCGGCGGGTGCGGGTTGATCTGTTTAGCTGTAGCCTACCTCAGTCCAAAAAACCGCGCCGCATACAATGTGATGTCAGCGTTTCGTTTCGACTGGTCTATAATGAAACCCCTGCTGCGTTTCGGTTATCCTGCCGGTCTTGAGTTTTTCCTGAACCTTACGGCATTTACTGTTGCAATATTGATTTTTCATTCACTAGGCCCGGTGACAGGGGTAGCTGTTACGATTCTTTTCAATTGGGACATGCTCAGCTTTTTTCCGCTTATTGGGATACAAATCGCAGTAACCAGCCTGGTTGGCAGGTATATGGGCGCGTCCGACCCGGAGACGGCACATCGTGCGGCGATATCCGGCCTTAAATGCGGTTGGATGTATTCGGCAATAATACTGATTCTGTTCATTGGCTTTTCCGAGCACCTGGTAGGAATGTTCAGGCCCAATGATCCCAAAAATCTGGCCGTCTTCGAGCAAGCCGCTCCGATAGCACTTTTCCTCGTAAAGACAATCGCATTTTATATAATGCTCGAAGCGGTAGTGATCGTCTTTAGCGGGGCCCTGAGAGGTGCAGGCGATACATTCTGGGCAATGTGCATCTCGGTATCAATGCATTGGATAATCGTGCCGGTTCTATATGTAATGCTCAAGGTATTCAATATGTCCGCACAAGCCGGTTGGGTAGCCTTTGTCGCGATTTTCATGCTTTTTGGTTTGCTGTTCTATTTCAGGTTCAGAAGCGGGAAATGGAAATCCATCAAAGTCGTCCACCACGAAGAAGAAAAGATCCCGGCCCGCGACGGCTTCCACGAGACACCAGATATCTAAATGTTAATATTATTCTAAGGAGATCGGTATGAAGTTATTTCGTTTTATCTTACTCTGTCTGGTTGTTTTTTCATGTTCATTATCCGCAGCCGATTGGCCGCAGTGGCGAGGCATAAACCGCGACGCAGCCTGGACCGAATCCGGTATTGTTAAGCAATTTCCAAAAGACGGCCTAAAGGTTCTCTGGAATATTCCCATTTCCTCCGGATACAGCGGGCCTGTTGTCAGCGATGGCCTTGTCTACGTTACCGACCTTATTGACAAACCGGTATCTTCGGAACGAGTGCTCTGCTTTAACGCCAAAACCGGCGATGAGGTCTGGACCCGCACCTATCCGTGTAAGTACAAGATCGGATATCCGGCAGGGCCGAGGGCTTCGCTTGTCATTGACGGCGGCAAGGCTTATTCGCTCGGTGCTATGGGTGATATGCTTTGCTTTAACGCAAAGAGCGGTGAGGTGCTATGGCACGAAAATCTCAGGGAAGTATTTAATATAAAGATGCCGATGTGGGGTATCGCGGCAAGCCCTCTTATTTACGGCGACCTGATAATTACCCAGGTCGGCGGCGCCGATGGCGCTTGTGTTGTTGGAATAAACAAGAACACGGGCAAAGAGAAGTGGCGTTCTATTTCTGACAAAGCGAGTTATTCGGCGCCGATCATTATCAAACAAGCCGGAAAAGATGTTCTTGTCTGCTGGACAGGCAGCCGGGTTGTTGGCTTGAACCCGCTTGACGGAAAGGTTTACTGGGATTGTTATTACGGTAAGTCGAAATTTCAGATGAATATTGCAACCCCGGTAAAATCCGGCGACTATATTTTTGTGAGTGCATTTTTTGAAGGCTCGATGCTTATCAAACTGGATAGCAAAGAGCTCACCGCCAAAAGGGCCTGGAAACGCAAAGGAGAAAACGAGAAAAAAACCGACAGTCTGCAATGCTGCAATTCAACGCCATTGATAATCGGCGATTACATTTACGGCGTAGACAGTTATGGCGAATTAAGATGCCTGGACCTGGCGACCGGAGACAGGGTGTGGACCGATCTCACCACGGTTGAAAAAGCCAGGTGGGCGAATATTCACATGGTCAAAAATGCCGGCAAAATATGGATGTTTAACGAACGCGGCGAACTGATAATCAGCGAACTGTCGCCAAAAGGCTTTAAGGAAATAAGCCGAACCAAAATAATTAAAACCACAAAAAAGCAACTGAGTCAACGAGGCGGAGTCTGCTGGACCCACCCGGCTTATGCAAACAAGAATATCTATATACGCAATGACGAGCAACTTATCTGCCTGAGTTTAGCAGCAAAATAGCGAAATCCGGCATAGATATACTGATACTTGCTTTTGGATGACTCTTTTTTTCGATTGGGGCTTGACAAATTGTCCGTTGTGCTTAGACTTAGACGGAATAATTTTGCCGGGATATTTTGCGTCTATACCCCATGCTGATAAAGGGATTTTTGATGGGTTTGCGTGTTGCACTAGTACAATTTAATGCTTCGGTCGGTGATATCACCGGTAATATCGCGGCAATGCGTGGTTTTTTCGCAAATGCGGAAGATCTGGGCGTTGATCTTTTGGTTTTTCCGGAGATGTGTGTTTGCGGTTACCCGCCCGAAGACCTTCTTCATAAAGAGCATTTCCTCGAATATTCGACGGAAAGTGTGCGGAAACTGGCGAAAGAAACGGGCAAAATGACTGTAGTCGCCGGTTTTGCAGAAAGAGACGGCGATAAATGCTATAATTCGCTTGCGGTTATGCAAGGCGGGAAGATTGAGCATGTTTATCGTAAGTGTGTTTTGCCGAACTATGGCGTTTTCGACGAGAAGCGGTATTTTTCGGCGGGGAACGCTCCTTTAGTAGCAGAATATGGCGGCATTAATGTCGCCTTTACTATATGTGAAGATATCTGGGATGCTCAATGGCTTGGCGAGTTCCTCGTCGGAAATTCCGGGCCTGACCTGATTTTGAATCTTTCGGCATCGCCGTTTCATCTCGGCAAGGTCGCCCAGCGGCGTGAGGTTGTCGGCAACTGCACGCGGAATTTCGGCTGTCCGGCCGGATATTGCAATCTTGTCGGCGGTCAGGACGAACTTGTCTTTGACGGCCGGAGTATGTTTGTCGGCACCGACGGTGAAATTATCTGCCAGGGAGCCGCTTTTGAAAAAGACATGATCGTTGCCGATATTAGTGCCGGCAAGACACCTGAGATTGTAAATGCCGGTATCGCAGAAAAACCAGGGCACCTGGAACTTGGCCCCGTTGCCGAAGTCTACGAGGCCCTTGTGCTCGGCAGCCGTGATTATGTTATTAAGAACGGGTTCAAAAAGGTTATAATCGGTCTAAGCGGCGGCATAGATTCCACGCTGGTCGCCGTTATCGCTGTTGCCGCTCTCGGCCGCGAAAATGTCATCGGCGTTACTATGCCTTCGAAGTTTAATAGCGCTGGCACCATAGGCGACGCTGGTTTGCTTGCTGAAAACCTCGGTATCGAGTTCCATACGATACCGATAAGCGAATGTTTAACCAGTTTCGACCAGACGCTAGGTGTCGTTGAGGGCTGGTCGGATACCGGAATAGCATTTGAGAATCTACAGGCCAGGATCCGCGGAACGCTGCTGATGTCTTTGAGCAATCAGCTCGGCTGTATGGTGCTAACCTGCGGCAATAAGAGCGAAACAGCTGTCGGGTATTCGACCTTGTATGGCGATACAGCCGGCGGATTTGCGGTCATCAAGGATGTGCCGAAGACGATGGTTTACCGGCTTTGCGAGTACATCAACGAAAAATTCGGACGCGAGGTTGTGCCTGTAAGCGTAATAGAAAGGCCGCCAAGCGCAGAGCTAAAAGAAGGCCAGGCAGACTCCGATTCGCTGCCGGATTACGACCTGCTTGACGCGATACTGAAAGGCTATATCGAAGACGACAAGTCTATCGACAAACTGATAGAAGAAGGCCATGACGCCGGGCTTGTAAAAAAAGTCGTCCGGCTGGTCGATAGAAACGAATATAAAAGAAGGCAGTCACCGCCAGGCATAAAGATAACACCAAAAGCCTTCGGCCGTGACAGAAGAATGCCGATCACTAATAAATATTAGAAGTCACTTTATGTGTGGTTGTTTTGCGTGAGATAACCATGAAGTGCATGAAGGACATGAAGAAATATTAATTATAAATTACTTTTGTGTTTTGAGGTTTATTGATGCCAAAGCGTAAGGATATTAAGAAGATTCTTATAATCGGTTCGGGGCCTATTGTTATTGGTCAGGGTTGCGAGTTTGACTATTCCGGGGCCCAGGCCTGCAAGGTTCTTAAGCAGGAAGGTTTCAAGGTCGTTCTGGTTAATAGTAACCCGGCGACGATCATGACCGACCCCGAGTTAGCATACCGCACTTATATCGAGCCTATCACTCCCGGCGAGGTCGAAAAGATCATCCGCAAGGAACGGCCCGACAGCCTGCTGCCGACACTCGGCGGACAGACCGGTCTGAATACCGCCGTCGCGCTCGCCGAAAGCGGTGTGCTGAAAAAGTACGGCGTTAAGATGCTCGGCGCAAACCTTCGCAGCATCAAGCGAGCCGAAGAACGCGACCGCTTCAAGAAGATCATCCAGGACATCGGCCTTGAGGTTCCAACGAGCGGATACGCTCATACATGGGCGGAAGCGCAAAAGACCCTGAAGGACATTGGTTTTCCAGTGATCATTCGGCCTTCGTATACGCTTGGCGGAATGGGCGGCAACGTCGCCTATAATATGGAGGAGTACAAAGAGTTTATCGAGTGGGGTTTGAATCTTAGCCCTACTTCCCAGGTGCTCGTCGAAGAGTCCGTCGTCGGCTGGAAGGAATACGAACTCGAGGTTATGCGTGACCGCAAGGATAACGTCGTTATCGTCTGTTCCATCGAAAATATCGATCCGATGGGAATTCACACCGGCGACAGCATAACCGTCGCTCCCGCCCAGACGCTGACCGATAAAGAATACCAGATAATGCGTGACGCTTCGCTGAAGATCATCCGTGCGATCGGCGTTGAGACTGGCGGATCGAATATCCAGTTTGCGGTCAATCCGGAAAACGGCAGGCTATATGTCATCGAGATGAACCCGAGAGTGTCCAGAAGTTCGGCGCTTGCGTCAAAGGCAACAGGTTTCCCCATCGCCAAGATCGCGTCGCTGCTCGCCGTCGGTTACACCCTAGACGAGATCGACAACGACATTACAAAGAAAACCCCAGTTTGCTTTGAACCTACGATTGACTACTGCGTAACAAAGTGGCCCAGGTTTACATTTGAAAAGTTCCCCAATACCAATCCCGAACTTTCCGTCCAGATGAAGTCGGTCGGCGAGGCGATGGCTATCGGCAGGACGTTTAAGGAATCGTTCCAGAAGGCGATCCGGTCGCTGGAGATCGACCGCTATTCGCTGGATAACAAATACATAGAGCAGGATCTCACCAACGCACAGATCAAGGATAAGCTGCGAACAAACCGCTGGGATAAGATATGGTATGTCGCCGAGGCACTTCGCCGTAAGATGAGTGTTGAAGAAGTTTTCAGCCATACAAAGATCGACCGCTGGTTCCTTAACAACATCAACGATATTATCAAGATGGAAGCAAAGATCAAAAAGGGCGGTCTGGAAAAACTTAAAAAGGCCGGTATGCAAAAGGCAAAGGAATACGGTTTCAGCGACAAGTGGCTCTCCGATCAGTTTGGCATGAAAGAGCTGGCGTTCAGAAAACACCGCCAGAAACTCGGAGTCGACACGGTCTATAAGATGGTAGATACATGTGCCGCAGAGTTCGAGGCGCATACTCCTTATCTTTATTCGACGTTCGAGGACGAGTGCGAATCCAATCCAACCGACAAACGCAAGATCATGATCCTCGGCGGCGGACCAAACCGCATCGGCCAGGGTATCGAGTTCGATTACTGCTGCGTTCACGCCGCGTTCGCTCTCCGTGAGATCGGCGTCGAGTCGATCATGGTAAACTGCAACCCCGAGACGGTCAGCACCGACTATGACACTTCCGACAGGCTCTACTTTGAGCCGCTGACGTTTGAAGATGTTATGAGCATCGTCGAGAAGGAAAAACCGGACGGTGTTATCGTTCAGTTCGGCGGCCAGACTCCATTGAAGCTTGCCACTGCCTTAGAAGCTGCCGGCGTTCCCATCATCGGAACTTCGCCAGACAGCATCGATCATGCCGAAGACAGAAAACGCTTTAACAAACTCGTCGACAGGCTCAAACTCAAACAGCCGTTCAGCGGCACGGCAATGTCGTATAAGGAAGCACTCAAGATCGCGGGCAAACTTGGTTACCCGCTGCTCATCAGGCCTTCGTTCGTACTCGGCGGTAGGGCGATGGTTGTCGTTTATGACGAGTCTTCGCTTAAGGCTTGCGTAGAGAATGCGTTAGAGGCTTCCGGTAAACATCCTATTCTTGTCGATAAGTTCCTCGACGACGCCACCGAGCTTGACGTCGACGCGATCTGCGACGGCACAGACGTAGTAGTCGCCGGTATCATGGAGCATATCGAAGAAGCCGGCGTCCACTCCGGTGACAGCGCATGTTCGCTTCCGCCGGTTTCTCTCAGCGAAAAACTTCTTAAAGAGGTCAAGCGACAAACAAAAATGCTAGCTGTCGGGCTGGATGTTAAGGGCCTTATCAATATTCAGTTCGCCGTAAAGGGCAACGATATTTATATTCTCGAGGTCAACCCGCGTGCTTCGCGGACAATTCCGTTTGTCAGCAAGACAATCGGCGTTCCACTTGCCAAGCTCGCAGCCAAGGTCATGGCCGGTATGACTCTCAAGGAACTCGGATTTACAAAGGAAGTTCACCGCAAATACTTCAGCGTCAAAGAAGCGGTCTTCCCGTTCCTGAAGTTCCCTGGTATAGATACATTGCTCGGACCGGAGATGCTTTCGACCGGAGAGGTTATGGGTATTTCCGACGATTTCGGAACAGCCTTCGCCAAGTCACAGATGGCCGCCGGCAACACGCTGCCAACATCCGGGACGGTATTTTTAAGTGTAAAGAGTCGTGACCGTGCCAAAGCCGTCGGATTGGCTCGTAAGCTCCATGAGCTTGGCTTTAAGATCATAGCGACAAGGGGCACTTGTATAGAGCTGATCGAAAACAACATTCCTTCCGAATTCGTGCGTAAGGTTTACGAAGGAAGGCCCAATATCGTTGACGCGATCATTAATGGCCAGGTTGATCTGATCATCAACAGCACCGTCGGCAAACAGTCGATAGAGGATTCCTTCTCGATCCGAAGAACCGCACTCGACAGGCAGGTGCCGTATGTAACCACAATCCGAGGCGGACTCGCCGTCGCCAAAGGCATCGAAGCGGTAAAGGCCAAAAAGGTAGGCGTAAAATCAATACAGCTATACTATAAAGCAAAATAGGAGCCCGAAGCGCAAGCGCAGGGATAAAAACGATTATAAAAAATTTGAATCGCGTAAAGCGAGACTATTTTATTAAAGGACAATTGCAGTGAAAGCTATTTTGTTACTTGAAGACGGCACGGTTTTTGAAGGTACTTCTTTTGGCGCTGCCGGCGTTAGTTGCGGCGAGGTTGTTTTTAACACTTCGATGACCGGTTACCAGGAGATTCTAACAGACCCATCGTACAACGAGCAGATTATTACCATGACATATCCGCTCATCGGCAATTACGGAACCAACGACGATGACCGGGAATCGGATAATGTTTTCGCACGCGGTTTCATCGTAAAGGAAAACTGCGATTATCCAAGCAACTGGCGAAGCGGTGCATCGCTGGGCGACTACCTCAAAAAGAATAACATAGTCGGCCTGGAAGGTATAGACACCCGCAAACTCGTCCGCCACATCCGTGAGAAAGGCGCGATGCGAGGCATAATCTCTTCGACCGAAAAAAGAAAAGCAAAGCTTAACGAAATGTTAGCCGAATACCCCGGCCTCGTCGGCAGGGACATCGTCAAAGACGTCACCACGAAGAAAGCATACAAGTGGAACAAGGGCGTTGTAGACGCTATCACCGGCGAAGAATCGCTTCCGAAAAAGAAATTTAAAGTCATAGCCGTAGACTTCGGCGTCAAGCAGAATATTTTAAGACTGCTGCGATCAAACGGCTGTGATGTTACGGTAGTTCCGGCAAAGACGACAGCCGCCAATATCCTGAAGAGAAAACCCGACGGCGTGTTCCTGAGCAACGGCCCCGGCGACCCGGAACCGGTAACTTACGCCGCCAAGACAGTCAAGGGCCTTCTCGGCAAGGTGCCGATCTTCGGTATATGCCTTGGCCACCAGATACTTTCGATAGCGATGGGCGGCGAGACATACAAGCTAAAATTCGGTCACCGCGGAGCAAACCACCCGGTAAAGAACATGGCAACAAAAGCGGTAGAGATAACCAGCCAGAACCACGGCTTCTGCGTGGATCTCGACTCAATAAAAAATGCGAAAGTTGAACTGACCCACCTGAACCTCAACGACAAAACAGCAGAAGGAATCCGAAGCAAAAAGTTAAAAGCCTTCTCAGTACAACACCACCCCGAAGCCTCACCAGGCCCCCACGACTCAAGCTACCTGTTCAAAGAATTCACAAAACTAATGACAAAAAAATAGGGAGTACTTGGGTTTAATCTAATTAACTTGACGGATACTGTATAGATTTATCTTCATCGGAACTCGCCGTCATCGCACGCCAGAAACACCATGAAAGCCCGCCCGCGATTAGCAGGCATGCGACTGCGAGGATAATGTAAGATGTCGAAGTAAGCCCTTTTGCGGCCGTTTCCCTGGGTGCTTTCGCAGCCGTCCCCGTAAGCGTCACCAGCGTTAATGCGATGCATGCACTTATGTCAAGCGTGCCGATTACCCCTGCAAACCTGTTGAAAACGGTTGGTGCGATATTTGATTTGTCAAGCTTTGCCATCTGGTAATTAGCCAGCAGCACAGCGGCAACGCCGATGACTAAAGCATAACACATCCACACCTTCATATTGGCAATATTGGTCCCATGCACGGAGATGATAACAATCAATACGGCCGCGGAAATCATTGCCATTAAGAAGGCGACGATAGAAAGAACTCGATTTGTATATGAAGTATGATATGTTATGGTCTTTTGCACGCCGTGACCGTCACCGGTGTAAACCGGGCTCTTTACAAGGCTAAGCGCGATTGAAACAATCGGCACCATCGCCATAACACACAGCCCAACACAGTTAAACACAATCCACTCACCGTCAGGAGTCTTCAAAAAACCGCCTTCCTTAGTGACATCGTCAATAAGGCTCCAGATAAACAGTGTTCCCAGAACGATAGGTATAACCAGCCTGATCGCATAATTCCACCACACACCAAGCTTCCAGTCACTGCGTTCATTTGCATGGCTGCGAAGCGTTTCGATCCTGTAGAACCAACTCAGGGCAACGCATTCAAGCAGCCCAAGAAAAGCTATTCCCCATGTCCCGTTGATAAATCCGTCAATCGTATAAAGCCAGTTCAGCCCCGACTGTGTCACAAACACAAGCCCAAACGCAAGCCCTACAACTGTCATCGCCGGAAGAACGATCGACCTCTTCCAGCCGGTCTTATCGACCAGCCCGGCAAGGACAGACTCGGTAATAGAAAACGCCGAATCGATTCCAAGTGTTACCAGCGTAAAGAAAAATATCAGCGACCACCACGCAGCACCCGGCAATTGAGCAAGAGCATAAGGAAACGCAATGAACGCCAGGCCCGGCCCGCCGTCAACAACATCTGCGACACCGACACCATTTCCGCTTTGCTGCGTAACAAAAGCCATCCCGCCAAGTGTCGCGAATATCGCGATCCCGCCGACAAAACTGGTACCAAGATCGGCAAAGCAGATTATCGCGGCGTTATTGTTAAGGTCGCTTTTCCTATGAAGAAAACTTGCATAAGTAAGCATCACGCCGTAAGCAAGCGACAGTGAAAAGAAAACCTGCCCGAAAGCAAGCCGCCATGTCGTAGGTTTGGCAAGCTGCGACCAGTCCGGGTCGAGATAATAAACCAGCCCGTCCATAGCACCTTCCAGCGTAAGCCCGCGAATAGCCAAAACTATAAGCATAAGGAAGGGCAGAGGCACGGTCAGCCAAACTATCTTACCGACAAGCTTGACACCTTTGAAAATGCAGAAATACATCAGAACCCACGAAATGATTAGCGGGGTAAGTATATGCCATTGCATATTGCCGAACCCCGGACCGTCAATTTTATGTAGATATGTTTCGTTAAAAAATGTCTTTGCGTTTTCAACTCCTTCGATACCGGAACCGGCCCATGGAAGTGCGGTACCATTGATTATCGATTGAGCACTGAAATAGAGAAAGCTGAAACAGTACGCAAGGATCACCGGGTAATACATAATGATAACAAACCCAAGCAGTATCCCCCACCACCCTACAAACTCCAGTCGTTTATTACATCGCCCGAAAGCATTCGGAGCCGCCCGCTGTGTAAAATGACCAAGGCTGAATTCCAGTATAAGAAGCGGTATCCCGATGCACACCATTCCGATGATATAAGGGACCAGGAAAGCACCGCCGCCGCTGTCATAAAGTTTGTACGGAAATCCCCAAAGGTTACCAAGTCCTACAGCAGACCCGACGGCGGCTAAAACGAAACCTCCGCGGGTGCCCCATGTTTCTCGCTGTTCTTCGAGTAGCTCAGCCAAGCAAACCTCCAGGCAAAATACGAATTGAAGTTATTATAAATCGATCCCCAGGACCGACATGGTATCACGTTCGATGATCGCGAGAATTTCCTCACGCGGAACATTAGGCAAATTTGTATTGGCCATCAGTTTATTAAATCCGAGCAATGTCTCGATGCACTCACCGGGTTGGCCCTGCGGATAACCGCTGCCGAACAGCAGCTTGTTCATTGTCCCGGCTTCATAGCAGCTAAGAACCAGGTTGTAAACTTCCCAGACACGCTGCGGGCATATTGTAAGATCCGCATAAACATTGGCATGCTTTGAGATCATGTTGATAGTCTGTGAAATAAACGGCTGCCCCATCCCGCCGATAATTATCTTAAGGTCGCCAAATTTGCGGGCAATTTCGTCGATGAGGTACGGCTGAGAGTAATTCAGAATATCGTTATTAGCGAAGGGGGGGCAGTTATGAAAGAAAACCGGCAATTCAAGACCCTCTGCCGCCTCATAAAACCGCATCATCCTGCTGTCTGTCGGATGAAAACCACCTTGCGGGCAATACAAAACAACACCTCTAAGACCAGGGTCTTTTATCAAAGATTTGACATTTTTCGGTGTTGGCTTATCTCTTAGCGGGTCAAAAATGCCGAAACCGACCATTTTAGGCTGATCCTTAACATAATCAGACAGATCCTTGTTCGACTTTTCGGAGCTTTCCCCCGCAGTTGTAAGGACAATACACGAGTCGATCTGTTCACAAGCAGCAAGGTGATCGGCGATATCAGCCTGACCGGCAGTGCTGTTTATATGTGTATGGCAATCAGCTATCATAGTACTGTTTTCGGCGTTAATCTCATAAAAAGTGTAATTTTTATCAAACAATCATATTATCCACCCCAAACACCCCCTGTCAAGTGCAAACTCGCCATGTTTTACCCCAAACAAAACCCAATAAAAGCCCGAAGCGCAAGCGCAGGGATAAAACCTCAAAAAACAAACCCGACTGCAAAGAGTTGCAAGCCTCTCCCCTGCAAAACAAACACTGTTGTTTTTATTTCATAATTCGATATTCCTTGTTGGATATTGGGTATTCGCTTTTTTCACTCCCGCTTTTCTGATTATCTTTCCGAAATCCCCTTGACTGGCCAACCCTAAAGATTTACTATATCCTAAAATCAGACTTGCAGGCTCGGGCTTGGCTCGGTCGCAATTGACAATCTTTTTCAAATGTAAGGAGACAAAAATGAAATTGAAGAGCTTATTGATCGTAGCAGTTATCGCCCTCATCGCACTTACCGGATGCATGCAAAACCAGGGTAAATATTCTATCGAAGAATTCGGGAAAATCCGCGGCGGAAAATTCATACACCTGTATGTTTTGGAAAATGCCAACGGCATGATCGTAAAGATATCAGAATATGGCGGCATCGTGACCGAACTCCACGTCCCCGACCGCGACGGCAATATGGCCGACGTCGTCCTCGGTTATGAAAACCTCGACAAATACGTCGAAGCAACCCCCTATTTCGGAGCACTCATCGGCAGGTACGGCAATCGCATCGCAAAGGGCAAGTTCACGCTCGACGGCAAAGAATACACACTTGCCACAAACAACGACGAAAACCATCTCCACGGTGGAGATGTTGGTTTCGACAAGGTCGTCTGGGATACCAGAACAAAAGAAACCGAAAATGGCGCAAGTCTTGTACTGACATACGTCAGCAAAGACGGCGAAGAGGGCTATCCCGGCAACCTGACATGCAAAGTGATCTATACGCTAACTAACGACAACGAACTGAAGATAAAGTACGAAGCGACGACCGACGCGCCGACAGTCGTAAACCTTACCCACCATAGTTACTTCAACCTCGCGGGCCACGACTCAGGCACCATTCTCGATCAGGAGTTGATGATCGACGCAGACAAATACACACCCGTTGACGCAGGTCTTATACCAACCGGAGAACTTGCACCAGTAGAAGGAACGCCCATGGACTTTAGAACGCCCATAAAGATCGGCGCAAGGATCGCACAACTGACCGGTGACCCCGGCGGATACGACCATAACTGGGTTCTGAATAATTCAGACGGTAAATACGCCAAAGTCGCCTCCCTTTACGATCCAGAGTCAGGCAGACTCATGGAAATTTTCACAACCGAACTGGGTCTGCAGTTCTATTCTGGCAACTTCCTCGACTCCAGCAACAAAGGCAAAGGAGCGACATACAACAAGCACAACGGTCTCTGCCTGGAAACGCAGCACTTCCCGGATTCGCCGAATCAGCCGCAATTCCCGTCAACAGTGCTAAGACCCGGTCAAACCTACACCTATGAAACAGCATACAAGTTCTCAACAAAATAAACGTAACGCCGGCACTAATATAATAATTGGTAATACTTTAAAAGCGCGGGAGCGCGAGTTCCCCGATATAACGCTGAGAATACAGATTAAAATCAAAAATCTTGAATCGATCTAAAGTATTCGGTAAAACAGACTGCCATTGTGACAGTTAGCTAAAATGTTACAATAATTGGGATAAAATATGAGCATTACAAAAGAAGATTTCGGCAAACTTGACGACGGCCGCCAGGTCGACATTTTTACACTTACAAACGCAAACGGTATCAAAGCAAAAGTTATGACGCTGGGCGCGACTCTCGTATCGTTGGAAGTACCCGACAAAGACGGCAACATGGCAGACGTAGTGCTCGGCTTTGACACAGCCGCTGAATACCCCCAAAAGTCACCGTATTTCGGCTGCACGACGGGAAGGTATGCAAACCGCATCGCCAAGGGCAAGTTCACCTTGGACGGTACGGAATACACGCTTGCCGTTAACAATGGCGAAAACCACCTGCACGGCGGAATAGTCGGCTTTGACAAAGCAATCTGGCAACCAACACAGATCGACGCTCCCGACGGAGACGCCGTTGAGTTCACCTATCTAAGCCCAGACGGCGAAGAAGGTTACCCCGGAAATCTTTCATGCTCGGTCACCTGCAAACTCACAGACGACAACGAACTGTCGTTCAACTATAAGGCAACAACAGACAAAGCAACCGTCATCAACCTTACCAACCACACGTACTGGAATCTCGCAGGTCATGACAGCGGAACCATCCTCGCCCATGAAATGATGATCAACGCCGACAGATATACAGTGACTGATGAGGACTCTATACCTACCGGCGAGCTAAAAGACGTAGCGTCAACAGAGATGGATTTCCGCAGCCCGCAAACAATCGCAGCAAGGATCGATGACATCCCGGGCGACCCTGGCGGATACGACCATAACTATGTTCTAAACGGCAGAGGAGGCCTCGCCCTCGCCGCAAAAGTATCAGAACAGACCACCGGCAGAGTAATGGAAGTTTTCACAACGGAGCCGGGCGTACAGTTATACGTCGGAAATTATCTCGACGGCATCGCAGGCAAAGGCGGAGCAAGCTACGGAATCCGCACCGGCTTGTGCCTGGAAACGCAGCACTTCCCGGACGCGCCAAACCAACCCGACTTCCCCTCAGCGGTACTAAGACCCGGCGACGAATACAAACACCTGACAATACACAAATTCTCAGTAAAATAAAAAGTTACTGTGTGAATAGGAAAAAACGTTTTATGGATGCATGCAGGGTTTCGGGGTCGGGTTCAAGGCACGCGAAGTTTCTGCTTTACTGCCCGCTCCCAAGCCACTTGATCTTCTTAAAAGCAACCCAACTCATCTTAAGCAAAAGCAAACCGTGCCTGAAACGACTGATACTGGTGTCTCCGTAGGTTCTGGCCCGGTAGGTCACCGGGATCTCGACAACTTTAAGATTTTGTTTTATAGAACCGAAGATCAGGTCAAAATCACCGAAAGGATCAAAATCGCCAAAATAACTTCGATTAGCGGCAAGGACTTCGTAATCTTCTTTTGAGATCATTTTAGTACCGCAAAGCGTATCCCTGAACCGTTGGCCAAGCAGCCAGCTAAAGAGCATGCCAAAAAACTTGTTGCCAAGCAGATTCAAAAATCGCATCGCCTGTTTTTCCATCGGGTACACCAGACGCGACCCATTAATATATTCCCCTTTGCCCTGGCAGAACGCTTTGAAGAATTTGGGAAGGTCTTCCGGCGGTGCGGTCAGATCGGCATCCTGTATGACCAGAACGTCACACTTAGCCGCGGCGAAACCTTTTCTGACGGCGTCGCCTTTGCCGATTCCGTCACCCTGATGTATCAAACTTATTGGCCTGTCCGGGTATTCCTTTATAACCCTTTCGATCTCTTCAGCCGTATTGTCGCTGCTGTTGCCGTCGACAAAAATTATCTCCGTTTCCTTGCCCATTTGCGGAATCCTCTTAACCGCGTCTTCGACGTTGCCCCTTTCATCTTTGCAGGGAACGATCACCCGATTGGCACCCGACATGCAGTACCCTGCTGTTGGGACGAATAACGAATTTATAAATCTTGTCCAGCCATCCGTAGTAATACGAATTACGCTTACGCCAACGAAGAATTGATTTTTTGTCCATAGTGCTTTCCTATTTAATAGCTAAAGAAATAACGTACAATCTTAGGCTATTAAATTCAAGAATTATATTTTAAGTATTTAAGGTTTATTTGAAACAATGTCTTTGAATTTATTATTCCAACTTGATATAATTCAGCAAAATCAGACCTTTCATGGATAAATAGGTATAGCGGACAGGGATAAGATGCGGGAAAATACAAAAAAAATAATCTTCATTGCGTCGTTTGTCTTGTTGTTTTTTGCAGTGAGGCTGCATTTCTACAGGTTTCCTTTAACCGGCGAAGAAGGGGCATTCGCAAATATATTTGTAAATCAAACCCATGGGCCGGAATTTTTGCAGCAGGGAAGGTCAGATGGCGAGGATTTTTATGGCTTTCCCAGGCACCCGGAAACCCTTTATAATTCGCTAAGAATCGCGGGTATTGTTTGTTCGCCGATAATAAAACAAGTCCCATACACAGATGACATGAAAATAACGCCTGTTTTGCGATTACTTTTTTCACTGTTCCAGTTTTTTATACTTTTGGGTATCGGGGCATATCTGTGCTCTCGAAAAAAACCTGTCAATATTTTGCTTGCCTTGCTCCTGTTAGCGGTAGCCGTCTCGCCAACGGCGATAAAAACCTCTGTCAGGCTCCAGATTGACGGCGGTGTCGGTATTTTGATGAACGCGTTATTTGCAGCTGCGCTGTTGTTTATTGCCAAATCGGATAAAAGAACATTTTTTCGTTACGTCCTTCTTTTTTGCGCGACATTCTACCTGGCTGCCGGCAAACAGGAATGGTCTATCATTCTTTTAACCGCAATCTTTGCTGTTGGAATGTTTTTGTTATTTACACGTCTTCTAATGCGGCAGCAATTCAACCATGAGCCAAAAATCCTGGCAATAATTATAGTAGGCATTATCGCCGGTAATATTTGCAGCTATCTTATCGGCCCGGTCAACTATATGGGGGCATTTGGAGTAATTCGGGATTTCTCACGAATTGAAAACGTAGCTTCCAATGACATCAGTTTTATGGATTGGGTCCGGTTAAGAAGCTCCATGACATTCTGGATATGCACTATTATCGCTCTTATCACATTATCAAGCATTTTTGTTTTGCAAAACATCAAGAAGATAAGACCGCCTGAATTATTAATCTGGATTTACGGGCTAGGGTTATTTGGTGCATTCTTTTTTTCCAAGGCGAGTCTGGATCCACGACATTTCGCTCCATCATTGATCATACTGACTTTTGCTGTAATCGCTTTGTTTCCGAAAAAAACAGCCGCGAAAACTTTTGCCGCGATAAGCATAATATTATTTGCGATGTTCGCCTCCACCGGATTGCATCTGTTTGTAAGTAATTTCGTAAATCCGATAAGGCCGCATTTCGATCCCTCCACACTGAACCTCAAAGCCGATGAGATCGCGATACTAAGCCCGGCACAGGCCTGGAACAAAACTGATATCGATTTCATCAACCATTTCATGGGTAAAAGAGGAGTCGAAGACACCGCCAAAAAACTCAACAAAAAACTTTACCCGCCGGACTATGCCTGGCCGGAAAAGAATTAATTACTCAAACTGACCGGAAAAGAATTAATTTCTCAAACTGACCGGAAATGGCCGGGGCCTTGCCCTAAGTCACTGCAATAAAAACACTTACGTGAAACCTGTTTTTCAATAAAAATGCCTCGGCCGTCAGGCCGAAACCTTGTTCTTCATTCTTCATTTTTCATTCTCAAACGGTCAGTTTGAGTTAATTATTGACAACTGAGGCGGTATCGGCTACATAGGTGATAGTGGGTACACTTATGCTCGGCCGTTTATGCCGGACAAAACCCATTGATTTGCAGCGGCACTGGCACATTAACAGCACAATTAGCTACTTATTTTGAGAAAGTTGGATGATATTCGCTTGTATTTTATGTTGGTTCTGGACTCTAATAATCTTCGCTTCGTTCATTGGGTGGGGTGGGCTTGTTGGACGTATTGTTTTCGGAAAACAGATTATTGATGCAGGCCATAAAGCCTGCTGGGGTGTTAGTCTTTTCATATTAGGCGGAGGCATCCTGAATCTTTACGGCTTGATTTACAAGGAATTATTATTCTTTCTTGTCGGCATGGGCTTGCTCCTGTTCTTCATTGATACATTTAAGGAAAAAAAACAAACCATACATCAACTTCAAGCTTTAAAATCAAAAGACAGCAAATACCTGATTAAGGGTGTCATGGTTGTGTTATTTTTATTATTCTTCAATTATACCTATTCTATTTATGCATACAACTTTAACGGGCACGATGATTACCATGCCTATCTTGTTCATCCGATGAAGATGATCCAGTCGCATACGCTTGGAGCAGACCCGTTCAACGATCGTCAAATGCTTTCATCATTTGGCGGCATGAGCTTTCTTCAGACACTAATTGTGAGTGTTTTTCCCATCGAATTTATCAATTCTATGGATCGGGGTATTGGCGTATTGCTCGTTGTGGTGTTGTTGGCTTCCTACAAAGAAAAATTAAGCTCCCTTTCAAGCAGGCTCTTTCTTATTGCTATTTTTCTGACCATGCCTCTGTCTGTATATGTCGTCAACACTGCAGGCGTTATATTGCCGATCGCTTTGTTTTTGTCCTTATTCAGGCTCATTGACGGGCCCTTGCTCACATCAGGAAAACACCTTAAAAACGCGATAATCGTTGCTCTCACAGCATCGGCAATTTGTGCGTTAAAATCCGATACTATTCCTTTTGCGGCGATTTTTGTTTGTGCGGGTTATCTTTTACGAACTATAAGATCGGGCAAATTTCAGACCGGCATTTTTGTTGAACTTTGCCTGGTTGGCTTTTTCGTAATAATCATGCTTTCTCCGTGGATGGTGTCGATGTACAAATCATGCGGCACCGCTTTTTATCCGATCCTCGGAAAGGGATATCACGCTTCGGCTTATGGCACTTTCTCATTCCATTCCGATCCGTGGAGCGTGAAAAAAATATTCTGGTTTACCATGCGACTGGTTTCAAGTACTTATGTTTTTACTTTTTTGGTCCTTGCCGGTTTTTGTCTCTACCTCAGCAGAAAAAAAGCCTTCGCCCAGCCTTTATTGCTTTCGGTTATCATAACTGTAATCTCAGGCATTGTTCTGTTGACTTATGCAAGCGGTTACATGGTATTTCGACATTCCCTTGCTTTTTTAACTATGGCAATTATCGTACTTTTGGCAGAATTGACACGTTCTGCGCTTTGTAAAGAAACGCGTTTACTTGACAGAAATTGCATTATGCTTTTTATTGCCGCGGGGCTTTTTTTAAGCGTAACCGGCAATGGGTGCTATTCTGTTACGGCTTCTCTGAGCAGCCGTGCGATAAGTCTATTAAGCGGAACTCGCGCTGCCGGGCCCGATGAGAAAAAGCGATATCGTCAGGCACAAAACGCTGTCCCGGAATCGGAGGTGATCCTGGCAAGACTACAAAAACCCTTTTTGCTGGATTTTCAACGCAACACCGTCTATGTTTCTGATTGGCCGGGAGATATCAGCCTGCCGCCGGGCCTGCCTCTAGGAATACAACCCCAAGCTGTAGCTGACTATTTTACCTTAAATTCTATTCGATACATTGCGTATTCCTACGCAAACGAAGCCGGTTTTTCTAAAAAAACCTTCGGTCATCGACTCCAGCGTCCTGCCGAATCGTGGATTAATGTTACCGCAAAAAAAACTTTTGACTTCCAGGACAACCTGGCAGAGCTTATGAAAACAAGAAAATTAATCTACGACGACGGAGATATTTGCATCATCGATCTCCAACAAAAAGCTAACGGCTTGTAGTATCTTACGGGAATAGTCATATGATTAATGAAACAAACCAGCATAGACAAAAAAGATTTTGGAATAAGACAAAAAAACGGCGTAGCCCGGATCATCCGATTGTGTCAGCATTTGCTGAACCTAAAATTAAATTGATTCGGGATTATATAGAAAAATCACCTGAAGATGACAAAATAAAAACAATCCTGGATGTTGGATGTGGTAACGGCTTTTTTACAAGGCCTTTGTCACGTTGGGCAAATTGTACTGCCATGGATTTTTCAGAAAAAATGCTGGAATTGAATCCGGTGGATTGCACTAAAATATGCGGTGATGCCTGTAACATGTCTTTTGATGATAACAGTTTTGATTTGGTGTTTTGTTCTAATTTACTTCACCATATCGCCAACCCTCTTGTTCCGATACTGGAGATGAAACGGGTTTCATCAAAATATATTGTCATTTCCGAACCAAATCGAAATAACCCTTTGATGTTTGCTTTTGGATTAATAAAATCGGTTGAACGAGGAACTCTAAAATTCAGTCCGAACTATCTAAAAAAACTCGCATCACAAAGCGGCTTAAAACCATTACATATCCAGTCAATGGGATCAATCTTACCAAATAAGACTCCGAAAAGTTTATTATGGATTTTCAAATTAATAGACGGAGCATACCCTCTGGCATTTTACAATATAATGATTTGCAGCAAAAATATTTAGGCTACCATCAAGTTGCTTTATTAGAGAACTTCACTAAACTTTTCTTGCTACAAATAACTGGTTGACCATAAACATATTAATAACCGGGATATTGCTAAGACACTTATCTACCATATAGGCAAATTTTTCATGCACTGAAATTTTCAAATAAGGAATGACCGCAACAAATACCCACATGAATTTCGCATACTCTAATAATTCAAACCCATTATCCGAGAGCATTTCAATAAAACTTTTTTTGTTCAGATCAGTCAGATGGTCACCTCCCTTAAGCAGGTGAGTCTTTTCAGCTATGTGATCCCATGTCGGATTCGGAAACGTCACAACGAGAAGGCCTTTTTCAGATAAAGCCTGGTGAGCCTTTTTCAGGGCTGATGAAGGGTCCTGAAGATGCTCGAAAAAGGCCATCGCCGTGACAACGTCGTATTCCTGCCGGCTGAATTTCTCGGGTAAATTTAATATATCCCCCTGCTGGAGAGTGATATTGCCGGGCATTTCAGAGGCCATTTCAAGTAAATCGGCTGAATACTCCAACCCTGTAAAAGAACAGTTTTCAAGCATCCGATCCATATATAACAAAGTTTTGCCTTCAGCGCAACCAAAATCCAATATCTTCAAATTATCCGAAGACAGATATTTTTTTATCATCTGTGCGGCATAAAATGCGCGGAGCTTATAACGAAACGAAATCGCTTTATTACTGCTTCGTTTATCTGCATACTCGGTGCCAAGGGTACCTGATTTCACTTTAGAATTCTCTCAACCAAATATCATTTCATGGTAAAAACTTTCAATCCGGCTTTTGACTTGCGTTTAAATTCCCCCCAGGAACTGACAGAAAATATTTTCTTAATAATATACGAAGGCCGCATATAAAACATTTTATAGCCCTTGACAATCAATTCCTGCAGCTCTTGCTTTGAAAAGTTTTCATCGATGAACGGCGGCGCAAATTCTTTTGTCGGATTTTTTGAAAATTCACGCCAATAATCGGTTTTGATTGCCCCGCTGGCCAGCCCGTCTAAATATATGGGAGTTCCCGGGAAAGGCGTTAAGATTGTCATGTGCAGGAAATCCGGTTTCAACCAGCGAGCAACCCTGAAAGTCTCGTTGATGTCGTCAATCGTCTCAGTAGGGGCTCCGATCATGAAATATGCGAGCGTTTGCATTTTATACTTTTTAGTCAGATCAAAGACCTCCTTAGCCCTGTCAAGAGAGATGCCTTTGTTTAGAACCTTAAGTATTTTTTCTGTTCCGGCTTCTATCCCATAGTGTATTCCTCTACAGCCGGCCTTTTTCAACAGTATCAGCATTTCTTCGTCTATTGTGTCAACCCTTGCCCTGATATCGAAACCGATGTCGAGTTTGTTCTCAATAGCAATTCTGCAAACATCCTTGACCCGCTGCTTGTTAACCGTAAATGTATCGTCATAAATAAGAAACTCATGAATGCCAAGATCCAGGCAATTCTGAAATTCTTCGATCACTCTTCCAGCACTATGGGCACGGAACTTTTTTCCAAGATGGGGGCGATTGCAAAATGAACATTTAAAGGGACAACCCCGGCTTGTAAACATAGTGGTGATCGGCATTCGTTTTGCCAGCAGGGATGAATATTTTTCGTAGGGAACCAGTTGCCTGGCAGGAAAAGCTAATTTATCAAGATCTTCGATCATCTCAGAAGGACCGTTATTGATGATCTCATCGTCTTTATATGTCACAATGCCTTTTATTCCTTCAACTGAACTATTGTTTTGCATCGCGTCCAGCAGTTTTGAAAAGGCGATCTCCCCTTCGCCTAAAACCAGGTAGTCGACATCATCCAAAGCTATAGACTCTTCTGGAAATAAATTTACGTGGGGACCGCCAAGTACTATCTTTGCGCCGGCATTAACCTGACGAACAGTTTTAATAGTATCTATTACATCAAGCAATGTAAAAGTCATAGCCGTAACGCCTGCAACATCAAATTCTAAGGCCTGTAATCGCAAAGCTAATTTGGAATAATCAAGTGCCTCAACCTGACAATCGATAACAGACACTTCATGATCGGTGTTCTCAAGAAGGTAACCCGCTAAAAACAAAATCCCGAGCGGGGGATTACAACCCCTAGAAGATTCGATGATAGAAGGATTATTGCCCATAATCTCATTAGTTGAGGGGGGATTGATCAATACGACTTTCATCTGCATCGGCCTGTTTTTTATAATAATTAGGAGTTCTATGGTTAATAAGCTCGGCTAAAATCGCCATTGCGCCCAATTGGAATGAAGACATAATAATTACGAGAGAAGATACATCTGCCAATCTTCCAAGGAGCCAACTGACAATCGCCCATGTAACACCCATAAGAAACAGGAAAATTGCAACAGGCATGAAAACTTTTAACGGCGCAAAATACAGTCCGATCTTCATTATAAGGTTAATAAAATTCAAGGTATCTCTTACAGGCTTAATTTTCGAACTACCTTTGCGTTTAGCGTATTCTATGGGGATATATTTAACTTTATAACCACCCATAAACATACCCAGCGTAATCGTTGTCGTCAGAGAAAAACCATTTGGAATTATCGGAATAAAAGGAATAAACGAACGCTTTTTAAAAAGACGCAGCCCTGAATTGATGTCCGGTATTTTTTGCCCGGTAATATAATCAGCCAATTTACTCAGTATAAACTTGGCAAGCCAGGTCTTGCGAGGAAGGGCACGGAATGGCCTTTTTGCGACAACCATGTCGAGATTTTCCTCTTTCAGCTTGCAATAAAAATCGTACATTAAATGATTAGGATAAGTGCCATCGGCATCGGTGATAGCAATTGTGTCATATAAAGCATGTTGAATACCTGTTTTGATTGCGGCTCCATAACCGCGATTCTTTTCATGTGATATCAACCGAAAAGACGCTTGCAGACCTTGAAGGATATCCATTGTTCGGTCAGTCGAACCGTCATTGACTGCAATAATTTCAAAATCGCAGTTCAGATTATCCTCAAGCAGTTTGCTGATATTATTTACAGTTTCGCAAATGCTGCCATCTTGTTCGTTATAAACCGGGATTATTACAGACAAACCTTTGGCGCTATTCATTTTTATCTTCCATTATAGTTATAGATACAGCCTCACTCGTCAATTAAATCTGCGACTCCTGTAAATCGAAGGGTCATCTGCATCTGCAGGAATTTCAACAGTACCTTAACGCATTATCCAGCGTTTTGATCTGTATTTCAGCTTTGACTCGCTCCGGAACTTCTTGTCGCCGCCGATCGTGTATTTCAGCTGGAGCGTTTTTTGAAGATAAACCTTTACCGCCTTGCCGTCCTTATCTTTCTTTGTAGGGTGCTCGATAGCGACAGTTTCATTGCTCAGACCGCCGATGAAAAGATCGACATTTTTGGCCTTATCGTCAAAATCCGGCCAGATAACAACGATGTCCTTAGCATTGTCTTCGCCCTGAAGAATCCGATTGGCAACCAGTTCAAACCTCTCAAGGAAAGGAAACCGGCTCTTCTGAACAAGTTTGATCTTCTCAAACACAACACCCATAACATCCTTACCTGCCGGGGTGACCTTAAACGTATCTGTCATCAGGTCGCACGAAGGGTAATAATCAACATCGCTGCCGGTGTCGTTTTTAACTGAAAGGATCACGTACCAGAATCGGCGTCCGGGGGCGCCCTTGGCGTCGCCGGGAAGTTTAACGCTGATCTGCTGAGGTTTGCCGAATTCAACGTCCATATTCCAGTCATTAATTCCGCCTGCGACAGTCGGCTCTGGATATGCCCAGCACAAACTTGATGAAAATACGCAGATTAAGACCGCAATCATTATTGAAAAAGCCGATGTTTTCATGGAAACACCCTTCAATATATATCTGTATCAGTTAAAAGTTCAATTATTATCTCTCTAAACAGTCCATACAGCCCGATAATCGTTTTTGTTCAAAAACAATACGAACACGCAACAACACTCTGTAAATCGGAGAATACATTACCATACTACAATAAAAACATCACAAAGTAAAGAGATTTTTACTCATCAAACCAAAATACGGAGGCATTACACTTGTAAATTATCAAAAAATGCTTATAAATATAGAAATATAGTCCAGCTAGAGAAAATAATCGACTAATACAGTCAAAAATAAAGGGATTTATGGCTGAAGAACAAAAACATCTTTTACGTCAGATTGTCGAAGATTTCCTCGATAAGGGAGACCGCGACGCACTGAAAACTGCTCTCGAAGAGAAGAGAAGCAGTGACATCTCCGAGATCATCGAGATTCTGGAGAATGAGGAACGCAGGGTAGTTTTTGATATTCTTGATAAATCAGTTTCAGCTGAAGTACTCGAAAAAGTAGACGAGGCCACCCGTTCGGAGCTTTTTGATATTCTTGAGGATCAAGAGCTTAGAGAGCTCATCTCTGAGCTTAATCCAGACGATGCTGCTGACGTATTATCGGAACTCCCCGCCGAAGACAGCGAAGAAGTTCTCGAGCACATGCCAGAAGCCGACGCCGACCAGATCAAGGACCTGATGAGCTACTCGGAGGACTCCGCAGGCGGTATCATGGACCCAATCCTTGTTAGCGTAAACGAGGCCGCGACAGTAGCCGAAGCTATCCGTGAGATACAGAATGCCGAGATTGATGAAGATTTCTTCAGCGTGTATGTCGTAAACTCAAGCGGCAAATTGCTCGGCGATGTTCGTATTCGCGATCTCATAAGAAAGCACGATAGCACCTCGATAAAGCAGCTTATTGACACCGATACAATACATGTCAGGACAGATACCGACCAGGAAGAGGTCAGGAATATCTTTAGTAAGAACGACCTCATCGTAGTCCCCGTAATCGACGATTCCGGCGTTCTCGTCGGCAGGATCACCGCAGACCGCGTCATCGAAGTTGCCGAGGAAGAAGCCGCCGAGGACATCTACACGATGGCCGGTACAGACGCTGCCGAGCTGGAAAACATCTCCATAATTCATGCGGCAAGAGTAAGGATGACCTGGCTGCTCCCATGCCTTGCCGGAACCGCCGTAACCGCTTTCGCCGGGCTTACCTTCAGGAACATTTTTAACCAGGCAGATACCCTGTATATATTCACGACAGCTTTCGCTTTTGCCCCAATGATCGCAGCTATCAGCGGAAACGCCGGCCTCCAGACTTCAGCGATCGTCGTTTCAGGCCTTGCAACCGGAGACCTCGCCGCGGCAAGGCTAAGCGAGGTATTTGCGCGAGAAGTCAGGGTTGCCCTGTTTGTAGCGATCTCCTGCGGAATTATAGGGGGAATGATATGCGGATTCCTGCCAAACCTCATGAATCCCCATGCGGTCGGCGATCTATCCGCTGGTCCGATAAAATTTGCCGACCACATCCCCATTGTCATTGCATTCAGTACAGCGATGTTTTCGGCGATTATGGTCGCGACAACATTGGGGCTTTTCCTGCCGTTTTTGTTCCGAAGGGTGAAAATCGACCCCGCAATAAGCGCTGGCCCACTCGTAACGACCGCAAACGACTCAATAAGCGTAATAATATACCTGACATTAGTCCTACTCTTAGCATGAAAATGCAGTTGCTCCCCCAGATTACCTCACCCAATGCAGTGATATAACGCTCAGTACCGCTTTTCTGGTCTATTTGCTAAATACTGACAGCTTAGCCCTATTTGAAGTTGACTTTAGAGTCAATTTTCGGTATAATCAATAGTTCAGGCTGGTTACACTGAAGCAATTCAGCTTTTGTCAGGTTGTTGGGGTGTGTATTACTTTTTGTAGATCGCGGTAATTCGAAAGTTCTTACACAACTCCACTATTATTAATAAATATCGTTTCGCCAATAATGGCGAATCTTTCAAGAAACGTAAAAAATAAACATTAGTTATTTCCAACTCGGCCGCCGGGTCGCGTTGAGATACTCGTAGGGAGAAATCCGATGAGCAAGGGACAACCAATAGACGATCATACGTATTCGGCGAAGAAGGCGGAGATCGACAAACTTCTTATCGGCATGATAAAAGCCGGAGCCAGCGACTTGCATTTAAAGGTAGGCCTCGCCCCCAGGATACGAGTTAACGGCGGCCTAAAAAACACCAAAGCTCCTGTCATTACCGAACAGAACATGGAAGATCTCGTCTTCGAGATACTCACCGGAAAGCAGAAAGAATATTTCCTCGAACACGGATCTTTTGACTTTGCTCATTCGCTCAGCCGCATGGACCGTTTCAGGGTAAACGTTTTCCGTCAGCGAGGTTCGATCAGTCTCGTCGCACGTCACATTACCGGAAACATCCCTGCATTCGAAACGCTCAATCTTCCGCCCATCGTCCAGGAAATCGCAGACACTGCCCACGATGGCCTTGTCCTCGTTACCGGCCCGACCGGATGTGGAAAGAGTACGACTATCGCATCGATGATCGACTACGTCAACAGGCATCGATCAAGCCATATCGTAACTATCGAGGACCCTATCGAGTATCTTCACATGGACCGCAAGTGCATAGTCTCACAGCGTGAGATCGGTATCGACTGTGCCAACTACGAAGACGCACTTCGAGGGCTTATGCGTCAGGACCCCGACATCGTACTCATTGGTGAAATGCGTGACCAGGAAACACTTATCGCTGCGATGCGGGCTGCCGAAACAGGCCACCTCGTATTCGGAACACTTCACGCCGCCAGTGCCGCACAGACTATCCAGCGTATCCTCGACCTCTTCCCGCAGGAAGAGCGGGATCTTGCAAGGGCGACGTTCTCGCTGACCATCAAGGCTGTAATCTCACAGCAACTCCTAAAGGGCCTAAAGCCCGATGCTAAGCGAGTGCCTGCTGTCGAAGTTCTCCTGGCAAACCCAATCGTCAAAAAGCTCATCGCCGAAGAACGCGAAGCAGACATACCAACGGCCATAAGAGGCGGAAAAGGCGAAGGCATGCAGGACTTTACAGACTCTCTTGAGGACCTCATCAGAAGAGAAATGATCAGCCTCGAAGAAGGAATGCGTTGTGCACCTAACGTAGAAGAATTGAAGATGGCGCTAAAAGGCGTACGGGCGTCGTCAGGCGGCCTGTTGTAATTATATTCGAAAAAACACGGAGAATTCTATGCCAGTTATATTATCGGCTGCCCTCAGTTACGGTATCTATGTTTCACCGATCAAACTAGCAGTTTATTTATTTTTTTTAATTGTATGGTTTCCACTTGTCAACTGGGCGCATACCGACACTCAGGCGGTGCGTTCAAAGTCAAAGCACTGGACCGCATCCATCGCCGTTTCAGGTGGAGTATCTCTGCTGATCTGGCTCGTGGCACCTTTTTTTCTGATCGGTATGCTCATATTTATAATCTCCGTCGGTGCCATTTCGCTTGCATATGTCATGCACAGAAACTTACTTGTCGCCGAGTTCGAAAAAGTTATGACCCCGCAGCACATTATGGGGTTGTTCACGAAAAATAACAAAAAAACTGACAAGTTAACTATGGGCATTTCGTTTGTTACAGCAAACGGAAACGAAGTGCCGTTGCCCCAGCCAAAAACTTACGAAGCTTATGCTTACCATGATGTTTGTGAAGTATTCGAAGATGCCGCATGGAGAAGGGTAAGCGAGATAGCTTTTCTTCCTGCCCAGCAGGAATACGCGATCTCTTACATAATAGACGGCGTACCGGTTAAGCAGCCTCCAAAAGAACGCGAAGACATGGAGCAGTTTATCTATCTCGTCAAGCAGATAGCCGACCTTGACACCAAGGAGAAGAGAAAACCGCAGACTGGAAAAATGTATGTCGTTATCGACGGGGAAAAAGTCGCATGGGAATTGACAACCGCAGGCTCTACCGCAGGTGAGCAGGCCCTCTTCAAAAGGTTCGAAGATAAGGCGATAATGAAAATTGACGACCTCGGTATGGATGACGACCAGGCAGAAGCTTTAAAAACAGTACGCGATAGAACCTCCGGCCTGTTTCTAATAACCGGACCGGCAAAAGAAGGTGTAAGCACGACTTTTTATGCAATGATAAAAAACCATGACCCGTTCATGAATGACATAAACACTTATGAAAAGGACATTACCGCTACCTTGGACAATATTACGCAGAATCGGTATTCCCTAAACGACTCAAGCACCGGTTCCTACTCTGAGCAGCTTCAGTCTATCATACGGATGGGCCCAGGTATTATTGGTATTGCCGACTGTGATGATGCAGAAGCTGCAAAGATCGCCACAAATGCAGCGGCTAATCTAAACAGGGTCGTACATGTTAATTACCAGGCGACAAGCACGATAAAGGCACTTGCAAAATGGATCCAACTCACCGGCGACAAAGATATGGTCGTCGACTCACTGATAGGGATAATCAATCAGAGGCTTTCCAGAAAGCTCTGCGGCGATTGCAGGCAGCCTTACAAGCCAAGACCGACGCTACTGAAAAAATTTAATATCCCACCGGAAAAAGTCAAAAGTTTCTACCGGACAGGTGATATAGAATATGACAAACATGGAAAACCATTACTCTGCGAGCAGTGTCAGGGAACAGGATACTTTGGAAGAACAGGAGTATATGAAACGATCATAGTTGACGACGATCTTCGAATAAAGCTTAAGGCTGCAAAAACAATGCAGGATATCGCGATGGCATTTGCAAAGTCTAAAGTCGTAGGTATTCAGGACAGGGCGCTTATGAAGGTACTGGTAGGCGAAACTTCGATCAACGAAGTCATCAAGGAGCTTACCTTAGGCAACAGACCAAAAGCCAAAGCCAAAGCCAAAGCAAAAGCCGAAGCCAAAGCCAAACCGAAACCAAAGCAGTAATTTTTTATTCGATTGACATTACCAAAATTTACCTGGAGCTTATATGGTATCTACAATTTATACAATTATAATTATTATTGGAATAACATCACGTCTCTACCTGAAGTATTCTCCTATGAAATCATTTGTGACCCTCATGACCGCGATCATCGGCTCTATTGTCTCATTAAGCTTTTATGAACTCTTGGCGAGCTTTCTAATATCGTCCGGATTTCTCGTCCAATGGGCTCAGACTGCCTGTTTCATTTTCATTTTTGCTGTTATCTGGGCCATATCAGAAACTCTCGTCGGTTTTGTTGTAGGAGCAAACATCGATTTTGGAAAACCTGCTAAAATTGCTTCGGCTATCGTTTGCGGGGTTTTATCGGGATTCATCATTTCAGGCAATCTCTCCATTGCACTGGGACTTGCTCCTTTACGCAGTTCAATCCCATACGCACGCATTAACGAGACGACCCGTTTGCAAAACTATCAATCCGTAAAACGTTATGAAAATGCTGCCAGTAAGTCAAACTCTTCATCACCTTTGATACCTGCTGATGGTTTTGTCGTGGGCTTTTATAATATTATCGCAAAGGGTGCTTTGGCATCCGGCAATAGGTTCGATGTAGTCCACGCAGACTTCCTCGACCAGATACACCTGAACCGTTATGCGGCAAAGGATGGCGTTATAACAGTAGCTGCAAAGGATGCCGTGTCCGTCAATAAACTTGGAGTTCGCAAAAGGGAATTGCCCGGCGGAGATATCCGTACGGTCATAGAGCTTACCATCAGTAACAAGAAAGTCAAAGAAGGAGGTGCTAAGAACAAGGATAATAGGCTCTCTTTCACTCTCGCCCAGGTAAGACTTTTATGCGGACCTAAGGACCAGGCCGAGCTCACAGGAGATAACATTAGGGTATTATATCCGGAAACATATCTCATAAAAGGTCAGCCCGTCAAAAAGGATGTACCACTCACTGAGGTCATTGAATTCGATCGAAAAGTTATCAAGGATCAAATCGCAAAGATAGATCTGGCATTTAATGTTCCAGAAAATCTTACGCCAAGGCTTCTGCAGTTCAAATCAAATAATTGCATCAAGCTGCCAAAACTGGCGACAGAGGAAGATATAGAAAAAGCTGCCCTCGAAGAAGCAAACAAACCAGCGCCGCAAGACACCCCGGAAAACTGATCGCAAAATCACTCCGTACGCTAATCGATTATCGCTGCTTGCCGCTTGCCGGCAGATGACAGCTCTTTATTCGTCGGGCCGGGATCGTATATTTGCCAATCCGCACAAATCGCCTCTTTCTGCTGATCCGCATCCTGATTGAGCACGTATGACACCACGGCAAAGAAAGATATCGAGTAAATACTGATACCGGCAAGAAGCATTATTCCTGCAATAAAAGTTGCACCCGACGCGCCTGTTCCGTCTTTCCAAAGCGGGCTTATCACTTCATACGCTCCGCAGATATCACCTTCCTTAAAACCGCTCAGGTGCGCCGGTATTGCTTTCGACTTGTCCTCGCCAACCCACAGCTTTTTCGATTTGAAGGGATCCCCATGGCAGTCAAGACAGGATTTGCGTGCTCTTATAAAGGCGGTATAGCAAAGAAGTTGTTTTGAATCGTCGATCAGGTAAAAATCTTTTGGACCATCACCGGACAGATACTTTTGATCGAACGATCGGCGATCGGAAAAACTCAGGTCAAAATCTTTATTGTTCGCCCCGACCGGTTTAAATTCGCAACCTTGATCACACTCGAAACTTTCGGCGGTTAGACAAACCGCTTTTGCTTTATCCAGATGTGATTGTATCGCCGTATTTTTCTCATGAAGATAAAAAGCAATGATCATCGGAACGACGACGATGACAGGTAACAGTATCCCAGCAATAATTATCCTCGCGCGCACAGCCCTGTCGTTGTAATGTAGCATGAAATCCCCCAGTTTTAAACGATCACCAAAACAGTAAAACTCAATTGAACTATTAAGCCCCAGTAGCTATACCATAATAATCGTCAAAAAGAAGTCCAAACTGAACCAGCAAAACCCCTCACTAAAAGAAGTGCTCCCCAAATCCACAACAATAATCAATAATCAATTATCAATAATAAATGTATCAGGCACAAACGGCGATCTCTTCGAGGTCCAGTTCCATAAGATGCTCAAGATAGTTGTCAAGCTCATTGATGGAAAACAATGCCAGAAATTCGGGCTTAGCCCCTTTATTAATTTCCAGAATAAAATCTATTATCTCTCTCTTGCTCATGCCGTACTCCGTTATGTTAAATAGTCACTTTTGCCAGATTGATAGCGCCTGATCGCCCCCAAAAACAAACCGGACTGCTATTCCCATGTTTGTCCGGGTCTTTCTGCTCATGCCATACAAACAACTTATCGGGTGGGATTCGGAATTATCTTGAATCTTAGATAGCCGGATATTATAGTACTCGATAAATACAAACCCACTAAATATGCCGAAATTGAGTCGCAAAGCCACATTATATTGTGCTTTGTGGGTGTTTCGCGAATTGATAGAAAACTAAGTCCAATAATACCGACGATGATAGACTGGCAGGGTGGAAAAAAAATTGAAGAAAAATTTGAAATTTGGGAAAAATTTTTGTAACAAAATACTCTTAATTGCACCTGAATATGTGTGAATGAGACGCACCTGAGACTATCAGCTTTAAATACCCTCATTCCAAAGTTACCAAAAACATAATTATCGGAAGTATGGTTTCAAAAAAAAAAAAGCCCTAATCGCCGGGGCGTGTTGCCAAACTCCGTAGCGACGGCTTCCAGATCGCGAATATAAGTAGTTACCATCGTAAGGTGGTTTTCTTCATTAGACATTAGACATTATCAAACTGCCGACTGGCCGATTTGAGTAAAGAATCTTCTATGACAAAACTATCAGAAAACAGTTTCAATATCAACCTCAGGCAAGACCAGCGGAAACTTACGATCTGGCGATACGCAGGGCTTATGCTGACCTATAAATGTACCGCAGCCTGCCAGTTTTGCTATTACAACTGTTCACCAGACAAAGAGGGCCTGATGTCAATTGAAACTGCAATTAATGCATGGCAGTCCCTGATTGACCTTGCAGGACCCTCCGCAGAGATTCACATTACTGGCGGAGAACCGTTTTTGTATTTCGATCATCTTGTAGAGATCCTCGCCGAAGCGCAGCGGCGTAAACTTATCGGACTCGACGCAATCGAGACCAATGCATACTGGGCAAAAGACCGCGATACTATACTCAAAAGAATGAAAATCCTGAGAGATTACGGAATCAAGCGCCTAAAGATAAGCTGGGACCCATTTCATGCCGAGTATATAGATGAAGAAAATGTAACACTCCTTGCCGATACTGCTAAAGAGGTCATTGGTCCGGAAAATGTACTTGTCCGATGGGCTAAATACCTCGGCTGTGGAATTGACATGAAATCCCTGAATTTAGAACAACGATGTGAAATGTACAAACAGGCAATGGTTGATTTTCCGGTAAGATTTACCGGGCGCTCGGCTAAAAAGCTTGCACCTGTCGTTGATGGCGTCTCGCTTCAGGAAGTGACGGAGAAAAATTGCTCCAAGCCGTTTCTGTCATCCAGGGGGGTTCATATCGACCCGTACGGCAATGTCTTTAGCGGTCTATGCAGCGGCATTACCATCGGAAACGTTAACAAAACATCGCTCAAGGATATCTGGAAGAGTTTTGACCCGGTCAATATGCCGGTCGTTGGCAGTCTTGTCAAGGGGTCACCGGCTGCTTTGCTCGACGAAGCCGTCGATCTTGGATTCCAGGTTGAGCCAAAATATGCCGATAAATGTCATCTTTGCAGCGATGTAAGGCAGTTTTTCTTTGACAAAGACCAATATTACTCGATAATTAGCCCTGCGGAATGTTATTCGTAGAAACTCACGGAGATTAAAATTGTCATCAAATGACTCAACTAGTCAGGATACGCTGTTCGGAAGAATGGCAGTAGAGCAGAACCTCTGTTCGGAAGAAGAATTTAAAAAGTGCGGAGCTCACCTCCGTAAGGTTGCCGCAACCAACCCGACGAATATGCCTGCTCTTATGGTAAAGCATGGTTTTATCACAAAGAACCAGGCCAGGAGAGTCCGCGAGATGATCAAAGAGAGCAAGTCCGCCGCCGGTCAGATCCCAGGCTACAAGGTAAGCGGCAAACTCGGCTCGGGGGCGATGGCTGTTGTATATAAGGCCAGGCAGCTCAGCCTTGACAGGGACGTCGCTATTAAGGTTCTGCCGAAACGCTTTTCCGAAAAGTCTAACTATATTGAGCGATTCTATAAGGAAGGAAAACTCGCCGCAAAGCTCAACCACAACAATATCGTCCAGGCAATTGACGTAGGCGAGTCTGGGGGGCTTTACTATTTTGTCATGGAATACGTCGAGGGCAAGACACTTTACGACGACCTGGCAAAGGGGAAGATATTCACAGAAGACGAAGCACTGGACCTGATCATCCAGCTTTGCGACGCACTCCAGCACGCCCATGAACAGGGAATGGTTCACCGCGATGTCAAGCCAAAAAACATTATGATAACACCGGATGGCGTCGTTAAGCTTGCCGATATGGGATTGGCCAGGGAGACTTCGGATATCGAGGCGGCAAAGAACGAACAGGGCAAGGCGTTTGGTACTCCTTATTATATCGCTCCAGAGCAGGTTCGCGGTGAGGTAGATATTGACGGACGGGCAGACCTTTATGCGGTCGGGGCCACGCTGTACCACATGCTAACCGGGCGGGTTCCGTTCCAGGCCAAGACCCCAACAGAGGTTATGCGAAAGCATTTAACCGACCAGATAATCCCCCCGGACCACATCAATACCTCATTGTCGGCTGGGATCTCCGAGGTCATAGAAGTTGCCATGGCCAAGAGAAAGGAAGATCGCTACTCGAGCATTGAGGAATTGCTCCTGGACCTTAACGCAATAAGGAGCGGCCAGGCTCCCGTAGTGGCAAAGAATAAATTTACCCTGGAAGGCCTTGAGCAGATCGAGCAAGAGGGCATCGACATTGATCTCGAAGGTCAGCAGGAGTATAACGATGAGATAGATCGCATCGTTACAAAGTACAGGGTCATAATGATCATAATGTCCGCCGTGATCGCCTTACTGCTGCTGACCGTGGGATACCAGATGACCAGGTAACGAACACCGTACCGCAAACGCGGGACAAAATAAAAGCCCGAAGCGCAATCGCAGTGATAATCACTGTGCTCAATAAACATCAAAACCTGACAAGTTCCTATTGCCCAACACGCCTGCAATCGCAGTGATAATCACTGTGCTCAATAAACATCAAAACCTGACAAGTTCCTATTGCCCAACACGCCCGCAATCGCACTTGTCCCGGCATAGCGAAGCGACGCCGAAAGCGCAGCGATAAAACCAGACTTGGAAGTATTAACTCGCCTGTTGCCACACATAAAATTACCGATATCACCGTCGATGGAATCGCGCGCTATGTCCACGAGTGACATTCTGGGTCAACATATACTATTGGCCTTGTAGGTAGTGTTATTGCGGCCTGTTACCTACGCATTTTCCGGATCAATCCAAATAGCAAGTACTACCCTGAGTGCGATATTCCGGCTGCCAATAAGATACATTCTCAGGCTTTCAATTCACCTGCGTGGCTATGTTAAAGTTGCCACGTAAATTGGCCGAAAGGAGCAAAAGGGACAATCGCCGACTATCAGCGCAAAGATACTCTGGCATTTACATAGCCGGTAATACAGATAAACCAAAAGGGGGACACAGTAATGGCCGAATACAGGGTAATCAGCGGTAAAGATTTCATAAAAGCAAAGCCGACCGGTCAAATTGATCTTCAGGAAAGCAAAAAAGTTCTGGCTTCAATAGCGTCGATCACCAAACCGCCTGCTGATTATGAGATTTTGCTCGATATTCGTGATGTCAATCATAACGGTAACGCTAAAAAACTTATAAACCATTTTGAAATTCTTGAATTTGTAAAGGAACTGGTAAGGAATCGATCTGCGTTCCGAAATAAGATCGCCGTCCTTTCCAGAGATGGCAGGCAGCTCGACAATTCCAGGTTCATGGAACTATGCGCCACTAACAGAGGTTTAAACGTAAAAGCCTTCACCTCGCTGGAAGATTCAATTCAATGGCTTACAACTCCAATAGAAGCATGAAAAAATATCGTAACTATTCACGTTTTTTTCCTGTTAATCACTCTAAGCTCTCATTTTTGACGTCGATAACAGTCCGCTTTCGGCGGATTTAATTTTTAACCTTACGAAGTTATAATATTTCTTTTGGATTGACATGATTTTTAATAATCAGTTTTTCATCCTGTAATCCTGTCAAAAAATCTTTTCTCTTATCTCTCTCTTTTCCTCGTTTTCCGGAGCCTGCCCTGAGCTTGCCGAACGGTGGCAAAATAACCGCCAGAAACAAAACTGACATAGCAAAAGTTGTAAGCAATACTCAACAAAACACCCACAGCCAAATTTTTCATTTTATTTTAAAAAATAATCCGCGTAATCCGCGAAATCCGCGGATAAATTCTTTTTATCTTTTTTTAATTCGTGTTCATTCGTGGTTCAAATCCCTTTGCCCTGCATCTATACTCTTCCGTAGATCACAAATTCAACAACGCCCAGCAAACCCCTTTGACAACCTCTTTCATCTTATCGAACGAAAGCGTGTCGATAGTATCGGTCGTCTGATGGTAGTTTGGATTTCTGTAAAACGCCGTATCGGTAACCATCACAGCTTTATACCCGAATTTCCAGTAGTTGCGTTGATCCGAAAAGTCTACTCCTTGCACAAATGACGGCGCTGCCAGTGTCCTTACTTTGATCGACGCCGCTTTCATATGCCTTGCCGTATGCCTTTTAAGCCCGCCGCTCTTATAGTTGCTAATCACTCCGATAAAGTTACCCTCGCTCGGATAGAACAGCCCCATAAGCCCTATCGGATACTTCTGCGACCCTTTCACATCCGTAAAGTAACCGATCATCTCCAGGCTGATCATACCCTTTACCTTCATATCTTTATCGTGAAGGCTCTTGGCGTGGACATAGCTTCCCATTTGATCGGTACCGAAAAACGGCGGCTCTTCCAGGCTGTATGCGACAAACTCAATTCTGCAGGGAAGCTGATCTTCATACTTTTTTGCAAACCGCGCGATCTCAAGCAGCCCCGCGACAGCACTGGCATTATCATCGGCCCCGGGCTGATCTCCGGCAACATCATAATGCGCCCCAATAACAAAAACCTGACGCGCATCTTCGCTGGTACCTGCACTTACAATAATATTACAATACGTCTGCCCGCTAGCCCCAAACTCCTGCCGTTTAGGCTTAAACCCATACTCAGCAAACTTATCCGAGATATACCCCGCCGCCTTCTCCAGCGACCGAAGGTTCTGATAGTTACGAGCGGGCTTGATCTCAGTAAGAAAACCAACAGTTTCCCGAAGATTATCCCCGCTAACCCCGACTTCGGGATAAGAATACTCAACGGAAGCGCACCCCCCAAAAAACAAAAAAGAAACAAACAACACAAAAACCCAAACAATATTCGATCCCATAACAATACCTCACAAAAAAAACATTTAGCCCCGCATTCACCAAGGCGGGCGCCGAACTTCCCCGATTTTTACAACTCCCCACAACCGCATTCACCAATGCGGGGTAAAGCACCCAAAGGGTGCGCCTGCTCAAAAACAAAATTAACCGTCAATCAACCGCACGTCAAACAAAAGCGCGAGAGCGCAAGCTCTCCGAATAGCGACTTACGTAAGGCTTAAACTTTCAAACCTTTCGCACCTTTCACACCTTTCGCACCTTTCTAACTTTTCCCACTCCCCCACTTAATCCCCTTAAGCCATTCCAAATCCCGAATACTCTCAAGATCATCATCACCCATAGCATGTTCCAGCGTCGATGCTTTTGAATTCCCATTTACCGTCCCGCCAAGCTAAATTACCCAAATCCTCGGAAAAGGCTCCCGGAGCCTTTAGTTAACATGGCTATCCACTTGAGGCAAAACTCCAACTATAACAATTAAGACAACCAAAAGCGTTTGGGCCTTACATTGACTAACGTTTATTGAAAAAAACCAATTGATCTTTCCATAAATCCCCTTCTTCTTCAGGTATTAAAGTCAATAACTGAAAGAAGAACGATCTTAAGTGCATTTCCTGCCAATTAGAATTTCCGCGAGTTGCAGAGCAATATTTTAAATAGAAATGCAATACTTCATCACGGATAGCCTTATCATCAGTATTAAGAAGATACAACGTAATGTACTCAATTTCGAAAGGGAAAAATGTTCGCCAGAAATCATTCTGATCCTTCGAAGAAAGCCCGGCAAGTTTTTTTTGGGCTTCATTAAATAATTTCATGACATCATCTTTAGTTTCCGCGGCGAGGTGCTTACTTGTACGACTATTCATCGCATTCCAGATCAGATCTTTTTTACAGATGAACTGTCCAACCTTTGCATAACGAGCCAGTGAAATCAAGTCGTCTTTAGCACACGTCTCCAGAAGATATGCAACATGTCTGCTTCTCGGACAAGCTTGGAAAGCATATATCGCATGCTTTTTGGCGGTTTTAATGTCACCTGCTAAAATATGAATATCCGAAGCTATTATATTTTTATGAAGCCGACAGAAATCGTTGGTCTTAGGGCTTGCACCTTTCACAGACATCCGATTAAGATTTATCAAAGATACCTTAAAGTCACCTTTTGCAAGAAATTCTCTTGAAGAAAGCATAAACCTGATCTTCTCCTTTTTTAAAACGTTTTTTTCAAGCCCTTTCAGTAAGGATAAGTCACCGGATTCGTAAGCACAGAGATAAACATAGAAAAGATCGTATGGCCAGTTGTCGACATTTCTTTTAAATGCAGAAATTGCTCGTTGATACTGTTTTTTCTCCCAATAAGCCTTGCCTAATGTCCTGTTCAAATAACGCTTTCTACGTTCAGAACAATCGACAAGTGAATTAAAAGCACAAAATATTGACTCGTCAATATAACCAAGATCATAAAAATCCTCGGCTAAGATACTCCACTCCCAATCGAAAGAACCAACACCTTTCAAGAACCCGGAATTAATTGCGGAAATAAACAACGGCAACGATTTTTCATAACAGCCTCTTTTTCGATATTGCACCGCAAGATTTTTGATCAGTTGGTAACTACACGGAGTCTTTTCGGCGATATTCAAATACCTGTCCAGTTCTTTGATCGTCATCTTGTCACCATCAGTATCGATTTTTACCGACAACACCGTGCTATGATTTGGGCAAATTAATTCTGCTCGCGAAAGTGCTTTGTCAAAAGCTTTTAATATGCTCGGGTCGAGGCATTTTTTTTGACCAAATTCCCATAACGCAGGTATTACAAGATGACCTTTCAAGGCCCTGCCTTTTTCAATTCGAAGCTTATCATGTAAACCGGTTTCCCATGCTTTCTGGTTTGCGTACCAGAAACGAACCTCAGCAAAATTCGGATCCTTAGCCAGAATGCTTTCATAAATCTGCCATTCATCCTCTGAACGCCACTCGACATCATAGGATTTGCCATACATACGGACACATTCCATATCATCAGTCATCGGCAGGGTCAACTCTTTATAAAGCTCTTCGGAAACTTCCTGCTTCCTGTATTCCATCCAACTGCGAACCATTTTACCCATGAGAGTAAAATAAGGACAAGCCTTTTTATAATTCTGTTTCAAAACCTCATTACCATCCTTATCCCATACTAACAACTGCCCTGAATAACCTTCCTGAGTATAGATGACTTTACCGCCAAAAGCATGAGTTGCATGCCATTCTGTAATATACTTGGATATCTTTTCAGTTTCCTCCGGCATAATCTTCCAAACAGGTTCTCGCCTGAAAATAAAAGCCGGATGCCTCGCACTGTAATTATCTGGAACGAAATCAAACTTAAATGAAAGAAGACTTGGAAACGTCAACGGCTGATAATCATCTTCTACGTCAGAAGTACTTGTATACTCAAACGCCAGGAAAACTGGGTTGAACATACCTTTGTTCTGAGTGACCTTAGCCTGGTACCAATCTTTGTTGATATTAGCAAAAGTCATCATCTGAAAATCATCTGGCTTGGCATTGTTGAATATAGACACCAATTTGACATTAGCCTGCGTAACCTTTGAAGGGGTATTACCTCCACCAGAAATAGTCTGGCCTTTACCAGAGGCAAAGACTAAAGACGCTTGTGACATAAGCCCAACTATCATTATGCAAACAAATGTCTTGGTCATATCTTGTAAATTCACTTTAAACTCCATCTCTTATAGAAAAATTAGAGGGACAACCCTCTTTGCCAATACCTGCTGGATATCCCCAAGCTGCTTCATGTAAACTTCCAGCTTTTCAAGGTGCCCAGCACTGTCATCACTCTTCTTGGAAGTCGCAGTTTCGATACCGCCACCCTCACCGGCAAGCACAGGAAAATCAAAACAGAAAAACACCCCAAAAACCAAACAAACAAAAACAAACTTCCAACCCGCCATAATATCTCTCCTGCTAAAAACATTCATTCCAACCCAAAAGCTAATAGCTAATAGCTAATAGCTGTAATATAACACAATCCCAGAAAATAAAAAGAAAAAATCCGCGTAAATCCGCGGACAAATTATCTCTTTTATCGGTAGCAAAGTTTTTAGTTTTTTAATCTGTGTTAATCTGCGTTAATCTGTGGCTAAAAAATCTCTTAACTCTCTCTTTTCCTCCTTTTCGCTGAGCGAAGCAAAGTCCGACAGTACTGACGGATGGCTAAACTTTTTCAAATCTTTTCTCTGTAGTTTCTGAATTCTCGAAGACAAAATCTTTTTAAAAATAGCCTCGCCAAAGGCGAGTCCTCAATTCGTAATTCGTAATTAGTAATTCGTAATTGCTGTCAAACAGCGGTCATTCCCCCTTTGTTGAATTTATTTACCCTCTGAATAAAAGTGTAAAAAACGTTCAAAAACGCGCCATTTTTCTTCATTAATTTCAAAATATCTGTTTTTTTCGCGATTAATTTCAAAAAATGTCAAAAAAAAAGCAAAAAAAACGGCCAAAACCATAGGTGGGAAATGTCCACAATGTCCCAAATACCAACTCCGCCCACCTACTCAGCCTTAATAATACCCGGATTAGTAAGGTCCTCAGCAACAATCTCACCCGGTTTCAAAACCAGAAATTCCTTATCGTCCCAAACCCCGTCGCACATCCGCTGAACCAGCGACATATCCCCCTTTAACTCGTCGTAATTCCACTTTAAATACTCTGCAGCCGTCTTTGTGAACTCTTTATGCTCTCCGTCGCACGCAAGCCCGGAGTCAATATACGTCGCAAAAGAATACTCCTCCAGCCAGCCGTTCTCAGTTTCGAGTAAATACTCGGCATTATCAGCCCCATATTTCTCAGTGTATTCCTCGGCTAGCTGGTCAAATCGCTCTTTAGAGGGTTGCCAGCCGCTTTCGACCCACCCAGCACTATACCAGTAGATCCCGCGATGCGTATCGAAATACTGCTGATACCTCTCTTTCGAGCCCAGCAAAAGCGTAATGCAGTCATGCCCCCGCGGCACAACCAGCGGGATCTTCGCCGACAAACCAATGATCCCGTTGCTGCACAACCCATACCCCAGCAGTATAGCATCATACGGTCGACCCTGTATGTCTGTGGTGGTTTCCAGAGCCTTGCGAACTTCCTCGCGGAGTTTGTTAGGTTCGTCGTGGAGGCCCTGGGCCATCAGGTGAACATCGACGATATTATGGCTGCGCGCGGCACAGAGATACGCCTCACGCTGAACGACCTTGCAGGCGACAAATCTCAGTCTCAGTGGTTTTTGGGTTTCTTCTTGCATCTGGATATATTAGTTGTTTTATGTTAAAATGTCAAATAATGCTTAAAAAAGCGTGTTCAGTGCGATAATATCATCTCGTCAAACGTCATAACTATGTGATATGCAGGTTTATTTGGCAAAGGAATCGTAAAAATGAAAACGTGGAAAATACCTAGGGCAACTAAAGACCCTTCGGGTATTATTGGCGAACTAGGCAATTAAGTCTGATGGGATCTTGGATTTGTTTTATGGCAGAGGGTGGCAAATTTGTTTAGGGTGTTTGTTTTTGGCAGTCTGGATTCCCGCCTTCGCGGGAATGACAAGTTGGGGAGTGATGATTGTAAGTAAAGGTTTTTTTAGCGTTTTATTCGGAGTGCTTGCGCACTCGCGATTCTGTGTCGGCGTTTATTGAATTTTGTTAGGTTTTAGTTTGTTTTTAGTCATGCGATTAGCCCGGCGCTGGCGATTAGGGCTACTGTATGGTATTTTTAAATGCGCGTTGTTTGGCTTAATATTGGAATTCTTCTATGATTAATTTTGGAGTTACAGAACGTAAACGGCATGGGCTTGAGCGGCGTATGCTTAATTGCAATCTGCTTGAGGATGATATTGAAGAAAAATTCGTTCGCAGCAGTGGGGCGGGCGGGCAGAAAGTTAATAAAAGTTCTACGTGTGTGCATTTAAAACATATTTGCAGCGGTTTGTCCGTGAAGGTTCAAAAGAGCCGCAGGCAGGGACTGAACCGTTATTATGCGAGAAAGCAAATGTGTGAACTACTGGAGAATAAATTACTTGGAAAAGAAAGCCCGGAAGCAAAAAAGATAGAAAAAATAAGGAAGCAAAAAGACAGAAG
>VRUI01000079.1 GCA_019456225.1 Planctomycetota bacterium | reverse complement strand
CTGGGGGCTTTTCTGGCGGGCTGGGGAGCTTTTCTGGCGGGTAGGGAGCTTTTCTGGCGTGCTGGGGGCTTTTCTGGTGGGTAGGGAGCTTTTCTGGTGGGTAGGGAGCTTTTCTGGCGGGTAGCGGGCTTTTCTGGCGCGCTGGGGGCTTTTCTGGTGGGCTGGGGGCTTCTGGTGGGATGAGTCTTTTCTGGTTGGCTGGGATTGGCGCCTGCCTTTGGCGGGCTTTACCCCGGATTGGTGAATCCGGGGCTAAATTTGTGGGCTGGGAGGGGTTGTTGGTTTTGGTGACAAACAGCAGCGTGGAGCGTGAGCTGGACGAATTACGCCTTAGTTTGATAAATCAATTCGAAAAGTCCTATTCGGAGAGCTTGCGGGCGTGTTGGGCAAATCTATAATTGTCAATTTTCTGGAAAAATTGCATCGGTCCAGAATAAGGAAACCGCCTTACGGCGGATACTATTACATACTGGATCCCGGATCAAGTCCGGGATGACAACATTTTCGAGCCTGCCCTGATTGAGCAACACGCCCTTGCGCTGACGCGCTTCTGTTTTGTTTTTGTCGTGATTGCTATTTAATGCTTGACTGTAAGTAAATATTTCATATAGTGAATTTTTGTTTTCTATGTGTTTCCGGGATTACTTTTTTCAGGAGAGGCCACTATCGCTAATAATCATAACCACTCACAGGATATAGAGTTATGGCTTAAGCTTATCCGGTCCGAGGGGATCGGACCGGTTACTTTCGGGCGTTTGCTTAAGCGTTTTTCTACGGTTGACCGCATCTTCGGGGCATCCGTCAGCGAACTTACCAAGATTGACGGTATTGGCGACAGGACAGCACAGCGTATTGTCCGGACCCGCGATGACTTTTGTCCGAAAACGGAGTTGGCACTGGCTGACAAGCTTGGGGTATACGTTATTAACCTCGACGATGATCGTTATCCGCCTCCGCTTAAAAGCATCCCGGACGCGCCGCCGGTTTTGTATGTTAAAGGTGAATTTCAGCGCAGTGACTCTTTGGCCGTTGCTATCGTTGGCTCACGCAGGTGCAGTGCTTATGGAACCGAGCAGGCATCGCGGTTTGCTCATTTGCTGGCGTCGGCGGGGTTTACTATCGTCAGCGGGATGGCGCGGGGGATCGATACGGCCGGGCACCGGGGGGCGATCAGTGCGTGCGGACGGACGATCGCTGTGCAGGGGTGCGGGCTTTCGAATATTTTTCCGCCGGAGAATGAGGAACTGTTTGCGAAGATTGCCGGGTGCGGGGCATGTATTAGCGAACTGCCGCTTGGGTATGAGCCGCTTTCGGAGAATTTTCCGGCACGGAACAGGATCATCGCGGCCCTTTCGATGGGGGTAGTCGTAATTGAGGCGACGGCGAAAAGTGGTGCGCTGCTGACGGTGAAGGCGTCGCTGGCGTATAACCGGGAAGTGATGGCGGTGCCGGGGAAGATTGATTCGTATCTTAGCGCAGGTGCTCATAAGATTATCAAGCAAGGGGCGAAACTGGTTGACTGCATCGAGGATGTGATGGAGGCACTCGGTTATATCGGACAGGGGATAAAGGCACATGCCTCGCAGGCCGCTGAAAAGGCGGAGAAGGAATCGGACATGCCGCTGTTCGACGTGGGGCGGCTGAACCTGAGCGACAACGAAAGAGCAGTAATCGCCCTGCTGGACGGCGATCCGCTGCATACGGATGAGGTGATCGGTAAAACGCAGCTCGGGGCAGGTGCGGTGAACTCGGCGCTTATATCGCTGCGATTAAAGGGATTGATTAAGCAGTTGCCTGGGAATTTGTTTAAGAAGCTTTGATTTTTTATCCGCCGATTACGCGGATTATATTTTTAAATTAAAAATTATAATGCAAAAAATTGACCGCGTGTACTGAAGTACACCCTACGGTTTTGTCCAATCGCTTGCGCTCATGGCTTTTGTTTATCCCTGCGATGGCGCTTCGGGCTTTTACTTGGGGAGGCTCTATTGTCTTGGGAGTGTTGGGGTTACAGGTGGTGGTACGTAGTCTTTGTGCCAGCGGTATCTCCAGAGGTCTTCGAGCTGGTTTGTTGAGTCTACGTGGAGGTCCTTGAATACGAAATTTACTGATCGGTTGTGGCGGTCTATACAGAAATGCCCCATACCTTCAAGCGGCGTTGTGTACTGCAGATCAGCTGGCGCAGGATCGGTTGCCATTGGCCAGGCAGCGGTCCATGCCCCACATCCAAACAAAGGGACGCTCGATTGAACACTGAGCCAGTTACGATACATATACTCCTGTCTGCCGACCCTGGTATCGTATAAATAATCATGCCCTACCCAAGCGTTAATGGTATAACTTCCGAGAGTGGAAATTCCGTTTGTGCGGTCCCATTCCCATGGCCTTTTTGCCATTCCGAAAGTTCCTACCGTACCACCAGAGCCTGCGGGCGGCTGAGAGGCCGGGTCAAACTTTGCCGCCGGTGCGGAAGGACACATCAAAATATCGATCACCTTGCCCTTTACCAGATCTGTCTCATAATGATCATTTCCAAAAAACGGAGCGAGTTTTCCCCACCAATATCCGTCCATCTCGGAAGCGTCCTTGCGCATTTCAAAACGTTTATAATCATACTCGGTTTCGTAGGTTTCAAGGGCTATGCCTATCTGCTTTAGATTCGACCTGCAAACCACAGAGCGAGCTACCTCTTTGATCTTTTTCAATGAGGGCATAAGGATGGCAAGCAGCAGTGCGATGATTGCAATGACTACGAGCAATTCTATAAGAGTGAAAGCTTTTCGGCTGGTGATTTTAGCTGCCATAATTTGGACCTCGACTTTATAAAACGTTTAGTGTCAGTTTATCAGATTTTCTCAAAAAGTCAAGCTTTGAGCAAGCCGGCCTGCCACTTTGGGCTTATATTGTGGGGGATATCTGGAATTTTATAAGTTTATTGACTTTTGTGGTGGGTTTGGGTATTATGATGGTCTTAAATTTTATGATTTATTATAGAAAGTGTCTTGAAATGCTTAAACGTACTAAAAATTGCGGTGAATTGCGTAAAAGTGATGTTGGCAGCGATGTTGTTGTTGCCGGCTGGGTTAACTCGTACCGTGACCACGGGAGCCTTGTTTTTATCGATCTTCGCGATCGGTATGGGCTTGTTCAGCTTGTATTTGACCCGGAAATGCACCCTGAGGCACATGAGGCTGCACGCAAGCTTCGCAGCGAGTGGGTTATCGCCACAGCCGGTACTGTTCGGCCTCGGTCGGAGGGTATGGGAAATCCGAAGATGGTTACCGGCGAGATCGAGATCGCCGTCGCCGAGCTTGAAATTCTTAACGTTTCCAAGACTCCTCCGTTCGAGGTTGACAACGCCGATAAGGTAAACGAGGAACTTCGGCTGAGCCACCGGTATATCGATATGCGTCGGCCCGAAGTATTGAAGATGATCGAGACACGTCATAAGGTGGCTAAGCTGGTTCGTGACTACCTCGACGAGAATGGATTCTTTGAGATCGAAACTCCTATGCTGGGCAAGAGCACTCCGGAAGGGGCGAGAGACTTTCTCGTACCGAGCCGCCTTTATCACGGCGCGTTCTACGCCCTGCCGCAATCGCCGCAGCTCTTTAAGCAGATTCTCATGGTCGGCGGGGTTGATAAATATTTCCAGATCGTTCGGTGCTTCCGCGATGAGGACCCTCGTGCGGATCGACAAGCCGAGTTTACGCAGATCGATATCGAGATGAGCTTCGTTGACAGCGACGATGTTATGTCGATGAACGAAGGGATGATCGCCAAGGTGTTTAATGAGATTCTCGGCGTAGAAGTTGCACTGCCGATCAAACGCATGACTTATAAAGACGCTGTCGATAACTACGGTATAGACCGGCCTGACCTGCGGTTTGATATGAAGCTTAAGGAAATCAGCGATATCGCTAAGGATACGGATTTTAAGGTGTTCAGCGGGACCGTTGAAAAAGGCGGAATCGTTAAGGGGCTGTGCGCTCCGGGCGGTGCTAAGTATTCTCGCCGCGATATCGAAAAGACGCTTACAGACTTCGTAGCCGATTTCGAGGCTAAGGGGCTTGCGTGGCTTAAGGTTGTTAAACCGGAAGACGGCGGTGAGATCACTTTGGCTAGCAGCATCGCCAAGTTCTTTAGTGACGACCAGAAGAAACAGATCATCGAACGGTTCGACGCTAAGGAAGGTGATCTTATTCTGCTTATCGCGGATAAGGAAAAAATCGCTAACAAGGCTCTCGCTCCTTTGCGTGTTAAACTTGGGGCCGATCTTGACCTTTATGAAAAGGATGCACTGGAGTTTGTGTGGGTTGTGGATTTTCCGATGCTGGAGTGGAACGAGGACAACCAGCGTTACGATTCGCTGCATCATCCGTTTACCGCTCCGCTTGAATCGGAGATGGGCAAGCTGGATACCGATCCGGGCAACATCATTTCGCAGGCGTATGACCTTGTGGTCAACGGTTCGGAAGTCGGCGGCGGAAGTGTTCGTATACATGACCCAAGGGTACAGGAAAAGGTTTTCGATCTGCTTAATATCTCAAAGGAACAGGCCAAAGACCAGTTTGGTTTCTTCCTGAAGGCACTGGAGTACGGTGCACCGCCGCATGGCGGTTTGGCGTTCGGGCTTGACCGGCTTGTCATGCTGCTGACGGGAACAGATAACATACGCGACGTGATCGCGTTTCCGAAGACACAGCGCGGACAGTGTCTGCTAACCGACGCTCCGAGCCTGGTAGACCAAAAACAGCTTGATGAGCTGAACCTGCGAACGCAGAAGCATCTGAATCAGATATCTGAAGAATGACAGCTGCCTAAGCCTAATTTACTTTTATATGGAAAGAGCTTGGTATGGACAAGAAAACCGAAGAAATGATTGCGATTGGCGTATCTTATGGACTCAACTGCTTGCCGTGTATGGAATATCATAAGAAAAAAGGCATTGAAGCCGGCTTAACCGAAGAACAAATGCAGGCCGCTATTCGGATTGCAGTAATGGTAAAAAATGGTGCGGCAAAGAAGACCAAAGGATACGCTGAAGAATTATTTGGCGAAATAGGCGAAGAAGGCTGTTGTCCTGTCGGCAAGTAAAGGTGGCGAACACAGAAGCATTTATATCAGATTGCTGAGAAATAAAAATAATAACAGGGATTTGTGAATGTATGCATCTGCAAAGGTGCATACACCCTAATTCTCCTTAATGAAAGGACAATAATGGGACAAGCATTAGATAAAGTAACAATTAAAGGCTTTAAGTCCATTAAGTCGCTCGAAGATTTTGAGCTTAAAAACCTCAACGTAATGATCGGCGGAAACGGTGCGGGTAAGAGTAATTTCGTTGATATTTTCCGTATGCTCAGAGCTATGGTCGATGGTAACTTCGCCAATTTCATTGCGAGCCACGGCGGTGCTGATGACTTCATGTTCAATGGCCCTAAGCAAACAGAAAAGATTGAAGCACAATTTACTTTTGGAGGTAATTCTTATAGTTTTGAAATGGAACCCACCACTTCTGAAAAAATGTTAATCAATTGGGAACAAGAGGAGGGAATTGATGGAGACAAGCTAATCATGAATCCGGTCTTTGAAAGCATGATTACTACTATAAAAAATGACGATTATCTGTGCAAAGGTAGTGAAGATAGACTTGAAAATCTTGTTTATCAATCCATTTCCAGTTGGTGTGTTTACCATTTCCATGACACCGGTGAAAAAGCTCCAATGCGTCGTTCTGAGATAACGGCAGACAATACAAAATTGCGTTCAAATGCATCGAATATTGCCCCATTCTTATTAAATTTACGCGACTGTAGAGATGGTAAAGAATCCCGATTTGATCATTCAGGCGATTCGCACACTAAAATTTCTGGTGATAAGTCTTATAATGAAATTGTTGATGCTGTGCGATTAGTAACGCCCTTTTTTGATGATTTCATATTGAGACCAAAGAATGGCGGTCAAAAAGAAAAGGTAAATCTGAGCTGGAAACAAAAGGGCTCTGATTATCCTATGCAGCCGTATCATTTTTCTGATGGTACGCTTCGATTTATTTGTTTGGCTACTGCCCTTTTGCAGCCAATTCTTCCATCTACAATTGTAATTGACGAGCCTGAACTTGGTTTGCATCCTTGTGCTATTGATATATTGGCGGAGTTGATCAATGCTGCTTCTACAAAAACGCAGGTTATTGTTTCTACTCAGTCGCCTGCATTGGTAGACTGTTTTCAGCCGGAAGATGTTATTGTTGTCAAGCGTGAAAAAGGGGCTTCTACTTTCAGGCGACTGAAATCAGAAGATTTATCCGAGTGGCTGACAGAGTACTCATTGGGCGAACTCTGGCGCAAGAACGTTGTGCGCGGGGGACCGGTCCATGAGTGACTGCATTGAGGTACTTGTCCTTGCTGAGGGCCGAACTGAAAAGATTTTTGTTAGAGAGGTCCTGGCACCGGCAATGCTGGCCAAAAACATATATATGGATGCTACCCTTGTTGGCAAGACAGGTGGTGATGTCCGGTTTGAAAGAGTACAAAATGAGATTGGGAAGCATCTAAAACAAAGGGGCGATACTTATGTTACAACTATGTTTGATTATTTCAGGATAGATCCGAATTGGCCCGGCAAAAGTGATGTAATTCAGGACATAGGCACAGGGGCGAAAATCACTGCTCACAAGAAGGGTATAAAAATGGAAACCGCCACGCTGGAAGCAATTAAAACCTCTTTTCCAAATTGTCAGCCTGAAAAGCGTTTCATTCCATACATTCAAATGCATGAATTTGAGGCTTTACTATTTACTGACGCTTCCATACTCGCTAATAAAATAAACACGAGTAAGAAAGACATAACGGACATAACGAGTAAATTTGAAACTCCGGAAGACATCAACGACAACCCAAGTACCGCACCATCGAAAATATTAGAAAAATTGCGAAAAGGCTACAAGCACAAAAAAACAACCCTGGGCATACCAATATCCAAGACTATTGGCATACCGGCTATCCGGGAAAAGTGCGTGCACTTTAACGACTGGCTTACAAAAATTGAGGGGCTTTCGGCGATCGCATAAAAGTTTATAAAAAAATTAAGGAAGGTGAACGATGAAACGTAGAGTTTTTTTGAAGAGTTGTTTTGTTGGGCTTGGTGGTTTTGGGGTTAGTGGTTTGGTTAGTGATGCCGCGGCGAGGACTATGAAGGTTCGCGAAGACAAAAAGACTAATGTGCTTTTTATTTTGGCTGATGATATGGGTTATTCCGATGCTGAGTGTTATGGCGGGGATGTTAAGACTCCTAATCTTTCGGCGCTTGCAGCCGGCGGGGTTCGTTATACTCAGCATTATTCCACGGGTCGGTGCTGGCCTTCTCGTGCGTGCATTCTTACGGGTTATTATGCCCAGCAATGCGGGCGCGATCCTATTAAAGGCATCTATAAGAGCAAGCGTCCTGTGTGGGCTCCGCTGCTTCCGGAGATGCTAAAGCCTTACGGTTACAAATCCTATCACACTGGCAAATGGCACCTGGACGGCACTCCCAAAGCGGCTGGTTTTGATCGTGCGTGGGGTACGGGAGAGCAAGGACTCCAGTGCGATGAAAATCGTTTCTTTAACTCGAAACGCTGGCAGGAAGACGGGCTTTCGGCACCGGTTAAACAGGGCCAGCCCTACTATTCTACGGTTGCTATCGCCGATCATGCTATCGCATGCCTTAAGCTGCATAAGAAGAACCATCCATCCAGCCCATTCTTCCAGTATACGGCGTTTTACTCGCCGCACTTTCCGCTGCACGCGATGCAGAAGGATATCGACAAATACCGCGATGCCTATCTCGAGGGCTGGGATGTTATCCGCGATCGCCGTTTGAAAAAGATGAAGGAGTTGGGGCTGGTTGACTGCAAACTTTCCGAAAGGCAGACCGACGTTGTTCCGGTGTGGAATTTATCCGGCGAAAAACTTAAAAGTATGATCGGCGATGGTGAAGCACCCAGGGCGGTTGCGTGGGACAGCCTGACCGATGAGCAAAAGAAATTCCAAGCGACTAAAATGGCTATCCATGCTGCGATGATCGACCGGATGGATGCCGAGATCGGGCGTATCGTTAAGCAGCTTAAGGACATGGGCGAATTTGAGAATACGCTGATACTGTTTGCAAGCGATAACGGGGCAAGCGCAGAACAGATCATAAGGGGAGACGAACATAGCAAGTACGCCGCGCCTGGATCGGCAAAAAGCTATTTGTGTCTTGGGCCCGGGTGGGCGACGGCTGCCAATACGCCGTTTAAACTGCACAAGCACTGGAACCATGAAGGCGGTATTTCTTCGCCGCTGATCGCACACTGGCCCAAGGGGATCAAGGACAAGGGCAAACTTCGCCACGATGTGTCACATTTCATCGATATTGCTCCGACGATTCTTCATATCGCCTCCGGAATCGCAAACGTAAGTAACTACAAGACCAAGGACGCTCCAAAGCGGCCTGGCATCAGTTTGCTGGAGTCTATGGCCGACGGCAAACCCGTCGAGCACGAAAGCCTGTGGTGGTACCATCATGCCAACCGGGCAATTCGGATGGGCGACTGGAAGCTTTCGTCGAGGTATATTAAACCGAACCAGCTCCAGAAGTGGGAACTGTACAACATCAAAGAAGACCGCAGCGAAATGAACGACCTGGCGGCGAAACACCCGGAGATAGTTGCAAAGCTCAATAAGCAATGGGAAGAGACCGCCGAAGATTTCCGCAAACACCTTAAGGGGTATAACAATCCGCAACCACGCCGCCGAAAGCCTCGAAAAAAGAAGGAATAGGTAACAAAAACGCGGGATCGTGAGCGAGATTATTTCCTCTTGTAAACTTATCTGCTTGATGGTAGGATTACCGTATGTCTGTCAGAGTTGCTATATTTTCGTTTATAAACAAGATGCTTGGGTTTGTTCGCCTAAAGCCGCTTACGCTGGGCGAAAAGTGCCGGCTTCAGTTTGGTGCGGCGATCCTTGTCGTGCTTTTGACCGCCCTGCTTATCCCATACTTCTGGATTAACAAACTTACCGAAAAGATCACGCTGGACTCGGGGCGCGCCGTCGCCAATACGGTTTTTGAACGTCATTTCCAGGTCGATCTTCCGCCGGAAAAAGAACTTTCCCCATTGCAGGAAAACGGCGATAAACGGCCGGCGGAAAATCGTGCGGTAAAATGGATCCGGCTGGATACGGAAGAAAAACTCGCCGGCAAAAAACTTTCCGCCTATCAAATGGAAATAATAGATCAGCTTATCGATTCTGATGAAAGCATCGACTTTGCCTGGCTTGAAATGGACAAAAGTCCGGCGATGAATAACTATATCCAGATCGTTCGGGCGAAAGAATCGTGCATGGCATGCCACTATCCGGAAGGATCGACCACCAAGGCATTCAGTAAGAATCAACCGATCGGGGCGATCATTGTGCGAACGCCGGCAAGGGAGATCGGCAAGACGCTGTTTATCAATCGTACGATGGTGATCGTTGCGTACCTGCTGGCGGCGACCGGTGCGATGATCTCGTTTTATGCTATCGCCCAGAGGATCATCCTAAGCCCTATCCGGCAGCTTAGAGCACTTGTAAGCAATGTAGCCGAGGGCAATCTGGATGCGAGAAGCTCAATCAAAAGTAATGACGAGTACCAGAAACTTTCCGACGCGTTTAACGAGATGCTTGACGGACTGCAACTGTCGCATCAGAAGCTGCGCGACGCCAACGCCCTGCTCGACGGAAAAATCGCACAACTTTCCGACCGCAATATCGAACTGTTTAAGGCGAACCAGCTTAAGAGCGAATTTTTGGCCAACATGTCGCATGAGTTTAAGACACCGCTCAATTCGATACTTGGGTTTGCTCAACTGCTGAAAGAAAAACCCGGTGAAAATACCGAAAAGTCAAAACGATACGCCGAAAATATTATTTCCAGCGGTCGGGCGCTTTTGAATATGATCACCGATCTGCTTGACCTTGCAAAAGCCGAAGCCGGAAAGATGGAGCTTAAGGTGGAAAGGACCTCCATCCAGAACCTTTGCCAGGGGCTTGTCGCTTTCTTTTCGCCGATGACCGAAGAGTCGATGATCAAGGTGAAACTGACAGTGGCTGAAGATATTCCCATTATCCAGACAGATGCGGGGAAGGTTCAGCAGATACTATATAATATACTGAGCAACGCGATCAAATTTACGCCGGAAAACGGCAAGGTGGAGATAAACGCGAAAATGCTCGACGATGTGACGGTGCGGGTGTCGGTCAGCGATTCCGGGCCGGGTATCGCCGAGGAGAACCAGGCACATATATTCGAGAAATTCCGACAGCTTGACGGTTCGATCACGCGAAATACGTCGGGGACGGGGCTGGGGCTGGCGATATCGAAGGAACTTTCCGACCTGCTTGCCGGGACACTCTCGGTGGAAAGCAAGCTCGAAAAAGGCGCGACGTTCCATCTGGATATTCCCGTCAATCTTCCGGGAAATCCGGAATGATTTATAATTAACGGCTCTTATCCAATGAACTACAATGCGATTGTCGCTGCGTCGAATATGAAGTATATTCCGAAGATCATTAGTGCGAATGCGCATGTTGACAGTACTATCTTCAGATTTTTTTCGCTCATTATTTCCGCCCCTTTAAAACTGGCGAATGACAGGGCCTGAAACCATATTAGATCGACTGACCAGTGGACAATGATGAACAGTGCCATGACGAGCCAGTTGTTGTATGCTCTCGCCCGGGTCACAAACGTCATGCCTACTGTTATCCACCAGATCAGAAAGTAGGGATTACTCGCCGAAAGGATTATTCCCGCGATCACAGGGGACTTCGTCTTTACATTATCGCAAGTATACCGGCTCGCTTTTCGGGCGTCTTTAAACATCATATATCCCATCCATATCAGGACTATGCCGCCGGAAAGACCTATTGTTGTCCTTGCCGGCGAAGTGTCTAAAAATTTTCCGAGACCGAAGACAACGAGCAAAAAGAGCGGCACTTCTATAATCCCATGACCTATTGCCATGAAAGTTCCTGCATATTTTTTCCTGGTGCCGAGGGTAATCGCCGTTGCCGTTACCGGGCCTGGAGCCAGTGCTCCCGAGATCGACACCACAAAAACAGAGATAAGAAATAATATGACATCACGCACTTTACAGAAATTCTAATAAAAGTATTGGTGACTTGATTTGCCGTTGCCGCATCTTAACGTAATTTTGAAGCAACGGATTTTTTAGATTGTTTTGGGGGGACATAGCTTGCCCATGCGTTTTTGCCTTCGCTGTATGTATGCCAGTTTTTGTACACCACCTGTCTGGATCTGGCTTTTTTGTCGATGGAGATTTTTCTTGAGTTTTGCTGCCAGGAAAGTACTTGCTGTTTGATCTTTTTTGCAACGGCCTCATTGACTAAATGAGGTTTAGTCTCGGCTGGATCTCTGGCGAGGTCAAAGGCAAAAACTTTGTCGGTGGAAGGATAATAAATGTACTTTTTGTCATTGAGGACAAATCCCATTGGCGAGTTGCCGAACCACGAAGAAAAGTAGAAGCGTCGCTGGGTGTCTGTCTCGCTCAGGGCATTTATGCCCTCGAAATTGGCATTTTCGATGTCATAGCCCATCAGCGTCAGCAACGTCGGTGTGACATCGAGCTGAGAGCGCGAGGAATTAATTATCCGGGGGGCAACGTGTCCGGGCCAGTAGATAACCCATGGCACCTGGATGACTTCCTGGTACGGATGCCACCGCGAGGTAATATGATTTTCCCGAAAAGACGTTCCATGGTCACCGATAACACACAGCAGGAGATTATCGGCAAGCGACTTTTCCTTCAGTGCGGCGTAAAGGTCGGCGATGAATTTGTCGCTGTAGCGGACAGTCTGCAGATACTTTTGATAAGAATTCTCGGCCGGTTTTTCAAACGAGGCAGGAACGTCGAAAGGGTCGTGTGTGACCGATGTGACGAACGTCAGCAGAAATGGGTCGTCACTTTCCATGGCCCACTGGACGGCGTCCGGAATCATTTTACAGTCATCGCCGGACATATATCCAAGGTAGGCCGATTTATCGACTTTGTTTTCACGAAACCATGCCCAGTCAAAACCCATATTCTTCATGAGTCCCGGACCGCATTCGAAGGTGCCCTTTGACATTTCAAAAAATCCGCTTCGATATCCCCGCTTTGACAAAATAGTCAGCAAAGTTTCGTAAGGGACATCGGCAGGGACCGCCTCAATATAATCGGGATCGATTGCGGGCATGGTTGCTGTAAACGTTGCCCATATCGATTTTGTTGTGTGGGAAACGGGTGCGTATGTGCTGTTGATCAATACTCCTTTTTCAGCGAAAGCGGCGAGGTTTTTCATGACCGTTTTTGACGGGTCATCCAGCCTTGCCGCCGCTGATGAAACACTTTCGAGCAATACTATCACGATGTTGGGTTTGTCTGCGTTATCCTTTGGCGCGATCACATTTCGCTGTCCGGCTTTTGGTATTGGTGTGTTGCCGGCACCGGTGCGATCTTCGCCTAATGCAGAAAAGACCGAGGAAAGTGCAAACCAGTGACTTGAAAAGCTCAGGCTCTCAACGCTCAGGCTCTGGGCCTGTGTTGTTTTGCTGGAAATGGAAACCGCTATGGCTATGACTATCGTCAGGCTAAGCGCGACAATTCTCTTTATATGATAGCGCGGCATTCGTATTACTACGCCGGGTCGAAAGACTTTCCAACCCAAAAAAGCAAACGCGAAGATTATCGAAATCGCAATAAGGGCAAGCTTTATGCCGCCGGAACTTATGTGGTTAGAAACCACGGGCCAAAGCTCAGGGAAATCGCGTATGAACAACCAAAGCATTCCGGGCTGAAGCTGTGATCCGCTTTTGATCAGCCATGCGTAATTAAGCACCGACCATCCCGCGATAGCCGACGAGCCGATGATAACAATCCGGACCGACCATTTAGAAGGTTTTATCGCATAAAGAATCGAGATCAGCAGGATCGCTACAAGGATAAACAACAGGTCCGGGATCGTAACGTGCAGCAATGTTTCGAGGTACTTTTCAAGACTAAAATTGCCGAGAAGGTGATACTTTCCGAGGAAAGTGCACAGAAATGACAGCAGTAAAATGCCAAATTCTATCCGCATTGCTTCAAGTTTGCTAAACAACTTTTTCATGTGAATAAAAAAACGCCTCAGATTCCTTTTAAATAGTATTTAAATGCGTTCAAGCTACACTCAATTCTATTCTACAGCAATGTCAACCAATAACAAAGAAAAATATTTTATATTTAGCAGATTTTCTAACCCTGTATACCCTTTAGTATTGCATTTGGAGATTTCCGGCTGGCTATACCTATTAAAGGCATTTTCAGTAAGGATTAGCGGATATTGTCAGGTATTCGAGATCGAGGAAATGCTATAATACTCCCCAGAAATCGAACCATGGTCGGAGTATTCCTTTCGTTTGTTCTTGGTGTGTGTGTTCCGCTTGATGAACTGCCGCTTGAAATACTTGCGCGCGGAGACCCGGACATCGTAGACCTGGCAATCGCGTTTGTTTCCGGCATGGCCGCGGCGTATGACTCATAGAACTTCCATTTCATTCGGGCATTTCGCATTTAGCACTTGACACGTCTTGATTTTATGTTATAATGTATTGCAATAATATGATTGTTATACCGCCTTATCAGAACTCGTGGCCATTCGTTGCATAATAGTCAAAATCAACAACTGGAGGACTTTCCGGGGCGGTTTCCTGAGAGTTATCGGAAATTTCATTTTTTCTGTAACTTTCCCGGAGTTTCGGCGTCTACTTAATCAGCAGGGAGTTTTTTTAGACTCATTGCGATTGATTCATGGATTGTCTACTCTGGAATTATTTAATCCGGGATATTGCCGAATACGAACCTTTTTTCCTTAATACAGGAGGGAACTGTTGGATAAGTTTAAAACAAAAAGTAATACTAGCCCTACGGGCCAGGTGCGGTTGACTATTGTCACTATCTTAATGCTTGTTATGATGGCCGCTTCAACCGTTATAGCTGAAGATGCCGGCGCGGCCGGTCCCGACGAAAAATCTTTACGGTATTACAAGGTTTTGCTCAGACGTTCGGAGTCGGGGTATGTTTTTGACCGTTTCTGCAACAGTTTTCTCGATACGCA
>VRUI01000078.1 GCA_019456225.1 Planctomycetota bacterium | reverse complement strand
ACATCAAGTTCGATATTAACAGCAATCACGGCGACGTCAACTTATTCTACGGGCTTTCGGAAGTTCAATTTTATGGCCGGATTTCCACTCCAGAGTGAAATTAAAGCCCGACGCCGGGCGTAGTAGATTAGGGGCTGGCTGGGATATATTAGCATACGATGACTTCGAAGGCGGCTGGGGCAACTATACCAGCGGCGGCTCCGATGCGTCAATCTATAATGCAGGGACATATGCACATCAGGGTATGAATGCAGCTAATATCCAGGACAACAGCGGCGATGCTTCTGCATTCTGGCTTACAAGCGGTATTGATATTGACACGCCGGGCTATACCGAACTGGCAGTTGACTTCTGGTTCGAGGCGATCAATATGGACACTGGCGAGAGCTTTAACGTTCAGTACTATAACGGCTCGACATGGCAGACCGTCGCGACCTATGTTGCCGATACGGATTTCGTCAATGGCCAGTTCTATAACGAACAGGTAACGATCCTCGAGAGCAGCTACACCTTCAGCAGCAATATGAAGATCAAGTTCGAATGCATCGGCAGCAGCAACACTGATGATATCTACATTGATGAGGTCGTAATTTCAGGAAATTAGAAAGCTGTCGGATAGTGAGATTTGACAACTAAAAATAGGCAAAACTTATTGAGCGATCGATAGTTCTATGCAATTGTAGCAAAAAATGATGCTGCTTATGTTTGTATACGGATTTATGACGAAAGCAAATATTGTTTAACTTGAGGCGTTATAAGATGAATAGGATACTCTTATTAGTAACGGTTGTCACTTTGACATTAACCGGTTTCTGTTATTCCACAACAGTCACCGACGATTTCAGCCAAGCGCACGATTACCTTACCCAGGGTGTTTCAGGTACGATATGGCATGGTTTTCTTGGATTGAATGCCGGAGAGACAGCTGAAACACTGAATGCTTCAACTGAGGCTTACGGCGTGGGGTACAAATATATATAGCCACCCTGAATTATGCTGACACTATAACAGATAATCCTTGAGAAATCAAGAAGTTATGATACAATTGTCTCATGGGAAATGCATCGAATCAAAAGCATGCCAACAAATGGTTAAGTATACCGATCATTGCTACGATCACTCGGTTATTATGCCGTGAATTGACACTCCAGAACGAATATTTCCGCAGGGAGAACAAGATTCTTAAATCCAAGATCAAGAAACGGATCAGTTTTACAGATGATGAACGGCGGACTTTGGTTGAATCTGCTATGGCAATGGGCAGAGAGATGATGGAGCAATTTGTTACGATTGTTAAGCCCAAAACTATTCTGGCGTGGCAGAGACAACTTGAAAAGCGGAAGTGGGACTACTCAGATCGAAGAAAAAACAATCCTGGTCGACCTCGGATTTCTTTGGATGTTGAACAAATTGTCTGCCGGATGGCTCGTGAAAATGAGTGGGGCTATAAACGAATTCAAGGTGAATTGAAAAAACTGGAAATTGCGATCTCTAAAACCAGTGTTGCCAATATCTTAAGGCGAAATGGTTTGCCGCCTTCTCCTGAACGAGAAGGGCCATCGTGGCGAGAGTTTTTGGCCAGACATGCACCTGTATTTTTGTGCGCTGATATGTTCCAGAAGGAAGTTTGGACTTTTAGAGGCCTGACTACAGCTTATGTTTTCTTTGTGATTCATTTACAAACCCGAAAAGTGATATTAGCAAGGGCAACTTTTTCACCAACGAATCAATGGCTTAAACAACAAACACGCCATGTCCTTTGGGAATGTGAAGATCACGGTATTGAACCACGATTCTTTCTTCGTGACAATGATCAGTTGTATCCTGAATGTATGGATGCAATTTTGAAATCTTCCGGCGTCGACACAGTTAAAACTCCTTTTGGAGCACCTAACGCGAATGCTCATGCTGAACGCTACGTTTTGAATTGCAAAAATGAGTGCTTAAGTCACTTACTAATCTTTGGTTTAAATCGGTTGCAGTATGTGATTAATTGCTATACAAGTTTTTTCAATGAACACCGGCCACATCAGGGAATTGACAATGAAATTCCATCTAAGTATAACTTGGCTGCTAAACGGCAGGGCGGTTGCGTGCCAACGAAAGTTACAGCCAGAAATGTTATCAGGAAAGAGTTTCTTGGCGGTTTATTAAAGAGCTATCAGAGGACTGCTTAATTTTTTGAAGCCTTCACAAGTAAAAAAGGTTAGAGCTATGAATATTTGTACCTTACGCCGCTATGTAAACTGTGAAACGATCTAATTAGCAATGTTTATAATGTCCCGCAAAATCCCTGCCTTGGGGGAATTGATGCTTTGCGTGCCCGAAGGGTTCGAGTCCCTTCAACCAAGATTGCTGTCAATAAATTTACGAACAGCTCTTTGAAGCAATTCTTTAGAGTTTTTCATGGCGATATCCACGGACATGTCCTTTTCTCTACAGGAAATGGCTGTATAAATTCCTGTTTTTTTATATTGATCTTTTTGGATGTTTATTTGGCCTGCGATGACGGCGACTTTGGTTTTTGTAGCTTTTGCGACTTTGATAATTCCTGTTGTAACTTTGCCCATTAGTGACTGCTCATCAAAACAGCCCTCTCCGGTGATGATCCAATCGGCTTCTATAGCAGCTTGAGCTAAATCGCATTCTTGAATAATGTGGTCAATGCCGGGGACTATCTGAGCATTGAAAAAAGCAACAGCTCCAGCTGCGAGGCCGCCTGCTGCTCCTGCGCCGGGTAAATCGGCGATGTCCTTATTGATCTGGCTTTTGGCTAATGATGCCAGATGAGATAAGTTGTTTTCAAGGAGCGTTACCATTTCAGTTGTCGCACCTTTTTGCGGGGCAAAAACACGAGCAGCGCCTGCGGAACCGCACAAAGGATTGCTTACATCAGATAGAACTGTAATTTGCGGAATACTCAAGTTATCAGGTTTAAGAATTTTACTTATTGCCCCCAAATTACCGCCTCCAAGCGGGACAATATCGCCATGGTCATCCAAAAATTTCCACCCTAACGCCGAAGCCGCACCAACGCCGCCATCGACCGTTGCACTGCCTCCTACAGCTAAATATATCTTTTCAGCACCGTGTTGGGCCGCGGCCTTAATAAGCTGACCGGTGCCATATGTTGTAGTATTGAGCGGATTTAATTGATCGCGGCAAAGAAGTTCGATTCCGCTTGCTTTGGCCATTTCAACTACTGCTTCTTTGTCGCTGCCGAACCATGCAAAAGCAGCTTTTACTTTCATGTCAGAGATAGGTCCGGTTACCTCTTTTGTAATCCACGTTCCTGGCCTTGCGTTAAGTAAAGCCTCGGCTGTACCTTCTCCGCCGTCAGCCATGGGTCTTGCAATAACTTCAATTCTGCGGTCATATTTCAATATCTCATCAGCAATGATCATGCTGACCTGGCTTGCAGACATTGACCCTTTGAATGAATCTGGTGCTACTATTATTTTCATTGATCTTTAACTTTTAAGGTACGATATTTTCCGGTGAACCGTTTATGAAGGCTTTTATATTCGATATTGTTACAGACATTAATCTTTGTCTTGCCGATCTAGTTGCCCATGCTATATGGGGAGTAATGAAGCAATTGTTAGCGGTAAGTAATGGATTATCCGATTTTGGCGGTTCCGTCGAGAGGACATCCAGGGCGGCACCAGCTATTTTGTTTGAATTTAAGGCTTTCACCAGATCTGTTTCATTTATCAAAGGGCCGCGGCTTGTGTTAATTAGAAATGCTGACGGTTTCATCATCTCAAGACGCTTTGTGTTTACAAAACCGGTATTGTCACTGGTCAGGGGACAGTGAAGACTGATAACATCACTGTTTGCAAAAACCGTATCTATATCAGCAAATTCAATATTTCCACCGAGTGATTCCGGTTTGATCACATCGCAGGCAAGTACCTTCATCCCGAAGGCGGCGGCAATTTTCGCGACAGCTTGGCCGATCCTGCCGTAACCTACGATACCCATCGTTAAACCTGCCAGCTCTATGAGCGGATGATCCCAGTAGCAGAAATTATCAGATCGGGACCACTTGCCTTCATGGACGGTTTTTGAGTGGTCGCCAACGTTTAGTGTCAATTCGAGCAATAAAGCAAATGTCATCTGGGCAACAGAATCTGTTCCGTATGTCGGGACATTGCATACTACAATACCTCGTTGCTTTGCGGCATCGGTATCTATTACATTATAACCTGTCGCGGTAACAGCTATACATTTCAGTTTCGGTAAAGCATCTATGGTCCCCTTATCGAAGAGAACTTTATTGGTTATGGCAATATCGGCATCTGCACATCGCTGGAGATTTTCCCGGTAAGTGCTTCTTTCGTAAATATCGCAATCGGCAAGGGCCTGCAACTGATTCCAGCTAAGATCGCCGGGGTTAAGCGTAAATCCGTCTGTGACTACAATTTTCATCTCATATTCCTTAAATCAATATCCTGGGCTACCACTCTCCCCGGCCGCCGAATTTTTCTTTTACATTATCTCCAAACTTCGCGCAAGCCTGGTCCAATGTTTTCAGTATTTCTTCTTTTGACATTCCGCTTGTGTTTCTTGCTGCGGCGATCGTAGTTTCGCATTCATTAGAATCCATGAAAACGGAAGCTTCGAGAAGTCCCTGCTGGTCTTCGTCGGGAATAGCCAGAAACCCATGTTTGTCGGCATGGATGAGCTGGCCGGGCTGGATTTTTCTGCCGAAGACTTCGACAGGACAATCCCATTTAACCGGATAAACGGCAGCGTGACTTACGCATGTTTGCCTTGCTATTGCTTTAAAACCGGCGTTTGTCATTTCGTCGACGTCACGTATGGCGCCATCTGTAATTGTTCCGACACAGCCGAGAGCCTTGTGTATATTAGAATTTACTTCACCCCAAAACGATCCGAAACAGCGAGGTTTATCCATATCCTGTACCACGACGATTTTTGGACCATCGATCGAAGCAAGATATTTTCTGTATTCGCTCCAGGCATTTGGGTTAGCTTCTATATGTTCAGGATTGCCGGGCTGAATTTTGACCGTAACGGCGTACCCTGCCATCGGTCCGATCTGCGGCATGTAGTCTGTGCATGGTTCAAGGTTGAAACCTTCCTTGCAATGGTCATGAGAGGTTACCTGCTCCCAGCCATTATAGATCGTCGGCGTGTTCCATCTTTTCAATTTGAGTAAATCAGAATGATCTAGTTTTTCCATTTTCAATTCCTTTTTTTGTAACCATTCACGCTTTTTTCCTGTTAATCACTCTTAGCTCTCTTTTCCGACAGGATAACAGGATGATTATAAATCTTGGATAAATGGTTAAACTGCTTTTAGCTTTTGCTTTTAACCATCTTTTGCTTTTTGATCCTGTAATCCTGTCAAAAAAAACTCTGTGAACGGTTACCTTTTTTTTAATCCGGTTTCATAGAGAGCTAATACATTTGCTGTCGGCACATCTGTTTGAAGTACGTGGCTTGGTGAGAGGATATAGCCGCCGCCTTTGCCTAATATGTCAATCATTTCTTTGACCGTTTTTGAAACATCTTCGGCAGTGCCTTTCGGCAGTAGAAATTGCGTATCAATTGCACCGTGAAGGCAAATTCTGCTTCCGAAACTTTCTTTTATGTCTTTCGGGTCCATGCCTTTGGCAGTGACCTGTAACGGATCAAGGATGTCGACCCCGGCTTCGATAATGTCGTCGATAATTTCGAAAATGGATCCGCACGAATGTAACATTACCTTAACGCCGTGAGAATGAGCCATATCTACAATTTTTTTGACTCTCGGGATTATGAATTGCAAAATCATCTGACGGCTCATTATAAGCCTGTCCTGCATACCAATATCATCGGCGATACGCAGTACATCAATTTTGCCGGGGACTTGCGAAAACATTTTGTCGAAGTAAGCAACATAAAAATCGGTAAACTTATCCATAAGAAACTCGGCAGTATCAGGAGCCAGCATGAGGTCAGCCATAAGATTATCCAGGCCCCTTAAGAAACTCGGATGCTGCCATACACTTGGACCTGATGCCATAACAGCAAGATCCTGCCATTTTTCAAGTCTTTGACCGAAATCAGAAAAATCAAACCAGTCAACCTGCGGCCATAAATGCTGCTGGATTTCCTGGTGTGTTTTATTTGCAAGAATAAACTCGCAAAACATCTCTTCCGGCCCTGTAGCGGTTTGCTCAATTTTGGTTCGCCAGCCCCAAAAGTTTTCTGAAACACCATTTGCAAGTTCCCTTTTCTCTGGCACAGGCCCTTTATAAACAGGATCGACAACGCCTCGCAGATCAACAATGTCTGCGCCAAGGGTTTTGATAAGGCCAAAAAGATCGGGGCAATCAATATCCTTCATAAGCCTTTCAAGAGTTGCTTTGTTAGCGCTAAAGTCCATTGGAACTCTGTCCGACTCTTGCAGATTAATTGCAGCTAATACTCTATCCTTTGAAGTAACACTGCTCATTTCAACGCCTTTTTGTTTAAAGTTGAAAGTGTCAATCCATCGAGTGATTTTTTCTTAGCCGGTATGATCAAACTGCTGATATATCCGATGATGATGCACGAGGCCATTCCTGTAAAGGCATATAGCAGCACGTGGATAGGCGTATACTGTTTGACGATGAACTGCACCAGCCCGCTTGCTACAAGCCCGATGACCGCCCCTGTACCGGTTGCCCTGCGGGATAAGATTCCCAACAAAAACAGTCCGCCCAGTCCGCCTGCAAATAAGCCTATGAAACCGGCAAGCTGATCCCACAGTGATTTAATCTCCCAACCGGCCATCATTAAAGCAAAAGCAGTTCCCGCAATACCAACGATGATCGTAATCCAGCGGGCCAGCTTTAAACACGTATGGTCAGCGGCATCGGGATTAAACCTTCGGTAGAAATCGGTTGTAATTGCCGTAGCCACCGAATTCATGCTGCTGTCAAGGCTTGACATCGCCGCTGCAAAAACCGCGGCGATCAACACTCCGGCAACGCCGTCAGGCAGTTGCGTAACAATGTACCACGGGAAAATCGCGTCGGCATTACTTATTGTCGGATTCATCTGCGCCGGATGCGTTTTGTAAAACACAAACAGTGCCGTCCCCATACCGAAAAACAAAAGTGACGCCGGTATACAGAGAATTCCGTTGGTCCATATCGCTTTCGCTGCTGCCTTTTCGTCTTTAGTGGTCAGGTATCGCTGGATCACCGCCTGATCGCTGCCGTAACTGATAAAGTTTGCCGCCAAACCGCCAAGCAATACCACCCATAAAGTCGGCGAGGTAAAATCAAACGCAAAATCAAACGTATGCATTTTATTATAAGAAGCGGCTATATCAATGGCACCGAAAAAGCCTCCGGCAATATTAAAGAGAACTATCACAATGCACAAAGCCGCACCGCCCAGTAATACTATCACCTGCAAAACATCGGTCCAGATCACCGCTTCGATACCGCCGAGAACAGTGTATAAAATGCTAAGAGTTCCCATTACAACAATGCAAAGACTGATGTTAATTCCCGTAACAACCGATAGCGCAATTGCCGGCAAAAGCAGGACTATGCCGATCCTGCCCATTTGAAGTGCGATAAACATTAAACAGCCGATCAGTCGTGAGGCCAGGTTAAATCGTTTCTCCAGGTACTCGTAGGCGCTGGTAACATTTAGCCTGCGGAAAAATGGCAGAAACATAAAAACGATAAACGGCGCCACCATGATGATAGTCATATTCAATATAAAATACCGCCAGTCCGTAGCAAATGCCTTGGCTGGTATCGCCATAAACGTAGTGGCACTTAGCTGCGTCCCAAAAATACTCAACCCCGCTGCCCACCATGGTATCCTACCGCCTGCTTTGAAAAAATCGTCCGTCGTCCTCTCACGTCTGGAAAAATAAACACCCATCCCTACCAGTGTCAAAAGATATATCCCCAGAATCGAATAATTAATAACTCCGAATGACCTTTCGGTTATTGGCTGCCCCTTCCAGATTTTCGGCGTCCTGGTCCCAGGCCGAATCTCACCTGTCGGTATTACGAAACTACCGTCCCATTTAACAGCCGTTGTGGTAACATGCGATGTTGTTGGAAGTTTACCGGCTTTTGCCCACGTATCTGTAATCGTATGATAGGAAAGGATATCATTACTGAATCCCGGATGATTGTTGAGTAATTGTAAAAGTTCTTTCTTTGCCGTTTCTGCTTTAGCTTTGTTTGCGGTTTGCTCAGTGTCTCTTTGGAGTTGTTCCAATTCAAGAAACAGCTTGCCGTCGGCACCGCCAAAAAACAATATATGATTTGCCCCGGACGCTATCGCGGTCCCTGCCATAACACAGCGTTTTTTATCATCGACAGTAATATCGGTGAGCGTTTTCCAGCTTTTTTCGACTGGATTATAGCAATAAGAATCCGTCAATAACTCGGTATCTTTTGAACTTGCGATGTTTCTGCCGCTGAACATATAAAAGCAATCATAAGTCCCGTCGCTCTGTGTGGCGGTTAGCGGCAGTATCCTCGAAGCCCCGGGCCAGGGGTCCAATTTATCCCATTTGAAATTTTTACCGCTGCCTTTTTTCGATAGATCCAGTGCCCAGAAAATTTTCGTCGCCTTTGCATCCTTCATCGTCTGCTGTCCGCCGGTAATATATATAACATTACCGACTTGACCGCCCGACATAAACGCAAGCTTGTCGGGCAAAGAAGGCAGCGATTCGATTTCTATTTTTTTAAGCCCTGAATTCCATTTTATCAAAAACACATCTTCATAGCATATCTGACTGTCACATCCGCCGATACAGACTATTCCGTCCTGAGTATTGATGCTGACTCCATATGCTAATGGCCGAGGCAGCTTGAAATTATTATCTATCAGCCATTGATAATTCCCGCCGGTATTCTTTTCAAGGACATAAATCTCATCGTACCATATCTTTTGACCGCCTTGCCACGGCGGCGAATCGGGGAAATTTGCACCACCTGCCACAATTAAAGCGTCATCACTTATCCCGACGAATGGTCCAGCCACTCCAACAGAGTCCGGCAAATCCGGTAGAGCATTCCAGTTCAAAAAATCGTTATCTGAACCGGATGACCCTGCGCATAAACCTGCCATCATAGATAATAGAAACATAACAACTATCAAAATTCTTTGATTCATAACCTTTTCCTAAATAGATTAATTCAACTGTCAGGTGCAACTAAAGTCGAGTTCTCATTAATATTATAGTCCTGTTTCCAATTAAAGCAACGGCTTTGTCACCGAATATTCCGACAGGGGTACGCAGATCATCAACCTTCAATACCTGTAGCCCAGCACGGCCTCATGAAGGGCCAGGTAGTTCTTCAGCGGAACCTCGTTGTTGATCTCTGTGCTTGAGCCAATCATGATTCGTCCTTCCGTTGCCTCAATGTTGCGTACAACCTGGTCGATGATCTCCTGGGCGGTACCGAAGGAGAGCTGCTTGCGGGCTCTTCCGGAGAATCTGGCCGCGAGAAGGGCGGCTTTAATGATCAGGCTAACCGCGGCATTGACAATATCGAGATTTGTTGTCATAATCCACACTTGTAGCTTAATAAAATGATGAAAAATACGAATCCAGAAGAGCATTATAGCATTTTAAAGCAGAATTCGCCAGTTTGTCTTAGTGAGTTATAAGTGCTTATTTTTAAAAGAGATGTGCATGTGATCTGGGGTGTCCTACGATCGCTTGACAACTACAAACTGGACTAAAGAAATGGGGCAGATCAGTTATAATTCGCTATAATCATTATCGGCACAAAAACCAAATATCCTGAATTATTCCACGGACAAAGTACTAGCCCCGGAACAAAGGAAATAGACATATAAATGTGTTACCCATGTAAGGGTTGACACGCTTTGGATTATTTTTTCATTGTTGCTATTCCGAAGATTCCGCCTGCTATGTTGTCGTCGTGTGGGTTGAATTTTACGGTGATGGTTTTTTTGCCTTTTGTGAGATTAACTGGGATGTCGTAGTAGATGTCTATGAAGTGGCCGGGGCTTAGGCTGTCGAGTGTTTGGGTTGCGATCTTTTTGTTGTTTACGAGGATGTCGAAAGTTTTGTCGCCGCTGTCTGCTCCCCAGTATGTTACGGAGAGTTTGCATGGGCTGGCGGGGTCGACTTTGAGGTCGTAGCTAAACCAGCTTGGGTTTTGTGCGTGTATCCAGTTTCGTTCCATGTATTTGCCCTGGAGATAGCCTTTGCCTTGAAGGTTGTGTTTTGCTTCTGATGTTTTGTCGGCGATTTTGACTTCATCTATAAGAGTAGCCTGGCGTGCTTTTTCGGTTTCCTCTTTTTCTTTGACTTGCTGTAAGTGCTGGGCCCATTGTTGCGGTGTTTGTTTTTTCCAGTAGATGGCGTATCTTTCGTGGAAGAGTTTGTAGAAGGGTACGAGTGTTACGTCGTTTGGTTTTGCGGCGTTATTTGTTTTGAAAGTCAGGGACTTTGTGTCGATAGGTTTTATCCATGCCTGCGGGTTGTCGTGTTCTGTGACGATGGCGGGGACTTCGACGGGGACGCCTCTTGGGCCGTAGTGTTTGTAGATTGTTTTTTTGTTCAGGCCCTCGGTGCCGAGTTTGCCTGTTAAGACGATGGGGCCGTACATGACGGCGATCTTGTCGGGGTTGTCGTTCATGGCGTGGGTGTGGAGGCTCATTGGCATTTCGATTTTTATTTTGTCGCCGTTATTCCATTTTCGGTCGAGGACCATGTAGCCGTTTTGTACTACGGGGGCGGTCTGGGGCTGGCCGTTGACTTTTGCTGTTACGCCGTCTTTTGCCCAGTAGGGCAGGCGGATGCGGATCTTCAAGGGGGTGGTTTTTTTGAGGGCCAGGGTCAGCGTTGTGGCTTGTTCTTCGGGGAAGTTCGTGTTTTGTGTGAGGGTCAGGTGCTTGTCAGCCCAGTTTAATTTTGAAGCTATGAATAGGTTTACGTAGAGGCTTTGGTCGTCGTGGTAGTAGATGCCTGTGCTGTATTTTACGTGGTTTTCCATGCCTGAGCCGGTGCAGCACCAGAAGCAATTTGTTTCGCAGCCGAAGGTTTTGAAGAGGCCGGACTGCATTGCGACGTAGTACATTGTCATGCCGGTGTCGGGGTCGATTGTCGGGAGGATTGCGTTGTAGAGGGCTCTTTCGTAATAGTCGGCGTAGCGGGCAGATGGGTTCCAGCGGAACAGGTGCTCTGTTAGTTTTAGCATGTTGTATGTGCAGCAGGATTCGTGGCTGTTGGAGCTGACCGCTTTTGCGAGTTTGCCTGCTTGGGGGAAATGTTCGTGGTCGCTTGTGCCGCCGGTGGCGTACATTCTTTGCTGTGTGACGCGGTCGAAGAAGAATGATACGATGTCGCGTTGTTTCTGATCGCCGGTGATTTCATATTTGGCGGCGGTGCCTACGATGTTCGGGATGAAAGAATTTGCGTGCTGGCCGGTGAGGTTGTCTTTGTGCTGGGCGAGGGGGTCGTTGTATGAGGCCTGGTCGAAGAGGTCAGCAGTGGCGAGGTATGATTTGTTTCCAGTGAGGACGTAGAGTTTTCGGAGGATGTCGTTCATGCCGCCTTGTTCGGTGGCGTCTAGGATCTGCTGACGCTGTTGGTCGGTGAATTTGGCCATGCGCGAGTGCGACCATTTGGCCATGTTTTCGGCGACATGAAGTGCTTGATCGTTGTCGCAGTACATGTACATGTCTACGAGGCCTGCGATTATTTTGTGTAGCGTGTAGTATGGTGCCCAGACACGATCTTTTGCTTCTACGCGGTCGATCTGTTCTTCGGGGTATGCGCTTAGGTAGCCGGTGTTGCCGAGAGCTTTTTGGCATTTGGCGAGTTCTGCGACGACGTAATTGGCTTTTGCTTTTAGCTTTGCGTCATCGCTTTGTGCGAATGCCAGGGCGCATCCTGAGAGGAAGTGTCCTGTGCAGTGGCCGCGGAGTTCGCAATCAGGGCGTTCCCAGCCGCCGAGTGGTTCTGCGTTTGTTGGCAGGGACGCGTTTATGCGGAATGTGTGGAGCAGGCGGTCGGGGTCGAGGTCGTGTAGGTATTTTATGTTTAGCTGCATTGCGTCTTTGAAAGGGCCGTCGAGTATGCGGACCTGTGTGAGGTCGAATGGCTGAACCTTAAGCTCGACGGCAGGGGCGATTTTGGCAGAAGTTGAAGGTATGCCTGTGATTGCTTCGGGTGCGGCCGAACATGTGGCAACAAGCATGATCGTTGCAAGTGTGAGCGAAAAGAGAATGCGTTGTGCGGTTGTGTTTTTCATGTTTTGTCCTTTGTTCTATTTGAAGTTATTATCTTGGCAGCCATCAGCCGTTTAAATTTAATTTGATCATTAAAGATTTTGTCTATGTTAACAAATTACGCTTTATAGGCCAGTGAATTTGCGTTTAACTATCTTACGAATAGTCCCGCTATTATTCTGTTTTAAAGCTGATTTCGCGGTTTGCCGAGGTTTTGGGATATCTGGAGCTGTTTTGGGACGCAAAACGGTTAAAGAAAAACGTAAAATCAACTAATAAAATAGCTTTATGAAGCTTTTCCAGCATTTTTGAGATTGCCTTGAAATATTTAAACCCTTTAAGGTCACTATCCTTGATTTCCTTGCGTCTTATAGTCATAATAGCAATTCTATCAAGAGTTATGGATCGCGCAAGTCTAAAATGTGATTTTTTGAAAGAAATTTAAAAAAGAAAAGCAGATACAAAAAGGGTTCCGAACACTATTGGGTCGATGTTATTTGTCATAATCAGTGCCAAAAGGTTAATAGAATGAAGGAAATTGCCAATTATCCATGGTATTATAGCATTGTAAGGCGAGAAAATGCCAGCTGTAGCACCAAAATGTAAATCCTTGTTTTTAGTGAAATACGCCTGTTTTTGAGGTGTCCTACGGTCGCTTGACTACTACAAAGGGTTCGAGTCCCTTCGAGACTCACCGCAGGATTCGTGCTCGACCTGACAAAAGACCCACGCATCGGCAAATACATAATGTTCTTCCACGGCAGCGGCCCCGAAACCGAATCAAAACATTTCGACAGCCACGCCTCAATAGCCATAGCATGGAGCAACAACCTAAAAACATGGCACTGGCCAGGCAAAACTCCTAATTAAATCATTTGGTCACCGACTCATCAATCGCCGTGCCGGTCAATTTAATCTTGTAAGGCCACTGCGCATCCGGGTTTTCGCCCTTCTTATCGTTCCATCGCAAAACAGTCTCCCAATGCTCCGTCGGCGCCCCCATAACCACCAGCCACAAATATTCCGTATCCCCAGGCACAGTAAAAGATGCCTTACCTTGCCCGTCCTTACAAACATCACCATAAACCCGCTTGCCGTCTTTCAAAGAAGCGACAAACCCATACCGCCACCCAGCCTTGTCAACCTTAACAGCACTATAGCCCTCTGCACCCGCGACCCCCTTAAACTCCACAACAACTTCCGTACCCGCCGCAGGCACCTCAAGCTTGACCCCATTATAACCATAATTCTGCGGACAATTCGACGCAGGCACACGATACCAGTCATCACCGACATCTTTAAGCTTACTCTTATGCTTATTAGCATAAGGCTTTGCAACCTTCTCCACCCGCTTCAAATCCCACGTAATAAACCGCCGACAAGCATCAAACATCTCATCATTAAACTGCTCCTGCGACAACTCATTCAGCCGCTTATAAGTCATCACCGGATCCTCACCCTTTTTAGTCTCCCGGTTGAGCTTACCATAAAAATCCGCCCCATGCTTACTCGCCCAATACTCCAGCACATAAGGTGAATGATACATATTCGTCTTATGCAAAAACGCATAATGAGTCTTCTTCATAAAAGCAATCAGATGATAATTCTCAAAAGTCATCCACTCCGGATAAACCTGCCAAAGCACATACTGCGCAGACATCTCATTGATAGAACCATTCGCCCCGATACCGCTGTCGATACGACTTAAAAATTGAAAACTATGCCCCATCTCATGACCCAAAACACCGTATGGCGTCTTATTAACTCGCGTAGCAGGCGTCCAGAAAACCCCAACTTCATTCGCTGCTCCGCCCCCATAAGCCGACCCGCCATCACCGCCATAAACAAAAACAAGCAGCTTATACTTATCACTGATCGATTTGCCCTTCTCGACAAGCTTTAGATCATTTACAAAACAGTCATAGGCCCTCTCGCCCTCTTTAAGCATAAAGTTAACATCAAAACGCTTGTTCTCATTCTTATTGGCCATAGGGTCATCGCCATACTCCTTATGCCAGAAAATCGCAACATTAGCACCCTCAACCATACGCTTGTAACAATAATCACTCTCCTCCTTATCATAGTCATTACCCTCAGCAACCATCCATATCTTCTCAGGCAAATAAAGTTTCTTCTCACTAACAGCCGCCTCCCCAGCCGCCAAAACATTACCAGAAGAAATTACAGCAAACACTGATAAAATAAATCTTCCCATCGAACTGTCAAAATACTTCATCACTCATTCCTTAAATAATATCTAAAAACAAAACTTCATGCCATTCGTGACTCAAAAAATCTAAAATATTTTACTCTGTGCTAATATTCTAATCTTTTGCGGATTCAACTCATAAACGCAAACTAGCAATTCAAAATCCCTTCACTACCCACTACCCACTACCCACTGCCTATCTCTTGTCTTTACATTCAAAACAAATATACCAAAATAAAAGCAAAAAACTTTCATCCTTAAATCCTGTAAAAACACCTCTTATCTTTTACTTCTTTTGCCTTTTACCTCTGTGGCCCTCGGCGCCCTCTCCGTTTATCTCTGTGGTAATATTTTAATCTTTTTTTCTGGTTCAACTCCCAAAAAGTTGGTTAATTTATCAGGCTGCGAAGGCCTGTTTTACTTTTAATGCGAAATATTTTGAGT
>VRUI01000077.1 GCA_019456225.1 Planctomycetota bacterium | reverse complement strand
AACAAAATGTGCCTTTATGCCTTTCTTTGTGCCTATCAATATAAGATTTCTACCAACTTTATTGGAGTTGAACCTTAAAACTTACTGCAAAATCACGCTTTTACGAGCAATTTACATGTATAATCGTCGGGTTATTCCTCGCCGCACATAACCATTTTCTTTCAAATCTGCTAAAAAGCCTTTGATATAGAGAAATTGCTGTTGACCGAAGCTAAATCGGCCAAAGGCGGACTAATCACTAATTGCTTCCCGCTGGTCCCATAACAAATCAGGCAGAGAACATATTAAATCCAAAATGACAAATAGACCCATAATATCAAACCTTCTCTTTCCGTATCGACTCCTGCTCTAATCCTATACTAAATAATGTTAATCTCGGCAAGTCAGTTAAACACTTCACCGATAAAAAGCTAATAGAACCGAGATTATAAACTGACATTACTATGCCAAATAAACATTCAAACATAAAGATGAATACGGTCAACGACCAGAGTGATGCCGGGCGGCCGAACCACCACCAAAAGGCTTCAGTTTCCGCTGCCGTCATTACCGTCAATTTGCTCGTACTGTCACCTACGGTATTCTATCTGACTAAATACCTTCATAAACCGCTCTTTGCATTAACTGTCGCCCTTACTGTAACTTCCAGTCTCGTTTACCTGCTCTACCGGCTTGGCAAAGAATGTAAAACAAGATCGGGCCAATCCTGCCAGATCGACAAACTCCAGAAAGCCCATACACATGCCAATTTAAAAACAGAGAAAGCAAGAAACGCAAACAAGAAGAAAAGCGAATTTCTTGCAAATATGAGCCATGAAATCCGAACTCCTATGAATGCGATCATCGGTTTTAGCGACATTCTCGCCGATGAAGATCTTACAGAAACTCAAAAGGAGTACGTCAACATTATACGCACAAGCGGCGGGAACCTTCTAAATCTCATAAACGACATTCTTGATTTTTCGAAAATCGAATGCGGCAAACTCACCACCGAGATCATCGATTGTTCTGTTTCGCAACTGCTTACGGGAATCGAATCTATCATGCTTCCGTCAGCTCTCGAAAAAAACCTGGATTTCAAAGTGCTTCAATGCGGAGAGTTGCCTTCGGTAATACGGACCGACCCATTCAGAACACGGCAGTGCCTAATTAACCTGACAAATAATGCGATCAAGTTCACTCAAGACGGGCACGTCTATATAAATGTTTCAATTAAAAAAGTCGACGGGGTTGACTGCATAGTATTTGATGTAGAGGACACCGGCATCGGAATTGAAGTCGACAGGCAGGAGGAAATATTTAATTCCTTTTCACAAGCCGAAAGCAGTACTTCCAGAAAATACGGAGGCACAGGACTTGGCCTGACAATAACTAAACAGTTAGCCGAGTTGCTCGGCGGCAAGCTTCTGCTTAAGAGCAAACCGCAGGCCGGATCGGTATTTACACTTATTCTTCCCGTCAACATGGATATCCAATTACAGCCGCATATTGACAAATACGAAATTGCATGCGAAGTTACCGCCGAAAAATATGAAGACGACCCGAAAAACATTTTCGCCGGGAAAGCACTCGTCGCCGAAGATTGCAGGACCAATATGTATCTCGCGAAACTGCTTCTTGAACGACTGGGATTCGAAGTCGACGTTGCAGAAACCGGAGCCCAGGCCGTTGAAAAAGCATCAAACGCAGACTTTGACCTGATCTTGATGGATATTGAGATGCCCGAAATGGACGGATACGAGGCGACCAGAAAACTTCGTAAGAATGGTCTTACCTCTCCGATCATTGCACTGACCGCAAAAGTTCTGAAGGGCGACAGCGAAAAATGCATACAGGCCGGATGCGACGATTATATTTCAAAGCCCGTAGACAGGAATACACTGGTTGAAGTTATTGGAAAATACATTGACCGGCAACCGCTGACGGCAGATGGTGTCATCAACGGCAAGTCGCAGTTTGACGGACTCTCGGAACAGTGCGAACATGCAGCTATAACTGACGATTCCGAAACACACGCTCAAAACACATTCGATCACAACGATGACGAGGCATGCAAATGAGTGTAAAAAAAATTAACTTACTTCTGGTTGAAGATAACATCGGATTCACAACTATCTTCAAAGTGATGATGGAAAAGGATCCGGTAGCGAAGCGTTTTAATATCGAAACAGTCGAAAACCTGAATGATTGCTTCAATACTCTCCAATCCCATGACACAGACATCGTTCTTCTTGACCTGGGGCTTTCAGACACAACCGGACTGGAAACGATCGACACGTTCCATAAAACCTTCCCGGACGTACCTGTCATCGTTTTGACCGCTCATTCGGAAGAAACCATCGGAGTTGATTCCATCAAAAATGGGGCCTCTGCTTTCGTCGAGAAATGCAGCCTCAACAGCAAAGATCTCATCAGGACAATTCTCCATTCGCTCGAAAGGCACGAGATATACCAGCAGTTGAAGACCGAAAAGCAGAACGTGCGTAACTACCTCGACCTCGCCGGTGCGATCATAGTTTCTATAGACACCGACCAGACAATAACGATGATCAATAAGGCCGGCTGTAAGTTACTGGAATACTCAGAAGAACAGTTGCTGTCAAAAAACTGGTTTGACCTCTTCTGTCCCTCTGAAAAAAGAGATGCCCTTAAAGAGAAATTCAACCGAAGTATCTCCGAAAATAAAGACGCACCATGCAAGTTTGAAACTGTAATAGTAACAGCGACCGGTGAGCACAGGATCATTTCATGGAATAGAAAATTCATCAGAGACAAAAATAACAATATCACCGGGATCCTCGGTTCGGGAACTGATGTAACGACTAAGAAAACCAGTAAAAGAAAGCTCAAAAAGATCAACAGTCGGATCATAGAGCACGATATGCAAAAGAATGAGTTCATTATCAATATCAGCCATGAATTGCGTACCCCTCTTACTATTTTCAAGAACATCATCTCAAATGCTATCGCCGGGACATCGGGCAAGATCAATGAAAAGCTTGAAAAAGAACTGAAAATCGGCGACAAGGCCATAGATCGTCTTGCCGGAATCATAACGGACTTTTTGGATATTTCAAAAATCCAGGCAGGAAAGATGAACCTTAACCTGGATTCTATTGATATGCGGCAACTCGTAACCGAGGCTATCGACATGCATAAGCCGCTGATCGATTCCAACTATATGCAAGTTGAGGTTTTACTGCCCGACAAATCCGTGTCACTCACTGCTGACTATCTCAAGATGATACAGATATTAGGTAAACTGATAGAAAACGCGGCAAAATTCGTACCCGACTGCGGCGGAAAAATGACAATTCGCGTCACTGACATGCAAAACAAAATTGGTATTGATGTCGAAGACAACGGACCGGGTATCGAAGGGCCAAACATCAGCAGGATCTTCAACAGATTCATACAGGTTGAAAGACAAATCGGAGAAGGCGATCACGGAACAGGCCTGGGACTTGCCATTACAAAAGAACTCGTTGAAATACACTGCGGTCGAATATGGGTCGAAAACAAAGAGACAGGCGGAACGATATTCAAAATGATAATACCGAAAAAGCCCCCGGTCTCTCAGAAGGAAGAATTACATATAATATCGCAAATCGAAAAGAGTATCACCGCGCTTACCGAACAAGCCGATCAGATCGACGATATTTGCAGAGAATGTTCAACTCCGGAAAATGACGATACACCGCAGGAAAATCCGGTTCCGCCTGTCGATTGGGAGCTGGCGATCAAATACTGCGGCGATGAGGATGTCGTCAAAAGGATCGCAAAGTCGATCATGGCAGATTCGCCCGAGCAAATGCAGGCACTAATAGATGCGATAAAAAGCCGCATCGCAAAGGACATCGTCTATGCAGCTCACAAGCTAAAAGGAGCGATAATGATTCTCGGAGCGACCGACCTGCCGGAAAAAATAAAGATAGTGGAACTCGCCGCAGGCGAAAACGACTTCGAAACGGTAAACGCAACAATGGGCCAGTTGAAAAAAGAATTCGAAAGATTCATAGAATTCCTAAACAAAGAAGACTGGACAACAATAGCAAAAAACAGCCTGACACCACAAAAATAATCGAGTAGGCGAGTGCCGCATTCGCTGCCTGTCAGACCACCGGGCATGTCTACTCGGTACCAAGGCGGTTTCCTATGGCCTCTGCGTGAGGGAGTTTATTTTGGGGCAATGTACTGGCAGCATTGGACTGAACCCCCACGAACTACAAAACATGTCCGGCGCAAAAAAAAGGCCCCAATGCCTAAGCACTGGAGCCTTTTAATATCAAAAAAACAATCAATAACCACAGAAACACGAAAATGTCTGACTTTACTCTTGCCGTTATGAAGCATAATTGCTTCCGACAATAGTTCTAAGTTATCCCTTAGAAAGGAGGTGATCCAGCCGCAGGTTCCCCTACGGCTACCTTGTTACGACTTAGTGCCAGTCATCGAACTCACCGTCGGCAGACGCCTCCAGTAAACTGGTTAGCAATCCGACTTCGGGTGCTCCCGACTTCCATCACTTGACGGGCGGTGTGTACAAGGCTCAGGAACACATTCACCGCGTCGTAGCTGATACGCGATTACTAGCGATTCCAACTTCATGTAGGCGAGTTGACAGCCTACAATCCGAACTGGGGCCACTTTTTTGCGATTTGCTCCACCTCGCGGTATCGCGTCGCTTTGTAGTAGCCATTGTAGCACGTGTGAAGCCCTGGGCATAAAGGCCATGAGGACTTGACGTCATCCCCGCCTTCCTCCGGTTTGACACCGGCAGTCCCGCTAGAGTCCCCGCCATGACGCGCTGGCAACTAACGGTAAGGGTTTCGCTCGTTAAAGGACTTAACCCGACATCTCACGACACGAGCTGACGACAGCCATGCAGCACCTGTGTAAGTTTCACCCTAAGGCAGCCGACTCTGTTTCCAGATAGGCATCCAAACATGTCAAACCCAGGTAAGGTTCTGCGCGTTGCTTCGAATTAATCCACATGCTCCACCGCTTGTGTGAGCCCCCGTCAATTCCTTTGAGTTTTAGCCTTGCGACCGTACTCCCCAGGCGGTCTACTTAACACTTTTGCTTCGGCTGTGACTGTGTCAGAACACCCACAACCTAGTAGACATCGTTTACGGCGTGGACTACCGGGGTATCTAATCCCGTTCGCTCCCCACGCTTTCGCACCTCAGCGTCAGTACAAGCCCAGTACACTGTCTTCACCATTGGCGTTCCTCTTAATATCTACGCATTCCACCGCTCCACTAAGAGTTCCATGTACCCCTACTTGACTCAAGACCTAGAAGTTTGCCAAGCAATTCCCCGGTTAAGCCGGGGGTTTTCACAAGACACTTTCTGATCCGCCTACGTGCTCTTTAAGCCCAATAATTCCGAACAACGCTCGCCACCTTCGTATTACCGCGGCTGCTGGCACGAAGTTAGCCGTGACTTCCTCTGGGGGTGATCAATGCGCCGAAGCGCACTTTCTAACCCCTGACAGTAGTTTACACTCCAAGGAGCTTCATCCTACACGCGGCGTTGCTGCATCAGGCTTGCGCCCATTGTGCAATATTCGTTACTGCAGCCCTCCGTGGAGGTCCGGACAGTGTCTCAGTTCCGATGCGTCGGGTCAACCTCTCAGTCCCGATACCCGTCGTAGCCTTGGTAAGCCATTACCTTACCAACAAGCTGATGGGAAATAGGCCGCTCCCAAACCGATAAATCTTTGATCTTTTAACTCGAGTCAAAAGATATTATACGGTATTACTGCCCCTTTCGGTAGGATGCAAGCATCCAGACGCTATTCCGATGTTCGGGGTACGTTACCTATTTATTCCTCGCCCTTTCGCCACTAAATATAATCATGATTACTCATTCATATATTCCGTTCGACTTGCATGTCTTAGCCACGCCGCCAGCGTTAGTTCTGAGCCAGGATCAAACTCTTCAATTTGTATCGCTGACTCCACCCTGATAAATCAGGGAGGAATTCTTCATTATAAAGAATTAACATTTTTTAAAAATTAAATTTTACTTGCTCACGCAAAGAAAATGTTAATGTTGGCCGGAAGTAAACTTCCAACCCTACATCAATTTATATCACCAAGGTTAGGGCGTGAGCCAAAACCCGGCGAACATTTTCAATGCTTCAAGTGGTATTGATTGTTAACTTGTAAAAGAGCTTTCCGCCGAAGCGAAAATAAATAGCGACCAAGCTGACATACTACTTTGCTTGCTCGCTAACGAACCATTCACTATACGGTTTTTTTCAAAGCCGTCAATAAAAAACTTTAAAATTTTTCATTTTTTTCTCTGCCGGCAACAAAATGAGGCCGCTTAAGAGACGAGGGAATATATCGCAACTGCCTGCCGGCGTCAACACCAATTTCCTAAAAAATGTAAAAAATATTCAAAATCCACCATATTTCATCTCTGAAACCGACAAAATCAGTCGTTTCCAGCAATATTTCTCAGCCAAACCGGCGGAGTTTTTGACTGTTAAAACCATATAGCCGATCGGGCTGCATAAAACTGTAACTTTATATATATACTGCACTTATGTCATTGTAAACCTCTGCCAATATGGCAGTTTATGGTTTTTTGCCTGATTGTCGAGGCCGCGAAAGAGGTTGTGGGACTTTTATTTTGGGGATTTGAGATTCCTTTCAGGTTTTCGCTTTTAATTTCTGAATAATAGCTCGATTTTGAGATTTCGCCGTCTCGACAAACGGATTTTAAATTGTTTTCAATAACTTTTTTTTGCCGAAAATTGTTTCCAAACAGCATATTTACGTGTACAATTTTGCTTCTTAAGAGGAATAAAATTATGGTAAAGACATTCAAACTGACCATTCGGTCAGTTTGAGATTGATTATTGATTATTGATAAATGATTATTTGTGGTTTCGGCCTTTGGCCGAGGCTATTTTATTAAAAGGAGAAAGTATGAATAACACCCGTAGAAGGCACCCTAAGGGGTTTATGGCGCTTGCGACGCTTGTTGTTGTGGTTATCATTCTTGTGCTTTATATGACCTTGATAAAGGGTTTTTTCCCGAGTTCCGTGCCGGGCAGAGGGGGTTCTTCTGTTAAGCAGGATCGGCCCTGGCGGCTGGACCATTTGATCATGCCGGCCGATAAGCATGTTGACATGCCAGAACCGCCTCAACTGGTCATTAGCGACGATTTTGAGCTTAAGGCAGCGGTTTCCAGGAATGACAGCGATCGCGGCTTTGCAGAATTGAAGTTTCAAGACAATGGTACAGTCTCGGGCAAATGGCAGTGCGATTATACGCACGAAACGCGTCAATACAGCTATATAGCGACGTATGCGGGGAATATTGTTGCCGATAAGGAGTTTTCCGATGAATCGGGCACTGATGAATCCCTGCTGTTTTTTATTGTTAGGGGCACATATACCCAGCGGGTCTATCACCCGGACCTGGGCGAAAAGCTCACGGAAGGGATAATCTACCTAAGCGGCTGGATCGCCCCGGATAAGAGCTTAAAGGGTAAACTGACTATTACTACGGATGATATTACCGACAAGGATAAATGGGCGGCTAGCTATGAGTTGACGGTGCCTGCTGAATCGATAAAGAATTGAATATCCAATAACCAACACGGAATAACCAATAACCAAGTAACAGCGTGCGGGGAAGCGCACCCTACGATTTTTTTTGGAGATTTTTTTAGATGCCTTTGATTGAAAAAATGATGATATTTTTTGTGTTTGGGGGGATTGTTCTTGTTGTTGGGGTTGAGTTTCTCCTGGTGATGGATTTTATCTGGTGCCGGTGTAAGCCTGACAATCGCAAGAGTTCGATACGTTCTAAGCCTGCGATCGCGGTGCATGTTATCGCGGCGATCGGTTTGCTGTGTGTGTGCTATGGTTTTTTTATTGAGGCGTACTGGGTTGAGGTAAATCAGTTTACTATAAAAACAGCCAAGCTGGAAAAGACGAGCTTCCGCATCGTGCAAATAAGCGATACGCACTGCGATATGAAAATGCGTAACGAGGAAAAACTTGTTGAAATTGTTAATTCGCTTAAGCCTGACGTGATCGTTTTTACGGGTGATGCGGTTAATACAAAAAAGTCTACAGGGCTATTCAAGGACACTATGACTGCATTAAAAGCCAATGTCGCAAAACTGGCTATCAGGGGTAATTGGTCGCATGTTGCCGGTGACAAAGAGCTTTTTGAAGGCACGGGATTTGAAGTTCTCAACGGGAAAAAGAAGGTGCTTGAAAAAGACGGTGAGCAAATCGTTGTCTATGGGCTTAACTTCTGGGACTCTTCGTCGTATAATTCTTTGCTCAGGTGGAATTCGCCGGACACTTACAATATCTTTCTTTATCATTCGCCCGACCTTGTCGAAGATATCCAAAAACATAACGTAGATATGTATCTTGCCGGACATACGCATGGCGGGCAGATCGCCCTGCCGTTTTATGGGGCGATCATAACATTATCGAAGCTTGGCAAAAAGTATGAGGCCGGGTTGTATAAAGTCGGCGAGACGGATCTATATGTTAATCGGGGCATCGGGATGGAAGGCGGCCACGCACCAAGAGCAAGATTTTTCGCCCGGCCGGAGATCGCGGTTTTTGATATTGTTCCCTCGCAACGAAATTAACATACCTTTTTTGCTGCTGTTATTGCGTCTGGTAGGTTTTCTTCGGGATTTCGTTTTCTCATTGCTTCGGCGACGAGGCCTGTGAACATTGGTTCCGGGGCCAGCGGTCTTGAGGTCAGCTCCGGATGGGACTGGGTTGCTATGAAGAATGGGTGGTCGCCGATTTCGAGCACCTGCATTATGGGCTGGTCCGGGGCCTTGCCGGAGAAGATCATTCCTTCTTTTTCGATCTGGTCTATGTACTTGGGATCAACCTCGTACCTGTGGCGGAAGCGTTTTCTTACCGAGTCTTTTTTGCCGAATAGCTTGTAGGCCTGGGTACCCTTCTTGATCTCAATGTCCCTGCCGCCCAGACGCATGTTTCCGCCGAGGCCCTCTATCTTTTTCTGTTCGGGTAAAATGTCGATGACGGCGTGTTCGCATTTCTGGTCTATCTCTGAGCTGTTTGCGTTTTTCAGCCCCACTACGCTGCGTGCGAATTCTACTACGGCCATCTGAAAGCCCAGGCAAAGGCCGAGATACGGCACCTTGTTTTGGCGGGCATATTTGATACAGGCGATCTTGCCCTCTGTTCCGCGGGTTCCGAAACCGCCGGGGACGATTATGCCGTCTACGCCATCGAGATGGGCGGCGACGTTGTCGTCTGTAAGGTCGGTGGTCTCTATCCATTTGACGTCTACCTTACAGCCGAGGGCTATCCCGGAATGTTCCAGGGCGTTTAAGATAGAAGCATAGCTGTCGCGGACGGAGGTGTATTTGCCGGTGATGCCGATCGTGATGTCGTATTTTTCCTTGCCGATCTTGTCGGTAAAATCGCACCATTTGGCCCACTCGGTTCGTTCCTTGCGGAGATTAATTCGGTCCTCTATCTTTAGCATTCTAAGGACCTCGAAGTCGAGTCCGCCTTCGCGGAGCATTGCCGGGATGGTATAGATGCTCGCCGAATCGTGCATGCTGAAGACTCGCTCGAAAGGAACGTTACTGAAAACGCTGATCTTCTGGCGGGCCTGCTCGCTTACGGGATTTTCGCAGCGGCATGCGATGATGTCGGGCTGGATACCGGTCTGCATGAGCTGCTTGATGCCGAGCTGGGCGGCTTTTGATTTTTGCTCGCCGAGGGTCTTGGGCTCGAGGATGTAAGTAAGGGCGACAAAGCTGCAGCTTCCGGGGCCCTCTTCGTAGGCCATTTCCCGCATTGCCTCGATATAGAACGCGTTTTCCAGGTCGCCGACGGTTCCGCCGATCTCAACGAATACGATGTCGGCGTCTGTGTCCATGGCGAGTTTGCGAAGTTTTAGCTTTACTTCGCCGGTTACGTGCGGGATCATCTGGACGTCGCGGCCGAGGTAATCGCCGTGGCGTTCCTTGTTCAGTACAGAGCTGTATATCTGGCCGCTGGTGGCGAAGTTCGCACCGGAAAGGTCCAGGTTGAGCATTCGCTCGTAAGTGCCCAGGTCCATGTCGCATTCCATTCCGTCGTCAAGGACGAATACCTCGCCGTGACGGAATGGGTTTAGAGTGCCCGAGTCGATGTTGAGGTAGCCTTCGAGCTTTATCGGGGCGACCTTCAGGCCCTTGTCGATCATTAGCTTGGCAAGGCAGGATGAGAAGATGCCCTTGCCGAGACCGCTCATTACCGTGCCCATTACGATGACGTAACGGCATTTGCCCTTTTTATAGCCGTTTGGGATCGGTGAAAAATATTCGGTCTCTGTGGATACGTCGCTTACCTTTGCCAGTAGGTCTCTGCTATCAGCCATGTTATACAACCTTAGATCAAAAATTAAATATTAAAAATCAAAATTTTGGAATCGCCGTTGGCGATGCTGTTTTCTATCCCTGCGCTTGCGCTTCGGGTTTCTGTTGTCTTTCAACAAACTCTGCGTATTGGTCGGGGGTGTCTATTCCTGTCCAGGCCTGTTTTACTTTGCCTGTTATTATTGAGTATCCGTTTTCTATTACTCTTAGCTGCTCCAGTTTTTCTGTTAGTTCCAGCGGTGTCTGGGGCTGCTTTGTTATTTGCATGAGGAAATCTTTTCGGTATGCGTATATCCCCAGGTGACGCAGGTACATTTTGTAATCGCCAATGCCGCCGCTGTCGCGGTCGTATGGTATTGCCGAGCGTGAGAAGTATATCGCCCTGCCAGCCGAGTCTATGATCGCTTTTACGACGTTTGGGTCGGTTACCTGGTCGCCGCTGTCGAAGCCTGCGACGAGGGTTGCCATAACCGCGTCTTTGTCGCCTTCGAGGAGGTCAACAAGAAAATCGATGTTTGCCGGGTCTATCTCCGGTTCGTCGGCCTGGAGGTTTACTATGATGTCTGCGTCGATATCGGCGACGGCTTCGGCTATGCGGTCGGTTCCGCTTTGGTGGTCGACTGAGGTCATTACGCAGCGGCCCGAAAAGCTCTTGCAGGCGGCCATGACGCGGTCGTCGTCTGTGGCTACTAGGACGTCATCTACGTTTTTTGCGCACAAAGCCCGCTCATATGTGTGCTGGACGAGGAATTTGCCCGTATCTGAGGCGACAACTTTGGCGGGGAAACGTGTTGAACCGTATCTAGCGGGTATTACGACTAAAACTTTCACGGATTACCTTTGCAGCAGCAAAAATTAACATTTATTTAACAAAAACCACTGCCGGATTATACTAATGAAAACCGGCCCGAATGTCAACTGTCCTTTTGCGAATAATATTAAATAATTGCGTGCGGCGGACAACGGGCAGCGGGCAGCGAGGAAAAGGGCCATTTGGATATGGAAATTTGTTGAGTTTTGCCTGGAATTGGGTTATATTTGGATGATTGTCACGTTAATTTTTGAAAGGTTTTTTATGCAGTGGATCAAGAGTCTTCGGCTGATCATCAGCGTTCATACTTGCTTAACCACGGATTTTTTGGGAGAATATTGCGATGAATAAATTTAGACCTGAAGCTGGGCTTGGGGTGATGGCGATCCTTGTTCCTATCTTTTTTGGTATTTTCTTTGTTATCTTCGGCATTGCGTTCGGGGTGGGGGCAATGTCGATGGGAGCACCGTTTATCTTTGGCATTGCCGGGGGATTTTGCTCCATCATCGGGATATGCGCTATCGTTTCGACTATTTTGGGGGCTTTGAAAATGAAAAACCGCATTAAGTCGGGCGGATCGTTTGGAGATAACGACATGGACTCTCCCTATAACGATGAAGACGACCCGTTTGTCGCTTCACTTGGAGCTAAACTGAGGAGCGGAAGTGAAATCAGCCTTGCAGATGTCGACGGCAGCGAAACCGGCCAGGGCAGGCGATTCGAAGGCGAGTTCTGCCCGTTTTGCGGAGAGGAAGCCGGTGACGGATTTAATTTTTGCCCTAAATGCGGAAAAGACATCTAGCTCAAACTGACCTTTCGGTCAGTTTGAGAATTACTAATTACGAATTACGAATTGAGGATTCGGCCTTCGGCCGAGGCTATTTATTTGCGAAGAATTGTATTGTTTTTTCTAACCCCTTATCGAAATCTGAGGTTGGGGTAAATCCTGCTGCTGTTATCTTTTCTATTGCCGCTTGTGAGTGTTTTACGTCTCCGGGGCGGACTGGTTTGTATTCTATTTTTGACGTTGAATTTGTTAGTTCGATGATCCTTGCGGCTATGTCGTTGATCGTTTGGCGTTTTCCATATGCTACATTGTACACTCCCGTAAGGCCGGCTTTCTGGGCGAGATAGGCGTTGGCTGCGACTATGTCTTTTACATAAATAAAATCGCGTGTCTGCTCACCGTCGCCGAAAATCGTTAGCGGCAGGTTTCGAATGGCCTTGTCGATGAAGATGGGGATCGCGGCGGCGTAGGCACTGGCCGGGTCCTGACGGGGGCCGAATACATTGAAATAGCGCATGCAGGCAGTTTCCAGCCAGCCCTCATCGGCGAACATTTTGCAATAATACTCGCCGTCTAGCTTAGTAACGGCATAAGGGCTCTTGGGCTCGGGGAGCATTGTTTCAAGCTTGGGGACGGTTGGGTTATCGCCGTAGATCGCAGCCGAACTGCTGAGGCAAAGCTTCTTTACGCCGGCGGCTGCGGATTCTTCCAAAACGATGAGCGTACCGGAGGCATTGATCTCAACGCATTCGACAGGTTTTTCCATGGACTCCGGGACACTGATCATCGCGGCGAGATGGAAAACATAATCGACACCCTCGACCGCCCTTTTGACGATTTCTCTGTCTGTGACCGTCCCTTCGATGAATTCGACGTCCAGACCTTCAAGATTATTGAGATAACCAGTCCGTAGATTGTCGAGAATGCGTACGTCAGCTTTGCCCTGGAAGTGCTCGGCGATGTGACTGCCGATGAAACCTGCTCCGCCTGTTATTAGTATCTGCATTTTTTTGCCTTTTAACATTTTGTTACCAAACAGCGTGAGCACGGCCCACCCTACCAAAAAAAAGCCCACACATAACGCATGGGCTTTTGTTGGTTCATATGGTTCTTAGTGCTTAAAGTGTCTCTTGCCTGTGAAGACCATTGCGATACCGGCTTTGTCGGCTTCTGCGATGACTTCGTCGTCCTTCTTGGACCCGCCCGGCTGGACGATGCATGCTACACCTGCTTTTGCGGCGTTTACAACATTGTCCGGGAACGGGAAGAACGCGTCCGAGCCCATCGACGAACCCTTAGCCAATTCGCCTGAGTTCTTGAAAGCGATCAGGCCGGATTCGATGCGGTTCATCTGGCCGGCACCGCAGCCGACAAGGCGTTTGCCCTTAACCAGCGTGATAGTATTACTCTTGACGTGCTTGGCAGTGATCCATGCGACCTTGAGGTCTTCCATCTGCTCGGGCGTAGGTTTGACCTTTGTCGGGAACGTCAGCAGGTCTTCCTCCCAGCCGATGAGATCGCGTTTCTGGAGGAGCATTCCGCCGACGATGCATCTGACATCGTACTCGTTATCGTCAATACCGTCACGGACGATAGGTCCTGTTTCCATAAGCCTTACACGTTTGCCCCACTCTTTGAGAGTTCTGATAGTTTCGACTGCTTCTTTGTCAAACTCAGGAGCAACAATAACTTCCGCGAAGAAGCCCAAAGCGCCATTGGCCTTACCGAAGTTTTTGTATGATTCCATGATCGTCGTGGCAAGCTTGACATCAACTTTTCTATTCAAAGCAACGATTCCGCCAAACGCACTGATAACGTCGCCAAGGTATGCCTTTTCGTAGGCGACGGCAATATCGTCGTCAATAGCCGCACCGCATGGGTTGAGGTGCTTGACTACGATCGCTGCCGGTTCCTGGAACTCTTTCACCAACTCGAACGCGGCGTTCACGTCGAGGAGATTGTTAAAGCTGATCGGGATTCCGCCTTCAAGCTGCTTTGCGCCGCCGACGCTTACTTCGTCGTTTGCGGCTAGCTGGTAGAACGCACCGCTCTGGTGGGGGTTTTCTCCGTAGCGAAGCTCGTTAACTTTTGTCATGGCGATAGAAACGCGTTCCGGGTACACAACTTCGCTCTTTTCGTTGAGGTACTTTGAGATCGCCGCGTCGTAGTTTGCAGTAAGGCCAAAGGCAATCCGTGCACAGTCCTTGCGGAAGGCTTCTTCGACGCATCCGTCGTTGGCCTTCATCTGTTCGATGACAGTGTCATACTGGCAGGGATTTGTCACAACAGTTACAAACCTGTTGTTCTTGGACGCCGAACGAACCATGCTTGGCCCGCCGATGTCAATGTTTTCGATGGCTTCTTCCAGGGTGCATCCCTCTTTGGCGATGGTCGCCTCGAAAGGATAGAGGTTGACACAAACGAGGTCTATCGGTGTGATCTCATGGTCTGTCAGAGCCTTGACGTGTTCCGGATTGTCGCGAAGAGCGAGCAGTCCGCCGTGGATCTTCGGGTGGAGGGTCTTAACCCTTCCGTTCATCATTTCCGGAAAGCCGGTAACCGAGTCTATGCTTACTACATCGATTCCTGCTGCGGCAATCTGTTTTGCGGTACCACCGGTACTGATGATGGTCACGCCCATCTCGCTGAGGTTTTTGGCAAAGTCAACTACGCCGGCTTTATCCGACACACTAACTAACGCGGTTTTGATCTTAACATCCATTTTAATCGGTTCTCCGTAATAAAGTTTTCTTGTAAAAAAGTTTTCCCGTTAATTTAATAATCTAAACACAATTGTTTACCAGCCCGGCGCTTGCGCTTAGGGCTTTTGTTTATTGGGTTTAATGCACATGATCCTTCCCTTTTCATCGGCAACATAGATCAAGGAATCTTCGGTGTTTGCGGCATGGAGGGAAACCTGTGCGAAATTGACCGAGTACAGTTTTTTACCTTTTGCATTGTCCATAACCACGAGCTTTGAAGGCTTTGCCAGTGTATATGCTATGGAACCGTTTTCGCAAAGCAGGTCAAAACCTTCCTTTACCTGCCAGAGTTTTTTGCCCTTGTCTTTATCTACCGCAAACAGGCCTTTGACGCCGGCATACTGATAAAGAACCTTTTTGCCGATTCGAACTGAATCTTTAAGAGACTCGCCGATGAGTGTGCTGGAGAGCCATCCGCTTTTGCCGTCTTCTATACTGAGCTTATGGAGCTTTCTGTCAAGGGAACTGACATAAATCCACTCGTCATCTCTTACTATCGGGGCTGCAACGCCGCCAACCTCGAAACTCCATACTCCCTTTGGCTTGTCCGTTTCGATACGAATGATAAAGCCTGTCTCTGTAGAAAAGATCAGGTAGTTGTCGTCGGCGACGATGGAATTTATCAAGGCGCCGTCATTGGAAGCTGCCTCGAACTTTTGGATGCCCCCTTCTACAGTCATCGCAGAAAGCCTATTGTTTGAGCCGGCGACATAAACATACTCTTTGTTGCGAACCGGAGGAAAGACGACGCCATTACCGATCATTTTATAATACGTGGTTTTGGTGATCCGCCCTACTTCCATGTCTACGATATGAAGCTTGTTGCCGACGATAAAGAACATTGTGTTTTCGTAAAAGCCGGGTCCGTCGACGGGCAGCCCCTTGACAGCCATGAGAAGACTGAAGACGATCGTGCCTTTATGACGGTCGATGCAGTAAAGATAATTATGGTCCGTGAAAACAAACAGGTACTTTTCACGGATCAGCATGCGATTGATCTTCTCGTCGTCTTTGACAAAAAGACGCTTTTGCCATGCAACGTCCATACCGCAATGTTCCAGCAGTGTCAGCGAGACAAGTTCGGAGATTGGCTTGACAGACGTGACAACTTTTTTAGTCTCCCCGGCGTTTGCGTGGAAACTAATGATTAAAAGACTAAGACATATACAGAATCTTTGTAACATTTAAGTATTCCTGAAAAAAAGTTAATATGTGGTTACCCTATCAGCAAAATCAAGTCAGATCCTAACCATTCACGGTTTTTCCTGTTAATCACTCTAAGCTCTCTTTTTTGACAGGATAACAGGATGATTATAAATCTTTAACTTTTCGTTTTATTTCTACCTTATCTTTGGCAAAATT
>VRUI01000076.1 GCA_019456225.1 Planctomycetota bacterium | reverse complement strand
TCCGGCTAATGGTTCCCGCTGCCGGGCCCATAGAGGACTTTCACCTCCAAGTAAGTGTGCCCTGCCGGGCACACGATGAAAAACCCCCGGACTCGTCCGGGGGCTAATTTGGTTTATTCTGCGGGGGTTTCTTTTACGGGCTCCCATACGAAATAATTCATATCATCGGTACCCGACGATATCATTTTCATTTCAGATTCGGTGAGCTCCATCTGCATCATATCTGCGCGTTTTTGAATCTTTTCCGGGAGTTTATCATGGTTCTCGGGTTTGACCTTCGGGCTGGTTTTAGACAGTTCCACCGACCGGTCCACATTAATTTTCCATTTACCGATAATTTTCTTTTCCAGAGGCTCGGCTTTGACGGTATCGTCGTCTGACTTACCGCAGCCGATGATGGAAATAGAGATTAATACTAACACACTCAATGACAACATTCTTGACATAATTCTTACTCCTTTAAAAAAATAAACTAAATTGATTTATATATAAGATTACTGAGAATGAAAAAAATTGCAAAAAAAAATCCATGAATTTTACAAAAAAACAAAAAAACGTCTTCATGCCCGCCTGATCGGCTCTATTACTATATATTTATACTGACAAAACTACCGCAATCTGGTACAGTGCAGTGTTAAAGGTTGATGTGATGAAAGATTGATTATGAGTAGTGATACGGCTCTGAAAAGGGTTTTTATATTATTTGCGGGTATCTGGCTTGTGCTGCTTTTCGGCGGAGAAGCTGAGGGGATTATTCTGCATCCTGACAACGAACCTAACCTTTTGACGTGGACAGAGAGGCCCGGTAATAACGTTGTGGGCAGATGGGATAATACTGCCTCCTGCGTTGCCGTCGGGCCAAACTACATTATTACAACTACTCATCAGCCAAATGACGGAATTAATTCAATCGTAAATATTGGCGGCGACGATTATTCGATCAACGAAATATTCAACCACCCGACAGCAGACTTAAGGCTGGCAGTGCTCAACGATGCCAACCTTGCAGAGTACGCCTCAATCAACTTTGATCCCAACGAAGTGAACCAGGTCGCTGTTATTGGAGGATTCGGTGCGGCCAGGGGAGATACCCTCTTTGTCGTTGAAGACGTTGGCGGAGGAACGACCATTGAACATCCTTACGGGTATCAGTGGCTTTACCCGACCCTGCCGACGCCGCCCAATGGTGCCCGGGGATGGGGGACAAACAAAGTTGTATCGACGGCAAGCTCTTCATCAGAGTTGATCATAAGCCAATTTGACCCAAACTCTACAACTGTTTCGACAGATTATGAATGCACTCTTGCCGAGCATGACTCCGGCGGAGGGTGGTTCCTTCCTGATGCCGGCGGCGCGTGGAAAGTCATCGGCCTTAGCAGAGGGGTTGCGTTCAACGGTGAAAGCTGGTTTATGCACACAGACCTTACATCAATACCCCAAACCATATCCCAATACCCAAACCCAATGGATGGGCATCCGATAAAGGCCAACCATCTGGATGCCGTGAGAATAAGCTCCTATGCCGGGTGGATCATTGGCTCTATGCACACTTTCGAACTGCAAAACCTAGCCGGGCAATGGCTAAGCACCGGCTGCGATGAAATGAACAATTACTGCAATTACGCGGATATATTCAGAGATGGCGTGGTGAACCTCAAAGACTTCTCGGTGCTCGCAGCAAACTGGCTTAACCCGCCAGATTGATTGTCAATCATTATTTTTGCATTAACAGTATGTTATATCAATTTCAGATAATTCGAGCCGGTTATACAATATTGTCATTCCCGCGAAGGCGGGAATCTACAGCCGGCGAAACCGTAAGGTCGTCAATACTAAAGGCAATATTCATTGTGGCATCGGTTCGTATTAACTGTAATTATTGTTATTAGAAAATCTTCTTGTAGATGTGGCAGGTTGGGGTTTTGCCTTTCTTTTGAAAGTAGTCCTGGTGGTAGTCTTCTGCTTCGTAGAATTTTCCTGCCTTGTTGAGGGCTGTTTTTACGTCGTAGCCTTTTGCTTTGAGCTGTTTTATCAGTTTCTCGGCGACTTGCTTTTGCCCGTCGTCTGTGTAGAATATCTCCGAGCGATACTGCGTACCGATATCCGGACCCTGGCGGTTTAGCTGGGTGAAGTCGTGGGTCTCGAAGTATAGTTTGGCGAGGTCCAGGTATGTTGTCTTTGACGGGTCGAAAACTACGCGAACCGCTTCGGCGTGGCCCGTCTTGCCCGTACAAACCTGCTCATAAGTAGGGTTTTTGACTTTTCCGCCGGTATAGCCGGCCGCAGCAGAGACTACTCCGTCAAATTTCGAGAAGTAGTATTCCACTCCCCAAAAACAGCCGGACGCAAAGATAGCTGTCTGCAGATTAGTCTTATTTTCGGCGGGTACAAACTCCATTGAAATCGAGTTTACACAATGGCGCGTATTCTTTGCGGTATACTTTTCGCCCAGGAAAACATGGCCCAAATGACCTTCACAGTTTGCGCAAACTATCTCGGTACGCATACCGTCTGCATCGGGCAGGTGTTTAACAGCGCCCTCGATCTCATCGTCGAAACTGGGCCAACCGCAGGAGGACTTGAACTTCGACGAGGATTCGTAGAGCTTAGCGCCGCACTGCCGACACGTATAAATACCCTTTTTGTAGTGGTCGTCATACTTGCCGGTAAACGGGGCTTCGGTTCCCTTTTTCAGGATAACCCATTTCTCTTTGTCGGTAAGTTTGTTGTAATTTGATTCCTTGTCATACATCTTTACCTCATCTACATAAATATCGGCTTTCATTTTCTCACCGACAGCGGCGATGTCCATGCTTTTTATCTTACTCTTATCGAGAGCCTTCTTGAGCTTAAGCGGCTTAAAACTCGAAAAAGGTATCTTAACGACCTGCCACTTTTTGGTCGTCTTAAATTTCGCCTGATAGCGCTGCCACGGAAGCCAGGTATTCTTTGTGTAAATGTGGACGGCATATTCCTTGCCATTGCCCTTAACCTTCAGCAGCACACCGTCAAGGTCGGCGGCGTCAAAATATTTCTTCTTAACCTTCATGTCGATACCGGACTTAATAAAGACGCCCTTCTTAAGCGTAACATCTCCGGTCATACGCAAACAGTTGCGACCCTCATGGCTGACCATCTCCATCTTACCGGTGGAGGTACCCTTCATAACCTTATCGGTAACAAACTCCCATTCCTTCAGCGGCTTAGGGTTTTTAGAGGCAACGCCAAAATCATCGATAAGTAAATCGGCAACCTTTTTGCCCCCGTAACCGCTACCGGCAGCAACGGCGACAAAAACAAATCCAACAAGAAGCACCAAACACAAGAAAGTTTTCATAATCTTCAGCCTTACTATCAACATTTAATCGGTCCAAATCATTCATTCAACACTAAACCTATTCTATCGATTTGTCCCGTACTTTTCTACAATAACTTTGTATATTTTATTCGGTTATATACTAGCTATAGTATATGTTTACCTGAAATATCACTACGAGGGCATAGCGTGCTGTCTTTTGGGTAGAGTTTTTTCGGCTGGTTTGGTTGATTTTGAGGGATACCGTTGACTGGTCGGTGCCCTGGGCTGGTAAGTTGTGCCCCTTCGGTTTTTTTAACGTTTTACCAGGTTTCTTTAATTTCCAATGCTTACTAATTACTGGACATCATTATATAAAAGTGTAAGATATATAAAGTCGTTCAAAGTGGATAAAACGTACATGACCTTTCTTAGTGAATTAAAGCAAATTGAATATTCTGACAATTATCTTTATCGCAATAGGTTTGGCGATGGATGCCTTTGCTGTCTCCATTGCAACCGGGGCATCATACAAAAAGCCAGAGAGTAAGCATGCGTTAATTATCGCTTTGGCTTTTGGTGGTTTTCAGGCGATAATGCCGATTATCGGCTGGCTTGCAGGTTTGACATTTAGAGAAATAATAAAAGACTTTGATCATTGGATCGCTTTTATCTTATTAGCTTTGATAGGCGGAAAAATGATCTATGAATCCTTAAAGATCAAACAGGCCCAAAAAGAAACAGTTACCTTGAGCGCTGCAATGGTTTTAGTTCTGGCCGTTGCTACCAGCATAGATGCCCTTGCTGTCGGTGTTACGTTTTCTTTTCTGCTGGCAAGTTCACTGGCCATTGCTGTAATAATTATTGGATTAATAACCTTTTGCCTTTCTTATATGGGCTTTTTCATCGGTAAAAGGTGCGGCCATTTTTTCGAGACCAAAATCGAAATAATCGGCGGACTTATTCTAATTGGAATTGGCACTAAAATACTTCTGGAGCATTTGTTTTTCCAAGTGCCTTGACCATCTCGATTGCCCGTCTCACTCCCCCGGTCATCGCCTTGGAGGATAGAGTCGCCCCTGTTACGGCATCAATGTCATTTCCGACCCTCACGGCATCGGACGGGCATTTTCCTGCAAACTGCCGTATAAATGCTTTCGAGCGAACCTTTCTTCCGCGCCGGCCGCGGTATGTCAAAACCTTAGCGTACAATACACACGCCCTGGAGTCCAGTGCTACCATGATATTGAACGGTCCCGAGCGGCTGACCACCTGCATCTCAACACGGTAGCCGAGCACTTTCTGCGATCTGTCCGTCATGCGAACGATTTTCCTGACTCCCTTTTCATTCGAGGCAATTTCCACGGCAATGCTGCCGGCCGGAAATAACTCCACTTTCGAAGCCGATTTAGAATTCCCTTCATTGCAGCCAATAATACCGAAAGCAGCAAATCCAGAAACCAACATTAAAGCAGTAAATATCAAATTCTTATATCGCATCTGAATCCTTTATTTATAACCAGGGCATCTCACCCAAACAAAAACATTGCAGGGCAGCACCGAAAACTACAGGCTTAAAGGTGCTGCCGGCAATGCTAATGATAAGTCATTTAGAAACTGAAACCAATTCCAAAATTGATCTTGTCGCCGAGTTTGTCGGATGTTTTGTCATCGCGGAACTGGTAGTCGGCTTTTACCACGAAGTTTGGCGTAAGCCTGATCGCCGTTCCGATGGTGATCTCATTACGATCGCCAGCCGGATTTGCCGCAAAACCTGAAGGCATATCGTATTGCGTGTCAAAGTCGTCATAGCGAGCGAATACAACCGCGTCGGTTTTGGTAAATTTGCCTTTTTTCCATGACTCGGGCCACCAGTGGTATGCCCCTTCGATGTACCAGCCGAATGATTCGCTGGCTACGTTGTCTGTGTTGTTGACGGCATTGCCGGCGAGGTTCTTTGCTCCGTCGATAGATGTCTTTGCGATAGCTCCGAGGAAATCGAATTTGGAGATTGAATAGTTAAAGTCGGCTGAGAGAATCCGGATGTCGGCGTCTACGCCTGTCAGCCCGCTGCTATTGTTTGTATTGTCGAGGCCGCCTGCGTATGCGGAAAATCCAAGACGCAAAGATTCGTCAACCTCATCGATCGCGGTGTAATCCAGGCGACCGGTAAATGCCGGTTCGTGGAGGCTTGGACGTTCTTTGATGCGGCCGCCGCGTATACCGTTTTTGTCGAATCCGTTACCGTCGAGACCGCCGACTACATAAGCTTCGTATGTTACATTGTCACTGAGGGCACCGAAGAGTCCAATGCCGTCCGACGACCATGTTGACGGGATTATAAATTTGTCGAACGAAGGCCGCTCAACGCTGTTAAAGCTAGTTGGTTCGTGGTACTTGTTGGTGATCGCAAGTGGGGTGAGGATTCGGCCCGCACGGACGTTTAACGCGTCCGACAGAAGGAAATCGAAGTATGCCTGCTCGACTACGAATTCGCCGCCGGTGGCATCGTCAGAGTTTACGAAACCATGTTCGATCTCGAATTCTGAATGGAACTGTATCCAGTCGGCAAAATCATAACCGAGGTACAGAACGAGTCTGTGGAGATCGATGACGTCTGCGTCTTTACCTTCGCCGAAATTGGCATGCAGTTCACCATATCCGCCGACATGGAGTTTATCGAATACAGAGCCGAAAGAGTTTTGCGGTGCGCTTTCGATCTCATCAAGGTTTTTGCTGATAGTCGCAATAGACGCCTTTTGCTGCCGGGTTTCTACAGTCTGTGCGGTCTGGAGGCTTTCCAGTTTTTCGACTTTTTTCATCAACGCTTCGACAGTTTCCCGCAATGCCTTGACCTCGTCATCCGTGGATGTTTCGGCGCTGGCCGAAGCACTAACGAATGTTACTGCCAGCAGTATAATACTCACTGCAAAAAAGCGAACAATCCTGCCATGCCCTGTGTTGCGGTTTTGTTTTTCAATCATCATGATCTTTCCTTTCCTTACAAAAATATAAACATTAAATTAAACACTACAATTAGATATTGATAATCATTATCAATAGAACGCTAAAATTTTTTTCTTTTTAAATTTTATCAAGAGCCTTATGCCTTTCGCTTTTGACACTTCGGGCAGAGGCCGAAGATATTGAGTCTGTGCGATTTCTGAATGAACCCGTGTTTTTTCACCAGCTCATCCTGTATCTTTTCCAGCTTTTTATTATATATCTCAATGAGTTTTCCACAGCCCGTGCAGGCGAGGTGGTCATGGTGTTCGTGTTTGTATTTATGCTCGTAGCGGACGGTGCCGTCTCCGAAATCGACTTTTCTGCAAAGCCCGGCTTCGTCGAGGAGCTTTAGGGTTCTGGCTACTGTCGCATAACCGATCTCTTTGTGCGTTCTATGCACTATGCTGTAAAGGTCCTGGGTGCTTATGTGCTTTTCGATCTTCAAAAAGACATTGACAACCTTATCGCGCGGAGCTGTCCTTCGCATGCCCCTGCTGCTTAAAAACCTGTCAAATATTACTTTTGCTTCCATGTTTATCCCGCGAGTGCAACCCTTGATACTAATGAATATCATTATCAATAACGGCACAATAGCAACCTGTGTTTAAAACGTCAACCCTTTTTTTATTTTTTTTTGCATTGCGGCTACAGCGGAAGTGATCTGCTTTCGGTTTTTGGGACAAAATGGGCTTAATTTGACTGGGAAACGTATAAAGTTGACAATTCTGCATTTTTACCTATAATACCATATATGAATACCACAGCTAAAATAGTTTCTCGGCCGGACATATCTACAAAACGTAAACAGTCTATCTTTTCGGCTACGGTGTCGGCGGGGTTTCCTTCGCCTGCTGCCGATTATGAAGAGGGTAAACTCGATCTTAACCGGCATCTTATCAAGAATCCGCCTGCTACGTTCTTTGTGCGGGTTACGGGCGACTCTATGGTTGGCGCCGGGATTCACTCGGGGGATCTTCTTATCGTTGACCGGTCGCTGGAGCCTAAAAATAACAACGTCATCATCGCCGCACTTAACGGTGAACTTACCGTAAAACGAATCCGCCTCCGCGGCAAAAAAATCACGCTGGTTCCGGAAAATGAGAATTACTCCGTACAAAAGATCGAAGGGGATATGGAGTTTGAGGTTTGGGGGGTTGTTACAAACGTTATTCACGAATTGTGAATAACGTTTGTAATTACGAATTACGAATTGTGGATTCGCCTTCGGCGAGGCTGTTTTATTTAAAAAACTATTACTTCAACTGGGTCTTTACCTCTTCGAATGTTTTTATGACTTGTGAATTTTGCTGAGGCGAAAAAGTGTTTATAACCCAGATCAGCATACAATTGGCTGCGAAACCGGGAATTATCTCATATATCACATCGCCATAGCCGAGTCTTTCCCACAATACCAGCACGACGGTTCCGACGACCATGCCTGCAAGTGCGGCAAACCATGTTGTCTTTTTGCTGAACAAAGCAAACAGCACTACCGGGCCGAACGCAGCACCCAAACCTCCCCATGCATAGGCGACAATACCGAGTATCGAACTGTCCTCATCCATTGCCATGACCAGGGCAATCGCAGAGATGATCATCACGCACAATCTGCCGACGAATACCACCTCTTTTTCCGAAGCGTCCTTCTTGATCACCTTCTGATAGAAATCCTCCGTCAGCGCCGAAGATGAAACCAGCAATTGCGAGTCTATCGTTGACATTATCGCAGACATAATGGCCGCTAGCATTATTCCGCCGACCCATGGGTTAAACAGGGATTCGATCATGAAGATAAATACTTTTTCGGCCTGTGGTTTATCGAGGTCCGGGAACATGCCTATCGAAACAGTGCCGACAAATATTGCTCCGACCAGGGAAATGAAAACCCAGACGATCGCTATGGCGCTGGCCTGGCGGAGCTTTGGTATTGACTTTGCACTCATAAACCGGGTGAGTATGTGCGGCTGTCCGAAATAGCCGAGACCCCATGCCAACGTCGAAATGATCGCAAGAGACGGGATCCTGGTGCCGGTATCAAAAATGCTGAACGGCATTGATCGCAGATACATCTGGTTGGCAACGGCCTGTAATCCGCCGATGCTTTTTAGCCCGAGAATTGGAACGATAATTATCGCGATCACCATGAGCAAACCCTGGAAAAGGTCCGTCCAGCAGACAGCAAGGAACCCGCCCAGAAATGTATAGAGTATGATAACTACGCCGCCGATGATAACGGCTGTATGGTAGTTGACGTCGAAGATTGAATTAAAAAGCTTGCCTGCTGCTACGAGTCCGGAAGAGGCGTAAATCGTAAAGAAGAACAATATTATTATAGCCGAAACAGTTCGCAGCAAACCGGTAGGATCCTTGAAGCGCTCTTCGAAAAAACAGGGCAAAGTGATCGCTTCGACTTTTTCTGTGTAGATACGAAGCGGTGCAGATACGAGGGTCCAGTTCAGAATAGTTCCTGCAAAAAGCCCCATCGCGATCCATGAGTTGCCCAGGCCGCCAAGATAGATCGCACCAGGCAATCCCATCAGCAGCCAGCCGCTCATATCGCTGGCCTGAGCAGACAACGCCGTAACCCAGGACCCCATCGCCCTGCCGCCAAGCAGGTAATCGTCTATGCTCGACGACTTCCTGAAAAAATACAAACCAATGGCGATAAGCGCAATGAAATAAACAACAAACGTAACGAGTACCTCAGTAGACATGCCGTGATTCTAACCCGAAACCTGCCAAAAATCAAGCCTAATTACTCACTCAAACTGAGGTTTTATCCCTGCGCTGGCGCTTCGGGCTTTTGTTTGTTGAAAAAAAAGGATCGGCCCCCCCGGACCGATCCTTTTATGTGATTTCATATATCATTGATTATTTTGTGCTTTTTGTGTATTTTGGCGATTGTCCGCCTTGATTAGGCGCTGCGCTTATCGCCTTGTCTATTGCCTTTACGAATTTCTTATCCCATGGCTTGCCCTGCCATATGATCCTGCCTTCGTGATCGACAACGGCGACGGTGGGGTAGTATTTTACCTCGTACCAGTCAGCAGTGCCGTGATCGATGGCTACGTGGAAATTAATATTCTTTTCGTCGATCATCCGGTTTATCGTCTCTGGCGACTTGTCCTGACATAGCGACATAAACACCAAACCGCGATCGCTGTATTTCTCGTTGATCTTATTGAGTTCTTCCATTCCCTCAACACAGGAATGGCACCATGTTGCCCAGAAATCAACAACGTAAACACGACCCTTAAGATTCTTCACATCCGGCGGATTTGCCGTCATCCATTGACGGACGATTATCTCCGGAGCGGTTCTTGAAGCTGACGATTTTGCGCTAGCTGCTGCGCAAACCAAAAAGGTTAACAACAATACAACAACGCAAATACTAATTTTTCTTTTTTCTATAGACAAAGTAATGCCTTTCTGTAAAAGGTTGGCCCGCCGAATACGGGCGAGAGATAAATCCGTGCCAGAACAGGCCGGACACAGTAACGGTTCGAGAAAGGCTAGCCAGGCGGCTAAACCTTTCGTTTCCTGCAATACGCAATTAAACCAATTAAGGTTCAAATATTTTATTGTATTTTCAAAACAACGTAAGCCATTGCAATCAAAGTGCTTCCATGGCGTTTGTTTTAAGTAAAAATGCCTCGGCCGCAAGGCCGAATCCATCATTATTCATTTCAAACTGCCGCCAGGTCAGTTTGAATAAGGCGGCTGCCTGCATTTTATATTGCAGGCAGCCGCCCGTTTTCAACCTACCCTCTGTCCTTGAGACTATCGATCCTACAGACTCTACAGGGTTTGCAGCCTTTGACGCATTTAACGAATGCGCCGGTATAAGGCCTTAGCCTAGTCGAGATCCTGGTAGAACCTTGTAGCCTCTGTCTCCAGTACTACGCGTCCCAGCTGGTCAGTATTCATCGTTGCCCTAAAGCGTACGTCGCCTTCTCCGATAGCCTTGACATTGACTTTCCAGCTTGCCTGTCCGTCAGTAGCAAGCGATGCAAGCGGCTCAAAGGCAATCTTGTTGCCTGAAACGGAAGCCTTGGTAGGCCCGCTGGAAGAAACATATTCCATGGTGTCTTCAAGCAAAGCGTTTATGACGATGTTCGTATCTTCGGCTGTTCCCTGGTTGGTTACGGTAATGATGTATGTTTCCATAGCTCCCAATTCGATCGGGTCTGATATGTCGACTACTTCGAGCAATACAGCCGGAATGCCCTCGAGCTCTGTCCGGCATGAATCCGAAGCGGTCTCAGCGCAGAACGCCTTTGCAGTGGCCATGGTAAACAATGTTCCCGGTTTGTCGAGAAGTAGTTTCATAGAAACATCCCTGGTTTCTCCGGGTGCCAGATCGCCTATCTTCCACGTTACAACGCCTGGTGAAGCATGAGTATACATCCCGCCTCCGGACGATTTTTTGTACTGCGTGTTCTCCGGAATTGTCGCTGCAATTATGGTATCCCTGGCGACTCCGTTACCAGTGTTGCTAACGGTAATTTCGTACGTCAGAGACTTTCCGATGAACTTGGCGGCCGGACATGTTTCCTTGATTGCCAGCGCAGGCTGATTGATCATAGTCTCAGGCATGTTAGAAGTTATGGTTCCGCTGCTTTTGGAAGATGCGGTAGCATTGCTTGCAAAGATGCCTGAAGTTGATGCGTCAACGACAGCCTCGAATTCCTGCGATTCGCCGGGACCGATACTGTCGACATTAAAGCTGACAACGTTGTCGCCTGTCGAAGTCATCATGCCGTCAGGCAATACGTCTTCGATAACGACATCACAAGCAGCTGCCGATCCTTCGTTTGTCAAAATATAAGTAAGCGGTATCCTGTCGCACTTAATCGACTCGGAAGGTGCTACCTTAGAAAGTGTCAACTGCGGTCTTACGATATCTATCTGAGCACACGTGGGAGTTTCAAACGTCACTTCCGCACACGTGGTGATAGATCCCATATCAACGGCAACTGCACTTATGCTGATCGTCCTGGACTCGTTTGGCGCAAGAGTGCCAAGATCCCACAAAACCTTTCCTTCGACAACCCGCATATCCGGATCCGAGCTGTTAATGGTCATGTGCTCAGGTTTGGCATCGCTCACTACTACATTGATCAATTCCTGGCTTGTGAGATTTTGAACCTTTATCTTATAGTCAAACGGTTCGTTGACAATAACCTGCGTTGGTGTTAGTTTTGACAGGTGAATCGCCCGTCCATAGGCATTTCCCACCGGGTACTGCATCGCAGAAGCGACCATTCCCGGAGCAGAACAAAGACCGGGATCCGGCGGAACAGCAACCTGTTTCTGAGCCGGACAACCGCATCCGGCAAAGAAAAGACCTGCCAAAATCGAAATCGTTAAAATCGTATTCTTGAGTTTCATAGTACATACCCCCTAAACAAAATTAAACACATCAAATTTGAATTTTTTCCCTGAATAACCCGCTTTGGTAATTAAATCAGAAGTGCATTCTTAAGATGAACAGTACATTCTAAGGTTAATCAGGATTTCTGATCGTTAAACTTCAACAAAACCAAAACACATGCTTCTTAATGATATTTCGTCTTAGCCATGTCCGCCCTTTCAATAAACTCTATCCTGTCATATCTATTATATTAACAGTCGGAGTCTCTTTCATGAAACCCCCCGGATCCACCCGTTTAGCGGCGTCCCCACTTACAGCCCGCAACCAAACTATCGTCCAGCAACGGATACCACTTAAGAACTATACGAAAAATTTATTCCAAAAATCGAAAAAAAATAAAATTTCTCATCTCTATGAACTAGCGAAGTTGACACCTGTAACGGTTATAACAAACAGAAGCCCTAAGCGCAAGCGCCGGGATCTGTCGCCCAAATACTAAATCCTAATATCTAAATCCTAAACAAATTCGAAATAACAATTACAAAAATCCAAAAATCCATTCTGACACAGTCAGGAACGTTTTGATCATTTGAATTTAGATATTAGTGTTTGTTTAGGATTTAGAATTCGCTTGCGTCCCGGCTTTACGTCGGGGTAGTGCTTAGGGATTGAGCAACACGCACCCAATCACCGAGACCGTAACACAATAACCAGGCGCAGCAAAAACCGGCATGACATTGGCCATACCGGTTTTTGCGTATTGAAAGCCTTCATTGTCCTACAGCTATCGTGCGGGCGTTACTCTGAAAGCATCGCCAGGCGATCCGTCGCCGGCGGTTTGATCGTGCAACAAACCTGCAAGCTGTGCATTATATTCTAATCAGGCTCGAATGGTTTATAAAGCGACACGGATCGCAGTTCGTTAATCTCCGGCAGGCGAATTGACGAAACCGCATGCGAGCAGATTGCCTTTGCCACCGCCTGCGGATTGGCAGATACTTGATTTTTGAACTCCACAACCATTGTCACTTTCTTTGAAACATTCGGCTTAAGATCGCCGAGTTTCCACGACACAAGCCTGGGATCAGAATCGGAGATCTTACCATTATCAGAGGCATTCGACAGCACCACTCCTTCCGGAAGCATAGCAACGATCATCGCGTTGGAGGCGACGGCGGTCCCTTCGTTGCTGAGAACATACTCAAATATCGTGCCCGGCTCGAGCGGATTGGTTATCGGAACACTCTCTTTAAGCGAAAGAACGGGCTCTACGACATTTATCTCGACAACATTCGACTCGAGCGATTTGACGCTTGAAGACGACAGGACAGCCTTGCTGAGGAATTTACCCGTTTTTACGGGATCGACCATTTTTGAAAATTCGTGATTTTCTCCCGCCGCGAGCGAATCAAGCTTAAACTCAAAAGCCCCCTTACCATCTGCCGTCATAAGCCCGGCAGGCAGTGTCTCCTTAATTACAATATCACACGCTGCAGCCGTTCCATAGTTGGTAACCATGTATTTCAACTCGATCCTGTCGCACGACATCACCTCTTTTGGCGCAGTCATCGTAAAGTTCAGAGCGGTATTAAGGATCGTAATTTTCGCGCACACCGGACAATCATAGAAGACCTCGGCACAACTCATTATAGTACCGCTGCCGCTTACGATAGCCCTGGACTCGATCATTACCGAAGCCTTCGGCGCCACAGAGCCGATATCCCACTGCACCAGATCATCTGAAACCCGCTCCATGCCTATCGACGACTCAATGAACACCATATCTGAGCCAACCTTATCGGCGACGATGACATTGGTAATTGTCGAATCCGTCAGATTGGTGACCTTAAGGTTATAATCGAACGGCGAATCGGCCTTGATACTTTTTGGAGCAATCTTTTCAAGACTAACAGCCTTGCCGGCCTTACTCGATATCGGATAGTACTGCAGGTTTCTGGATACCTCTACAGTATCGCAGGCAACCTGCTGGGTTTCGATCAGATCCTTCTTGTTCGGCCAGAGCCACGTCTGATCGCCGTTGTCACAACCGCTAAGCATTACATTAAGTCCCAGGCAAAAAACCAAAGACACCGTCATAAAATATTTTCCAACCTTCATTTTCCGTACTCCTTTCATGAAACATTAATAAAACAGCATCGGCCGCAAGGACGATCCCTTCATTTATCAATAAACATTAGACATTTGACATTTTAAAAATCGCTTGCCCCACTTTGCAAGCGGCCATCGAAAATACCATTCGGCAGATGAGTTGAAAAATCTTTACCGTAATTAATCCTTTTTCATTAATTTTGGAAAAAATATTTACACGCATAAAACCCCGTTTAACATACACTTACACGCCGGTGGCATACAATTTGTAATTTTAATCCCATTGACCCCAAGCCGGTCGCAGGTTATACTGTCGACCACAGAAAGGAAAAAACGATGACAACAGTACTGTTAACAATAGTTGCGATACTTCTGGTGGGGGCACTGATCCTGCTTGCGATCCTGATCTCCAATAACTCGCAAAGCCGCCGCGACCTGTCTGCCCAGTCTGCATCGATAAATCTTTTGCAAAATCAAATCGAAACAATTAAGGGTTCGCAGGATAAATCGGCCGAGACTCTTGAGAAAAAACTTCAGTCCGGACAAAAAGATATCGGACAGTACGTCCGGTCCAGCCAGGAGACTCTAAATAAACTGCATAAGCAGCTTGGAGAGCTGAAAAGCTCCAGCGAGCAGATGATAAACCTCGGAACAGACGTCCAAAAACTGCAAAACATTCTTAAGAGTCCAAAGCTTCGCGGTCAGCTCGGCGAGCGGTCGCTGGAAAATTTGCTTAGCGAAATCCTGCCGGCAAATAGCTTTAAGCTTCAACACACGTTCAAAAACGGAAAAATCGTCGACGCACTTGTTCAACTACCGGATTTCAATGTTCCCATCGATGCTAAGTTTCCGCTGCCGGCTTTTGAGCAGATGACCAGCGCCGACACCGACGACGAGCGAACAAAACTCCGCAGGCAGTTTCAGCGTGACGTTACGAAGCATATCGATAAGATCGCAGACAATTACATTTTGCCCGTTGAGGGAACGCTGGACTTTGCGCTGATGTACATACCGGCAGAAAATGTTTACTATGAAACGATTATCACAGTCGCCGCCGACAAAACCGACCTGCTCAAATACGCCCTCGACAAAAAGGTGATCCCCGTCTCGCCGAATCTGCTTTATGCATACCTGATGACAATTGTAATGGGACTGCACGGTTTGAAGATCGAAAAGCAGGCCGCGAACATCCGCCAGAATCTGAAACAACTGACATCAGGCTTTGGAGATTTCACATCAACCTGGAACCTGCTCGGCAAACACTTCAGGAACGCAAACGCACAATACGACGAAGGACAAAGAAAGCTCGACAAATTCACAATAGAGATGAATAACATACAAGCAGAAGAATCAAACTGACCTTTTGGCCAGTTTGAAATTACGAATGACGAATTACGAATTGATGAGTACAAAAAAAATAAGTAAGTTGACCACTGATGCAGGAGAATGTCTTAAAAAAGCTGTCCGGGAAGAATTCCGGAAGAAAGCTTTGCTTGGCCAGTATGTCATTATAAGTCGTAACGGCAAAGCATGCCGCATTCCTGCAAAAGAAGCATTAGAAATCGCAGAAGGAAAATCGCGGATAAAAAAACAAAAGCCCTAAGCGCAATAGCCGGGACAAAACCGTAGGGGCACCCCTTGTGGGTGCCCAAAAAACAATAAAATAAGCATGGAGGCTTTACGCATGAGGAAGTTAACGTTATGGACTTTTTTGGCGGTTGTCGGGATCGTTTCTTATACCGCATATCAAAATGGCACGGGCAATAACTCCCCTGCCGCTGCCAATGCAAACACGGGCGGCAAAACAGCCGCGCCAGCCGGCGGGAGCATCTATTTGCAGAGGGATAAGCGGTGGGCAAACGATACCATCGGCGGCAGCGGCGAGAAATTCGGCGATGTCGGATGCACGGTCTGCTGTATAGCCATGGCAATGGAATACTGCGGTATCAATATTGATCCGGGGCAACTGAACAAACGACTTAAGGAAAACAGCGGATACACCGACAAGGGATGGGTAAAATGGTTCACGACCGCCGCCGTTACCGGCAATAAATTGACTATCGAAATGCCGAAAAAGCCATACTCCAAAAAAATCGACGAAACCCTGAAACTTCGATACCCCGTCATCGCCAAGGGTCTGACCCGCTGGTCGAAAATCCCGCATTGGGTGCTTATCGTCGCAAAGGACAAAGACGGATACCTTATCAAGGATCCGCTCGGAGACGGTAAGAAGCTGGATAAATTCTCCAAATACGGCGACCAGATCCAGTCGATCAGGATATATAAAAGTGGTTCAACTCCCAAAAAGTTGGTTAATTTATCAGGCTGCGAAGGCCTGTTTTACTTTTAATGCGAAATATTTTGAG
>VRUI01000075.1 GCA_019456225.1 Planctomycetota bacterium | reverse complement strand
ACTGGCAGGAAACCTACGTTAAGAACATATGAGATGGTCTGCTGGTATTTTGTGGGGATGGCCGACCTGGAAGAACTAGAGGCTCACATCGCCAAACTAAAAATTCAAAACTAACACGTCAAAGGCCAGTTCACCGCAAAACGAGGTCTGAATTAATGCTGCGCAATAATAACTTGCAGGCAGAACACCTCCGCAATATAATCACTATAAGAACACTAAACACTATATGAAATTATCAAAGAGCAAATACTGTGCCGAACACTATTGGGTCCGGTACTTTTAAATTTCATTCTGCGGAATTTTAAATACCCACATTAACTTGTTTTGTTTATGCCGGTTTTTGTCCCTAAAACAATGTTTTCTCGGGGCTAAACTACCTAAGTTCTTGAAAAAGGTGTCTGGTCTCTTTAATTTGCCCAAAAAAACAATAAACTTCTTTGTTAAGCCATACCAAGAGTGTAGTATAGAACGCAAGTACGATGATAAACCCCGTCAGACAACTGAGACGGAAGTAAAAATAACATTATAGCTGTATTAGCGAAGTCAAACCATCTAATACTTGTGTTAGCCAAAATAGGTAGATCAATATGAAACGACGTAGTTTTCTTAGAAGCCTTTCAGTTGGTGCTGCGATCCTGGTTATGACCAGCTGCATCACGACCGTTTGCCAAGCTGCAAACAAACGACCTGACGTGCTGTTTATCGCGATTGACGACATGAACGATTGGACGACGCTGTTCGACAAGGACAATCCGATCAAGACGCCGAACATGGAACGTCTGGCCAAGCGGGGCATGTTCTTCAATAAGGCCTACTGTGCCTCCCCAGCGTGCTGCCCGTCGCGTGCGGCGATCATGACGGGGATACGTCCGCATAACAGCGGGGTGTACGACAACAATAATGCATGGGCAAAAATGATGCCGAACGCGATCACGCTTTCTCGCTATTTTGCGCAGAACGGTTACGAAACTTACGGTGCAGGCAAGATCTTCCATCATGGCAGTGCTGGTGCCGATATTGTCGGCAAGCCATCGTTTGAGAAGTTCAAGAAAATGCTTGTCGCGCGTAAGCCGAAAAGCGGAAAAAATCATAACGGATACACAAGTGGCAATTTAAGCAGAATCTGGTTTGACTGGGGCCAGCACGACCAGAAGCTCATAGATCTTGACACCGTGGAGTGGTGCGAGCAGGCAATGGACACTCCGCAGGAAAAACCGCGTTTCCTCGCGGCCGGCATCTTTAAACCCCACCTGCCGTTCTATGCCGACGCGGAGACCTTCAAGAAGTATCCGTTCGACGACACCGTTATGCCTGAGATGCCTGACAACGATCTTGATGACGTATCCCCGATGGCAATCAAGATGGCGCACCGTGAGCATTTTATCTATTCAAATGTCATAATGGACCCGGAGGATAGACCCGGGAGCCTCAAGAAAATGGTGCAATGCTACCAGGCCTCGGCGGACTTCGCCGACCAGATGGTCGGCCGTCTGCTCGATAAGCTTGATGAGACAGGAAAGGCAGATAACACGATCATTATCCTCTGGGCTGATCATGGGTATCACCTTGGCGACAAGGAATCCTGCGTGAAGTTCACCCTGTGGGAAAAGGCAAACCACGTTCCGTTTATCATCATAGCACCCGGCGTAACAAAGCCTGGCACGGTATGCACCAAGCCGGTGAGTCTGGTCGATATCTACCCCACCCTGGTTGAACTGGCAGGTCTACCTGCAGCCAAAGTGGATGGCAAGAGCCTGGTGCCCCTGCTGAGAGACCCGGTGCAGGACTGGCATCCTGCCCTGATGACCATGGGCAAAGGCAATCACGCGATAAGATCCGACCGCTGGCGCTACATACGATATAAGGATGGATCGGAAGAGTTGTATGACCACTCCAAAGATCCCTGGGAATGGACAAACCTTGCGACACTGTCAAAATATGCTGACGTCATAGCCGAGCACAAGAAGTGGCTGCCAACAAGTGAAAAGTAAATAGAAACGCTAACAAGGATAATAGGGAGGATAATAGGGGACAGTCACCTATTAAATAGCAAATAAATAGGTGACTGTCCCTAGTTTTACAGCAAAACAAAGAACTTACAGATGACAGTGCCATTAGTGACTGTCCCTAGTTTCCTGTGAACGGTTACCTACCAGCCAACATTTCCATAGACAGCAGTGACCAATTTGCGAATATCTTCATTATTGTCCATCGTTACGCGCCAGAAAGTTGCGTCATTAGGGTTGTCCAATGCCATTGCTTTTCGAGCAAATTCTCGCGTCCGTTCATCAGCCCATTTCCAATATTCAGTATGGCCGTCAACAAATGCCAAATTCGTCCCGATACCATGCATTTCAGGTATAACATCCCAAAAAGCAGGCCTGTTCCATATAATGCTCCATGATACCGGAGTGGCCCACCCTTCATCGATAAACAGCATCCGTCCACTGGAGTTTCTGATTTTACTTAATTTTTTAACATACATGTCTTTGTTTGTTCCGGCAGTGTTGATCAAGAAGGTTTGTGGTTCCCAGAAAAAGGAATCCGGCATCGAATAACTGCGAGCATTACCATATCGTGTAGTTGAACACCGAAACAACCCTATTTTACCGCCGGAATACGGCCACAGAAGTCCGCGCCGGATAGCCTCTTTTTGTTCTTCTTCTATGTCAGGATCCCTGTTGAGGTTAAAATAGCGTAATGCACCTCCATTATGGTCGACCCAGGTATTGCGGCCCGATGTTCCTGCGCAAGGAACCTCTGAGTTATAATCATTGGCGTACAGATGTATACACATAGACAAAGAATGAAGATTGGCCAAACATAAAGCTCTCATGCCTGCCTCTTTGGCTCTTTTAAGCGTTGGAAGAAGAATCGAAAGAAGCAAAGCAATAATTGCAATAACGACCAGCAATTCTATTAAGGTAAATCCCTTACTTCTTTTCATTCTTTAATGCCTTTTCTAAAAAAAGATTAATTCTCATCAAACTCATACGAGTCTGCTTATAACGCTTAACTATCCAACTGGCCTAATCTGCTCCAAAACTGTATCCTATCATAATAACAAACTTTATCAAAATAAAAAGGAAAATATCCTAAATAGCAGAGAATTAAAGTGGATAATTAAATATAATAGAGGACAGTCACCTATTAAATAGCAAATAAATAGGTGACTGTCCCTAGTTTTAGAGGCCGATGGTGGTGGTGGTAATCTCATAATTTCCTTGACAGTTCAATGGGATTTTTGTACAATATTGATGTCGAAAGGGCCAAATTATGTTTTTTAACCGTTTAAATGGGAGATGTCAGGTGAGAATACTTTTCATTTCGCTGCTGCTCGGAATCTCAACATTGGCTCATGCCGAGGACCCTCTCGATCTACCCGATCCGCTGATAACTAATGGCGGTGGGACGGTCGTCTCAACGACGGTTTGGGAGCAAGTGCGACGAGAGGAGATTCTGGAACTGTTCCGTACGCATGTATATGGTCGTGCGCCTGTGGGGCGACCGGCAGAGATGAGCTTCGAAGTGCTTGAAACCACCAACCAGGTTTTAAGCACTTGGGCAGAGGCGGTGACCGGCACTGTAACCCGGAAACAGATTCGGGTGTATCTGACTGCGACTATCGGGCGTCCATACATGGACATCCTCATCTATCTTCCCAACGATCAACCCCGTCCCGTGAAGTTGTTCTTGGGCCTGAATTTCATGGGAAATCACACGATCCGTGATGATAAAGAAATCGAAATTTGTACCCATTTCACCCCATGGGGGAATTCCGATGACTCTCCCAGAGGCGATGAGGGCGTCTACTGGGACATTGAGAGCATTCTCAATAGGGGGTACGGACTCGCAACGATCCATTGCGCCGACCTGGATGAGGACCGGCACGACGGATTCAATGACGGGGTGCATGGAGAGTTCGATCCGTCAAGCGATCGTCCTGATGATGCGTGGGGCACCGTTGGTGCGTGGGCCTGGGGCCTGAGTCGGGCGATGGACTATTTTGAAACAGACGAAGATATCGATCACAATAGGGTCGCGGTAATGGGCTGGTCGCGCCTGGGAAAGACCGCGCTTTGGGCGGGGGCTCGAGACGAGCGGTTCTCAATCGTCATATCGAATAACTCCGGAGAAACCGGCGCAGCCTTGGCCAGAAACCTGCAAGGCCAATCGATCGCCGAAATCAACGGGAGTTTTCCTCACTGGTTTTGTGAGAAATACAAGAACTACAATAACAACGTGGACGCATTACCGGTTGACCAACACATGCTGATTGCGCTGATGGCGCCCCGGCCGGTTTATATCGCAAGCGCCGAGAATGATGCCTGGGCCGATCCTGAAGGCGAGTTCCTTTCAGGCGTCTATGCCGCACCGGTCTACGAGCTTTATGGATTGAATGGATTGGAAACCACGGTCATGCCCTCACTCGATGAACCGATCAACGATGGCCATATTGGGTATCATATTCGAACAGGGGACCACGATGTGAAACCGTTCGACTGGAATGCCTGGATGGATTATGCGGACAAGCACTGGATCTCCTGCGATTACACCTGTGGTGACATAGACGGTTCAGGCGGTGATGTCGACCTGGGTGATTTAGCGGAAATGGCAATATGCTGGGGTGTAGACCCTAGGGTTGATTCGAGTTGTGTCTGTGCAAACCTGGTTGAAGATGGAAGCAATACGATCGATCTATCCGATTTGCAGGTTTTTGCCGAACTGTTTTTATCAACCTCTGAAGACTATCCGCCGAACAATTGTTCGACGCCTTGAACCTATGCTTATTAAGTAGCGATCTCATCGAGGCAGGCTTTTAGTTCTGCGCAGACCAGTTCGACGTCCTCTCTTTTCCGGTCATGTGATGGTTTTCTATGATCGGTCGGGTTGTCGACTGCTTGGGGTTGGGCGATTATTTTTTTGGATATTTTCCTTTTGTTTTTTTGGGTAATGTTTGTTATTATGAGAGGGTACATTTTTGGAGCGGATTTATGGCTATGACAATGGAGTACAATGCGATTATGAAGATGCTTACAGAGAGAGCTAGATTGCCTATTTTACATTAATTGTCCTTTGTTGAGACGGTTTAGGAAGGGACTAGTATGAAGAGAAGACATTTTATTAAAAACTCAGTATTTGCTTCGTCATCCTTTTTGATGTTTCCTTCGGTTGTTCATTCAATTGATTTGAGCAAGAATGCCACTAATCACGCTAAAATAACTGGCTTGGCAACATCTCTTCTTAAAAAATGGTGTGTGGGACTATATGCTAACCAAACGAATAAGCCTGGCGATAAGACCGCAGACGGCGGTATCTACAGTCCGGGCGACCAAGCATATTTGGGACGTTGCGGCGATGCCATTTATCCTTTCCTATGGATGGCACGGCATACAAACGATGAGAAATATATTGTTGCTGTCAAAAAGCTTTATGCATGGGAACAAAACAACTGCTGGACAGAAAAAAGCGGATGCTGGTTTAATGACCCCGGAAAGCCGAACGGCTGGAAATCTATCAGCGTCTTTTCTGCGATCACTAAAATGGAAGCAATCGAGCATTACCCAGATTTGCTGGGTGAAAAGACTATCAGGGAATGGAAAAAAAGACTCCATCAGGTTGCCGAATATATCTATAAAACTTTTCATGTTGAGCATGCTAATATTAACTACCCGGCAACAGCGACATTTGCTTTGTTCAAATTGGGTGAAATGTTTAATGAAGATAAATACATTGCCAAAGCCGCAAAGATTGCTGACGGTATCATGAGCTATTTCACACCTGAAGGTCTCTTCTATGGTGAGGGTGGACGCCAGGTGAACAAGGACGGGCAATATCCAATTGATCTGGGTTACAATGTAGAAGAAAGCCTTCCGGCATTGGCTCATTACAGTCGATTGTCTGGTAATAAAGAGCTGCATGATAAGGTGCTTAAAGCCATGAAAGTTCATCTGGAGTTCATGTTACCCAGCGGCGGCTGGGATAACAGTTGGGGAACCCGGAATTTTAAATGGACGATGTGGGGCAGTCGAACTTCAGATGGTTGTCATGCGGGCTATTATTTGTTTGCTGATAAAGAACCTGTTTTTGCTGAAGCGGTATACAGAAACCTTAAATGCCTGGAAGCATGTACTCATAATAATATTTTAACCAGCGGCCCTCATGAATATTTAGCGAAGGCAGCTCCGTCTACTCACCACACATTTGATCATGCCAAAGCGTTGACAGTTCTTTTAAACATGACGCCGCCTGAAATCAGCCAGCCTCAAACAATTTTACCGCGTGAAAAGGAATATGGCATCAAGAAATACGATGACATAAATACCATTCTTTTTTCCAAAGGACCCTGGCGTGGGACAGTAACAGGTTATAACGTTAATTATTATAAAGGTAAGAATAACGGCCATTGCAGCGGAGGTGCGTTGTCGTGCCTTTATCACACTCGCCTGGGTATGTTGAGTGCAGCTAGCATGACGGAATATCGACGCTGGGAAAAACACAACATGCTTGACGAAAAAAGCGTTGAAAACTTTATGTGTTTAACTCCCAGGCTCGAACTTGTTATTGAGGGCGAGCCGGTCTATCGGAATATTAGTGATTGTCAGTCAGAAATAGAATTTCAGGAGACAGAAGAAGAGTTGCTTATTAATACTAAATCCCGATTAGTCAGCGGTAAACAGAAAATACCCGAAGCTGGCAGTCCTGTTGTTTCTGTCAACTACAAGATTACCAGCAGCTCTATTGCCATAACAATAAGCATAAATAAAAAAATCGGACAAGGTGATCTAAGCTTTATTTTCCCGCTTGTGTGTTCCAGTATCGACCATATAAGCCTCAACGGAAACTCAGCCAATCTGAAGAATCGCCATGGCTCTCTAGCTGTTGAATCTAATTATTTGCTGACAAGTTCAATTCCTGTTGATAAACGAGTATATAATTTTATACCAGGGTTACAGGCATATCCCATTGGGATAGATTGTTCCGACCTTCAGGAGAAAAAACTGTTATTGCTCCTGAGCTAAACCAGGTAGCAGAAACGAATAAAAACTCACAGGTTACACCTGGCTAAAGAGTTGTTGAGAATGTTTTTTTAAAGGATGGAAATACACATGCATTTTTATACTTACACAAGACGAACGTTGCTTATGGCAATAGGGCTCTGCACCTCCATTGCATTCATTGTGGGTTGCACAGCAGTCGAGACCAAATCGGCGAGTAAACCTAACTTCATTGTAATCTTTATTGATGACATGGGTTATGGGGATATCGGCCCATTTGGCTCAAAAATAAACTCAACACCTCATTTGGATAAGATGGCAAAAGAAGGTCGCATGATGACCAGTTTTTATGTGACATCGCCAGTCTGTACTCCATCGAGAGCTTCGCTAATGACCGGTTCATACCCACAACGTGTTGGACTTAATAGAGGTCCAAAGCATATCGTTCTTTTTCCCGGTGATAATAAAGGCTTGAATCCCAGCGAAATTACCATTGCAGAAATTCTCAAAGATAAGGGTTATGCGACGGGTTGTTTTGGTAAATGGCATTTAGGGGATCAGCCTGGATTTTTACCAACAGACCAGGGTTTTGATACTTACTTTGGAATTCCTTACTCAAATGATATGTGGCCGGGACTGAAGAAATGGCCGTTTCCGGACTTGCCGGTTTTGGAGGGGGATAAAGTCAAATTTTTAGTCAAGGATATGGATGATCAGGCTAAGCTCTGTAAGCAGTTCACCGATGAAGCCGTTAAGTTTATAAAGAAGAATAAAGATAAACCATTTTTCTGCTATTTGCCTCATGCTTTTGTTCATTGGCCCCGTCTGGCTTCTCCAGAATTTATGAACAATGCCAAGACGAAAGAAGAAGCTCAAGTCGAAGAGGTTGACTGGAGTGCTGGTCAAATTTTGAAAACGCTGAAGGAGTTGAATCTCCATAAAAATACTTTTGTTATCTTTACCAGTGATAATGGACCGGCCGGTGGTTTGTCGGCTGGACCGTTACGCGGCAAAAAAGGCTCTGGCTTTGAAGGTGGTCATCGCGTGCCAACTATTGTGTGGATGCCGGGAACTATTCCTGCAGGAACCCAGTGCAATGAAATGTCTTCGACTATGGATCTGTTGCCAACATTTGCGAAACTTGCGGGCACCGCCGCACCGACGGATAGAGTGATTGACGGCAAAGATATATGGCCTTTGTTAATTGGTAAAGAAGGCGCCAAGACTCCCCATGATAGATTCTTTTATCAGCAAGGAGGCAAGCTTTCAGGAGTGCGCAGTGGAAATTGGAAACTTATGATCAATGGCGCCTTGTTTAACCTCAAAGATGACTTGGCAGAGTCAAAAAATATTGCCTCACAAAATCCTGAGAAAGTAGAAAACCTTAAAAAAATGCTCGCAGAGTTTGCCATCGAAGTCGAAAAGAATAAAAGAGCCGTAGGATCCATTCCTAAAGGCAGAACTCTTGTTCCTAGACCAGGAGTCGAAGGGGAGGAAGGTTACATGCCGACCTTGTCTATCCCACAAAAGAAAAGTAAATAAGGGCTAACAACCGCCTTCACTTTATCGCACGTGCCGCGCGAAAAGTGAGGCGACATGTTGGCAAACTAACATTAAGGATAACTAAAGGTCCGGCGGACCAATGGCGGTTCGTTAAGGATTAGTTTCAGTGAAGAATCCTTGATTTCGTGCTGAAAACGATGTTTTGATCTCCGGTAATATTGTGGGAAATTGCTTAAGCAACCGCCATTCGTACCGGACCCCTTTATTTTCCCGGTAAACCAGGGAACTCATATTCAGTGTAACCTTCTCTGTTCATATGATTACATAGTTACTACAGTATGTTTAATCGATCCCAAGTTTCTTCTGCATTTGTTCGAGAGAAACGCCCTTAGTCTCAGGCAGGACCAGCCAAACAAACAAGGCCTGGGCTACCATGCAAACCGCAAAGAACATAAAACAATGTCCCGGGCCGATCGACTTTGCCGCAACGGCAACAGGAAAAGATTGAGAAACTATCGCCGCTGTTAGCCAAACGGTAAAGCTGCCAAGAGCCTGCCCCTTTGCACGCACCTTATTAGGAAATATCTCCGAAATAAACACCCATACAACCGCTCCGGTCGATGGACCAAAAAACAGAATGTAAGCAATGAAGTACCACATGACTTTCTTACCGATATCGTTTTGCTCGGTCATAGAGTAAAAACTAAGAGCAACCATGGCAAGAGATGCGGCCATCCCAAGCGAACCTGCTATCAAGAGAAATTTCCGCCCGAGTTTGTCGATCAGACAAAGACCCAAAAAAGTCGAAACAACCAGCATTATTCCAATCGGAATAGATTGCAAAAGTGCTGTGTCCCCGTCACTGCCGCTCATACCGAACACATCCGGCGCATAGTACAGCAAAGCGTTAATGCCCGAGAATTGATTAAAAGCGGCTAAGGCAACGGCTCCTATGATTGGTATCGAGTATTTCTTTTTCCAGAATTTCTCGTGAACGACATCGGCACTGTCGCGAAGCGAGTCAACTATTTCATCAAGCACTCCATTTACATCTTCCGTATTCAGTTGGACAAGAACATGGCGAGCCTGATAGACTCTGTGTTTTTCTACCAGCCATCTAGGGCTATAAGGCAATTTAAATAACAAAAGGAAAAATGCGACAGCGGGAAACGTCTCCATTATAAACATCCATCGCCACTGAGCCATCAGTACATCTATAGCGTCGGCAAAAAGCGGGCATTTTGCGACAAGATAATTTGAGATGTAGGCAAGGCAAATTCCAAGACAAACATTGAACTGTTGCCATCCCACCAAGCGTCCCCTTAGTTTTGCAGGTGAGATTTCAGCAATATACATCGGCGACAGAACCGACGCCCCTCCTACAGCTATCCCGCCAATAATTCGGAAAACCCATAAAGAATGCAAGCTCCATGCGAGACCGCTGCCAAGTGCCGAAACGGCAAATAAGACAGCCATAGCGATAAGCGTATTTCTCCGGCCCCAAATATCGGCCGGTCTGCTGACCAGTATCGAACCTGCCATACATCCTAACAAAGCGATAGCTACCGTAAAACCCTTCCATCCTTCGCTAAGGTCAAAAAATTCCTTAAGTGCGCCGGTTGTTCCGGAAATAACAACGGTGTCAAATCCGAACAAAAGTCCGCCCAGGGCCGCTACTACCGTAAATCCCAACACCTTTTGCTTGCCTGTTCCGACCATATTTCTTGATTGTTCCATATTATTTTTCCGTTTTCTTTAGGCAGAGTACTGCAAAGCCTGAACCTTTTTAGCCATTGACCGCCTCGAACATGGCTAGTGCATTTTCGGCTGGCACTCCGGCTAAGATATTATGCACCTGCTGAAAAACGAAACCTCCATCGGGTGACATTATATTTACGTTCTCTTTGACATGCTTGCGAATCTGCTCGGGCGTAGCGTTTGGTAACACATCTCTGGTATCACAGCCGCCGCCCCAGAATACCATGTCCTTACCGAACTCTTTCTTCAATCTCGGCAGTTCCATATCTGTGCAGGTAAACTGCACCGGATTTATAATGTCCAGCCCAGCTTCGATCAAATCTTTCATTAGGGGGTAAACGCCGCCGCAGCAGTGCAGACTCGTCTTGATATGCGGGCAAAGTTTCTTTGCGTGGTTCCAGAGAATCGTATGGCGAGGCTTAAAAAACTCCCGGTACATCTGTGGTGAAAACTGCGGTCCGGTTTGCATTCCAAGATCATCACCAAATCCGATTATGTCGATATAGTCACCAACAGCTCCCAGATATTTCTCCATATTGGCAATATGGAACTCGGTCAGCACATCGAGAAACTTGTGCATGCGTTTAGGGTTTGCTGCCAGTTGATAAAGGAAGTTATCGATTCTGAAAACAAACTCACCTATCTCCACCAGATTTCCTCCGAACGTAGCGTAGATAGCCCGATCGGTCGATCCCCTCAGTTTCTTCGCCGTCTCGGTCAAAACTTCAAGCCCCGCATCATCCAGGCCAGCCGGTGCCGGCGGAATCCCAAGCCTGCACCACATGATCTGCTGCAAATCGTCGGCGAGACTATCAAATGTTGAATCATCATTTTCGTAAAGTGGAAAACATGTCTGCTCAAAGAAGTCACACCCCGGCTTTTGAATACAAATAACCTGCCCCCTGTCTCCATGTACCACATTACCCTCATCGGTCTTTTTGACCTCTACAAAACCCGGCAGCTTAACCGGCGTTCCATCGGCCAACTCCCAGTCCTGCCAGTAGTCATCCTGTTTGTGAAAATCATGGCCGAGTTCCACTACATCTGCCCCCAGCGCATCGAGCATGTCGTCATCAACCAAGGCAAGCTGCTGAATGAAGTCATAGACATATAATGTTTTTTCCGGAAGCCCCATACATTTGCGTAAATCTTTGTATACCTGGACCATGATACCGCTTGATCGATGCCCATTAAAATCAATCGGCACCCTGTCCGGCTGACGATGATTTATTGCCTCTATTATCCGTTCCCTCGAGTTCATTTATGATTCCTCAGAGCCCGCCCAGCAATGATTTTCAAATCCAACCGCTGGATCCGATGGCTGCCAGGAACAGATGGCTCAATTCTCTGTTTCCCATACTGCTGCTGTTAAGTTTTAGGTATTCGCGAAAATACTCTTTTGTGGTAGCTTTTAATTGCTTAAATTAATAATTACCAAGATGGGCAGTCGTCATTTTGTAATGTACACTAAAGTACTCCCCGTTGTCAAGACCAAAAAAAGGAGGGAAAATTAAGGGATACGGTACTTTTTTCGGGGCGGATAATTAGGGGTACGGTACCTTTGTTTTGGTAATCGTCATTTTTTCCGCATAAACGCCCAATATTGAACTCCCTTAAATAATAACTATTTAAAATTCAAAGTTCCGGCAATATCGCCGAGCAAACAAATCGGCTTGCCGGTCTTGCTTCGGTATTCCAAAAATAGCAGATTCCTACAGGAAGTAAAGAACAAACCACCACGCACGGATAACAATGATGGCCCTTGCCATAGGGACCGTTTCCACCTACAATATCTGGCTAATCTGTTGCCTTGTAGTGCAACAGATCATAATGCAAAGGCAAACAGAAAGTCATATGACTCAAAAAGCAGGAAGATATGCGAAAGGCCTTCTTTGAAACCCACTGTTCAACTAGCCCAAACCAAAACGCCTGATGGCCAAACTATGGTCTTGTCTCAGCACGGTCAGGATTTTTATATTTCCCTCAATAAAGTCCAACTAATGACCAGTCGTGAATATGAATCAGAACTTGAACTGGCTCGCATTGGCTGTAAGCATCTCAAAAATGCGGCGAAATCGCATGTACTTATTGGCGGTCTTGGCATGGGCTTTACCTTGCGAGAAACGCTCAGTTTATTAGGCGAACAAGCCAAAGTCACAGTCGCAGAATTAATCCCAGACGTTATCGCCTGGAATCGAGACTTATTGGCTAAGATCAACAACAACGCTATGCAGGATACTCGTGTTATTGTTAAATCACATGATGTTGCCAATATCATTAACCAGTCCAGTCAAACCTATGACGCGATCCTTCTTGATGTTGATAATGGACCCACTGCAATGACGAGTTCTGGTAACAGCCAACTCTATCAACCCGCCGGTCTTGCCGCTGCCATGAAAGCTTTAAAGCCTGAAGGTTGTTTAGCGATTTGGTCTGTCAATGGAGATGCCGGGTTCGGACGTCTACTTAAAAAAGAGGGATTGCAATATCAACTCATCAGCGTTGCAGCCTATAAAAATGCGCGATCAAAGTCCAGGCACATTTGGTTGATAACAGAAGGTCAAAAGAGGAAAAGATAATGGGTGGCACACAAGAAAATAATCCAATGCACGGCGTTACACTTGAAATGATCATTAACCGTCTGGTTGAAAATTACGGCTGGGAAGAACTTGGAGAACGTATTGAAATCAATTGCTTCAATTTTGATCCATCAGTGAAATCCAGTCTCACATTTCTCCGCAAAACCCCTTGGGCAAGAACCAAAGTAGAGAAACTCTATATTAATATGATCACGAAAGATTTCTAATAAAAAAGCTCAAACAAAGGTTCCAGGAACTTAATTACCCATCTTCCTTAACTCCGCAAATAGGTTTGTTGGTTTTTCGAATATGTATGGAAAATCTTTGAATCGATAACGTGTTGTTTCCGTGCGGCCGTATGATGTTGATGACGTTTTTTCTAAAATATCAGATTTATACCCTTGGGCTAGCAGTATAAAAACTCCAGCACCAGCCATTATTGTATTTCCAAGTGATGCTGATGCAAAATGCTCCACTCGATTATGCTTGACTTTATTATAGGCTTGATACCATGACAGCGTAGAATCACTAGATACCCAACCATCAAATGGTTTTAGAAGTTTTGGAACAGGTAGCCAAAGCTGAAGGCTGAGAGAGCAATTCTGGAGATCAAGAGGTATAGACAGATTAGAAAAATCTTTTATATTAGGTTGCTTTTTTCGAGACAAGCTAAGGTCGTATAATAGAGATTTGGCGATGCTTTCAAACTCTGTACATGCTCTTAATTGTAATTCAAAGAATCTGTGCGAGTAAACTTCAAGGTTACGATCATCTGGATTCACGTATTCGAAACAGCGTCTCAAGTCTCTTGTCCAAAGACGATGAGAATTTGCATAAATATTCGCTTGTTCAGTGTTTTTGATGTTCTTTTTCAATACTCTATCCTTCTCTAAATCAAATCGAGAGAATTAAGGGGTCTGACCCTTATAATTCACAGCATTTTGCATCGTGTCTAATAATTTAATAAATTTGGTTGTGTCGAGGAAATAGTTCGGATATGCTCTTTTAAGCTCATCAATATTGGTGGCGGAAACAAGCACAACCTGTTTATTTCTGTCATTAGTTATTTCCTTCTCTAATTTAAAATATTCATCATTAGCTTCCTGGAGCTGATTATTAGCAAACGATTTGATCTTCACTGTTTTTGAAATAATATCTAATAATACCAAATGTCGACTTCCTCTACAATTGTTATTAGATATTGCATCTACAGCAACACTAAATACGGATAATTTACCGCGTACATCCAGAGCCTTAGCAGTTTCAGTTACCAGCTGAAAAATATCTCTATCAGAAAAATGCTCATAGCCCTTTAGCGGCGGCGTGCCCTCAAGATGAGCAAAGGCTGTTCCGGATAGAGTAAAAAAATCCAACCATTTATCGGGCCCTTCACTTGATTTAAGAGATGTTCTTAAAAAAGTTCCCATGGTCTCAACTGCTGTTGCCCAAATATGTTGACGGGTGGTTCTTATTTGCAATTCAAGGCGTAATCCTTCCCAATCTTTAGCTTTATCATTGCAATACTGAAAAACAAGATGAACACCTCTATATCCTGATGTTTTTGGTTTTTCGATATAATTGATTTCCGCAATCAATTTATGTTTGAATGTGCTTTTCATAAGGCTTCTATGGTAGCTATCCCTCAAGAGATATATCTCATCTAGAGAGTTAACAACAGCCCTGAGCCCCCCGATGTCTTGCATCTGATCAAGACGCATAGTCTTAAACCTCCGAAGCTTGTAGACGATCGAATACCATCGCTTAAGGCGTTGTGCAACAAGGCCATTCGTTACTCCAATAGATGTGAGTTTGTTGCGAAGTGTTGATTGAAATGTATTAACTGGGTATCCGTGTGCTACTCTCCAGTTGTTTAGCACGTCGTTCGCAAATAATACCTCGTCCGTGATTTTCCCTGGCGGTGATTGTATCCAATTAGTGATTATCTTTCCTGCTTTGTTAACTTGGCTTTTAGTAAACTCAGGTTTTGGATAACTCATAGTAAGACTCAAAATATATTAAAAGGAATCATTACAACCCTACCACGCAGGGCTATAATTGTCAAGAACCTATTAAAATCCGGAAAATTCGATGACTATACTGAGCCGCTGGAGCCGCCTTTTCGCGATCTACTTTGCCGTTTGCGACTACGTGGCGGGCGTTTCTTTCCGCTAGATTGACCAGAACGTCCTTCAGCAGCAGCAGATGTTTTCTTGCGGCGTGACGACGGCGGCCGTTGTTGCTTTGGAGCCGGCTTAGCACTAGCTCCCTTAGCGTTCATCGACTGCTCACAATGGAATGGATGCTCCAGATCAACAGGGATATCAATACGAATCAGCTTTTGAATTTCATTGAGGTAGCTGCGTTCAGGCCCGCTGCAAAACGAAATTGCATCTCCATCGGCACCAGCACGAGCTGTTCGTCCAATCCTGTGAATATACGTCTCCGGCTCAATAGGCATATCATAATTGATCACATGCGAAATACTATTGACATCGATCCCACGTGCCGCAATATCGGTCGCAACAAGTGCTTGCACCTTACCCGACTTAAAATCAGCAAGTGCTCTGGTTCGGGCAGTCTGGCCCTTATTGCCATGAATAGCAGCAGCCCTGATACCTTGTTTTTCAAGCGTTTTACACACCCTGTTGGCAACATGTTTCATCTGCGTAAACACAAGCACCCGGTCCAGCTCCTTATTACCGAATACATCCAGGATTAGCTTGTTCTTGTCCTTTTTATCAACAAACATCACCTTTTGAATGATCCGTTCCACCGCTGGCTGCTCAGCTTTAATTGTCACATGCACTGGATTTTGAATCAGTGAACGAGACAGCTTGACAACAGGCGCTTCCATCGTCGCTGAATAAAAAAGCGACTGCCTCTTCTTAGGAAGCTTTGCAATGACCTTCTTAATATCGTGTATGAAACCCATATCCAGCATACGGTCTGCTTCGTCGAGCACGAAAATCTCAACAGCCGACAGATCAATATGTCCTTGATTTACAAGATCGATCAAACGGCCTGGAGTCGCAACCAAAACATGTACACCACGATTAATTGTCCTAACCTGTGGATTCTGTCCCACCCCGCCAAAAACAACCGTATGAGTAATAGGCGTATGCGCCCCATACTTAGCGACGCTATCACCAATCTGCGCAGCCAGTTCACGCGTCGGTGCCAAAATAAGTACACGCGGTTTCTTAGATACAACCCGTCTCTTACCTTTCACCAAAAACTGTAGAATCGGCAACATAAAAGCAGCCGTTTTTCCAGTACCTGTTTGAGCGCAGCCAATCATATCACGTCCTTCAAGCAAGGATGGAATAGATTTTTCCTGGATGGGCGATGGAGTGGTATAGCCAGCTTCAGACACAGCACGGCCAATTTCGGGCAGTAGTCGCGCAAAGACGCCACCGCCGCATTTTTCATTATTCATATTTTTTATCCAATCCGGCGATTAATTATTTTCTGTTCACCGCCGGTGGAATCAAAAAATTGAGGGCATAATCAACTATTTAGAAAAACTCTGCCCCTTAACAAAACCAGTTTTCCCAGGCACAGTCAGGAATATACCATAAAAGCTTCATCATATCAACAAATTAATAGGAAATTAGGAAATTAGATAATATGTAGGTCATCAGGGTTTTCGGTTATAATACCGCAAAAACTAGTGAAAGGGATGACCATGCGTA
>VRUI01000074.1 GCA_019456225.1 Planctomycetota bacterium | reverse complement strand
ATTTTATAATCATCCTGTTATCCTGTCAAAAATGAGAGTTTAGAGTGATTAACAGGAAAAAAGCGTGAACGGTTACAGATTTTTTAATAAAAGAGAAAAAAAGGCAGAAGTCGGCCCCCAGACCCAGAATTCAGCTTATAACAGACATTCTAATAAATAGACACCTGAAAGCACGAAAATATTCAAAAATTCTCGTTTCTCTAAAATAAACACAATTTTCCACGAAAAAAAGAATTTTGAAAATTTGCGGGAAAACTGCCTCAGAAAGGGAAACTCTTGACAGTTCAGGTACATTGTTGTAGAATTATTGTTACCATACGGGGAAAAATGTGCTTTTTAACTGTGCAAATGGAAAATGCCAGTTAAATAATAAAAGCGAACGAAGATGAATAAACGATTTGGGAAAATTCAGGTCGCAACGCTTGTTGCCGGGATAATTATTGGCGCCTTCTTAATACTGGCGGCTTCGAAAGGAAAACAAGCCGGTCAAACCACCCGGACCGAATCGAATTTAGTTGCCGGCCGGCATCAGAACATGATCGAGCCGCTTGTGCCTTATGTTAATCAGGTACTGACGGAACTCGATAAAGTATCCGATGAGAGAAGATTTGTCCTCGATATAATTGCTAAAGAGATTACCGTACGTCTAAGCCATGGCAGCGATGCGAAGCTGACATTTATCTGCACACACAATTCACGTCGAAGCCACATGTCGCAAGTATGGGCGCAAACCGCAGCATATTATTTCGGACTTGATAAGGTATCTTCTTTCTCAGGGGGCATCGAGGCGACTGCCTTCAATATCAGAACTGTCGCGGGATTACGCAAAGCGGGCTTTTCAATTGTCGCAACCACCCAGCAAGAAAACCCCGTCTACTTGATACAGTTTGCCAATGACCGTGCGCCGACGCCAGCGTATTCAAAAGCCTATAACTCAGGCGATAATCCCAAAGAGGATTTTGTTGCACTGATGTGCTGCAGCGAGGCTGACAAGACATGTCCCGTCGTGGAAGGAGCAACTTCACGCTTCGCGATACATTATATCGACCCCAAAGCCAGCGACGACACCGAAGAAGAAACCTCCGTATATGATGCCAGATGCCGAGAGATAGCCCGCGAAATGTTCTACATTATGTCACACGTAAAAAAGATTTAGCTGAAGGCGAAAAACATTAACTAACTCAATCGGCCCCCCGGCAAGGACGTCAGGACAAAATGGCAAAACCGATCAGGATAAAAAACATAGCGGCAGGCATACTCGCGGCGATGACTATACTCACCGCCGCCTGGGTTGTGATCGACAAACGCAAACACTCGATCATTGTGAACGAGAAAATTGATGAGATTGAACTCGACAGCGGGGCCAGGATACAAAAAAAGGTTGAAATGTCAGGGCCGAATTTCCCGCCGAAAAAGCTGCTGCTCTACGCCGATAAAACCAAACGTTTGCTGACAGTTTACGGATATGATAAAAACGATAAGCCGGCGGAAATAACCTCTTATCCGTTTACGGGTTTTTCCGGCAAGCTCGGCCCAAAACAAAAAGAAGGCGACCTCCAGATCCCCGAAGGAATATACGACATCACGGCGCTGAACCCGCAAAGCAAGTTCCACCTGTCGATAAGGATCGAGTATCCAAACGCATTCGACAAACGGATGGCCGCAAAAGAAAATCGAACAAACCTCGGCGGCGACATCTACATACACGGAGGCTCGGCAACGATAGGATGCATACCCCTCGGAAACGATAACATCGAGGAACTATTCTACCTGGTAAAAGCAACCGGACTTAGAAACACCGACATAGTGATAACCCCAAAAAACCTCGCCGGCATAGACCTGGATTCGCAGACATACCCCATAGCCTGGCAAAAGCAGCTCTACAAAAACATACAAACCTTCACCAGAGAAAATCTGCCAAACCTCTCCAATTAAGCACCAAAACAAGCCCGTCAGGGCTTTTTGGGTAAATACTGAATTCTAATTGATAAAGCCCATTTGCCCAGCACACCTTTTTACTGTTTTTAAAAACAATACACTTGAACACTCCAATACTTTAGCAGTACAATACTCCAAAATAATCGTCAACAAAATTTTAAGGAGACAAACATGCTTAAGCTAAAAAGATTCGCCCTAATCGCACTGATCGCCGCCTCCGTTCTATTTGCCGGTGCCGGCTGCAGGAAAAAACCCTCAGCCGTCGATACAGATTCGCAAAAATATGGCACCAAACTTTTTGATTACAAGCAGATCGAGCTGGAAAACGGCATGAAAGTAATCACCCTGGAAGATTTCTCTACTCCTATAGTCGCCGCCCAGGTCTGGTACCATGTCGGCTCGAAAGACGAACAGCCCGACCGCCAGGGTTTCGCCCACATGTTCGAGCACATGATGTTCAAGGGAACCGATCGCGTCGCTCCCCCGGACCACTTCAAGTTTATCCAGTCCGTCGGCGGCAGCAACAACGCATACACCAGCTTCGACGCAACCGTCTACATCCAGACACTCCCGGCAAACCAGCTGGAACTTGCTCTCTGGCTCGAAGCAGAGCGAATGACTTTCCTGAAAATCGATCAGAAAGCTTTCGACACCGAAAGAAACGTCGTGGAAGAAGAACTCCGCAAGGGAGAAAACCGGCCTTACGGAACCCTCTTCAAAAAAACATTCGCCGCTCTGTTCACAAAGCACCCTTACCAGTGGACGCCAATCGGAAAGATGGCACACCTTCGCGCATCCAGCGTGGAGGAGCTTCGCAAATTCTGGAAAAAATATTATGTACCCGGCAACGCGACCCTCGTCATCGTCGGCGCCGTAAAACACGCAGACGCCCAGGAGATGGCAAAGAAATATTTCTCCTGGATACCAAAGTATGACAAACCCGGGCGAGTAACAATAAGAGAACCCGAGCCGAAAGAACCCCGCACACTCGTCATCGACGACGAAAACGCCCCGGCCCCGCTGGTCAGCCTCCTCTGGACGACAGTACCCCTCGGCCACAAGGACGAGCCCGTACTCAACCTGCTAGGCTCTATCCTTGGCGACGGCAACAGCAGCAGACTCTACCGTGATCTCGTCGCAGAAAACCAGCTCGCCGTGGCCGCCGACGCCTACGCCTACAACATGGAAGACGAAGGATTATTCTCGGTAGACGCAACCCTGCCCCAGGGTTCCGACAAGGCAGAAGAAATTGTAGAGTCCATGAAAAACCACATCGCAAAGATCATCTCTGACGGAGTCACAAAGGCCGAACTCGATAAAGTCCGCAACAAAATGCTAAAAAGGATAGTCACTAAAAACCTGACCATCGGCAGCAAAGCACAACTTCTCGGCAATGCCGCGGTAAGAATGGGCGATGTTTCACGAGTCAATACCCGACTGGCGGATATTATTGCTGTCACCGCCGAAGACATCCAGCGAGCCGCGGTCGAATACCTCACCGCAAAACGCATGCTGACAGTTTTCGTCAAAGAAAACACAGCCGGAGCCAGTGCCGCAAGCAAAGACGTCGCCAAAGAAGGCGTAACAGCAAAGCCGGAACTGACAGCACCCAAACCGGGACGCGAAGGTTCTGTCCGTCCGGACGACTTCCCAAAACAAGCACCATTTGCAAAACTTGAAAGCTATAAGGCATCCGCAAAATTCACTTCCACAGAACTGACCAACGGCCTGAAAGTCATCGTCGTCGAAAACCACGAGGTACCTTTTGTAAGCATCAAGCTCGGACTAACCGGCGGCGCATGGACCGAAGCAAAACCAGGAACCGCCGCCATGACACTTTCGATGCTCACTAAGGGAACCGAGAACTACACCGAAGGCCAGCTCGCCGAAAAACTCGAAAGCAACGCTATCTCACTTCGCCCAAACGCAGGCATGGACACCAGCGTCATTCAGTCTGGTTGTTTAACTGTCAAGATGCCCCTGGCAATGGAACTGATGGCCGAAGTCGTTCTAAGACCCGTATTCGACGAAACCGAATTCGCAAAACTCCGCAAACAGGTCGTCACCGGACTTAGTATCGAAGAAAAATCGCCAAGATACCTCGCCGGCAAAGAGCTAAGAAAAAGACTCTACGGAAAGCACCCCTACGCAAGAACCGTAGAAGGTGAAATAAAAGACGTAATGGCCCTGACAGTTGACGACCTTAAGCAATGGTGGTCCAGGTGGTCGCTCCCGGACATGGCAACGCTGATATTCGCCGGCGACATCACTACAGATGAAGCGGTAATTATCGCAAAAAAAACATTCGGTAAATGGAAAGCCGAATCGGAAAGGGACCCAATTGTAATACGTGCTATCGACAAGATCGGTAAGACTAAGATATACATAGTAGACACCCCCGGCAGTGAGCAAAGCGAAATACGTGTTGGCACATCCGGCATAGTACGCGCCGACCAGCCGGATTACTTTACCAGCCGAGTCGTTGGCAACTATTTCGGAGGCTCCTTCAACAGCCGACTCAACGAAACCATCCGCGTCAAAAAGGGCCTGACATACGGAGCACGCGGCGGATGGAGGGCACAAAAAATGGCAGGTTCGTTTACCGTTAGCACATTCACCAAAAACGCTTCCACCGCAGAAACCGTCAAGGCCATCTTCGACGAGATCAAACGCCTCCAGAACGAACCGCCCGCCGAAAAGATACTAACCGACACAAAGAACTATTTCGCCGGAAGCTTTGTAAGAACACGCGAAACTCCGCAGTCCGTCGCAGAGGATCTCTGGCTAATAGAATCCCAGAACCTGAAACCAGACTACCTCGACCGACTGCTTGAATCGATAGCAAATACAACAGCTAACCAATGCACAGACCTGGCAAAAAGAACTATCGACCCCGACAAAATGGTAGTGGTAGTAGTAGGCGACGCAAAAAAGATAAAGAGAGATCTAATAAGAATCGCACCAGTAGAAGTAATAATTTACTCAAACTGACCGATTGGCCAGTTTGGAATTACTAGAGCAATTAAATTTTTAGTGTATGGCTTATGCCTGTTGCGGCTTTGACCAGCGGCGTTAGAAATACTCAGCAATGGACAGCATTGCCTGCGTTTTCTGCCTTGCCGGCCAAAGTCCTCACGACGGCCTAAGCCTATACATAAAAAGTTTAAGTGCTCTAATTACGAATTGAGGATTCGGCCTTACGGCCGAGGCAATTTTAATAAAAAACAAACGCCATGCAGACTCTTTGACTGTAATAGGTAGAGTACACAATGTCCTGCGATTGACGTTTATTTAAATTATTTACACAAAATTTACATTCCGTTGTCAACCACTTTGCTAAAATGTACGTCCTACATACCAGATGGAGCTTAATTGTTTATGGAGACGACTGATAAAAGCTTGATTGAAGCGCACTTAAGCGGTGACGGGTCGGCTTTCGCCGAACTGGTCAACCGGTACGGAGATGGTATGCTTGGATATTTGACGAAAATTTGCGGAAACCGGCCACAAGCCGAGGACTTTTTCCAGGAGACATTCAAACGTGTCCACGAAAAGGCTTGCACCTTCCGCGGCGGCAATTTTAAGTCCTGGCTCTATACAATAGCCACCCGCGTCGCCTTCGATACCTTCAGAAAGCAGAAAAAACTTAGATTTATCTCTCTAAACAGCGTTTTAGACGTAAATTCCGATGTATCCGACATTTCCGCCGTCTGTGTTGACGAAAATTGCCCCGATCCGCACGAAGAACTTGAAAAGGCCGAGATCAGGACACAGGTCAGAAACGCCCTTAACAAATTACCGCACAAACAGCGAGCGACCCTCGTTCTGGCATATTATCAGCAGCTAAGTTACGCACAGGTCGCAGATGTCCTCGAATGCTCCATAGGCACGGTAAAAACGCAGATGTTCAGAGCACTAAAAATGCTCGCAATACACCTGCCAGAATTTGCAGGAGGTGTCAAATGAACGGACATCTATCCCAGAACACACTAATTAAATACCTCTTCAACCTAAACGAAGAGTCCAAAGCAGATATCGCCAAACACCTGGACCAATGCCCGCAATGCGCCGCCAGACGCGATCAGCTAAAAGCAAAATTTGCAACCCTGGACACACTAAACGAAGAGATAAAAGCCGACGAAGCCCTGATAGCCAAAACCATAGCCGCCGCAAAAGCACCGACGAAACCAACACGCAACCGGTTCATCCCGCCAACATGGCTCTCAGCGGTCGCCGCCATCCTATTAATAGGAACACTGGCAATAACGATATTCCAGTTTAATGGACCAGACAACATTGAGACCGCCGACCTTACTAAAAAAGACCAGCCAATCGCAAAAACACAAAGCGACCATAAAAGTCCCGAATTAAAGGTTCCCGGAACCTTTAATTTCGATAACCCGCCTTTTGCGCCTGCAAGCGCTATTGAGCTCAACGTGCTACCGAAGAAGGAAAGCACCCAGATAACGATCTACAACTCCGCCGACCTGACTCTCGTACGCGAAAAACGCAAACTAACCCTCAAACGAGGCTGGAACTGGCTCCAGTTCATGTGGGCAAATACGTTAATAGACCCGACATCCCTGTCGCTGGAACCAACCGAACAAAGGGATAAGGTACGCATAGAGCAGCTCGTATTCCCGGCGCGTCTGAAGGACATAGGCCGCTGGCTGATCGCCTCCGAGACAGAGGGCCAGGTAGAATTCGAGATAACATACTTCATCAGCGGAGTAAACTGGCGGGCATTCTATATGGGTACGCTAACACCGGACGAAAAACAAATGAAACTCGAAGGCTACGTAAAAGTAGCAAACAACTCCGGCGAGGACTTTGAAAAAACACAAACCCGACTGATAGTAGGAAAAGTAAACCTACTCGATAGAATAGCAGACTTAGCCCGCAGACAGCACCCATACAACAGCCCGCTTCGAGAATACGGAAAGATGCGCGGCTGGGATGCCGATGAATCCGACAAGTTTGACCATGAGGAGGGCGAAAAGCTGCCGACAGAGGACTTTGGAACGATATTGGGAGGATTATCCGACGTTTTGGAACTCAAACGCAAAGAAGTCAAAAAACAGGGCCTCAGCGAATACTTCCTCTATACTATAGAGGGCACAGAGAACATCAAAAACAAGTGGGCCAAACGCCTGCCGAGTTTCACCGCCGACCAAATCGACGTAGAAAGCCTCTACAAATACGACGAAAACCTCTACGGCAAAAACGTAATCCGCTTCGTATCGTTTAAAAACGACGAAGACCACAACCTCGGCAATACCCCGATACCAAACGGCAGCATGAAAATATACGCAGACACCGGCGAAAACGGCAGCTTGTCCTTCACCGGCTCGACCAACATAAAATACATCCCGGTAAACGAAAAAGTAGAGCTAAACCTCGGCAACGCCCGCGGCGTGATCGTCCAGCCGAAAATAATGGACCAAAGAACCAGAAACTACACCTACGACAAAAACGGTAATATCGCCGGTTACGAAAAGCTGACAACATACAAACTGGACGTCCGAAACACCCGAAGGCTCGACATAAGAGTAGAAATAAAACGCCACTTCCCAACAAAGACCTGGCAGCTGGAATCATACCAGAAATACGAAAAAATAGACGCCGACACAATAAAATACAACCTGAACATGAAACCTGAATCAAAGATGGTGATAAAATACGTCATCACCACCTACCACGGCAAAAACGAAACAATATACAACGAAAAGCAACTAAAAGCCCGAAGCTCACAAAAAGCGGTAACACCGCAAGCGCAGGGATAAAACCATAACGAAAATGAACGACAAAACGGAATCCGAAAGGATACTAAAATGAAAAAGCTAATAATACTAATACTCGCAATGCTGCCCGTCGCCGCAAACGCAAAAATAGACCTGTCAACCTTACCAACGCGAGACACGGTCCAACTGACAATATACAACTCCGCAGACCTGACACTCGCAAGAGAAAGCAGGCAGCTAACCCTGAAAAAAGGAACAAACAAACTGCAGTTCTCATGGTCAAACACCCTCATAGACCCAACAAGCCTCGAGATGATCCCCTTGGAAAGCGCAGGCGACATCAACATACAGGACCTAACCTTCCCGCCAAGAGTTCGCAACCTCGGCCTATGGAACATTTCAAGCGACATAACCGGGCTCGTCCCAATGGAAATAACCTACCTCACCAGCGGAATAACCTGGCGAGCCTTCTACATGGGTACTCTAAGCAAAGACGAAAAAACAATGCAATTGCAGGGCTACGTTCGAGTAACAAACAACTCCGGCGAAGACTACGAAAACGCACAAACACGCCTGATAGTAGGAAAAGTAAACCTCATCGACCAGATAGCAAACCTCGCAAGAAAAAAGTACCCCTACGACCGGCCGGGAGTATACCCAGGACGCCCTCAATCGACTTTGCGAGGAAGATCAGAATTTAAAAAAATGTTATTAAGCAGATCGCTCAAGAATAAGGCATCTGCAACGAAATCTGACGCTAAAGAAATCAAAAAAGAAGGTCTCTCCGAATACTTCCTATACACGATACCGGGCGAAGAGACGATCCCAAACCGCTGGTCAAAACGCCTGCCAAGCTTCGACACCGCGTCCATCCCGGTCGTAAACCTATACAAATACAACGAACAAATGTACGGCCGGTCTGTAGTCCGTTTCCTAAGCTTTAAAAACGACAAAAAGCACAAACTCGGGCTTACCCCCATCCCCGGCGGAGCAATGAAAGTATACCGCGACCTGAAAGAAAACAAACACCTCAGCTACACCGGAGCATCCAGTTTCAAATACATCCCGGTAAACGAAAAGGTAGAGCTTAACCTCGGCGCCGTCCAAAACGTAGTAGTAAAACCAACGGTGATGAACCGCATCACCAAAGACTACCGCTACAACAGCCACCGCAACATAAGCGGCTGGACAGAAGTAAAAACAATGAAGCTTCAGGTAAAAAACACCCGCAGCATCCCGGTAAAGATCGAGATAAAAAGAAACTTCCCGCAATACTGGGAAATCGAAACCGCCCAAAAATACGAAAAGATAGACAAAGACACAATAAAATTCACAATAACCCTGAAACCAGAAACAGAAAAAACATTCCAGTACGAACTAACGATCTACCACAAAGAAAACTACAAGATCTGGAACCAAAAAAACCAGTAGGGTGGGCCGTGCCCACCAACCGTAGGGGCACCCCTTGTGGGTGCCCAAAAACGATATCCGAAAGGCAAAAAAATGAAAAAGCTGCTAATACTAATTCTGGTACTAATGCCCACCGCCGCAAGCGCCAAAATAGACCTGGCAACCCTGCCAAAATCCGACGCCGTTGAGCTGACAATCTACAACTCCGCCGACCTGACCTTCGCAAGCGACACGCGCAGCCTGACCGTCAAAAAAGGCGACAACAAGCTCCAGTTCTCCTGGGCCGGAACCCTTATAGACCCGACAAGCCTCGAGATGACCCCGCTGAAAAACGCCGGCAAAGTAGACATCGCCGACCTCACCTTCCCGCCAAGAGTCCGCAACCTCGGCCTCTGGAACGTCGACAGCCGGCTGACCGGAATACTCCCCGTAAAAATATCATACTTCACCAGCGGAATAACCTGGAAAGCATTCTACATGGGCACCCTCAGTAAAGACGAAAGCAAAATGCAGCTGCAAGGATACGTCCGGGTAACGAACTACTCCGGCGAGGATTACAAAGACGCGAGCGTAAGGCTGGTAGTAGGCAAAGTAAACCTCCTCGACCAGATAGCCGCCCTGTCAAAACGCCAGTGGCCCTACGGCAGACCCGGCGTGGCCAGATACGATGTAGGCGGCTTTGGTGGTGGCGGCATGGGGGTTAAAACAGTAATTGAAAGCATATCTGTTGACGGTCTGGATTTTAGGGGAGCAGCCTTTGGTGTATTAGAAAAGAAGATCAAAAAACAAGGCCTCAGCGAATACTTCCTTTACTCGATCCCGGGCAAAGAAACAATCCCAAACCGCTGGTCAAAACGCCTGCCAAGCCTGGGCGCCAAAGACATCCCCGTCGTAAACCTCTACAAATACGAAGAAGAAATGTACGGCAGTAACGTAACCAGATTCCTAAGCTTCAAAAACGACGAAGACCACGAACTCGGCGAAACCCCGATCCCCGGCGGAGCAATGAAAATCTACCGCGACCTCAAAGACAACAAACACCTCAGCTATACCGGCCAGTCGTCCTTCAAATACATCCCCGTAAACGAAAAGGTTGAGCTAAACCTCGGCGCAGTCAAAAACATAGTAGTAAAACCAACCCGAATGAACTACACCACAAAGAATTACCGCTACAACAACAAAGGCAACATCTCCGGCTGGACCTCAGATGAAACCTGGAAGATGGAAATAAAAAACACCCGCGACATCCCGGTGGAAATTGAAATAAAAAGAAACTTCCACACAACCTACTGGGAAATCGAAACAAAACAAAAATACGAAAAGTACGACAAAGACACAATAAAAATAAAGCTGAAACTAAAACCAAACCAGAACAAAACTTTCCAATACATCCTGACAAAGTATCATGGTAAAAATCAAAGAAACAGATAGAACGCGAAAGGTCGAAACCATGAAAAAAACAACAATCATTACATTTATAATTGCCCTGTTAACCGTCAATGCTTTGGCAATGCGTCCTGCACCACAGCCAGATGATGACGACATGACAAAGATCAACAAACTGATAGCCTCTAATAACGAGTTTGCGTTTGACATGTATTCCAGAATCAAAGACGAAGAATCGAATATCTTTTTTTCGCCGTACAGCATATCTACCGCCCTTGCTATGACATACGCAGGTGCAAATGGCAAAACCGCCAGCCAGATGGGCAAGGCTCTGCATTTAACACAAGGGCAGAATGATGTTCATTTTGCATTCAGTCAGCTCCATGACCACTACAATAAAGCCGGTAAAAAAGGTAACTATCAGCTTAGCGTCGCAAACGCATTATGGGGGCAGAAGGGTTACAATTTCCTCGACGACTTCATTAACATCACCAAACAAAAATACGGCGCCGGCCTAAACATCGTTGACTTCGCAAACCAAACCGAAAAATCCCGCAAAAAGATCAATACCTGGGTCGAGGACAAAACAAACGACAAGATCAAAAATCTCCTTCCCAAAGGAACCATTACTTCTCTTACAAGACTGGTCTTAACCAATGCTATATATTTCAAAGGCGACTGGGCCTTAAAGTTCGACAAGAAAAACACCAAAAAGGCAGACTTCAAAGTTTCACCCAAAAAAACAATCAAAACAGATATGATGTTCATGAAGGACAAGTTCAAATTCTACGAGGATAAGGACCTTCAGGTCATCGACCTGCCCTATAAAGGCGACGACTTATCCATGATGGTCATACTTCCAAAAAAAGCTGAAAACCTTGCCGGCATCGAAAAACAACTCAATGCTGAAAAGATCAAGAAATTCAGCAAGTCGCTCCGTAAAAGAGATGTAATGCTCTATCTGCCAAAATTCAAGATCACATGGGGATCGTTCGTTTTGAATGACACCCTTATAAAAATGGGGATGAAAGACGCTTTCGATCGTAACGCGGACTTCTCAGGAATGAATGGAAACAAGGATTTGTATATTACCTCAGTTGTGCATAAGGCCTTCGTAGCCGTCGACGAAGAAGGAACCGAAGCCGCAGCAGCGACCGGCGTGGTAATAGGCCTCAGATCAATACCAAAAACCTACACCTTCCGAGCCGACCACCCGTTTGTATTTATGATCAAAGACAACAAAATCGGCAGCATATTATTTATGGGCAGGCTCTCCAACCCAGAGGCAAAAGACTCCGGCAGCACCGCTAATGACGATTCGCCAAAAACGCCCAGCGAAACCGACAAGATCATCAGCCTGCTGGAAAACGCCGACATCAGAGCGATTTCCACAAAACATTCGCAGCGCATACATATAGCCCTCAAAGACGGAACCACCTTTTACGGAAAATACGTACAACCCAAAACCGGTAAGTACTCAAACTACTCGGACATCCTCAACCTGGCCATGCACATACAGAAAAACCGAAATGTCAAATGGAGTATAGCATGTGAATAATTCTCAATACACGAAAACAGAAATCCGAAGCTCACAAAAAGCGGTAACACCGCAAGCGCAGAGATAAAACCGTAACTTAAAATAGAAACGTAACTTTTTTTAATCAGGAGAAAGAACATGAACACAAGAGCAAAGACAATCGTGACAATCGCGGCAATCTTAACAATTGCCTCAACCGTGCAGGCACGCATTAAAATGGTCGCCCTGCCCGAACGCGCCGACACCATCATCCGGCTCGACAACCCTAACGCTACTCTTATAGAGGAAGAGCGTGTCCTCACCCTGCAAGCCGGCATCAACAAGGTCGACTTCTCATGGAAGGCCGTCTCCATCGATCCGGATTCCATCCGCCTGGCCGTCCTCGACCACCCCAAAGACGTCAAGCTGCTAAACGTAAGCTACCCGCCCGGCGAAGCGGCACTCGTCTGGGAGATCGCCTGCAACAATGAAAAGGGATTCGCCGAAACCGTCCGCATCAGCTACCTGCTGAGAAACATCGACCGCCTCGTCACATACAAAGCCATCGCCGACAAAGAAGAAACCAAAGTCGACCTTAAGAGCTTCCTGATCCTGAGAAACTTCTCCGGCGAAGACTTCGACAAGGTACAGGTAAAACTCGACTATGGCGAATCTTTCGACAAAGGCATACTCCACGAAGAGACTAAACAGATGCTATTCTTCGCCAAACCCGAAGTGCCTATCACAAAGATATGGACCTGGAATTCAAAAATGACATGGGACCCGGAAGACGTTCCCGGCAAAAACATCGGAATTCCGGTAAGCTACCGCATCAAAAACGATAAAAAATCCAACCTCGGCGAATACGCTCTGTGGGGCGGCAAAGCAAGGATCTTCCTCGACGACGGCTTAGAAGGCACCATCTTCCTCGGCGAAGACCGCACAGGACTCGTTCCCGTAGGCGAAAAGACAGAGCTGTACATCGGCGACTCGCGCGACATCGTAGTAACCCAGCGAATGATGAACGAAAGAAAGCTCAACGAAATCCCCAACAACGACGGCCGCATCGTCATGTACGACAGGGAAGTCCCCATCGTCGCAAAGATCGAAAACTTCAAGGACAAACCGGCAACGCTGACAATGATCCAGTACATGCCCGGCGAATGGGACATGAAGGATAAAGACGTAAACATGAAATACGAAAAGATTAACTCAAACACACTAAAGTTCGAGATTCAATTGCCGGCAAGAACAAAAGACGGACCAGGCAAAAAAGAACTGAAAATGAAATACTACCAAAGACACATCAGGAGATAATTTATTATTAAAGGATTCGGCCCCTGGCCGGCGCTGATAATCGAAAGGATAATCATAATGAAAAAACTTATAATACTAATACTGGCAATGCTGCCCGCCGTCGCAAGCGCAAAAATTGACCTGTCAACCCTGCCGACGCGAGACACGGTTCAGTTGACAATTTACAACTCCGCAGACCTGACCCTCGCAAGAGAAAGCAGGCAACTGACCTTAAAAAAAGGTATAAACAAACTGCAGTTCTCCTGGGCAAACACCCTCATAGATCCAACCAGCCTCGAGATGCTCCCGCTAAAAGACGCAGGCAAGATCAACATAATGGACCTGACCTTCCCGCCAAGAGTCCGCAACCTCGGCCTATGGAACATAGAAAGCGACATAACCGGCCGCGTCCCGATGGAAATAACCTACCTCACCAGCGGAATAACCTGGCGAGCCTTCTATATGGGCACACTCAGCAAAGATGAAAAAACAATGCAATTGCAGGGCTATGTCCGGGTAACAAACAACTCCGGCGAAGACTACGAAAACGCACAAACACGCCTGATAGTAGGAAAAGTAAACCTGATCGACCAGATAGCAACCCTCGCCAGAAGACAACACCCATACCAAAGACCAGGCCAACCAAGACCATATCGTCAGGAAATAACGTATCCGGGAGCTGACGAAAAAACAATGCCAGCAAACTGGATTGAACTCACTAAAGATAGAAAAAGGGACATTGTAAAAGAAATCAAAAAAGAGGGCCTCTCCGAATACTTCCTCTACACGATACCGGGCGTCGAGACCATCCCAAACCGCTGGTCAAAACGCCTGCCAAGCTTCGACACCGCCGGCATCCCGGTAGTAAACCTCTACAAGTACAACGAACAAATGTACGGCCGATCAGTAGTCCGCTTCCTAAGCTTCAAAAACGACGAAAAACACAAACTCGGGCTTACCCCGATCCCCGGCGGAAAAATGAAAGTATACCGCGACCTCCAGGAAAACAAACACCTCAGCTATACCGGCCAGTCGAATTTCAAATACATCCCGGTCAACGAAAAGGTAGAGCTAAACCTCGGCGCAGTCCAGAACGTAGTAGTAAAACCAACAATGATGAACCGCATCACCAAAGACTACCGCTACAACAGACACCGCAACATAAGCGGCTGGACAGAAGTAAAAACAATGAAGCTTCAGGTAAAAAACACCCGCAGCATCCCGGTAAAGATCGAGATAAAAAGAAACTTCCCGCAATACTGGGAGATCGAAACCGAGGAAAAATACGAAAAGATAGACAAAGACACAATAAAATTCACCATGACCTTAGAACCAGAAACAGAAAAAACTTTCAACTACGAACTGACAATCTACCACAAAGATAACTACAAGATCTGGCAGCAAAGAAACCGGTAACACCCGTAATGTAGGGGCGGACCTATGTGTCCGCCCGATAGCGACAACCGAAAGGTAACAATATGAAAAAACTAATAATCATATTCGTATTGCTAACATCAGCAGCATACGCAAAAATTGACCTGTCAACCCTGCCGACGCGCGACACGGTTCAGCTGACAATATACAACTCCGCAGACCTGACCCTCGCAAGAGAAAGCAGGCAACTGACCCTGAAAAAAGGCACAAACAAACTGCAGTTCTCCTGGGCAAACACTCTCATCGACCCGACCAGCCTCGAGATGATCCCGCTGAAAAATGCAGGCAAAATCAACATCATGGATCTGACCTTCCCGCCACGCGTCCGCAACCTGGGACTGTGGAACATAGAAAGCAAACTAACCGGCCGTGTACCGATGGAAATAACATACCTCACCAGCGGGATTACCTGGAAAGCCTTCTATATGGGCACACTTAGCAAAGATGAAAAAACGATGCAGCTGCAGGGATACGTACGAGTAACAAACAACTCCGGCGAAGACTACGAAAACGCACAAACACGCCTGATAGTAGGAAAAGTAAACATCCTCGACCAGATATCAACCCTCGCAAGAAGACAATACGCATACGAAAGACCCGATGCCCATCATATGTATGCCGGACGTAGAAATAGAATACTGGATGACCGTGGTGAAGCTCTAAAGGATACAGTTGAAGAGTTGGAAATGGTTGTAGCTTTGGAATCTTCTCCCAAAGTAATCAAAAAAGAGGGCCTCTCCGAATACTTCCTCTACACCATCCCCGGCACAGAGACCATCCCAAACCGCTGGTCAAAACGCCTGCCAAGCTTCGACACCGCGTCCATCCCGGTTGTAAATCTCTACAAGTACAACGAACAAATGTACGGCCGGTCAGTCGTCCGCTTCCTGAGCTTCAAAAACGACAAAAAACACAAACTGGGGCTTACCCCCATCCCAGGCGGAGCAATGAAAGTCTATCGCGACCTCCAGGAGAACAAACACCTCAGCTACACCGGCCAGTCCTCTTTCAAATACATCCCGGTTAAGGAAAAGGTAGAGCTTAACCTCGGCGCCGTCCAGAACGTAGTAGTAAAACCAACAATGATGAACCGCATCACAAAAGACTATCGCTACAACAGCCACCGCAACATAAGCGGCTGGACAGAAGTAAAAACAATGAAGCTTCAAATAAAAAACACCCGCAGCATCCCGGTAAAGATCGAGATAAAAAGAAACTTCCCGCAATACTGGGAAATCGAAACCGAGGAAAAATACGAAAAGATAGACAAAGACACAATAAAATTCACAATGACCCTAAAACCAAGAACAGAAAAAACATTCGAGTACGAACTAACAATCTACCACCGAGATAACTACAAAATCTGGAAGCAAAGAAATCAGTAGGGTGGGCCGTGCCCACCAACCGTGGGCTCGCCCCTCACCGGTGCCCAAAAACATAGCAAAAACCCGAAGCGCAAGCGCAGGGATAAAACGCAAAGAAAACCAGGGACAGTGGGGGTGTTGAAAAAGTCACCCATTTTCATTTTTGCTTTTATTTTAAATGCTGTCGGGAATACAAAAGGTCTTGCAGTGGCTATAGTATATGTATACCCAGAATGTCACTCCGGGACATAGCGCGCGATTGGTGATTGGTGACAGGTGACAGGTGACAAGTGCGAAGGTAACAAGCAGGATTGAGGTTGGGCAGGTTTGGCGTGGGCATGTTTGGATTGGGCGGGTTTGGATTGGGCGGGTTTGGCTTGGGCGGGTTTGGCTTGGGTGGGTTTGGCTTGGGTGGGTTTGGCTTGGGTGGGTTTGGCTTGGGTGGGTTTGGCTTGGGTGG
>VRUI01000073.1 GCA_019456225.1 Planctomycetota bacterium | reverse complement strand
CAAATAGTCTATTCCAATTTAGATTTATCCGGAAATTCTAATTGTCGCCGGACGGTAAGAATAATTGTCGCTGATCAAGTGCACCATTAAGTGCACCAACCATGTTCTATTGGTCCTCTATCGGACCTCTATTTGACCGCACCTTTTTTTTGTAAGTCCTGCAAAAACCCTCATTTAAAGCAAAATAACGAGGATTTTGAATTTTGAGAAAACGGACTGTCGATCCGAAGGTTGAGGGTTCGAGTCCCTTCGGGATTCATCGTTAGCTTCTTGCTATCGAGCAGTTCTGGTAGGCAGCATCCCTGAAATCGTAACGGCTGCATTCGACCTCGTAAGGCGCCGAGGTAGAGCCAGTATATCTATTTTATCGGCTTTGTTGCTGCTTTTTGCGGTTAAAGATTTGGCTGTATTGAGGGAAGGGATTAGCTAATTCAGTCTCCTTTGTCAGTGTCTTTCTTTTTCTTCGGTCGGCCTACCGGTAGCGGCCTTAAGCGGCGGCCTGCAATTTTTTCTATTTTGTTCAGGAACGAATCCGTTGCCAGCGACCTTCCCCGGCTGGTACACAGCCGTATCTTGTTGACCTGGCTTTTTTCCATTTGCTTTTGCAGGATCGCTTTCCAGTCGAAGTGCTTTGACTTTGCCCGCCACCACTTCATATCCAGCACACCGGTAGGATCGCTGTTTTCGATGTGGGCGGCGGCACTTGAATACGGGTATCGCCACGGCTTTCGTACAATCCCGGCCCGGACAGGGTTGGTCTCTATGTACTGCATCGCCTTGAGCAGGTGCCGGTTATCCATCGGGCAGGAAAAGAAGCGGTTTTGCCAGAGATGCCCGCTGCGTCCGTGCATGCGGTTGACGTACTGGGTGTAGAGGAAATGTGTACGGCCAATCGCCTTGGCAAGGGCGGTGTCGTTGCGGGGGATGGCGATGATGTGGACGTGGTTGCCCATCAGGCAATAGCCAAGAACGTCAAGGCCGAACCGGGCGGACTGCTCTTTGAGGAGTTCGAGATAAACCGTCCGGTCGTCGTCGACAAAGAAAACGTCCTGCTTGTTATTACCACGCTGGGTAATATGATGAGCAACATCCTTCAAAACTATTCGGGCTAATCTCGGCATGATCGCAAATATACCAGATTACAGAACAATGTCAACAAATAAATAGGTGACTGTGGGCCTGTTGAAAAAGTCCCCATTTGACTTTTCGCTCTGATTTTGTCACCCGGTCATTTTCCAATTAAGTTTTCTTGTTCGATTCGTTAAAAATATTCTCATGACGATCTGACTTGTTAATACAGCAAATATATTCGCTAAATAGCCCAAAAAAACGTCGGATAAACCGCCAGCATACGTTGCCAGGCGTTTTAGATTAATTACCGCAGCTGTCAGGTAGGCCTGGATCGCTACATTGGACAGACCGCGTCTGACTGCTCGCCTTAAACCGTGTTGTGTTTTCGCTTCTCCGTGCATGCCTTCGACCTGATATCGATGTCGGCTATACGTTTGCCTGAACTTCTTATCAGGTTCTTTATGTCGTCGGCGAGCTCTTAGCAGTGATTCGTAACCAGGGATTATTTTTATCGTCCGCGTCTTAGCAGATTCGCTAATGCAGCGTTTTCGCAAAGAGCAATATTTACAGTCCTTGTTTCTGGCTCTATAGATCGATCCATCTTCGTTATGAGAGCTGCACGTTAATATTTTGCCGCCGGGGCATTTAACAATTTTATTTTTTGCATCATATTTAAATAGCCTGATCGGAAGGCGTTTAGGCTTGCTGTTTTCTTTCTGCGTTGGAATTATTGCCTCAATATTTTTTTGTTCAAGATGCTCAAAATTCTTACCGTGTGCATAGCCTGCGTCACATGATATTGTTTCAATTTCCCTGCCGATATTTTCTTCGATTCGTTTTATCTGATCAGGAAGTTGACCGCCTTCGCTTACCTCACCGGTTGTTACTTCCACATCTACTACAACTCCGCAAATATCGTCAACAGCCCCATGCTGCTTATAGAACGGCTCCATACGGTGTGTATGGCTCGATGTTGTCATTGTCGCATCAGGGTCGGTTGTGCTGCGTTTCTTGGGCTTAGGCTGTTTTTTAGAAGGCCTGCCTCGACCTTTAGGTTTATCATCTTCGGCGGTGTTTTCTTTTATTACAGTTTCAGCGTGTTCTGTTGTAAGGCTTTCCCAGCTGACATCGGCACGGATAAGTGTTGCGTCAACATGAACGGTTTCGCCATTGACCAGTCCTGCGTTGATGCAGCTTTGAACTGTCTTTAAGAATATCTTCTTGAAACGTTCTTCGCCCCAACGCTGACGAATCTTTGTAAGGCTGCTGTGGTCGGGGAGTGTTTCGTCAAGCCGGTAACCGGCAAACCAGCGAATCGCAAGGTTGACCTGAGCCTGACGCATGAGCTTGCGGTCAAAGACAATGCCTTCAAAGAAACCGGCAAGCATTAAACGAAGAGCCGACTCGGGATCAATGCTGGGCCTGCCGTTATTGGAACAGTAAAGATCAGCAACTTCTTTGCGAAGCCACGAGAGGTCTAGAACCTTGTCGACTTGCTTAAGAATGTGATCATCCGGAATAAGTGAGGACAACGGACCTGCGACAAACAAGTCTTCCTGCCAGCGTTTTTGAGTACCTAACATAATTATATATCCATCCTTGAAAACGATTAACTATGATGGTAATATTATACACGATAGTAGGGGCTTTTTCAACACCCCCACTGTCCCCTATTGTTATTGACTGTCCCCTATTGTTCTATTGTTATTGTTGTCCCCTATTGTTTATTGTTATTGTTATTGTTCATAGTTTTCATTGTTATTGCGCCAGACAAATGCATTTGAATTTACGTAAATTCTAAACTCGTTTTCATGCATTTGAGGCACCTTAAGAGGATTTTCCACAACTACTAAACCGTACCAACCAGTGGCTGCTCCAAAATAGACTAAGTTAATGAATCGTTCGGAATCGAGTTCTCCAAAAGTGATCATCCGGGGGGCAAGTTTTTTTGCTGCTGCTGGCCAATTCTCGGGAGGAATCCGTCGTAGTTCATTTACAAACGGTTTCGTCTGCGCCAAATCAAGTTCTTTAAGCCATGCTTGCAATTCAGTCACCCCACCCAATTCAGTTACTCTTTCATAGTACCCCTTGGCCATGTAAACAGGCCTTAATAACTTAAAGTACGGAAGAATAAAATACAAGAAAAGTAGGGCAAAAGCAATGATAACCACTCCTTGTATGGCATTGAAAATTCCACGAGTTCTACATAATGCAAAGGTGATTGCTACGTATACGATCACGAATAAAAAGAATACAAATACTTGAGAAATTTGAATCCATGCAGTGTTTGCTATCAGATCAAGGTCCGACCCGGATTTACCAATCAAGTAGTCGCAATAGACTGTAATTTCTTCCGAAACTAGCCAAAATAAGACGAAGCCCAGAGACAACGCTAAATAGATTACTGATACTTTAATTTTAAATAATTGCTTCATTATGCTTACCTTATTGTTATGAACGTATTCATTACCGGTATGAAAAGCTTTAATGGCTTTCTGCAAGTATTGGCACGTTGATACCGATATCCATAACGCATCCAAAAACGTTCACCCGGTGTAGCTAAATGCCCGTATTGCAAATTCCAGAGATTTGCTAACGAGGATGGAAAAGGGATGCGGTTGTAATAAGCACCCATACCAACACCTATATAGTTCACTTCTTCTGCGGTATAGTACTCTTCGTTATAAGTAAATTTCAATCTCTTACCCTCGTACCCTTTAAAACGAGTATCAGCTACTTTCATATGTATTAAGTCTCGCGGCCAATAGTCTGGGTCTTCCCTGAATCTTCGCATTTCTTGCTGAATGACTTCATCAGTTAGATTAACAATACCATCTTTTATCTGCGATGGGTTGATATATCCGTCATCCGTCCAAAAATTTTGTTTCTCCAGTCCCCAAGGATCAATGTAATTAGTTGGGTTGTTTCCGCAGTAGGTGTATATGTTCATTCCGTCTGCGTAGCCTTTTGGGTCCGGTTGCAGGAATCTTCCTAGCTCTGGTTTGTAGTATCTTGCGCGGTAGTAGTAGAGTTCTGATTCTGGGTCATATCTTCTTGCTGTGTACATGTACGGGTTGTTCGGAGTTGTATAGCCTGTTGTTGTTGTGATCGTTGTTATTCCGAACGGATCATAAGTGTACTGCTGAACTATTGTTCCGCTATCATTTGAAAGAGCGATGACAGAGCCAAGCCCGTCATAATGATAGAAGTATAACGTCTCATTGCCGCCGGTGTCAACATTAATCATACAGACAGGCTCATCGATGCCGGGACCGTAAATAAACTTGCGGACAAGGGCGAATGTGCCGGTGGTGACATGGTCGTCATATTCGGCTATGACGCGGGCGCCGTCATAGACGTAGCGGGTTGTAACGCCGCTGACGGTCTTTGAGATACGTCTGCCCGCATAATCGTAAGCATAAGTTGCAATAACAGTACCTGCAGAGCCCTTGACCTCGACAAGACGATTTTCGGGGTCGTGATTATAGGTGGCAATGTCGTAACCGTTAGCAGGGATGTCAAGACCGTCAGAGTCAATACCTTTCATATTGCCATTGTCGTCATAGTAATAATACTTTTCATCTGCAATGGTGTACTGGTTGAGTTCATTTGTTCCTGTCGAGTACTGCTTTGGAGTACCGCCGTCTATGACCTGCCATTGCCAGTTACCCAGGAGATCGAAATATTCCTCGCCGGAGCCTAGATCATCATGGTAGTCAATCGAACCTCCGCCGGCGTAATCGACATCTGTCAGACGATAAACATTGTCATAAAGATATGTCCTTTCGTCTGTTGTACCACCATCCCATGACTCGGTAAGACGATTACCTACTTTGTCATACGTATAATCACTACTTAGCACCTGGCCGAAGATGATATTGCTTATTCCTTCGAGACGATTTCCGACTTCATGGCCGGTAGTTGCATTCTTCTGGTAATAGTATACTGCCTCGGAAAGGTAATAATTTGTTGCATATTCATAGAATTTTGAGTGTATTCGTCTTGACAGCCGGTCATACTCATACGAAGCCATCCTTACAGTAGTAGTACCGTTGTCATAATAAATATCTGTCAAGCGACTCATTTCGTCATAACCATACGTCAGTTCAGTGTTATTGTCAGGATAGACGAGCGAGGTTCTTCTGCTGAGGTTGTCATAATCATAGTCGACCGTCTTGCCATACTGGTCCTGAACTTGTTTGACCCGGCCAAGCCTGTCAGTTGAGGTATCGAATTCTGTAGGATCAGCAAAATCGAAATCGTCAACTTCTGTCACCCTGCCGCCTATATCATAAGAATATGTATCGGCTGGTACAAGGCGCACCGCGTCAGCTATAGTTGACAATCCACTCTGACCGGATATATCAATAACCCCTGCGTCTTGTGCAACATTAAATTCGTAAGTTCCCAGAACGTTCCATTTACCGTAGTTGGCAGTCTGGTCGATAGTAACCGAATCGCCAGCAGTATTGTAAATCGTTACGGTAACATCATCATCAGCTCCTTGCGGCCATGTCATCAGGATCATATATTTGCCATTGAGAGCGACCGGTGTATCGAATGTATAAGTATCACTTGTGGTAGTGGTAAGGTAGTCCGTACCATAGAAGCCCGAACCGCTAGTCGAAGAAGTCCAGTTACCGGCGGCAGCACCATTGTCGATTGTTACTACATCCGTATCACCGGCTGCGTAAACCGCCTTGGATGTCTGGCGGTTCATTGCATCGTACTGGAAGTAGATGAAATCGCCTGCGCGTGTTTCACGGCTTATGAGATTTCCGTTCTTGTTGTAGCCGAACTTTTCAGTAGTATTAACAGTTGCTTCATTTTGCGGATAAGTTACGGTTTCCAACCTGCCAAAGCCGTCGTAATCATAAGTGGTAACCTGATTTTTGGCGTCTTCAAGCTCTTTTAGATTGCCGTTTTTGTCATAACGGTATTGCGTCGTGGCACCTTCGGCATCGGTTACGCTATCAAGCAAACCTCGCTCGTTGTAAACATAGTCGGTTTCCTTGGATTCAGCGTCAGTGACTGTTTTTAATTTGTCATTATAGTCATACAGATAGTTTGTGCTGTTACCGAGTGAGTCTGTGAGCTTCTGGATCTTGTCAAGAATTGTATATTCTTCGTACTTGACAATCTGGTCGTCAGCGTCGCCAAATACCGCACCATGCTGAGACTGAACCTGTTTTAGCTTTTTGTTTTTGGTATAGCTCATCTGGGTAATATAGCCCGACGTCTCTGAAAGAAGCTTTGGAGCAGTAACCTTTATGAGTTTGTTGAGTTCACTGTAAAGGTAATCGGTGCTGATATTCAAATCGCCTGTGTCTACCGAGACGACATTAGCATTGCCAAGAGAATCATATGCATACTCCGTTGTTATGCTAAGGTTGCCTGTACCTGCCGAGTCGACGGTAACATTATGCAATCTGCCGAAGTTGTCTACAGAGGCCGGATCATTGTAATAATCGTATGTAATAACGGTACCGGCAGGGGTTGAGCCAGCGTCAAACCATTTCTCCGAGGTAATCGACGTAACCTGACCTGAAGAATTATAGGTAAATTCAACAACAGGATGCCGCAATACCGTCTCGCCATCGACCGGGACGGCTGGGTATTTAATCTTCATGAGGTTACCAATAGCGGTACCGTAAAGAGGCTCATTTTGATAGTCATACTCATATTCCGTAACGTTACCCATCGGGATTGACACAACGAAAGACTACGGCCAATATTTTTTCAAGACAGCAGAGCTTTTCATGAGTCTGGAAAGTGAACTGGCCTCAGAAAGAACTTCCAATACAATGCTTAAGCAACAACGGGCTGGACGACGTATGAGCTATTTGCCACCATACGGCCAAATGATAGACCCCAAAGATCCTACGAAATTAATTGTCAATGCTGATGAGCAGCGAGCGATTCAGCGTATGATTGAGTTACGCAAGGAGGGCACTTCTTTCCGGGCTATTGCCAGGCAATTAAAAGAAGAAGGCTTTAAGCCGCGATATACGCGAAGAGAGTTTAAAGGTCGGATGGTTAATATTAATGGTCGATGGCGTGGTGATTTTGTTGCGAGGATTATTCGCCGCGAGGAAGGCGTAGGCCCTAAAATTAGTTAATAACTTTAATAGTTTGATGTTTATAATCTCCCAAAACAAGCCTTCAGAGAGCCTTACCCGTCTCGCTTGCCAAGAGCTGACGACTTAGGTTTATCTACGTTGAACGTTGGCAGCAGAAAAATATTATTATTTTGTTCAAGGGAACTTATTCGATATATTTAAATAAAATCTTTCGCGACCTTAGCGATTTCTGCGACACTGTCCACTAAAATTCCAACTCTGTAATCAAGAAATGATTGATTCGCATCAAGAAGAAGGATACAGGAGTCTTTGTCAATCTCATTCTTCGATAAGCTGGTACTATACTGATTTGATAATATCGGAAGTGTCTTGCCTGCAATATTTATCGTTCCCTTGGTGTGGGAATTACTATCGCATCTTAATTTAAGCTTAAATACTCCTATGGTTTTTATTACCAAATCTTTGCCAACCCTCCTCGTCGCAAATGTGGCAAGGTCTATAGTTTTCTTACTGGTGGGAGATTTGTTGTCATTCATTGCAGCACGTCCTTTAATTTATAGGTTTTTTTCATGATTTCCCGCATTTTCAGTACCTATCCAAGTATGTAAGCCCTTGTCGATCACAATTAAGCGGAATTGGCCTTCATATATAAAGGCGTATGCCGTAACGAAATCTTTATGAGAAAAACCATTTTTTTCTGAAAATTTACAAAAAAGTTGAATAATTAAGCATTCGTGAACCAAATTCAGTTGGTTTGCATTCTGATTTTACACAACAGGAACTCTCATTAGAAAAATTCTTGTCTTAAAATATAATTATTATTGTAAATCAAAAATGATACAGTATAATATATTTTCAGAATGTAATGTCACATGAGATTTTGAAAGCTGGAGATAGCTTAGTGGTTAATATACCTGCGATTTCAGCTAGGTCCGAAACGTCCGGAAATATGGCATCGGCAACGATGTTATTTGCTGATTATGGGAGTTTTATCCGCGCTGTTATTAACACTAAAGTTAAAGATGAGCATCTCAGGAACGATATTTACCATGACTTTTTTCTGTCATTGGTAAGGAAACCGATACCCGATAATATTTCAAATGTCAAAAGCTATCTTTATAGAGCGATTTGCAATGACATTTGCGATTCTATAAGAAAGGTGGAATGTTACGAAAGGCATATTAAGAAACATAGCCAGAGAAAAGGAAGTGACCTTTCTGCGCCGGCTGCCGATGAAAGACTTACAATATCAGATGAAGCATGCAGGATGTTCGAGATCATCGAAACAAACTTGACATCCGGCCAAGCTAATGTGATCAAGCTAAAATACCAGAAGGAACTCAATAATAATGAAATCGCCGAAAGTTTGAATATTGGCAGCGCAAGTGTGAGCACGTATTTTTCTACAGGACTTAAAAAACTCCGAAAAATAATAAACGATGAGGAGCGAGAATTATTATGACCACCCGAAATACTCATTCAGAATGCCTTAAATACACCCCTTACTTTTATGACTACGTTTTTGGAGAACAGAACACTATTCCTGAATCTGCTGTCAAGCATATCTCCAATTGCACGGATTGCCAAATTGAAATTGACAATCTTAAAAGAGAACTTCAATCTTGCGAAAATTCTACAGATCAGGCCATCGAAGCGGCCAGACTTTGCAACATGGAACTTCATTTCGCTTATGTTGGAAAAAATGTCGGCTGCTGCCAAGCGAAAGCTTTCATCGCTCCGATGTCATTGGACAACTTCAACGTCAATATCCCAACCCCAATAACTGTCCACTTCAATCACTGCAAGGCTTGTTCGGCAGATTTGAAGTTTGTTCGAGATTTTGCTCTGCCTGAAAAAACTTTATTCAAAATTGGGCAGGTTATTGCCCCGTTTTCTTCAGGTGACCCTCATGGACCCGGTGAGATAATAGATGCTCTCAATGGCATTGACATCAAAGAGTCACAGAGAGAAATACTGGCGGCTATTGCTGGGCGACCGGAGTCAGGGATAAAAACCCTCTTCACTTTCAAAGATGAAACCGTCGAACAATCTGAACGAATCTCCGAAGACCCCTATAAGGACTGGCAGATTGACGTTAAGATACTGCAGCATAATCATGAAAGTGCCGGCAGTGCTGATGATGCCCAAAAGCAAAGCAGACAAGCTAACAGTCAATTTTTAAGCTCCAGCCTGTTGCGTTTTGCCAAACCACTTGTCGCAGCAGCAGCGGTTATCGCTGTGGTATTTTTGATGTTTAACGGCTCGCAGGCAAGTGCGGGACTCGATAAAGTTTATGGGGCTCTTGGGCAGATAAAAAATGTCTGTATTAAGTCGATAAATGCTGCTGACGGCAGCGTCGCCCAGGAAGTCTGGATATCCAGAGACATTAATGTGAAAATCTTCAAGACGAAAAATAAGTCAATTCTCTGGGACATTGAAAATAAACGCCTTATTTCACGTAAAAGTATAAGTGGAGTTGTCGAAGAATCAGACCTTGATGCAGACTCGCTGTTACTTGTAGATAAGTCTATGCAAGTGCCGTGGTCTCTTCTGCCGTTTAAAACCCAGCCTGCAGGATCCGTCTGGAAGAAAGTCTCTGATGACAGCATAGATAATACCCTTTCAGATGTCGAAGTCTACGAACTTACCTGGACTGAGCATGGCATGACGGGCAAGGCAACTTCCAAGATGTGGCGAGGTTACCTGGAAATCGACACATATCTTCCCAAACGAGTTGAGTGGCTTGACAAACTTGAAAACGAAGAGGATTACCAACTGAGAACAATCGTGGAAGTTACGTACCCTGAGACAGAGCAAATCAGGGCGGTTATTGACGCAATTGCAAACTAACCGACTTTAACAGAAAACAAAAACAGCATTTCTTTATTAGAACCAACGCCGGATCAGGGTTTCCAGAGGGAAAGGTTTTTGTATACGCCGGATGTAATTGATACGGTTAGTTCATCGGCCTTGATACGTTCCAGGTGTCCGTCGACAAAGATAACGTTGACAGTTCTTTTTGGGTGTCGTCCGGTTATAGCTTCGGTGAAAGATCCGGCTGTCAGGGGGCGACTTTTATTTATTTCCATGCCTGGTATATAAAAGTTTATTTCTCTTCTGGGATTATTAAAATGCGGCGAAACAGCATTGGTTGCTGCTCTCCAACTTACTTGACTGTATCCGCTATCGGTTAAAAGAAGTACCTGCGAAGGTTGACGAATATGGCCCATCGACAAAGATTTACCTACAAATTCATTGCCCAGGTTCCCCACGAGTCCGGAGGAATCTTTGCAGACAGAACGATTTATGCCATAGTTGCCGCAAAGAATATTAGCTTTTATTGACAGATCAGAAAATTTCCTTGAAGGACACCACAAATCACTTTTTTTGTCAGTGGTGTCTTGTATATAGTGGAACCACCACCACCCTAACCTGTCATCGACAATATTTCCAACACCCCCTCCAGGCGGAATTGCGGTGTTTTGGTCGTTAAAACCGTATGGAAATGAACTGTTATCATTATCGTACATACTCAATTTTAATGCAAGTTGGGCCTGGTTTGAACTGCATATGACTGTGCGAGCTTGTTTTTTGGCCGCACGCATTGCGGGAGTAATAATACTTATGAGTATTGCCACAATGGCAATAACAACAAGTAGTTCTATTAGTGTAAAAGCGTTTCTGTTCATAGAGGCTTTTATTATAGCAGATAACTAATCAGGAGTAAAGGTAATGATTCTGCTGCAATATTGGTTCCCGAAATGTCCCGATAATGCATGAGAATTACTTGCAGGCATGGATATAATTTCCAACGAACCAATCTCCAGTATATGTACAGGATCCGGGGATATAAGGGTCTTCGATGCATACTGTATAAACATTTGCAGCAAGTTTATCCCCGACACAGAAACCGCCTTCGCTGTTAAGTTCACAGCCACAGCGGTTGAACCATATAACATAAGTTCCAAGGCACATTCCTGAAAACTGAGAACAAAACTGTATATCATATTCCTGTATCAGATCCGTACATGAATACGTGCCAAAGCCTTCGGCAGAGCCTTTAATTTTATGAAGCTCATTTTCAGAAATAACAGTACACCCGTCCGGTATATCCAGCGGCTCTTTTGAGATTAGCAGTGCAGTGCGGTTTTTCCATTCCAATGCAAATTGTGAGAGACTGGTTCTGTAGTAAAATTTGTCGGAATCGAGATCAACAAGCCAGACATACTTATTGTCGAGGTGATCAAGAACAACATAGTGATTTGCCTCAGAAAGATGAAGGATCACCTGGCAATTTTTGATCGATGCAATGCTTTTAATATCTCCTGTTATGGGGATACTATTAAGATTATTAGCCTGGGTGAAATTGTGCAACTGATAAAGACTGGTCTCTTTTTTAGGCCCGCTGATAAGACTACCGAGTTCATCTTCCTGAAAGCTTTTGCCGAGGCGACCAGCAGCATGCTCAATAGCTAAAGTTGCGCAATTATGTGTTTTGCTGCTGCTTTGTTTTACCTTGTTCAGCTTTTTCTGTAATAATGATTTTGTATTACGGCCTGACTTATGGCGATATGACAATGCCTGCTTTTCAGATGTCCGATATTCAACGTAAGTATTATCATTATAATCGGCCTTGAATTGGTCGTCGCTGCATGGAGTAAGGTCAACCGAAGAAAAATCCCAATAATCAGATGTTATAAGGGATTCTTTTGAGTCGCTTAAGTCGTAGCTTTCGATCATAATTGTTGATGGAATCCAGAAATTGGAAATATTAGTATAGTCGGTGTACTTCTTTATAATCCGTGATTTTCCAGGGCGTTCTATGATCTGCGAAATTACTGCAAGATCCTTTTTCGGATCCATCTCAAGGTATATTGTGCAATCCTTACCGCATCCAATTGACATCAGCAGGTGGCTTTGCTTGTCGACTTTGACTGAAGTAACTGCAGTTTTCAGCTTATCGAGAGTATATATTCCATGTCCCCATGGGACAATGCCGGCTGTCAAAGGCCCATTGACGGCATATTGCGTATTACCTGCTCCATCTGAAAGTATAGCTTGTTTGCCGGACTTGAAGTATAGAGAATAAGTTGTACCATCCCAGACAAATATACGGTTTGTATTCCATTCGACATCTACAGCTTGCTTTTTACTGGCCTTGGGTGACTCATAAGATTTGATATTAATTTCCCAGCGGAATCTGCCTTTGTCAAATTTCACTTCTTCGGCGGTTACGATCATATTACCTGTTTTCGGATCGAAGTTGTAATGCATAGCTGCAATCGTCCCTGCATCTATCCAGGCCATCCGAGGTTTGCTGGTAATCGCTTTAAGGACTACCTGAATATCGTCTTGATCAAGTTCCTGGTCGCCATGCGCAAAGCTGAATAAGCCGTTAGCGAGTACACTAAAAAATACCAAACACATTATTGTTTTTCTATCTTTACTGAATTTAGCTATTTTCATTTCACGTCTCCGGTATTATTTTCACTTGTGTTTCTTAATTTTTCCAGGAACTCTTGCCACTGAACCTCATCTATGGTCTCACTGAGGTTAGCTTCTTCCCATATCCTTTCCAGAGTACTTATCATCTCATCAATATCAGTAAGAGGCTGTTCCTTCGGTTCCGTACTCATTGACATCGACATCGGTGCGGACATCATCGCATCTGCCGAACCTCCGCCCATTGGCAACATTAATGGGTCTGCTTGATGAATAAGAATTGACTTAACTAGCGGATAAATCGCATTATTACCCACATCGATTGATGAAATATTAACGATATTTAATATGATATCTCCGGTTCCGTTAGCTGTATAAACAAAGCTTGCAAGGTGTCCGTCATTCATACCGTTATTAGGATCAAACGTGAAATTTAAAGCTGAAAGCGCTATCGCAGTTTCATCGGCTGTAGCGGGCCCCCAGAGGTCAAAACTACTAGATCTTGGAACCGCAAGTATTTCAGCAGTTCCATTAGGTTTTTCTGTATTGTCGATTGAGCCAAGGTTTGGATCTGAGATGTGAACTTCAACATCGAAAGCCATTAAATTATTCTGGTCGGTTGTTGTAAGATCAACATAGAGTGTTACGCTTTCATTGATATCGAGGGTTATCTCGTTAAGTCCATTGGAATCTACAATACTGTAAATAATATTTGGATCAGGCAAAGGTGGCATATTGGGTTCCGGTTCTGGGATGCTGCCGTCCCATAGCCAGAATTCGGAAAATATAGCAAGATCATTATGGTCAACAATCGAGTCAAAATCGAGATCAACGGCAACGCATTCATTTACATCGTTACAGTTGTCAATAAGCCAGTACTTAGCAATTTGGGAAAAATCAATGAAATTAACAACGCCGTCCTGATTAAAGTCACAGGAAGGGGCATGCTCAAATTCAAATACAATATCAGGCTCAGTCCAACTTGTATTGTAATCATAGAAATGAACCCGGCATTGTCCCGGTTTTTCTGCAACATAATCTATAATGAACCAGTCACCGGAAACACAATTACTGTCGGATGAGTATAAGTCAAACCCCCACTTTAGAGAATCATTCCAGGCCCAAACATCTGCATAATCGCCAGCTGCCGGGTAATGAGAATGCTCAAAGTCACGTGTGTTTGGATCAGAATCTCTGCCCTCAAGACGGCCGATTGCCCTTTCATCGCCTTCAATGAAAAAACCTCCACTCCAATATTCATTGGGATCTACGCTGACAAGCAAGCTAAGCTTCTGGCCAACCATTATCTTGCGGAAATCAAAAGCTGTATGTTCGTCTGGTCCACATACTCTCACCGATACCGCTGCGAATGTACTCTGCCAGCCCATAAATAATAATAATGACAATGCCATTTCTTTTTTCATAACTACACTCCTGCTCAAAAAACATGTTACCAGAATAAATATTGCAATATGAATATACTGACTATGGTTTACTTTGATTCAGCTAGTCAACCATATGGAAATACGTCTTAACCTGCAGAAAAACCCGAGTCTTAAGCTGTCTGAATGCTTAATAATGCTAATCTTTAAATTTAAATGCCTTTGCTATTAAACATAGCACCGTCTACTCATAAGGCGTCTGGAATGAGAGGAATCTTAACTAAAAAAATATTTTTTAATAAAATATAATTATTTTTAAAGAATTGGCTTCGGCAGACGCTTAATTAATAGAGAACAGAATAATTTACAATTTTCTTGCCGATAATAAAGAGTGTTTAAATGGCAGTGGTGGGAGGAGGAGGAGAGGAGACAAACCTCAACAGTAATTTTCAGTCGTAGATAACACTGCTTTTAAATTGATAAACTGGCAACTAACAAAAATATTTAACGGAAACAAAGATGAAAAAACATATTTGCGAACATGTCCTGGAAAACAGATTCAGCAAGTTTGTATTCAAATACGATAGCGGACTTGAGCAAGAAGTAATGTCGTCTCTTCTTGATATGATTTTCGATGAAAATGTCAATTTCGATTGGAGTGATGCAATAATCATATCTTTTGGAATCATAGACGATCTTATAAAAGAAAGAGCTGCCTTCAGGTATTTGTCTAATCGTCCTTCATCTCAGCCTTGATAAAATACTCGTTCTTAGTCTCCATTAGGAAGATAACCTAATCAGCCACAGTCGCCTGGGATGCTTACGTTCCTTGATATCACACTCTTCAATAATATGTAATGTTACCGATCAGGCGTTATGTTAGTCACCACTTATAATAGAACATTGCTAACCGAAGAGTTCTGGTGTGATATTGTATTTTATCATGAAATCAGCTCTTGACATAAACCGCCGGAGATGTTGCAATGCGGCTATTGTCGTACTTAACATAATTGGGCATGCTCTATTCGGGATGTTCGATATTAATCGTTGCGGTTTGTTGTTCTCGCTTATTTTTGGAGACTGAAAGATGAAGAATTATTTGGTTTTTATTTTGGTTTGTTTACTGACGGTATTTGTTTTTTGCGGGTGTGCTGAGAATACTGCTGACGTTACAATCGATGATGGAATCGCCGGTGGCGAACAGCTTGGGATTCTTTGGACCAGCGGTGACCGGTATGTTGCTGAGAAGGTTTGCTTTATGTATACCCATGCCGCAAAAAGAGCAGGATGGTTTGAAGAAGTTAAATTGATCGTGTGGGGGCCGTCATCAAAACTGCTCTCGGAAGATGTTGCTCTGCAAAACAAGATCAAGAAGATGATGAAGGATGGGGTTATCGTAAAGGCATGCAAAGCATGCTCAGATTCTTACGGTGTTTCGGATGAACTGGCATCGCTTGGAATAGAGGTCAAATATATGGGAGCTCCGCTATCAGAGATGCTTAAGTCCGGCTGGAAGGTTTTGACCTTCTAAATCAAAAATCATCCTATCAAGGGGCACGAGGATATATTAAGGAATGTATTATGGCAGACCTATTTGGAAAAAATATTTTAACGGGTATTGAGTTGGAAAACCGCTTTGTTCGATCGGCTACTTTTGAGGGCCTTGCCGATAGCAATGGTGCGGCCACTGACCGCATGACGGAGTTATTACTTGACCTTGTAAAAGGTGGAGTCGGGCTGTTGATTAGCGGGCATGCTTATGTCAGCCCGGAAGGCCAGGCGGGTAATCTACAGCTTGGAATATATTCTGACGACCTTAAAGAAAGCCATTCAAAGATGGTCAATTCGATTCATCAGGCCGGAGGAAAGATTGTATTGCAAATTGCTCATTCAGGCTGTCAGGCTTTGCCCGAAATAACTGGCCATGACCCTGTTGCCCCATCTGTTATTACCAGGCCCAAAGGCGTTGTCTCCAGGGAGATGGCTGTTGAAGATATTGATCATATTGTGGCGGCATTTGGTAAAGCTGCCCAAAGAGCAAAGGATTGCCGCTATGATGGCGTTCAGATCCATGCCGCTCACGGCTATTTGCTCAGTCAGTTTCTAAGTCCTTTCTACAATCAGCGGACTGATGGTTACGGCGGAAGTGTCGAAAACAGGGCTCGGATTGTCGTCGAAGTTCTAAAGTCTATTAAATCGCATGCAGGCGACGACTACCCTGTACATATTAAAATGAACTCTGAGGATTTTATTGATTGCGGCCTCACCAGTGATGAAATGCTCGTAGTTGCCAAAATACTTGAAGGAAACGGAATTGGAGCAATAGAGTTAAGCGGAGGGGCGATCGACAGCCCGCCTGAACTGTCGCCGGTTCGACCTGAGAAAGAACCATCAAGAGAATGGGAAGTTTTTTACCGCCAGTCTGCAAAGCGGTTTAAAGATCAAGTATCAGTACCGCTGATCCTGGTAGGGGGGATACGTTCGTTTGATGTCGCTAAAGAGGTCATTGAGACATCGACCGCAGATTACATCTCAATGTCGCGACCATTTGTACGTGAGCCAGGGCTGGTCAATCGTTGGAAATCCGGTGATACGGCAAGGGCGACTTGCATTTCGTGTAACGGTTGTTTTATTCCGGCTCGAAAGGGTAAGGGGATTTATTGTGCCGTAGAGAAAAGGGACAAAAGAATCGCTAAGAACAGTAAAGGATAAATTTTTATGAAAACTAAACCCTGGATGATGTTGGTTGCCATGATGGCAGGCGAGGGTGTGAAATAAACTGTGTAAATGGTCATAGATTTGTTAACCTATTATTGAAAGGTACTTACTATGGCCAAACA
>VRUI01000072.1 GCA_019456225.1 Planctomycetota bacterium | reverse complement strand
CTTGATACCGAAAGGCAAGAGAAACAGAGAAAACAAATTAAATCTAAATGAAGGACCATATTATGTCTACTCGACAATTGAATCCTCCATTCCGAAAGAGATTCTTGCTAACATCTTCAATCAATGGCTCGAAGACCCATATGAGTGTTCAAGGTTGCTGGGAAGAGAGGAAATTGCAAACTTACACAAACTCGCACCTAAATATCCCATACCTTTGTCAAAGATGGCTGATTATTACTTCGATTACATTCCAACTGAGAGAGAGCAAGCATCAGAAAAAGAAAGAAGGTTAAGGAATGGTTCAAGCAGTTTGTTAAGATCATCGGCAAAATCTACCTTGATGACATCAGACAAAATGATATAGCAAACTATACCCAGGTCATCATGCAAATGGCAAAAAATGAGGAAAGAAGCAATACATTGGTGATGAGCATTTAAAAGAGAGCCAGTTGAGCATCGAATTTTGAGCATAAAGGCAAAAAAATTATCTCAATTTCCAGGCCAAATATTCAACTTTTTCAAATATTTTCGAAGAAAATAGTATATACCTTCCTGACATATGTCAGGTAATTGAATCCGGGTGACTTTGAGAATTATAGCTGTTGCATGAGCACAGGATATATAAAACGTTCATCAAAACATCAATTCCTATAAGTATCTGCCCTTAAGTCACTTATGGAATGTCTGGAACAGGGAAATTAACATGTATTTTGTTCATTGGTTGTAGTTTGGTTGTAAGTGTGTCAAAAAGATAAGCAAAAATTGCCAGCAACCATTAGCTTTATTTATTTTGACTACGTTATTCCCTTTGTAAGATTTCCTTAACGCTTAACTTTATCTTTATCTTCCCGCAATATTTGGTCTGGTTTAAGCGTCTTTTAAATGTTAAGCTAGTTGTCATGGGTGAAATCCGTATAACAAGGGCTATAAAATAGGGAGACAGTATGATTGACGTCCAGACTCGTCGGCATTTCTTTAAGGCATTAGGACTTACTAAAGTTGCGGTTTTACTTCCAGGATGTATCATGGATAGTTGCAGAGCATTCAAAGGATGGGCGGTGACACTTTTGCTTGCCTCTATGCTAATTACTTGCGGAACTTATGGTCAGGAGTATGATGAGGCTGCGATTGTTTCAGCCCGACTTGATCTTGTCGACCCGGCGGCGATGCGACTTGTCGTACGTGACCTCATGAAGTCTCACCCTGAAAGTTACACCAACGGATCCCGGCATCTTAAGCAGATCGACAGGATTGCAAAAAAACTGCCTGAGATCAAAAAAGCTTTGGTCAAAGGTACTGATGGAGCCATCAAACAGGCTGAAAGTATTATCGCCCTGAAACAGTCTATTCTTCTGGCAAATCCTCTGCTCGATTTTGAAAAACTTCTTGTTGTTAAACGTGTTCCGGTAGGCGATCCCCGCCGGTCGAAGTATTTAAATCACGGTCTCGGCGAGTTTATCGGTTTGCCGCGTCAAAGTTCCTGGCAGATTGACAGGATCCCGAAAACTCATGGCTGGGAAAACGAGATTTCGATCCTTTCTCCGCTTAATCCGAATGGAAAATTGAAAACTCTTTATGCACCCGATGAGCCAAAGCTTGTCGGTGACATAGAACTAAATTTCGATGGTGACAAACTCATGTTCTCAATGCCTGGCCCTGAAAAAACGTGGCAGGTTTTCGAGATGGATATGGACGATACGGTTGCCCGGCAGCTCACGCCTAAGAAGCAAACAGGCGTTCATAACTTTGACGCGTTTTATATGCCGGACGGTCGAATTGGTTTTATTTCAACGGCTGCAATGCAGGGTGTGCCCTGTAACACCTCTGTCAACGTGGGCATGCTCTTTAACATGCAGGCCGATGGCTCCAATGTCAATCAATTATGCTTCGATCAGGATCATAACTACAGTCCAACTCTCATGAACGACGGCCGCGTGTTATATCTCCGCTGGGAATATACGGATCTTCCGCATGTCTGGGGGCGGTACCTGTTTACGATGAACCCGGACGGAACATCGCAGCGGCATTTTTACGGGACAGGTTCATACTGGCCCAATGGTATTTTTTATGCCCGACCAATACCTGGACATCCCACAAAAGTAGTCGGCATTATCACAGGGCACCATGTAGGACGTGCCGGGGAGATGGTGATCTTTGACCCTGCCAAAGCTCCGAGATCTGTCGGGGGTGTTGTCCAGAAAATACCCGGTCGAGGCAAGAAGGTCGAACCGGTTATTGAGGACCGCTTGACTATCGATGTTTACCCGAAATTCCTCCATCCGTATCCGTTGAGTGACAAATATTTCATCGTTGCTGCAAAACCCACCGAACTTGATCTATGGGGCATTTACCTTGTTGATACGTTCGACAACATGACGCTGATCCATGAATCGGAGGGTTCTGTTCTTCTGGAACCGATACCATTGGTTAAGCGAAAGAAACCGCCGGTAATAATAGACCGCTCCGACCCGGCTAGCAAGGATGCTATTATGTACATTGAAAATGTGTACGCAGGTCCGGGTCTAAAGGATGTTCCAATCGGCAGTGTAAAGAAGCTGCGACTGTTTTCGTATCACTTTGCATATCAGAAACTCGCCGGTATCACTCATCGCATTGGAACCGACGGTCCGTGGGAGCCAAAACGCGTTCTTGGTACTGTCGACGTAGAAAAGGACGGGTCGGTTATGTTCCAGATTCCGGCGAAAGTTCCGATATCGATCCAGCCCCTCGATGCAGATGGAAAAGCGATTCAACTTATGCGAAGCTGGACGACTGCGATGGGCGGTGAGTTTGTTTCGTGTGTCGGCTGTCATGAAACTCAGAGTCAGGCGGCGATGGGCAAGCGTACTATTGCCGCTCGAAAAGCACCCGTCAGGATCAAGCCATGGCATGGACCGGTTCGTGGTTTTAATTTTACGCGGGAAGTTCAACCGGTTCTCGACAAATATTGTGTGAGCTGCCATAATCCAGGTAAATCAAATGGTTCTGTAGAGCAATTTCCGATTCCTGATTTCACGTCATCTGAAGATACTTTCAAGGTACTTAAAAATAATAATCCGGAAGTAATAACAGTAACCGGTGTTGACCGGAAAGAATTGGTCAAAAAATACGGCGGTGTTTTCCCGCCTTCATACGTTGCGCTGCGAGCTTATGTCAGAGTCGGAGGATTTGAAAGTGATATTCATCTGTTAAATCCAGCTGAGTTTGGCGCCGGTACCAGCGAGCTTTTCCAGATTTTGAAAAAGGGTCACTACGGTGTCGAGCTTGACGAGGAAGCATGGGGCCGTCTTGCCACATGGATTGATCTTAACGCGCCATGTCACGGTACATGGCGTGAGGCTGCCGGACTGGCAAATACCAGTAAAGCCAGGGATTATCGTGCGGACCTGCGTAAGCTCTATGCAGGCATCAATGAAAACTCCGAATCGTATCCCTCAGTGCCCAAGCCAGATGTCAAACCGGTTCAACCGGCTCCTTATACCAGGCCGCAAGTACGTATGGTAAATCTTAAAAGCTGGCCACTCGATGCCAACGAGGCTAAGAGACGTCAATATGCGTTTGCGTCTCGTATGATGACTGTTGACCTTGCAGATGGTACGCCGATGGAATTCGTTTTGATCCCGGCAGGTGACTTTGTTATCGGTGACAGCAGCGGCAATGATGACGAACTTCCTCTTACGCATGTGAAGATCGAAAAGTCATTCTGGATGAGTAAGTTTGAAGTTACCAACGCTCAGTACAACGCTTTTAATGCCGACCACAACAGCCGCTATGAACACAAAGGCTCGTGGCAATTCAGCGAGAAGCATTTAGGCTGGCCGCTAAACACTCCCGATCAGCCTGTTGTGAGGGTTTCGTGGAATGATGCTCAGGGATTTTGCGACTATATATCTGCAAAAACCGGTAAAAAAGCATCGTTGCCAACCGAAGCACAGTGGGAATACGCTTGCCGGGCGGGGACGAATACACCGTTTAATTACGGCGGTCTCGATACGGATTTTTCTACTTTTGCTAATATGTCAGATGCGACGATAAGGGAACTTGCTTTCGATACAGACGGCAGAAAAACCGCTGACATTCTTCCAAGGGATGCTCGTTTCAACGACACAGCTCTGGTAACCGTAAAGGCAGGCTCTTATAAACCCAACCGATGGGGACTCCATGACATGCACGGAAATGTTTGGGAATGGACACAGTCCAAATACACGCCCTATCCCTATCTTTCCGGTGACGGACGAAACGACTCTGACGGTGTCAGTCAAAGAGTTGTCCGCGGGGGTTCATGGTATGACCGTCCTAAGCGATGTCGGAGCGGCTACCGGTTAAGCTATCCGGCGTGGCAGAAGATTTACAATGTCGGTTTGCGTATTGTTATCGAAGCCGAAGATATTCGTCTTCGGAAGGGATGGGCAACAGGAGTTGCAAAATAGGGTTTCAGATAGAACTCCGGAGCAATGAAAAGAAAAACTTACACATATCTATTTGTATTATCGGCATGGGTGTTTGCTTCAGCGGCAATAGCTGGAGACATTTTGCCGAATTTGCGAACAAATCCGTTTGACAAACAGGTTGACAAGTATATTTCACGGTCGAAGTTAGGCACTGAAAACAGTCGAGTGGATGCGATAGAAGCTCTTGGCTACATGCGTGCGTACGATGCCTGTGAGGCATTGATGGCGGCAATGTCGGATAAGTCAGCGTTGATTCGACGTGAGGCGGCAATGTCGCTGGCGTGGTGTGGAGATCGGCGGGCGGTTGACGTTTTGCTGGATGCGTTGAATGATGGCGACTGGGTTGTCAGGCAAGCGTCGTCGGTTTCACTTAACAATCTTACGGCAATGGAATTTAAGTTTGATTCACTTGCGAAAAAAAATGCTCGTAAGGCTCAAGCTAAAGCGTGGCGCAAGTGGTGGGACGGTGTAAAGGGGAATCTTCCAGGTAAGGAAATCCAGAGGCTTCTCAGCAGCAAAGATAGACAGCAGCAGCTACGGGGTGTGCGGGCTGTCGGTGCGCTGAGTTTGCAGGGACAGACGTCGAAGTTGATCGAGATTATCGAGCCTTATCTTGAGATGAAATACGAAGATGCCGGCGACATAGGCAAGGATATTGTTCATTCGTGTATTCGCAGTATCGGGCGGCTTGGCGAAGCGGAGGGTTACGAGCTTCTTATAAAATTGCTCGACGATGAATACCGCGCAAGGTATGCTGCCGATGCCCTGGGTGACTTTGGCGATAAACGTGCAATACCAGCCTTGATCAAAGTGTATCCGGACTACTCCCGTGTACTTGGAAAGCGAATGGCCATTCCGCAAAAGTGTCCGCCTGATGACAGGTATACCGGCGATAATACGCAGGACAGGATGCTTGAGACTCCGTTTGAGATTTCTATGGCGTTGGCTCGGCTTGGTGTTGAAGATCTTGCGGATGTCAAAGCTCTTCGAGAAATTACGCCGCAACTGCTGGCGAATTTTCCGTCCGATTGGGACAGCGGTGTTTTTTATGAAATAGAGGTCGATCAAATTTTGACCTCGCATTTACTCGACAAGGCTCAGATGAAGGACGATGTTTGCCGGATAGCATTTCTGGCGGTTGAGGATAGCGAAAAGTGGCTCAGCAAAAGGAACCTCGGTCATGTATGGGTTAACAATACAGTTGACAATAAAATCGAACAACTTGCGTGCCGCTCTTTTGGCGATGTCCCGGATGTGGGGTTGTGGTTTCCAGCATTTTGCAATGACAGGAAATACGTACCGCAGCTTATAGAACTGCTAACACACAACAGCGGCTGGATTCGTATTAATGCTGCCAAGGCACTTATGTTTATCGGCGACGACAGGGCTATTGAACCGATTGCGAAACTTTTAAAGGCGTCGAGTCCTGAAGCCTTGTGGGGCTATTCGGGAGTTCTTGAACACGCCGAGTATGACGATCCGGCGCCAAGATGGCGTGAGGCTTTTATTCGTGCACTGGGCAGGCTCGGAGCTGTCCAATACGATAGTTTGCTTATTTCGATCGTTGAAGATCAGCGTAACGTTCTGGATATGCGTCATGCCGCGGCAATTGCCCTCGATGAGCTTGGGACGAAATCGGCGATAGAGGCTTTGGAACGTGCCGACCTGGAGCATCCTTTTCACTCGGTGCGTATGATCGCACGAGAGGCGATCTGGCGAAGAGGTATCCAGCAGAAACCGCGAAAGACGCCAGAGGCAATTCAACTAATCAAAGACAGTTCGTTTGAGAAACCTCGGAAAGATTTTCAGAAGTATGTATTTATCAAGGGCAGCAATACTGTTCGAAGCGACTTTAACGGTCAGGCCGGCGTCGATCCGTGGCGACAGACCTACTCGATAACAAATTCAGGTCCGGCGATGCGAGTGGGGCGTAATTTATACATCCTGGAAAAAAACAAACACAGCAGCAAGGTCACCCCTCTGACGAATTTCAAAACAGGCTTTGTTGCCGACTGTGAAGTTTCCTTCGACGGCGGTAAAATCATCTTCGCAAGGAGACTCAACGATGACGAGCGTAATTACAAGCAAGTTAAATATGACCAGCCGAAACTGAAATCACATTTAGAACCGCTTGTCGGAGGCGATGACGATCCATGGTGGCATATTTGGCAGATCAATCCTGATGGTACAGGTTTAAAGCAGCTTACGTTCGGACCGTTTCATAATGTTGCGCCCGCATATCTGCCGGATGGGCGAATTGTATTTTCTTCCAGCCGTGTTGGAACTCGCGACGAATATCATGGATACCCGTGCGTGGGTCTTTCGGTTATGAACGCCGACGGAAGTGATATTCATGTAATAGGCTTTAATGTAGGCTCCGACAGAGATCCCGCTGTGCTTAATGATGGGCGGATCGTTTTTAGCAGGGTTGATATATTCTATTCGCGACTTAAAACCGAAGTTGCTCTGCATACAGTATTTCCCGATGGTACGCGAAACGACAGCATATACGGGCCCGAAAGGCGTTCGTTCTGGCATGATCAGCATGTAAAAAAAGCTGCCTGGACTATGCGAAACGGCTATCGCAATAACCCTGACAACAGAAACCGCGTGCTGCGATTAAGTCAGCCTCAACCATTCGGCAGCGACAGGCTTATTTGTGCTACGAGTGCCGGGCTTGCTATCGTCGGTCCGGGCAGGTACAAAGAGACGATGGTTCCGCATCCTGTGCAATATGCGGTGACTTCACCGTATCCGCTGGATAACAATACAATCCTTTGTGCCGCGACGGTTAAGCAATTTGACATCGACGGCAAGATCATTACTTCGGACATGCCGGAATTTGCGAAACTGCAGAAAGGGCCGAATCTTTTCAAGGCCGCCGTCAATATCGATCTGGCACTTTATACGATCAATGCGGTTACGGGTCAAATGAAGCTGCTTTATAACGACCCGGCGACGGCGGACTTCGAGGCACGTCCCATTATTGGCCGCAGGAGGTCTCTGGTTCTTGCCGAACATGCCGCCGTCAGAGAGGATGCGTACACTGCAAGGCTTTTCTGCAATTCCGCAAGGATATCACGTCACAAGCGTGTTCGTGATCGCGGTAAATATATCCGTGTGATCGAAGGAATGCCCGTTGTTTCGCGACACCAGACACAGAACAACTTGCCGACAAACCGATGGAAAAATCACGGTGGAACTGTCGGGCGAGTATTGGGTACCGCTCCACTTGCAGCCGACGGTTCGTTTCATGTTGAAGTTCCTGCCGACAGATTGCTGCAATTGCAGATACTTGACAGCGACAGACGGGTGCTCGGCAATCAGACATTCTGGATGTATGCCAGGCCAGGTCAGACGAGAAGTTGTCTGGGTTGTCATGAAACTCGTGACAGCACAAAGGTACCGACACATTTTGCCTCGACAGCCAAACTGAAACCGATCAAAATGCTTCCGTTTACAGGTCAGGAATTTTCCTATCAGGCTAAGGCGTGGATGAAGGGGGCCATACCCGATGAAGTCGAGGAACGCACCAGAACAGTACATGCGATGCGAATTCTGGGCCGCCGTTAAAAAGACCGGTCTGAGAACGTGCATATTTATGATAGTTAAATGACTAATATTGGATATTAGAAAGGATATGTGATGAACAATCTTATTATGCGAATAGTTTTAATTGGAATCATACTCTCTGTTTGCCCGTTTACAGCAGGGGCAGATGAAAATCTGGTTTCTATCGTTACAGACAAAACAGTCGCACCGCCGGTGCAGCATGGACTGAATAAAACACTGGCTCAGCTAAAGGCGAAAGGACTCAAAACTGAGGTGGTAACCTCCATAGATAATGCCGCAGGCAACCAGATGATAGTCGCCGGTATTATAAACTCTGGCGGGCCGAGTTCAAACCTGAATAAGCGACTTCGGATAGCTGCACCCGAAGGCCCTGAAGCATTATCGATTCACCGCACCCGTTACACTGATAAAGAGTTGATATTGGTCACCGGTTCCGACGAAAGAGGTTTGATGTATGGCCTGCTGGATATTGCCGACCGAATCGGCTGGTCAAAGGATGCGAAGAATCCTTTCGAGAAAGTAAAAAACATCGCGGAAAAACCGGAAGTTGTCGAACGTTCACTGTCGATATATACGATGAACAAGGCGGTGTTCGAGGAGTTCTTTTATGACGAATCGTATTGGGCCGAGTACCTCGATATGATGGCAGCGAATCGTTTCAACACGTTTGCATTGCTGTTCGGGTACGAAAACTCCGGTTACTTTTCGCCGCCATATCCGCAATTTTTCGACGTGGATGAATTTGGGAAAATCAAGGTGATCGGTGTTACAAGTAAGCGACAGAAAAGAAACGTTAAGGCACTCAAAAAGATTATCCAGATGACTCACGACAGGGGGATGAATTTTACACTGGGTATCTGGGATCACATCTATCGCGGTGGTGTTCAGGGTCCAAAGGAACGTGCCGGAAAACCGACTCCTGATGTTATCTGGGGATTGAATTCCGAAAATATATTTTCCTACACAAAGGCTGCGCTGAGCAAATTTGTTCGTATGTTCCCGGAGATCGACGCGATCCAGTTTCGCATGCACGGCGAATCTGGTTTAAAACGCGGCGAGATGGACAAGTTCTGGACGATGGTTTACCAGGTCATGCTCGACGATGCCCCGAAGATGCGATTTGACGCCCGTGCAAAAAACTTCCCGCACCACCTGATCGACAAGGCCATTGATATGGGCGTTGATATGCGTATATGCACAAAGTACTGGATGGAGCAGATGGGGATGCCTTTCCACCCGACACATATACCCAGTCAAAACCAGCACGATCGGCGGCACGGATATGCGGATATGCTTCGCTATCCAAAGCGATATGATATGCACTGGCGGTTGTGGAATTCCGGCACCACTCGCGTGCTTCAATGGGGCGATCCCGATTATGTCAGGCGATTTGTCGCGAGCACGCATCTGTATGATGGCAAAGGCTTTGAAGTCAGCGAACCTATGACAACGAAGATGCAGTCTCACCCGCACGACGGGGAGGTCTTTGATCTGCTGACAGAGAAATACAAATATTACAAATGGGAGTTCCAGCGTTACTGGTATTTCCACCAGTTATTCGGGCGGCTTGGCTATAATCCCAATACCCCGCCTAAGGTTTGGCAAAGCCAGTTCCAGAAAAGATTCGGCCCCGCCGCTACCCATGTTGAAAAGGGTATGGATCTTGCGAGTAAAGTTCTGCCGCGAATTGTCTCCTACTGCCATCCCTACAGGCACTTTCCAACGACCAGGGGCTGGGCGGAAAGACAACGCCAGGGAGATTTACCCGCCTATGCGATGGTGAAAGGGACCGATACACAGCAGTTCCTCAGCCCGCAAGATGCTGCGGGATGTATTCTCAACGGAACCGATTCGGCAAAGATGCGGCCCGAAGAGTCGAGCAGATGGTTTGCGAAAATATCAGAAAAAATTCGCAGACATGTCGATGGTGCCGAACGGCTTATTGGCCAAAACAAATCAAAGGAATTTATCTCAACCATGACCGATCTGAAAATCCTTTCGCACCTGGCGGCGTATCATTCTTACCGGTCAAATGCGGGGCTTTGGTACGCGTTATTCAAACAATCCGCAGACCTCAATGCTTTCGATGAGGCAATCAATTACGAAAGAAAAGCAGTAAAATCATGGGGCAAACTTGTCGAGGCGGCAGGCGATGTGTTTACTTTCGATATGCGAATGGGCAGGCGCGGCTCAAGTTTGTCGGGCCACTGGCGAGATGAACTTGCGGCGCTTGAGCTGGGTCTGGAAAAGCTCACCGAGCAGCGAAAGCAGTTGACACCGAAGCTAAACGGATCCAAACCGAATATCTTACATGTACCTGTTCGCAAGATCGCCGCCAGGCAAAACCTGACGATAAAAGCAACCATTGCCGGCGACTCTCCAATACGCAAAGTACGGTTATTCTACAAGAACTCCAAGGGCGGTTACAAATCGCTGAAAATGAAAAAAACCGCTCCGTTTCTGTACCAGGCAGTAATGAAAGCCAAAAGCATCAAAGGCAATCTGGATTATTACATCGAAGCGACAGATTCAAAAAAACAGATATCCATCTGGCCCGAAAACGGAAAAAACAAACCGCTCAATGTTATAGTTACCGATGACCACCAGGCTCCGAAGCTGCTGCATACACCGATCATTAATGCACTTCCACAAAAAGACCTTAAGATTACCGCACAAGTTAGCGACAGTTCGCAGGTCAAATGGGTCCGGGTTCGTTATCGCAGCGTAAATCAGTTCTTCGATTACAAAACCGTAACCATGCAAAGTACTGGTAATTCAGGCCAATATCAAGCCGTCATCGACGCAGAGGACATCCCTTACAAATGGGATTTCATGTACTTCTTTGAAGTAATGGACAGCGCAGGAAACGGCAAGATTTATCCTAACCTGGAAAACCAGGCACCATATATAATTGTAGAACTGCAAAGATAACTTCATATCACATATAGAATTGCGATGGTTGTTATTTAAAAGCGAGCATGATAAACAAGAAGTTGAAAGATTGTAACATGTATACTCAAAAAATACGAGGTTTTACGTTAATAGAGCTTCTTGTTGTTATTGCAATTATTGCACTGCTTTTGTCCATTCTCATGCCTTCTCTCAAGATGGCCAAGAAGGTCGCCCAGGCAGTTACCTGCCGCAGCAACCTAAAACAGATTGGATTGGCCTCCAGGCTCTATGCCGAGGACAACGATAACTTTATTCCGCGCAACGGCGGCAAATGGATGTGGTTTTTCATGCAATACCTGGGAAACACTTCAGATCGTCAGGCCGATTTCATCAAGTTGCCTGTCTATCAGTGCCCCAGCTATCCTGAGAAGAACCAGATGGTTGACTATGTTATTAATTCATGGAAGGACGGAGTTACAGAATCTGTCGACAGTAAGGGCAAGACCAGGATAAGCGATTTTGACAACCCGTCGGCAAAAGTCTACCTCGCTGACAACGCTTACTACCCGGGACGCCCGATCGTTAAAGTTGACGGGACGATTCCAGGAGTCGGATCATTCGATGTATGGCTGGAAAAGCATCTACCGCTGGGTGGTGACGGCCAAAGACGTGCCGCTCTAAACAGGCACAAGGACGGATGCAATTTTATGTTCATGGACGGTCATTCCGGCTGGATAAGCGCCGAAGATTGTACGCCGCGTTACTGGCAACCGAAAAGGTGGTAGTCAACTCAACTAAGAACTCCGGCGGATAGCTTAGCTATAATATAGGTTCCTCGAACATATCGATCCCATATTCCTCCATCATCTTGCAAAAGCCCGATCAGCCTGCATATAACGCAAAACGCAAAAAACAGGCGATTTATTGCAATCGAACTTCGCCAAATACGAAACAATCACACAAATACTAATAAATCAACAAAAAACGTGCAATGACATTCGCACGATTGCTTTAGAAATACATATTTTAAAATTGAATTTCAACCTTGAACATGTTATAAAGTAAATTGTCAAATGTGTATTTGATCCTGGGTGTGTTTTGATGCAGGGTTTATGCCAACTGTTAAAGGAGAGCATGCGATGAAACGATTCTCTGCAATATGTCTATTTCTTGCTGCGATGGTCTGGGCCAGCAGTCTTTACGCGCAAGTCTCTTCGGATATTCGCCAGGACTGGCGACAGCAATATCACGAGCTGCAAGAGGCTATTAAGAATAAGGCCAAAGACCAGGGCCCTGAAGATCAGATGCTCGATCGCAATGCCATGATCCTGGAATCCGACCGCACAAGTCTCGACATCGTTATTCGGCGGGGGCAGGCTTTGCTGGCGTACATGAAGACATTGAAAGATGCTCCTGACCTAAGCAAAGAGGCAAAACTCCTCGCAAAACTTGCCGACAAAAATGCCGCCGCCGCACTAGAAGGTGAATCCGCTATTAAGCTCTTTATGAAGGTCAAAGAGATCGTTCGCTCGGCAATGCTGGCCAATCCGCTGCTTGACTTTGACAGCATACTTTTTGTCGAACGCAAGTGTATCGGCCCTGGAAACTACGTTGGCGGACACATGACGACTGCGTCGTTGGGGCACACACAACTGTACGGCGGCGGACTTTATGTCGTTAGCGGTATCAAGACGGACAAGCCTGTAGTCCGTAATCTACTTGAGAATTCGGTTATTGAAAAGGGCCTCGGCAAGGGCGAAAAACTTACCGGCGGTGCATTCATATCTCCCGAGTTGTCTTTCGACGGAAAGGAAATCCTGTTCGCTTATGCGAAACCGGCCTATACAAGTACCAAGCGAAAATGGGAATACACAGAGGACAACAGCTTTCACATTTTCAAGGTTAACCGCGATGGTACTTCTCTGGTACAGATCACCCGGGGAAACTACAATGACTTTGATCCATGTTATTTGCCTGACGGGAGGATTGCGTTTATATCCACGCGGATGAACAAAAGGGGTAAGGGCTGGATATACTCAAGATGCTTTATAGATGGTTCTCCCGCCCAGTTCTTTCTCAATTCCATGAAAGCCGACGGTTCCGATATCGTCACGTTGAGCTTTCACGAGACGGACGAATGGCAGCCGAGCGTCAATAATGATGGGATGCTCGTCTATACTCGCTGGGATTACGTCGACAGAAATGCAAATGCCGCCCAGCATATCTGGACATGCTTTCCTGACGGGCGCGACCCACGTGCCCCTCATGGCAATTATGTTCATCCATATTCAACGATGGAAGGTTCAGATTTTGGGCCGGGAATATTTACGACTCGTCCGGATTGTGAGTGGCATATCCGGGCTATTGCCAAGTCGGCGAGCTATACCGGATCGTCTAGGTATATCGCTACTGCCGGGCCGCATCATGGTGAGCCGTTCGGTGCGCTTGTATTGATCGATACGAGCATCGAAGATGACGGACTGATGTCGCAGGTAAAGCGGATCACTCCCAATAAGTTTCCCGAAACCGAAGTCAACTCGGAGAAGTCCTGGGAATACGGGACGCCGTGGCCTTTGAGCGAGGACTTTTATATTGCCAACTGCCGAGCGGGAATCTGTCTTCTCGACCGATTTGGAAACCGGGAATTGATATGCAAAACACAAAATCCATTGCTGCGCGCTATCGAGCCGATCCCGCTGAAAGCCCGTCCAAAACCACCGGTTATCCCGGCTGCGACATGGCAGGGAGAAAACGCGTCCGCTATGGCACCGAAGGCAACTATTACGGTAATGAATGCTCATGTGACCGATCTTCCGTATCCAGAGGGAACAGAGCTGAAGGAACTTCGGATCATCCAGTATTTCCCGAAATCAACTGGAGGTCTTTTTGAACCTGTAATCGGTTACGCCGAACAAAGTCTCGCCCGGATGGTGCTCGGAACGGTACCGATCGAGAAAGACGGAAGCGCTTATTTTCAGGCACCTGTTGGAAAGGCGATCAGTTTTCAGCTTATCGATCAATATGGCATTGCCGTTCAGGGCATGCGGTCGGTCACTTACGTCCATCCCGGCGAACAACTGGCATGCCTCGGATGTCACGAGTCAAAGCAGCATGCCCCGCCGCGAAACACTACCATTCCCCTGGCGATGCGTAGAAAACCATCAAAGATAACCCCTGAAGTCGGAGGTCTTGAGCCACTCAATTTTCACCGGCTGGTTAAACCGGTTCTGGAAAAGAAATGCGTTGGCTGTCACAAGGAAAAGAACAAGGCTCCCGATATGAGTTACAAGAGCCTTCAGAAGTATGCATTCTATCTTGTAGGCGGCAAGCCCACATCGGGTCGCTGGCTGACAATACCAAAGCATGGCGGCTCCAGAAGTGTTCCGGGCAAGCACGGCGCATACGGCGCACCTTTATTGAAGTACCTTGACCCGACACACTACGATGTTAAGCTAACCAAACAAGAGCGCCGTCGCATTACAATGTGGCTCGATTGCAATTCCAACGAACTGGGCGCTTACATAAATGAAGATGCCCAAAGAAAGGGCAAACTAGTCTGGCCGGTATTCGATTTGGATCAGAATAACCCAATGGGTGTGGAATGATCGGAAAACATCCAAATTCAATATTAAGCCCATATTTCGAATTTTTGAAAAGGACATGAGAACAATGAATAAAATGAGGCTGTCTTTTATAAGAGAATATCTACCTGTATTTTTAATTCTGTCTCTTGCTTTGTTGACGGAGTTTTGTTTGGCAGCAGACCGTATTACAGGAGCTGGTTTTGCTACTCGATCCGAGGTGATCGCTCAAAACGGGATGGCTGCGACCAGTCATCCGCTTGCAACTCAAGTCGCAATCGACATCCTCAAGCAGGGTGGCAATGCTGTTGATGCGGCGATTGCCGCCAACGCTATGCTGGGATTAGTTGAGCCAGTCGGCTCGGGTATCGGAGGTGACCTGTTTGCGATAGTCTGGGATGCCGATACCGCAAAGCTCTATGGACTTAACGCAAGCGGGAAATCGCCGAAGTCGTTGACGCTGGAATACTTTGAGCGAAACAACATAACCAGGATACCGCCGCTGGGTCCGTTGCCTGTCAGCGTGCCGGGCTGCGTAGATGGGTGGTTCCAACTGCATGGCAGGTTTGGCAAGCTGCCTATGAAAAAGGTACTGGCACCGGCGATAGGTTATGGGCGTGATGGGTTTGCGGTTACTGAATTGATCGCGTATTACTGGAAGAGAAATGCTGAAATCTTAAAGAAGTATCCAAACTACGCCGGCATTTTTATGCCCGGAGGCAAAGCACCGGCTAAGGGGGAGATATTTCGCAATCCGTATCTGGCCAATACGCTTGAGTCAATTGCCGGTGGCGGCAGAGATGCGTTTTATAAAGGGCAGATAGCGAAGGTTATCGCTAAGTATATGAAGAAGAACGGCGGTTTTTTGACGTATAGTGATTTGGCAGAGCATACAAGCAAGTGGGTCGAACCTGTGTCGACGAACTATCGCGGATACGATGTCTGGGAACTGCCTCCCAACGGTCAGGGAATTGCAGCACTTCAAATGCTGAACATTCTTGAAGGGTACGATCTGCGTAGTAAAGGTTTTGGCAGTTTCGAGTATTTGCATTTATTGACCGAGTCCAAGAAACTAGCGTTCGAGGATCGTGCAAAGTTTTACGCCGATCCTGATTTTAATAAAATTCCCGTCAAGCAGTTGATATCAAAAGACTATGCGAAGAAACGCAGGGCCTTGATCGACGAGAATAAAGTAGCGAAAAGTTATCCCGCTGGTAACCCGGCGTTCGAGCATGGCGACACGATTTATCTCACCGTCGCAGACAAAGCAGGGAACATGGTTTCTCTGATCCAGAGCAACTATAGGGGGATGGGTTCGGGGATGACCCCTGACGGACTTGGATTTATTTTGCAGGATCGCGGTGAGCTGTTTACGCTTGAGAGGGGACATTTCAATACCTATGCGCCTGGTAAGCGGCCGTTCCATACTATCATCCCTGCGTTTGTCACTAAGCAGGGTAAGCCATTTATGAGTTTTGGCGTTATGGGAGGCTCGATGCAGCCGCAGGGACATGTCCAGATCATTGTCAATATGATCGATTTCGATATGAATCTTCAGGCTGCCGGAGATGCCCCGCGGATGAGGCACGGCGGATCGTCACAGCCGACCGGTCAGAAAATGACCGATGGGGGAATATTGTATTTGGAAAGCGGTTTTTCGCAGGAAGTTATTGATAAACTCAAAAAGAGTGGGCATGCTATCAAAAAAACAATCGGCGGATACGGTGGCTATCAGGCTATTATGTACGATGCGGTCAACAAAGTTTATTATGGTGCGTCGGAATCACGCAAAGATGGCTGTGCTATGGGGTATTAGGGCGGCTATAGTCAGTCTTTTTTACCTTCCTCGTAATTTGTGACTCCGACTGACTATTAACAATACTATATTTCTGACTTTTTAAAGCCTCTTTTTTTTCAGTGAAATAAGAGTTTTTTTGGTGTCCCATTAACGCTTGACAAGAACACAGAAACCTAAGCCAATGCCTATGTTAAGCCGGCAGGGAAACCCTTAAAGGGACGCCTTTTATGAGCACCTTTACGCCAAAACTGATAAGTTTTTTCATCGCAAAATAGAAGGCCATTTACACAATATGACAGTTAAAATATCAACATCAGACAGGCTTTAATGGCAGACCCTAAGGGCAATGAGTCCTATCTCGCCGACCAAAGACTCCTTATGCTTCTAAATCACAAAAGTTCTGCTTTTTTTAATAACCTCATCTGTTTGCTTGGAAACATCTTGAACATATCTTGTGGCCATTTGCAAATCAGCATGCCCTAGCAGTCGTTGGACAGCAAATGGATCACCAGACCGAGCTGCAATGGCTAGTGGGTTTTTGGGGGTGAAAAGCCGCTGTTAGCCAAAACTTTTGGTCGAATTTCGCCCATATAATAAGGGATCATTAAGTCGGACAGTAGCCCATGAAGCTGGGCACTATCCTAAAGTAACTTTATCTTGAACGCGTTCTCCTCGATGGCCGGACAACTTTCGTACCTTTAATCTTCTGCTTACCTCTCGATGTCGTC
>VRUI01000071.1 GCA_019456225.1 Planctomycetota bacterium | reverse complement strand
AGGAACCGCCGTGGTACGGAACCGTACGCCCGGTGGTGTGGGAGGACGGCGGGAGCAATCCCGCCTCCTACCCGATGCAATCTTCACTACAAAGCTGTTTGCAGGCCTGATGTCGAAATCCATGGTCCAGGCTGGAACCGCGTGCCGCTTAACTTTGTGGTATTAGAAATTAAATTTACCGACCATTACCCATCCTGGTTATGCGACATGGTAAGGTGCTTCAATTTAAAACAGGGCGCATTTTCGAAATATGTTTCAACGATAGAACAGTCAAATTCGCTTGGCGCAAGTTCACCTGTAATGATGAGGTGGTCGTAATGGATCGTATCTGGCAAATATTAGAAGGAGATTCATATCTTCAGACTGGTTTTTCTCCTCAGAACATTATTCTTGCACTTTTGCTTGCATTCTTGCTGGGGCAGTTGTTGGCATGGGTGTATTACTTTACGCATTCCGGCTTGTCGTATTCAAGATCGTTCGTTCAATCTCTTGTTTTGATCACGGTGGTTGTCGCACTGGTGATGTCAACAATACAGAACAGCTTTGTAACTGCTGTAGGTTTGATGGGGGCACTTTCTGTTATTCGCTTTAGAAACATGCTTAAGGATACTCGTGACATAGCATTTTTGTTTTGTGCCCTGGCAATCGGGATGGCCGCAGGTTCGCAGCGATTCGCTATTTCTATAATAGGCGCTATAGTACTGTCTTTGATCGCCATCTACCTCCGCTTAACAAATTTTGGCGCCCGTATCCCGCGCAACGGTTTTCTAAGGTTTTCAGTTTCGTTTCACATAGGCCCGGATCATCCTATTCACTTGATACTTAAAAAATTCTGCGGAAATTTTACACTTATTTCTGCCCAGGAGAACGGTTACGGAGACCCGGATATTGAATATGCATTTCAGCTCATGGTTAGAAACGCTTCGAGAAACGAGAAAATGCTGGCCGAATTAGAGAAGGTCGAAGGCCTTAAGAAAATATCATTAACGATGCAGGAGCAGTTATTAGATGTTTAATAATGTCATAAAATCTGAATATCTGAGCCGCAATCGAAGAGGTATGGTGCGTCTTTATATAATTCCCCTGCTTGTTTGGCTCTTCGTTCTTGCTGGTGTGACTTTGCTGTTCAATACGCGTATTCAGAGATTTGAAGTTGTGGGGATGGCCTACTCAAAAGCGTGGCAGGTTTCTGTTGTAGAAACAGGCCGGATCAAAACTCTTCATGTTGATCTGTTTGACTCGGTAGCAAAAGGACAGGTTATCGTTTCGCTCAGATCGGAGCATATCGAGGCACGGCTTAACACGATCAAAGCCGAGGTCGCAAAACTTTCCGCCGAGATAAATGCAGCAAAAGACCTTTTGGACGTCGAGACCCATGACCGCCATATTGATCTAGTTACCGAGTACAGGCGATTTTCTGCAAATGTCGAGAGTGCAAGACTCGAAATTCTCGAATTGAAGGCTGTCATAGAACCCGACAGGATCCTGCTCAAAGATTTCCTGGCAGAGATCAATATTGAAAGGGAACTTCTTATAAACAGCGCGATCTCATCTACTTATAAAATTGAAAAGGCCCAGGCCCAGCATGATACGCTGGCCCGGAAGATCGAGGAGAATGAACTGATCCTTGCACAGGCTGAAAAGAATCTCGCCCAGGCAAGAAAACGAAGAGATGAATTTCTAAACATTAAGCAGGTAAACCCTTCACCTGGCATCGCCATCGAAGCGATCCATAAGGCAATAGATGTTCAGCAGCATCTCATGCAGGAGTTGATCGTTCAGGGTGAGACACTTACCCTTACAGCCCCGGCAGACGGCATAGTAACTGAAATAATCGGCCGTGCAGGAGAGGTAGTAACTCCCGGACTTGCCATCCTGACAATTTCGCAGAGACCGACAGAAATAATTGCCTACGCAGGGGACGCTACCCACAACGCAGTAAAGCAAGGTCAGAAGGTTCAGGTTGTAAAAAATGGCTTTACACCCCAAGTCGCTGAATCCCAGATAGTACAGATAGGTCCTGCAATTGATGCTGTTCCCGAACGTCTACAGGCAAATCCGAATTTTCCACAGTGGGGAAGGCCGTTTCTGATAAAGATCCCGCCGGGTATGACTCTGGTTCCGGGCGAAAAAGTTGGGATCAGGGGATTGCACAGATAATCAAAACCAGACGTGCTGTCGCTGGTGTCCGGCATGGAAAATTTCTATTTAGAACTGAGTGAATATGTATCAGTCCGAAATATTTAAATTATTAACGATATTACTGCTTATTCAGATAATAAGCATAAGCGGCTGCAGTAAAGATGTTGCTCAATATAAAGAAGAGGCGGACAAGGAAGTTTATCAAATCATCGACAGCCAATGGAAAGACGACTTCGGGCCAAAATCAGATTACAAGATATCAGATGTTGCCCAGTCGGCAAATGATGTCGCCGAACGTATTGACCTGAAAGACGTAGTTTCCGAGTCCGGTATTCTTACCATCGAAGGAGCGGTTCGGCTGGCATACGCAAACAATAGAGAGTATCAGTCTCAAAGGGAGGTTTTATACTCAAAAGCGCTGGACCTGACTCTCGCGGCATACCGGTTTGCGCCATTATATTTCAGTAACTCTGCCGTCGGATACTCAATAGACGACAGGGATGAAGTGATCGCAGCTGCTTCGGGTATAGGTTTTAACCGCATATTCAAGTCGGGAGTTCAGTTCAGCACTGAGATAGCTTTGGCCTGGACAGAAGTTCTTACAGGAGATATTAAGAGCGGACTGGCTTCCGTTTTTGCTGCTGTGATAAGAAAACCTTTATTGCGTGACAGTCAAAGAAAACTATTGCTGGAAAATCTTACCCAGGCACAGCGAGACTCGCTTTACCAGATAAGGCAGTTCAGCCGGTTCCGAAAAGAGCTAACCGTTTCGGTTATCACTGCGTATTACAATGCGCTGCTGTCCTATGATAAACTCAACAATGCCCGTCAATACCATCAGGGCCTTAATGAAACGTATAAACTGATGGAGAAGATGGCCCGGGTGGGTCGGCTTGAAAAACATGAGCTTGAGCAGGCACAGCAGGATATCCTGGAATCAAGAGATATATTTACCAGGCAGAAAAACCTCTGCAAACAGGCACTTGACGAATTAAAGATGATCCTTTCGATACCTCCGACTAAAGAGATATTCATCGATACTGAAAGGTTGGCTGTAATAGCAGCCGGTCAGCTGCCCACTCCGGCCTTTACCGAACAGCAAGCCGTTGATCAAGCTCTTAATATCAGGCTTGATCTGCTGAACGCATCGGACAGGATCGCAGACGCTAAAAGAAAGATCGACGTAGTCGCCGAGGCTTTTAAGGTAGGTCTTGATCTGACCGCATCTTCCGCTTCATTCGCAGATGTGAGAACCTCCCCTTTGGGCGTAAATGTTGCCCCTATCAACTCGCTGGGGCTTGAGCTGGACCTGCCGCTTGACAGAAAAGCCGAAAGAAATCAGTATCGAAAAGCTCTTATAGCTTTGGAGCAGGCCAAGCGAAACAACCTGCAATCACAAGACGCAGTTACGTTGGAGATCAGGACCGCTTTCAGGAATCTGACAAAAGCTGCTTCTGTCCGTGACATCCAATTAAAAAGTCTTGACCTTGCAGCTAACCGTCTTAAAAATACTTCTATGCTTTTGCAGTATACAAGATCAAGTACTCGTGATGTGCTTGACGCCCAGGAAGACCTTTTTAAGGCCAAAAATGACGCAGCCGAGGCACTTGTTGAATTCACTACATCTACGTTGAATTTCTATAGAGATGCCGGGGTAATGAAAATCAAGGAAGGTGGAATGTGGAAAATAAAACAGCATGTAAATAAAATCAAAACCAAAAAAATCCCGGCCATAAACAGAGACAGCCGGGGCCCGGAAGATATAATATCGGACTGGATGAAAAAAAGAAAAAGGAGCCAGGTTCGCGTCGGAATCCCTTAGACACCTCTCTACAGGTAAAAACGGCCTAAATTGGCAGAATTTCATTCAAACTGCAATAAAGAGTAATTTTGGGGTGTCCTGTGCAAAAACTAATCTGCGGTCAAAGTTTTTAAATTCAACTGATTATTTTCGGATTTTTACTCATTGAAAACTGAATATTAATTTTTGAGCAAGACAGGAAGGGTTTTTGCCCTACTGCCGGCAAACCTCGATCCCCAACTGCTCGGCGAAGCTGGCGAGCGCCTAGTCGAATACTATCTCGTACGTCTTGCCCGCCTCGACCTTCAGCACGATCCATCCTTGGTCATCCGAGCCGAGCGGCATCTTCTTTCCGCCGCAACGGATCGCTTGGATTTTTTGCCCGGCAGGCGGCTTGATCGTGTGGACGCCGTCGACGGAGGCGTGGAGTTTGACCGCCTTGGCCCGACCGTCCTTCCAGGCCAGGTCCACTTCCAGCCCGCCTCGGGCTCGCAGGCCTGAAACCGTGCCCGTCTGCCACTCCTCCGGCAAGGCGGGCAACAGGTTGATCACGCCGGCATGACTCTGCAGGAGCATTTCGGCCACCCCAGCCGTCATGCCCAGGTTCCCATCGATTTGGAAGAGGTTTTCCGTGAAGTTGCTCAAGAGGCTGGGCATCACGTGACCGGTCATGTGACGACGGAGCATGTCATACGCCAGCTCGCCGTCGCCGAGACGGGCGGCAAAATTCAGGCGCGTTCCGCTGCACCAAGATCCAAATATCATCTCGCGGTTCAGCATGGTTTTTTTTGCGCCCGCCGCCAGTTCCGGCGTGCCCCAGGGCGTGATTTCCCGACCGGGACAAAGGCCCCAGAGTGGGGCGAGCTGCCCGGATTTCAATTCCGGCTCGCGGTCGTCTCGCCATTCGCGAATCCGTCCGGTCTTGGGATTGACCGTGGTGGGAACCAGTTTCGCCCGCATTGCGTCGAGTTTGCGGCGGAAGTCCTCGTCCACACCCAATTCCTCCGATGCCCGGATGCAGTTGGTGAACAGATCGCGGAGGATCTGCTCGTCCATGGTCGGCCCCATGCACAGCCGTCCCTTTGTTCCGTCGGGCATGCGGAAGCCCTGCTCAAAACTGATGGACGGGCTGGTGACCAGGCGGCCGTTCTCGTCGTCAATCAGGAAGTCGACGAAGAACTCGGCCGATTCCTTCAGGATCGGGTAGGCCCGGCGGAGAAAGTCCTTGTCCCGCGAGAAGGCGTAATGTTCCCACACATGCCGGCTGAGCCAGGCCGCACCGGTGGGAAACAGTCCCCAGGCGGCCCCGTCCACCGGAGCAGTTCCCCGCCACAGATCCGTGTTGTGATGTGCGACAAACCCACGGCAGCCGTAATGGGTCTTTGCGGTCTTTGCGCCCGGACCGCGCAGTTCGTCGACCAACCGCAACAGGGGTTCGTGGCACTCGGCCAGATTGGCCGTTTCCACCGGCCAGTAGTTCATCTGGGCGTTGATGTTGAGTGTCCACTTGCACCCCCAGACAGGCCTGTTGGTCGCGTTCCAGATGCCCTGGAGGTTCAACGGTTGGCTGCCCGGACGCGAACCGGCAATCAGCAGGTAGCGACCGAACTGAAAACTCTGCGCGACCAGGTCCGGGTCGTCGCCGCCTTCCATGACGGCCGCCACGCGCTCGTCGGTCGGTCGGCGTCGCGCCTCCCGCCCACCGAGGTCCAGGTCCACGCGGTTGAACAACGCCGCGTGATCTTCGACGTGGGCCTCAAGAAGCGTCGCCCACGGCTTGTCCGCCGCCTCGCCCAGCGCCTTCTCCGTAAGGGCGGCGGGGTCGCCGCTGACGTCTTGGTAGTCCACGTAGGAGGTGGCGGCGGCATAGATCAACGTCACCGCATCTGCACCTTGGACGGAAAGAACCTTCCCGTCGCACGACGCCTCGCCTCCCTCGGCCCGGGCCGTCAGGCGGGCCTGGAAGTCGAGCCCCTTGCCTTCCCAGGGCGCGATCAGGCTGCCTCGCGCCTGCCCGACCTCGCCGCGCATCGCCAAGGTCCGCGCGTCGAGCGCTTCCGTAGCGTATTCGTGGCCGCTCTCGAGTTCCGCCTCGAAGGTAAGCCCTCCCGGCTTGTCGCACGTCAGGCGGATCACCATCACGTTGTCCGGGTGCGAGGCGAAGACCGTTCGCTCGTACTTCGTATCGCCGATGCGGTAACTCACGCCGGCCAGGCCGCTATCCATCCGGAGTGCGCGGCGGTAGTCCGCTGCTTTCTCGTGGCCGGGGAATCGGAGGTGCAAGTCGCCCAACGATTGGTAAGCCTGCTGGTTGCGGGGGATGCCCACCATGTGCTGGTCGGCCAGTTTAGCCGCCGCGGCGAACTTTTTCTCGCGGATCAGTTCGCGGACCTCCGCGAGGCTTTGGTATGCCTCCGGGTTGTCGTAGTTGTCAGGACCGCCGGACCAGAGCGTGTCCTCATTGAGCAAAATGCGTTCCGTCTGCACGCCGCCGAAGACCATCCCGCCGAGACGGCCGTTGCCGATCGGCATCGCGTGGCTCCATGTTTCCGTAGGCTGACGGTACCAAAGCGTCCAGCCATCCTGGTCATCCAACGCGCAGTTGACGTTCGCGTCCAGGCAGGCTTTGTTGTTCGCAGAAAGCCAAGAGCAACCGGAAGGAAGCAGTAGCATTCCTGGCAGTGAAAGAAGCAGAAGCGTTTTTAGTCTCATGTGTATTCTCCGAATCGGTTATTTTTTTAATACTTTCCTGAAAGGAATTTTTGCCCTTCTTCCCTTACAGCCGGCAAACCTCAATGACGTGGGGTACAAATATATATAGCTCCCCTGAATTATGCTAACACAATAACAGATAATCCTTGAGAAATCAAGAAGTTATGATACAATTGGCTCATGGGAAATGCAGGTTAATTGCCCTTGATAATCCAGTGGATCGGGCCTTCATAATAACCCGTAAGCTTCGGGAGGATTAGGGAGATGGCCTCGAAATATGTGCATAGCAGCAGCGTTATCACCATCGCGATGAAGAATGGGATGATGTGCCTTATTACCTTTGTTACTGTGGTCTCGGCGACTCCGCAGCCGAGGAACAGGCAGGTGCCTACTGGCGGCGTGCATAAACCGATACAGAGGTTCATAATCAAGATAATGCCGAAGTGCAGCGGGTTGATGCCTATCTTCTGGACTATCGGCAGGAATATCGGGGTAAAGATCAGTACCGCCGGGGTCATGTCCATAAAGGTGCCGACGGCTAGCAGGATAAGGTTGATCAAAAGAAGCAAAACATACGGATTGAGGTCCAGTTCGGTCAGCGCCGTACTTATAAGCTGCGGGACATTTTCCGAGGCCAGCACCCACGACATTGCCATACTGGTACCGATTAGCATAAAGACGACAGACGTTGTGATGCCGCACTTAAGCAATATACCTGGGATCTCGGACATCTTAACTTCCTTGTAAATCAATACCGCCCAGATAAAGGCATAAGCAACAGCGATAGCCGAGGCTTCAGTTGCAGTAAACCAGCCGGTAATAATTCCGCCAAGAACGATGACAACCAGCAGCAAAGCCGGCACCGCATAGATAAATTTAACAAAACCATGAACAAATCCTTGTGCGGGTCTATCGGTATTGCCGTATTGTTTTTTGAAGGAAACGATGGCACAGACAGTAATAAGGCCCATCCCAACGAGGATTCCAGGCAAAAAGCCCGCTATGAAAATACCGGCGATAGATACCATGCCGCCTGTAGCGAGTGAATATACGATCATTACATTACTGGGCGGAATGATCAGGCCGGTCGTAGCCGCAGTAATAGTCACCGAGGCGTTAAAATCCCTGTGATAGCCCATCTTGTTCATCAGCGGGATCATAAACCCGCCAACGGATGAAACGGCGGCGGCGGCGGAACCTGAAACGGCACCGAAAAGCATGCATGTAAGGACGTTAACGAAAGCCAGCCCGCCGCGGAACCTTCCTACAAGGGCATCTGCAAAGTCGATAAGCCTGCGGGCAATGCCGCCCTGGCCCATCAGTATGCCCGAGAGTATGAAAAACGGTATCGCAAGCAATGAGAAACTGTCTATGCCGGTAGGGATCTTGTGAGCGACGGTAACAGCGGCGGGCGAACCCATGACGATAAAGGCCAGTGTCGTGGAAATACCCATACAGAACGCTACAGGTACGTTTAAAACCAGAAGTATTATAAAACTGACGACCAGTATGATAATTGAAAGTTCCATCTAAAAATCCTTGAAAAAGTGTCGAAGCTTAGTAATGCGTTTTCACTTATGGCCAGCCTAATCCAACCCGCCAGCCGATTCGCTGACGTGAAGACTTTCGTCAAACTGTTTTTTCTTCAACTCGCTAATACGTTCGATAAGTCCGATGATCGAATAAAACGTCATGAACAACCCGCTTAAGGGAACGGCAAGGTAGACATATCCCATCTGGATACCCCATACCGGGGAAAGCTGGTTATAATAAAATGTGATTGCGACCAGTTGGCAGCCGCCAATGACCATGACGTAGAGCGAGAAAAGTCCCACTGCGGCAAAAACGAATACTTCAGTGGCAACGCGGTTTCGAATCGAAAGCTTACCTGTGAAATAGTCAATGCCAAGGTGAGCTCCCCTGTTCATTGCGACGGCAGCGCCTAACAGAGAAACCCAGATAAGCAAAAATATAGCTGTCTCTTCTGTCCACTTGCTGGGGTCGTTGAGTACTTTGCGGGTAAATACCTGCCACAGCACGTCGAGTACGAGTACACCGACAACTACCATTACAAGCCATTCAAGTGCGGTATCGAGAACTTTTTTGATCTTCATGAACATTTACTTGCCCTCCTTAATTATTTCCTCGGCCAGTTTGCCGAGTTCAGTGCCTTTATATTTATCCCAGATGGGCTTTACCGCCTCTTGGAAGGGAGCTTTATCCGGCCTGACGACGGTTACGCCGGCTTTCTGGACTACGTCCAGTGCGTGGGCTTCAGCTTCTTCCCAGAGTTTTCGCTGCACAATGACTGACTCATCTACTGCTTCTTTGAGGATTACCTGGTGCTCTTTGCTTAGCTTTTCCCATACGCGTGTGCTGATGATGAGCATATCCGGAAGCCTGACGTGTTCGTCCAGTGTGTAAAATTTACATATTTCGTAATGACCGGAAAGTTGAAATGACGGGGGGTTATTCTCTGCGGCATCGACGACCCCGGCATCGAGAGATGTGTAAAGCTCGCCCCACGCGATGGGTGTCGGTGAGGCCCCCATTGTCGTAACCATACTGATGGCCATCGGGCTGTTCATTACTCGTACCTTTAGCTTTTTGCCGTCTTTTTGCAGGTCGGCGGGAGTATTTATAGGGTGATCTTTGGAATAAAAACTTCTGGCGCCGGAATCGTAGTAGCAAAGACCTTTGAGGCCCTTTGTTTTCGAGCCTGCATCAAGGAGTTCCTTGCCGATGTCGCCAAGACATACTTTCCAGAAGTGTTCGGAATCACGGAACAGGTACGGCAGACCGAATACCTTGATCATGGGCACAAACGCCTCCATAACACCCGATGAGGTCTTGGTCATCGCCAGGTAGCCGAGCTGCAAGGCCTCGATGCACTCCTTTTCGTTGCCAAGCTGTTCGCTTGGGAAAATCTCGACACGAAGAGTTCCGCCGGATTTTTCATCCACCAGTTCGGCCATTCTTTCCATAGCCTTGTGGACGGGGTGCTTGTTGTCAAGGCCGTGCCCGAGTTTAAGGACAATGACCTTTTTGCTGCTCTTATCGTCGCAGGACAAACACATTAAAGCGAGAATTATCAAAATAAGACATTTACGCATAAAATAACCTCGAGTTTAGTTATATTTTACAATCCGAGACGGAATAGGAACCGGCAATTTTGCTCATTCTAAAGCGAAAGGGAATATATCGCATTTAGAGCGATTTTGCCAATTAATATTTTTCATTTTTATTATTGACATATTGCAGCGTACTTTCTATGATTTGCGGATTACTTCAGAGGGCCTGTAGCTCAGTTGGTTAGAGCAGTGGACTCATAATCCATTTGTCCCAGGTTCGAGTCCTGGTGGGCCCAGTAGATAAGTCTTTGTAAGGCAACACTTTACAAAGACTTATTTTTTTGCCTATGCAAAAAAATTATGGCGTATAACTTTTTGTATAACTATTGCGAGTTGAAATAGAACTCGTAGTACCGTTATATGAAAGGTAACCGTTCACGGTTTTTCCTGTTAATCACTCTAAGCTCTCTTTTTTGACAGAATAACAGTCAGCCTTCGGCGGATTTAACTTCTCGTTTTATTTCTACCTTATCTTTGGCAAAATTCAAAATCAGGCCGACAGGCTTGTCTATTAACATGATTTTTCATAATCTTTTTTTCATCCTGTAATCCTGTCAAAAAAAACTGTGAACGGTTACTATGAAAGGAAGATGTCATGACAACTCGAAAAAAGCGTACCGGAAGATCAAGCCGAAAAAGCACTAAGCCCGCATTGCCGGGGGCGATCTATCTCAACTGGTGATGAGCATTTAAAAGAGAGCCAGTTGAGCATCGAATTTTGAGCCGCCTTTCTCACTTTTCTCACTTTTCTCACTTTTCTCACTTTTCACACCTTTCACACCTTTCACACCTTTCTCACTTTTCTCACTTTTCACACCTTTCACACCCTTCACACCTTTCACACCTTTCACACCTTTCACACCTTTCTCACCTGTCCTTATCTTCCGGCATCAACCTTAAGCCCGTCAGACATCTTGCGAAGTTCTTTTCGTATACAGTTAAGAACCGCATCATTAAGCAGTATTCCACTGATAATAAAACGGTTAACACTCTGAACCCGCTGATAATAATCATCCCTGAACTCTTTGCTCAACCCTTCTTTAGAAAGCATAAACAATAGTTCCTGGTCCTTTTCTTTCCGCGGGCTGATCTCCAGAAAATCAAAAGAGCAAACAAGGTCATAGTTAATAGGCTGCTCAAATTTAATACGGTATATCTCCCACTCGACACCGTTAGTCAGGATAACCCACTCAATCCCTTTATTGGCCCCATAGTCGATAGCCTGTTTCAAATGCGCTTCCTTAAGCTTGATCCCGATGGCCTTAACCCCATTACTCATTGATTATTTTCTTAATTCTTTGCATTACTTCATTCTCATAATCGTCAAAAGTAATTTGACTTCTATTATTCGGATAATCATAATAGTCTACTATTTTGGAAGGCACCCCAAAGTCACTTGCTAATCTCCCGTTTTCTGATACGGCATTATATTCTAACTTAGTTAATAGTTTATCAATGCCACTTATTTGTTCATAGTTTAAATTTGAAGCTCGTGACCTTATAAATTTATACATAATATTAAAGACACCTAGATATTTAACTAAATGATATTTCAGTGTATTATAAATAAAGTCAGATGTTTCCCTTATTGCTTTGTCAATATTTTTTCCTTGTCTTTCTATTTTGTAATTCACTGATCCAATGAACCCATACTTTAAATATGCATACACAAGGTGAGTTAGAACAGAATATTCCTTTAAGTCCACTGGGCTAGTAGATTTATTTATTATTGTAAAACTCATTTTTTTGTCCTTAACGATAGGTGATATTATATTTAAAATAATTTGAAAACCTTGATAATCAATATTAAAATTATCTCCAATATTAATTTTTGATATTAATTTCCGAACGCACCTTCCTTCAGGCTCAGTCATATTGATTATATTATCGTAGATGTGTATCTTATCACTTCGCCCCACAACTTTATAAAGATTCAATATATCATCAGGTATTTCTCTTCGAAATTGTTCTTTTTTAATTTCTTTCTTTTTCATTTGATCGGAATCATTCAAATATTCGTCAGTAGTAAAAAACAAGTCAATCTCATCTTTTGGTGATTCCGTATCATAATTCTTATGCTTTATACTTTCTGCTTCTGATTCAATGATTTTTACAAATTTGTTTTGTAAAGCAATAACTCTACCGCTGTAATGCTGTTGGAATCTACCCGCTCTACCAGAAATGTTTTTTGCATCGAACTTCTTTAGCGGTTTAGATCCTTTTGTGTCATGCAGTACAATCATATTTTTTGCAGACGTATTCACACCTTCCGTTATTGTTGTTGTTGAAATTAAAACCTTGAGACGGCCTTGATTAAATAAATTGATTATCTCTTTTTGAATATATTTGGGCACAGAACCATGATGTATTCCTACCCCATGCTCCAATGCCCTAATTAAGCACCAATCTTTATTGAACTTATTTTTGAGGTGATTAATTAAACTGTCACTTTTGGATAAATCTGAGTCGCATAAAATTTCACTATCAATAATTTTTTTTGCATAATTTTCCACACTTGATTTCGAATAACAGTAAACAATGCAATTTTCGTTTATTTTGTTAATCTCATCAATTATCGTAATCAATCTTCTTGGCTTTGAACTGCTTTCAAAATTTACTGTCAAGTTTTCATCCAACTTGTATGACTTCGCACTTTTGATTTCCTTAATATTTTTATTTACTATCTCATGATCATTGTAATTGATAAGTTGGAACTTATTGCTTTCCATGAAATAACCAAAAGATGGATTGTGGAATTTATCAGTATTACTTGAAAATTCAATGTATGGTCCTGCTAGTAAAACATCGGTATTTTTTAATAAAATGTGATAAAGAGCGATGCGGTAGGCAACATCCCTCTCATTTTCTTTTACGGAATCATCTATCACATAATCATTGTCTATCTTATAGACTTCATCAACAAATGTGAAATCGAAATTGTAATCCTTGTTTTTTTCTATGTAGGATAGAAACCTTTCAGGAGTAAAAAGAAAAATGTTATTTTCAGTAGTTTCTTTGACTTCGCTTAATGTGTGTACTTTGAATTTCTTGAAATATTCAAATCTATGCGTATTAAGTAGCTCATGGTTTTCTGATAACAATGCTATTGTAGGGAACACTAATAAAATGTTTTTGTAACCCATTTTTTTTATTATTTCATAAACGAGAAAGGTTTTCCCAAAAGACGTGCTGGCTGACAAGACAAATCTATTTAACTGGCCGAGTTCAAATCTGTCTAAAATGTTTTTTTGATATTTATGCAGCATGATTTCATCACTAGAATAAAGTGTGCATTCATGTAAAACTGAAGATAATGTTTTCAAATCATAATCATGAATTTCTGTCTCATTTTCAAAGAGTCTCAATTGATCATAATAATGCGGAATACCGATTGAATTTGAAATGTACTTCAAGAACTTAAGGTCTGATTGAGTTATTTCCTGACTTTTTATCATGTCAAAAAAAGCACAGACAACTTTTATTAATTCATAGTCTTTGATATGGCCACTTTTGTATTCATTTATTTTAACTATGACATTAGAGGCTTCTTGGATGTTATCCATTTGAGGACCTCCTTTTTAATTTCCTTAACTCGTTTTAGTGGCAGTAATACAAAAAAAATGGAGTGTTCTATAGATAAATCAAATTTTTCAGATGTGTAATTCTTAGCTATATACTCAGGTATTTTTTTTATCTCTGAATCATAATCGTCACTCTTTGACTCATACGCTAACATCACTGGATAAACTAGTTTCATGTGATGCTTTTTGATTTGTTCTAAAATAGTAATTGTTGGATTCTGCCTCCATTCCTCAATGACTTGTTCAATTTTAGAATCTCTGATATTGAAGTTATTCTTATGCCTTGTTAGTGCTAATAAATTTCGATTTAAATATGTATCTGACAATGACTTTTTTATCTCTTTTAGCGCACTGCGTATTGCATTTGTATGCAACTGATGGAATTTAACTTCTCCAAACCACAACTCCAAGTTCTTATTATTTTCAACCAAATGATAAGAATCGTACCCTTTTATTTCAGACTTTTCTAAAGGATCGTAAAAATAACCTTTCGATATTAATGGTTTTGACTGGAACAGCACGACTAATGCTGCATATAGTAATACTTCCCCAAAAAAACCATATTTCAATTTAATTTTATCAAGATCAGATTCTTCGTATCTTATTCTTGTTAAAAAAGCTTCTGCATGAAGATTGCTGTATTTTCTTTCAGTTATTTCGAATTCATTAAATGAGTATTCAACTACCGAGTTATATATGATTTTAACAATATCATCCATGTCTTGAGATGAATAGCATTTGTCGTTTTCAGTTGAAAAGATTGTACTATTAATTCCTTTATCGCTATGAGGTAGATCATAGCGATAAACAATAGCTTCCTCAATTAGTTTAAACAATGCAGGTCTCATTATTAAAATCCTTTAATTGAAAATTAAAAGCGCCAGACACCTCAAGGGCACTCTTCGTGATCCAACTCACAATCTCCAGTTCTTCCTGCCAATTATAAATTGAATCCCACTGCCATCATTCACCCTGCATTAAAACAGCACCAAAAAACAAATCATATTAACAATAACCTTAAATCAACAAAAATAAAAGGAAATTATCCAGAAAAAAAAACAAAAAAATCCCCCCTATATTTTCAAACCTTTTCTCTGTGTACCTCTTGTTCCTCCGTGGCAAATCTTTTAAAAAATCCGCGTTAATTTGAGCCTGAAATTTCTTCGTGTCCCTTAGTGTCTTCGTGTCTTGGTGGTGAAAAAACGCAAGCAAAACAACACCAAATCCGACCGTTCGCCGTACCCCGTAATAAAGGTATTCTACCTTTGTTGAATTTAGTTTACCTCTGAAAAAGGTGTCAAAAAACGTTCAAAAGCGCGCACTTTTACCCAAAATAATGCAAAATATCTGTTTTTTTCGCGTTTTCGGTCAATTAATTTCAATTAATTTCAAAAAATAACGCCCAAAACCATAGGTGGGAAATGTCCACAATGTCCACAATAGCCCAAAAAAACAGCTATTTCAGGAAGTACTGATGCACTGCCGCCCCGAATATCCAGGCCGAAAAACTAAAGACCAAAACCGTCGGCAATGAAAACTGCCGTTTAAACGCCCAAAACGCCACTGCAAAGAACATAATGCTCGGAATGATCCCCCACAAAGCCCCTTTGTTGTACTCAAGCATCGTTGCCTGTCTGTTTTCACTCTCAAAATACACAAAAAGCATCACTAACAACCCCGTAAGGGGCATTACAGCAAGCAAACCAGCTAGCGAAGGCAATTTCTTACCAATACTCGTGCACGTCAGGATCACAGAAACACTAACAATTATCTTAATAAAATACTGCATAATAAACCCCTAAAGCGTTATAGTATCAGCACTTACGATCTGCTCAAAATTCTCAGGCCGAAGGAACGCATCCGCGCCGTTGACATTATGCTTGGTAAGCATCTTAACAGTCCCGGCAAACTTCTTATCAAGCCCTGCAACAAACGTTTTTGGCTCCCTATCGCCTATTTCGGGCAGCCCAAGCTGGTATGCATGCAAAGTAAGCCGCTCGATCAAGGGCCGCTCCGTGCGTCCGGGCGCAACCCGGTAGCCGGCCTTAAAATCAGACAGCAAAACCGGCTTATCGCTACCGTAAAGCGGGTCTATCGCCAGCGGCAGCATAATACTTGCCATGTGCGCACGGATCTGGTGGGTCCGCCCGGTAAGCGGCATCACAGCTAGCAGGCTAAGCATCCCAAAGTCAGCCAGCAATGCATATTCAGTAATCGCAGGCTTGCCTTTTCGCGGATTAACACGCATTAAATGCGGTTTTTTGTCCGCCTGCGACAACGCCGTCCGAATCGTGCCTCTCTCATGAACAAGCATCCCGCTAACCAGCGCAAGATACGTCTTCTTAACCAGCCGCTTCTCAAAACAGCTGGAATAAACACTCTGTGTCTCAGCATTAAAAGCCATCACCATAACCCCCGATGTATCTTTGTCGAGCCGATGAACAAGCCGAATCTCGCGATCAAGCCCTTTTTGACGCTGTAAAGCGGGTATTAGGTCCATTTTGCCGGACCGGTCTTTGGTTACGGAGATGCCTGAGGGTTTGTTTACTACCAGAATATCGTCATCCTGGTAGATTATTTCGATCTGTTTTTTCAATTACGAATCCTGTACAAATATACTAACATTGCTTTAAAAGGATTCATTATACAAAAAAAAACGCCAGAAAACAACGCGCAAAGCAACTCACAGCAAAAACCCGCTTTAAAGGTGCCTAGGGCGTTATTCGTCGGTAATATTGATGATCTCGGTATTGTTCATGTCGGGCTGCACAGGCGAATCAGGTGCAGCGATAAGGTCGCCGCCTTCGGTGTTGACCTTGGCCCGTCCTTCAGGCCGAGCAGCCACCGACTCATCTCCAACGATCTCTGCGGGAACACCATCGATCTGAACAACAAAATTAAGAGGCCCGATAGCAACCCTGTCGCCGGGGACAAGATCGACCTCTTCAATCCGCTCGCCATTAACAAAAGTGCCGTTACTGGAGCCCAGATCGCGAATTGACAGCACCCCGTCGTCCATATTGAGAGCACAATGCCTGCGTGAAATAACCATAAGCGGCACGCACAGGTCGCAATCCTGCCTTCGACCTACAATGGTGACAGTACTTGGCAACGAAAATGCCTTGTTAATTCCCCCCACTTTCAAAAGGACCAAATTGACTTTCATGTCTTGTGCCTTTCATAAAATGTGCTATTACAATCACTTCTATTATACGCTTATAATTATCATTAACAACAAAAAAATTCGAGTTTTTTTCAGCTTATTACCTTACCCAAGCTGACCGGTTGGTTAGATTGAAAGTCGTTAGTGGTTACCGTAGTAAAACCATCCCCAATCCGTGAATATGGGATATCGGCGGCGGGAGGGTCTTACCATTGGGCTCGGATGGACCGATGCCGGCCTGCTGCGATTTCGCTTCACTCAATTTCGGGTTTTCGTTGCGTTTTAAGCTGGTTTTGGTAGAATTGTCCTTTGATTAATTATTTTTCTACCGAAGATGAATTTTAATGCTTGATTGCAACTTACTACTTCAAATTAAACCGGGTGAACTTGCGGCTTTGGCTACGGCTGTTTGCTGGACGCTTACTGCTTTATGTTTTGAGTACTCGTGCAAAAAAACGAGCTCGCTTTCTGTTAATACCATTAAGATGTACCTGGCGTTTGTGCTGTTTTCGGTGTTTGCCTTGATCTTTCGGGGCAGCCCCTTCCCTGTCGATGCCAGCGGGTTTGCGTGGAGATGGCTTTGTTTGTCGGGAATAGTCGGGTTTGTCATCGGCGACCTTTTTTTGTTTAAGGCGCTTTCGATCATCGGGGCGAGAACTTCTATGCTTATTATGGCTCTGACTCCGCTGGTTACTACCGTGATCGGCTTTTTCGTGCTGAATGAAATGATTTCACAAAAGCTTTGTATTGGGATGGCTCTTACGATCAGTGGCGTGGCGATAGTTATTCTGACTCGTGAAAGCAAAAGCAAACAACTTAAACACCCTGTCAAAGGGATCGTGTTTGCTTGTATCGGCATGGTCGGACAGGCTGTTGGGCTGGTGCTTAGCAAGTATGGGATGGGGGACTATAACGCGTTCTCGGCTACGCAGATCCGGATCATTGCCGGGCTGGTTGGGTTTACTTTGGTCATGTTTCATCTAAAGGCATGGGGGCAGGTACTGGTGGCGTTTAAGCATGGGCCGTCATTGAAGGCGACGATAATTGGAACCGTGTTCGGACCGTTTGTCGGGGTTTATTTGTCGCTGCTGGCTATTCAGTATATTTCCACGGGCGAAGCGAGCACCATTATTGCTATTGTTCCGGTTTTAATAATTCCGTTTTCGATACTGCTGTTTAAAGAGAAGGTCAACCTGCGCGAAATTGTCGGGGCTGTTATTGCTGTCAGCGGGACGGCTATTATGTTTAAGTAAAACTGGACTAATGGTAACCGTTCACAGTTTTTTTGACAGGATTACAGGATAAGTGCGCCAAGTAAAGCTAATGCAGACAAGCTGGATA
>VRUI01000070.1 GCA_019456225.1 Planctomycetota bacterium | reverse complement strand
CAAAATATCGCGATTAATTTCAATTAATTTCAAAAAAAATGCAAAAAAAACGCCCAAAACCATAGGTGGGAAATGTCTACAATGTCCGGATTATAAAATTCATCAAGAGTTAACGGTAATGTTATGCACCAGGTCTATAGAAGATTGAAAAGTCCAGAATAACAATTAAAATCGAAAAGCCGCAAAACCAAAAACGATAACCGCTTTCAAATAAAGGATTTATATATGACAGTGCCATTAGTTCCGGGAACCTTTAATTCGGGAACCTTTAATTTGAAAATTGACAGTTGGTCAAGTGTAATAATAATTACAGTTAAAACGAACCGATGCCGCAATGAATATTGCCTTTAGTATTGACGACCTTACGGTTTCGCCGGCTGTGCATTCCCGCCAAGGCGGGAATGACAATATTGTATAACCGGTTTGAATTAGCTGAAATTGATATAAGGTGTTTGAGGTTGGTTGTTGGGTAGTGAAATCTGTCAGAAAAACTTAAATTGTTGAAGAAAAGCATGTTTCGTTGGGTTTTAATCGTTGACAAGTGGGGAGAGTACTACTATAATTTGCCATTCTTTAATGTTCCCGTAAACAATGTTTCGTAAAATTATTTTACACAGTTAGGAGTCTTGAATAATGGCAAAGAATAAGAAAATGGTCTATTTCTTCGGCGGCGGAAAAGCTGAAGGCAATGCAACCATGAAAGAGTTGCTCGGCGGCAAGGGTGCCAACCTTGCTGAAATGTCGAGCCTCGGCGTTCCGGTACCCGGCGGATTTACGATCGCCACAAGCGTATGCGACGAATACAACAAGAAAAAAGGCAAGTGGCCCGCGGGTCTTCTGAGCCAGGTCGAAACAAATGTCAAAAAACTCGAAAAGGTCATGGGCGCCAAACTCGGCGATCCGAGCAATCCTCTTCTTGTTAGTGTTCGCAGCGGCGCGGCTGTTTCTATGCCCGGTATGATGGACACCGTCCTGAACCTTGGTCTTAACGATAGCGTTATTGAAGGGATCATCGCAAAGACAGGCAACGCAAGATTTGCTTATGACATCTATCGCAGGTTTATCGACATGTTCGGTGACGTTGTTATGGGTTGTCATCATGAGCATTTTGAAAAAGCTATTCACGCGGCAAAAGTTAAAGCCAAGGTTGAAGTTGACAGTGACCTTAATGCTGACCAGCTTAAGGGCGTAGTTGACAAGTATAAAGCCATCTACAAAAAGCATGTCGGCAGAATGTTCCCGCAGGACGGTATGGCTCAGCTTAAGCTTGCAGTCAACGCGGTATTTGATTCATGGAACCTGCCAAGAGCTGAAAAGTATCGTCAGCTCAATAACATCACCGGCCTTCTGGGCACAGCAGTAAACGTTCAGGCGATGGTATTCGGTAACATGGGCAACGACTGCGGTACGGGTGTTTGCTTTACACGTAACCCCTCGACCGGTAAGAAAGAGTTCTACGGCGAGTTCCTTATGAACGCACAGGGCGAAGATGTTGTTGCCGGTATCCGCACGCCTCTTCCGCTTAAGAAGCTTAACAAGGTTATGCCTAAGGCTTACAAAGAGCTGACCGCGTTGATGACCAGGCTGGAAAAGCATTACAAAGATATGCAGGATATGGAATTCACTATCCAGCAGAAAAAACTTTACATCCTCCAGACACGCGGCGGCAAACGTACTGCTGCAGCGGCTGTTAAATGTGCGGTAGATATGGTCAATGAAAAACTGATCACACGTAAGACCGCGATTACTCGCGTTGAGCCGGATCAGCTTGATCAGCTTCTCCACCCATCATTCGATTCCAAGGCTAAACGTGATGTTATGACAACGGGTCTTCCTGCTTCACCGGGTGCCGCAGTTGGTCAGGCAGTATTTACTGCTGACACGGCTGAAGCGTGGAAAGCTGACGGCAAGACGGTTATCCTGGTAAGGCTCGAGACCAGCCCCGAAGATATCGGCGGTATGGACGCCGCTGTCGGTATTCTTACCGCTCGCGGCGGAATGACAAGCCATGCCGCTGTAGTTGCACGCGGTATGGGTAAGTGCTGTGTTGCCGGTGTTAGCGACATTGTTATCAACGAAAAGGCTAAAAAGTTCTCTGTCGGCAAAACAGTTATCAAACAGGGTGACTGGATCAGCCTTGACGGTACAGCCGGGCAGGTCATCAAAGGCAAGGTTCCTACCGTTGAGCCGAAACTTTCCGGCGAATTCGGTAAGTTCATGGCAATGTGCGACAAGGTTCGCAAGCTTGGTGTTCGCACAAACGCCGACACACCGCAAGACGCAAAGAGAGCTCGCGGCTTTGGTGCAGAAGGTATCGGCCTTTGCCGTACCGAGCACATGTTCTTCGAAGGCGAACGCATCTGGCCTGTACGGTCTATGATCCTCGCTGCTGAAGACTATACAAAGATGCTTCAGGAGATCAGCGACGCTTCTACGCCCAAGGAAAAGAAAGCGATCGCCAGGACTTATGCAGTCGCTAAGAAGCAGTTCGAAGGGGCGCTTAAGAAACTTCTGCCTTACCAGAGAAGAGACTTCACAGCTATCTTCAAGGCTATGGCCGGTCTTCCTGTTACGGTTCGTCTGTTGGATCCTCCGCTGCATGAGTTCCTGCCGCAGGAAAAGGACAACCAGGCTGAGATGGCTCGCCGTTTGAAAGTCACTCCAAGGCGGGTTAAAGAAGAAGTTGAAAAGCTTCACGAGTTCAACCCGATGCTCGGTCATCGCGGATGCCGTTTGGCTGTAACTTATCCTGCGATCTACAGGATGCAGGCAAGGGCTATCATCGAAGCGGCTATCGCTGTTAAGAAGGCCGGCAAGGTTGTTCTTCCTGAGATCATGATTCCGCTTATCGGTTCTGTTGAAGAGCTTAAGCTTGTCAAGGATGATGTTATCGACGAGATCAATCAGGTCTTCAAGGAAAAGAAGACTAAGATCAAATACATGATCGGCACGATGATCGAAGTTCCGCGTGCCGCTCTTACCGCTGACCTGGTTGCCAAAGAAGCAGAGTTCTTCAGCTTCGGTACCAACGACCTTACCCAGATGACTATGGGCTTTTCCCGTGACGACGCCGGTAAGTTCCTTGGCGATTATGTCAAGCACGGCATCTACGCGGTCGATCCGTTCCAGGCACTGGACCAGACGGGTGTTGGTAAACTCGTTGAGATGGGTATCCAGCTTGGCCGCAGCGTTAACAAGAAACTTAAAATTGGTATCTGCGGCGAGCATGGCGGTGAGCCGGCAAGTATTGATTTCTGCCACAGGGTCGGAATGAACTATGTTTCATGTTCTCCGTTCCGTGTGCCGATCGCACGTCTCGCGGCAGCACAGGCAGCTCTTGCTAATAAGTAAGAAGCGATGCAATTAGTAATACCAAAAGGTGTGCCGGTTTTCCGGTGCACCTTTTTTCATGCGCATATACCCGTAAAAATCGGCAGGATACAGGCAAAACAGAAGCGTGGAGCGCAAGCGACATGCTAATCGCACGACTTTAAAGTCGTGTCATTCGCCAGGCAGTTTTCCGGATTTCTTCTCTAATCTTTTGCTGTCCGAGTTAACCCTTCTCTCAAGTTTCTTCAAATCCTCTTCGGGCGGGAGTTTTTCCGGTTTAATTCCTCGGTCGCCAAGCATTTCACGAACACTTTCATTGTTTTGAACGTGTTCATCTGTTATAGCATCTTCGCCGCACATATCTTCCTGCTGAACATTGTGGTTGGTCATTTCTGTTGCCAGGTTTTTTGCGGCAATCGTTAATGTCGGCAGAAAATCAGCCAAGGGGCGTGTTTCGATGATCCCGAACTTTGCCTTCATCGCCTTTGTCGTAAACCCGCCGAACAACGCGGCGTCTCCTTTCGAGCGGATTCTGCCAAAACCCTTGTCATCTACCCCACGCTCATAAATATTCTCAGAAAGTACCTTTTCAGATTCCCTTAGTTTTTTCCGTGCATCCAGCCTGGTTTGCAAACGCATACGTTCTTCGATCAATTCCTGCTTGCGGGTCTGCAAAGCGAAATAGCTCTGAGCAAAAGCAATCGGCTCTTTGCGAGGGTCACCATTTTGAGCGATAAGATAACAAGCATAGCGAGTAAGCATAAAATCCTCGATTTCTCGCTTGCCACCTTTACCATGAACAATTGTTTTAGAAATGTTACGGAAATGTCTATCTGGGTCATATCCAGATGTCTGACAAGATTCAATTGCTCGTTTAATCGCAGTAAGAAAGTTCCCCCATTTAGCATAACCTAATGGCTCCTGAATATCCCTTGCAAACCAAAACTCAATATCCCCATCAGGTTCTGATTGTACCAATAAGTCAAACCGATTCTGTAACCTTAAGATACTTTGCTTACTCATAATTATTCCTTTCCCGATCAATTTCCCGGCGCCGGGAAATTGATCTAATGACTCAAAAACAGCGTTTTTTTGGGATGTTATAGCTCGCTTAATAGCTATAATCCGTTTTCACCAACAAGCACTTAATTATTTTCTACTTCAACTTACTCTCTAATAAATACATACACCCCTGGCTCGATTGGGCGTCTGAGTTCCTGGGCATCTTCTGTTATTTTAACGAAACCTATTATATTGGGGGTTTCCATATCTTCCATCCCGATTCTAATTCCCCAATGCGAGAAACCACCGCCCCACTGAAATTCTACATATCTTCCTTCATTGAAATCACCCAGGTAAATGTATTGAGGTTTGAGCTTTGTTATCGATTTGGGGAGATTTTCAGGGTAGTCTTCAATGTTATGGTAAGTTTTCTCTGAATATTCTACAGGAAGGGAAGTGAGCCATTGCCGAATTGCCGGGACATCAAATTCTTTTTCAACCCATTTTTCATAACCCCGAAGGAAATAATGAACACCTGACTTGCCAATCAACATAGACGGGATGATCAGCAATAAAATTAGTAAGGGCAATGCAGAAAATGAAATCTTTTTCCAGGAAAGACTTTTACTTTTATTTGTCATATAATAAACAAGGAGGAAAAATAAAGAGATAGCATATAAACCCAGAATGAACGGAAAAAAGCTAATCCATAATAATGGTACGAAATTGAACCTGTTCTCAAGGCCGCCCAAGTACATAAAGTAAGTAGTTGACAACTTTATAAAGATCAACAGGGCAAGGCTTAACAAAATTAGGATGCTATTTAACTTATTATGAGCAATCCATGCTTTGATTTTGTATTGCATTTTGGCTCCTACAGGTTTTTTCGATTATTCCTGACCTGAGATAGATATTACCTGAAGGTGTCGTGTTTGTCAAGTGAAGAATGATATACCAGCGTGGGCACGGCCCACCCTACGGGTAAATCTGCGTTTTATGGCATACTGATGTCGCAGGATGCCGACATTACGGTTATCGGGCGGGCACATGGGCTAAGCCCCTGCATGCTGCGGGTATAAAAAAATCGTAGATTAGTGAACATCGACAAAACTATTGCGTAAGCTTCTTTGTCTATTTTAACAATGACACTAATGGATACGCGATTAGGAATGCTGAAACACTGATAGTTAGTTTAGGCAAGTGAAAGCCTGTGTAGAGCAAGGGATAAATTTTTTAAAATACCAAATATAATTATGAACATATAATCATCTTTTTCAGTATTACCATTAGAATGGCTTCGAAAGGAGGCTGTTATCATGGCAAGAGTGATTAAGGTTATTGAGTTTGTTTCATACAATTTCGTATGTATGGGAAGATGTAGTAAGAATCCTTTCGATTTAAATAGAATTTTCACTGGCCTGTTTGGAACAGGCAGTGGTTGGTTAGGGATAACACTTCAAGGCAGGCCGCCGCCATTAAATTACCCTTAAGAGTTTTAATGTGTATGACCGTATCTTCGCATTAAATTTGTGCTCACGTTTTGGGTTTTTCCGTATTTAAGGCAATTTACAGTATTATGAACACCCTGTGCTTTAGGAGTGCCATAACATGGATAAAACACATGAAAAAACTAATGCAGATGCGATTACTCGTTTGCTTGAGCGGATCAGTAGTGGAGAAAATCCCAAGAGGCTTCGAAGAGAAGCAACAAGACTTATGAGCGACGTTCATCCCGTCGATATCGCACGTGCCGAACAGAACCTCATCAAAAGCGGTGTTTCCGAAGGTATTGTTCATAACCTGTCTTCGGCATTTATGCTGATGGGGATGCTTGAAGACCATATCCTGAATATCAAATCCAAACTCCCAAACAACCATATCCTCCGTAAAGTTATCGCCGAACACGATCTTACCCGCTGTTATCTTGCCGAGCTTGAAGATGTGACCAAAGAGATCAACAAGATGAAAGCGATAACGGATGTGAGTTTGCCGTTTCGTAAACTTACACATATTATCGAACACCTTGACGCTATGGAAGAACATATCGAACGCGAAGAGGACATCATCTTCCCGATGCTTAAGAAACATGGGTGGAAGGCGTTGTGCCTGGCTTCGCAGAGCGATCATGTTTATATAAGGATAGCGGTTAGCGACCTTGTCAAACTTATCGCAGGTTTTAGGGATTCAGAAATAGACGAGTTCAAGGTCCGTCTTAAGTCTATCGCTAAATATCTCTGCCCGCGACTGAGAGAGCACCTTTTCCAGGAAGAAAATATTTTGTACCCGATCGCGCTGGAGCTTGTGAAGGATAAAAGCATCTGGGATAAAATGAAAGTGATATGCGACGAAATAGGATACTGCGGAGTACACGTCTGAGATTGATGATTGATTATTTATAATTGATTATTGTTACAGATTGATTGTTTGCCAGTCGTTTTCGAATAGGTCGAAGAACAGGATTTGTTCTTTTTTTTCGGTTTCTTTGCCGGCTAGTATTTTTATTGCATTTGCCGTCATTATGCTTGCTGCCGCCGCCGCTGTAAACGGCGGGGTTCCGGTTTCGGTTTCAATTCCGGTTTCCTGCCCTTTATAGATCGTCTCCAGTATCGAACTGGCAGGCCATACTATCGCGACTTGTCCGCACCAGCCTGCAATGGCTCCGTGTATCATCGGCAGATTGTGAGATGTGCATTTTTCGCCGAGGACAATTCTGCCGGCGATGTTGTCGAGGCAGTCGAATACTATGTCTGCATTTTCCCAGTCGCTGTCTTCGATGTCAGCGAACTTGCCGTGGTAGTCTTTGAAGTCAACGGCTGGGTTGATTTTCTCGATTCGTTTTTTAGCCTCTTCTACCTTTTTTTCTCCCAGCGTATCGATCGCCGATAGTATCTGTCGGTTTAGGTTTGTAGCGTCGAAAACGTCGTGGTCAGCGCCTATGATTGTGCCGGTGCCTGCTCTTGCGCACTGCTCTATTATGTGTCCGCCGAGGCCGCCAAGACCGCAGACTATGATCGTACTTTCGAGGAGTTTTTTCTGGCCGTCAAAACCGAGCGTACCAAGATTGCGTCTGTATCGCAGCGGCTGAATTTGCTTGTCGAGAGCATACCACTCAACAGCCTTTAAAGAAATGCCCGTTTCATCTGCGATCGCCTGCATATCTTCGATCGACAGTTCGGTAATGGAGCGGGCGGAAAATCGCCCGGCTAAAATCCAAATTTCTTTTTCAGTCAGCATCAGCCTCCCCCCACCACTGGGAATATAGCGACAACATCACCATCGATCAGCCTGGTTTCTTTGTCGCTGTGTTTTCCGTTTACCAGGAGTATCCCAACGTTCTTAATGGAAATGTCGAGTTTTTTTAGAAGATTGCCAAGCAAAAAGCCCACGGGCAGTTCCATTTGTTTCGTTTTGAATCGCCGGTGCCTAAAGGTCGCAAACAGTCTTATTTCTAGAAGCATATTTACAATTCCTAACGCCAGATCGGAAAGTCCGCGCTGTCGCGATTTTATTATGCCAGTTCCAGTTCCGCTAGTTTTTCCGGTGTTGGTATTCCCGCTTCCGTCCAGCCGCGGTCTGCGTAATATTGTCCGAGGATTTCGCCGAGTTTGCTTGCCTGTCCTTTTGACGGGCCTTCGGGTATCGCCTCTTCAAGTATTCGTTTTGGCAGCTTGTCCTGATCGGGGTCGATACCGGCTGCGAGATTGAATTGCCTTTCGATGTTCCAGATGCGATCGCCGGCTTGCATGAGTTTTTCGGTTGTCCAGTCCTGACCGACGATGGCGTTGAATATCGACGTATATTCGTCGGCGCCGATAGCGAACGATGTAAACAGGCACATTCCGAGCGAATCGATTACCCCGGTGAGGTCCTGGAAGGCTTTGACCCATGCAGATTTCCCTTCGATGGAGTTTCGGTCGATACCTTCCGGCAGTGAGAGGATTTCCGGTGAGATCAAATATCCGCGTACGTGACATCCGCCCCTGTTTGTCGTTGCACAGTTGAGTCCGTAGCCCTGTACTCCGCGAGGATCGTATGCGGGCAGTTCGAGTTTTTTGACAGACATCGAAAGCTCGGCAGCGCCGTACGATTCGGCGAAACGGTACGAACCTTGTGCCATCTTTGCGCCGAGCCCCTCGCCTTCGCCCATCTTGCGGGTCCACTCGATAATTGCTTCTGACGATCCAAACTCAAGCGGCGTTCCGTCGAGTTCGTCGTCTTTGATATGGCCTTTCTCGACAAGCTCCATCGCGCATGCGATAGTTGCACCGGCAGAGATCGTGTCGAGACCGTATTCGTTGCAAAGGTTGTTTGCTTTGATGACGGACGGCAGGTCGTATACTCCGCAGTCTGCGCTGTATGCCCAGAGTGTTTCGTATTCGGGCCCTTCGCCTTCTACGCCGTCGATCTGGCAACGTCGTCCGCATGCAATCGGACAGCGAAAACAGGCTGTTTTTTTAACGAGATATTTCTCGGCGAGTGTTTCGCCGGATACCTGGTCGGCACTGGGGGTGTAAGCCTCCTGGAAATTCTTCGTTGGATAGATTCCTGTTTCGTTGATGACGTTTACCAGGACGGCTGTTCCGTATGTCGGAAGTCCGGTGGAGGTGACGGGGTTTTCCTTGATCTTTGCCAGGATGTCTTTTATTACTGTTTTGGTTTTTTCTTCGTCTGCCGATTCCACGCTGCCTGTTCCGCGAACGACGACAGCCTTCAGATTTTTGCTGCCCATTACGGCGCCTACGCCGCTTCTTCCGGCGGCCCGGTATTTTTCGTTCATTATCGAAGCGATCAGGGAGAGTTTCTCGCCGGCCGGTCCGATTACGGCAACGCGTGATTTGGGATCGCCGGATGCCTCTGTCAGCAGGTCGGTAGCCTGGGAAACCTTCTTGCCCCAGCAGGCGGATGCGTCGCGGAGTTCTACCTGGTCGTCTTTGATCGACAGGTAGCAGGGTTTTTCGGATTTGCCCTCGAAGATGATCAGGTCGTAGCCGGCTTTTTTCAGTTCTGCACCGAAAAATCCGCCTGAGTTCGACGATGCGATCGTTCCGCTGAGAGGCGACTTGGTTACGACCATGTAACGTCCGCCAGTGGGGGCTTTTGAGCCGGTTAGCGGGCCGGTTGCGAATATCAGTTTATTGGCGCCGCTTAGAGCGTCGGCTTTGGGATCAACCTCTTTTGCGATGAAATACGTCCCAAGCCCCCTGCCGCCAACGTATTTCAGGGCAAGTTTAGAGTCCAGTTCTTCCTTTTTGATTTCCGAAGTGCTGAGATTAACTCTCAATATCGTTCCACTGTAACCTGACATACTGAAATCTCCAAAAAGTCATAATTAGTTAGTTTTACTGATTTTGACCTGAAAAAAGGGTGTTGTCAAGTTTTTTTTGCTTGCAAATAATGATGATCGTGATTTTTAGTCAAACCTTGCCGTTTCGAGTCCGTTTTGTTCCATTAGCTGCCGGTTGGTTAGGATTTCCCTGGGCGGGCCGTCTGCGACTACTTTGCCTTTGCCTATTAGTATGCAGCGGTCGCTTACGCGGGCGGCGAAGTCCATGTTGCATGTTGCTATTATTAGCGTTTGTGAGAGAGAGGCAAGGAGATTGACGAGTTTTTTTCTGCTAGCCTGGTCCAGGCTCGTATCCGGTTCGTCCATTGTGATTATCTTCGGGCTCATCGAGTGGACTCTGCTAAATACGTTCAAAGCTTAGTATGTTTGCTGCCATCTTGCTGCCATATCGGCGAAATCTACGAGGTTGAGTATTCCGTCGCTGTTTATATCCATGGCTGTGTCGTCCGGTGTCGCAAGCCACTGTTGGGCGAAAGTTCTGAGGAATACCTCATCAACCAACAGGTCGCCGTCAGGTTCGAGTTCCATTATCGTTGTAAACCTTTTGCTTCCTCCCGGTGTACCAATAATCCTTATTGCCGTTCCTGTAGTCGGATCAAATGTAAACGTAATGTTTTGATATATTTTATGTTTGTCGAGCGGTTCGGACATCTGGATATTTGCCGGTGTAATGAAGCTGCCTGCCTGGAAGATTTCTACTGTCAGATCCTCAAAAAAACCGCCGTCGAGAACATCGTCTCTGATATAGGTATTAATGCCGGACCAGTCAATGTCGCCTTCGTGGAAAGTGATGCCTGTAAAGCTTACTTTGCTGTCGAAGTTCAACTGGTAGAAGTCTTTTTCAGGCCTCGATGCAGGATTAGAGAGATAGGTATAGTATGGCTTGTGGCCATTATACGAGTTGTCCTTAATACCGTCGATGATGGCGTTAAGGTTTGTTCTGTCGTCATACAAGTTGTATTTTTGTACCGAGGCGGTAGGTGTGACATTTATTCCGGCCGCCAAAGCTTTTGCGACAAGCCCAGAAGGGCCGTTTGGATCCGGTTTTTCAGGATCAGTTATAAGTTCACCGGTGCTGTCTGGTATATGGTAGGTCTTTTCGGGTTCATAGGTTATGTAACCGCCATGCTGAATAATATTTTCTCCGGCGAGATCGGCGATCTGTGATGCGATATTCGTAATAGTGTCATATTGCGGCAGGGACGCATTGGGGTCTGGAAGAAAAGGCCTGTACACATTTTTATACTCATCGCCGCAATCGTTCGGATCGTTCGGATCGGTGAGGTCAGACGGCAGTCCCGAATAACCGTTGATAACACCGATGACCCCGGCGGCAGTTGCCGGGTTACAGTCGCAGTCCCACCCGGCGAGAACGCCGATCTGTACCGTTTCTTTGAAATCTCCATCTCCATAAAGAAGGCAAAGAACTGTAGCGCCTGTATTTATGGTTGATTCTATCCAGTTATAATATCTATAATTCGACAGAACGCCCTGGTAATGGTCATAAAGTTTTTTTCGTGTTGCCCGCCAGTCAGCAGTGCCGTCGGCCATGTCTTCGGTATGCCAGGTCTTGACATCTGATATTACCTGGTATGTTCTGCTGCTTTTTGGGATAGCTTCCAGCCCCTTTTCGATAAGTACGGCAATGTCCGATTCAAAAAAAGCCGACGCATACATCGCGGCATAAAACTGTGCCGCATGAATCGGGAAGCCTTCATTGCTTATCCGGGCAAATTTACGGGTAAGATCGATGGCAACCTGCGGCATGGCCGGGCAAACAGTTCCCAGCACTTCAGTAGTTATTTGCGAATCGATCGAATACCAGTGCATGTTGTAATGCCTGGAACCTGTAAGCGGTGGTAAAAAACCATCATCCATTAAATACCGAGCCTGTCGGTTAGAAATATAAATTCCCGAATAAGTCATGTGGTTGAGCCACTGGCTTGCAAGATTGGTGCTGGTGCAGCCAAAGCCGTCTGTTTGGAGGATGTGCATTGCGATATATTCGATATCTGTATCATCGTCTGCATCCCAGATTGCTTTTAGTATCCATGGAACACTTTCAGCGGGATTTTCTGACGAGCCTGAAAAGTGGCCTTCAGTTGAACGGCCGGCATAATTTGCAATTATCTGACCAAGCCACATGCCATGGCTTTTGTCGAGCAGCTGTTGATGGGTAATAATTCTTTCTGCTAAAGCGAAGTTGCCAAAAAATATCATCGCTAAAAGCAAAACAACTGAACGCATGTATCGAGAGGCTTTCATTATTTTCATACCCTTTTTCTCAGACACCCAATAAACAAAATATAAAGCTACAGCATAACAAATTTTCCTCGAAAAATCAACCTTTTTTGCCCGTATCCATTTATTGTGAGCGAGATCTTTTGGTTGTAAACAGGAGCGCGGCAGCACAAGCTGCCCGAATTACGCCTAAGTATTGACAATACGATACGGAAAACCCTATTCGGACAAATTGCGTTGCCTCGCTTTTAAGGGAGAATAAAAGGCGTCTAGCCTCTTTAATTCCCCTGGTCAAACCTTGCCGTTTCGAGGCCGTTTTGTTCCATTAGCTGCCGGTTGGTAAGGATTTCCCTGGGCGGGCCGTCTGCGACTACTTTGCCTTTGCCTATCAGTATGCAGCGGTCGCTTACGCGGGCAGCGAAATCCATGTTGCATGTCGCGATTATCAGCGTTTGCGACAGCGACTCCAGCAGCTTGACCAGGCTCTTTCGGCTAGCCGGGTCCAGGCTCGTATCCGGTTCGTCCATTGTAATTATCTTCGGGCTCATCGAAAGTATCGTCGCTATCGCGGCCGATCTTTTCTGGCCCGCCGACAAGTGATGCGGGGCCTTGCTCTCCATGCCGTTAAGACCTGCCCTGTCGATCACCTGGTGGGTTATCGTATGAACCTCGTCGAAAGGCAAACCCATATTCCGGGGTCCGAAAGCTACGTCTTCAAAAAGCGTAGGCATAAAAAGCTGTTCGTCGGGGTTCTGCAAAACCGAGCCGATCGTCGAACGGATGCGTTTGAGGTTTTTAGAGTTTGACTCGATCCCGTCAATCGTAATTTTGCCGGTGCCCTTTATAAAACCTCCCATCGCCAGCAATAAAGTCGACTTGCCGGAGCCGTTTGCGCCGATGAGCGTAACCTTTTGGCCTGAAGGGATATTCAGGCTGACATCGTCAAGGCCCATGCTTTCATCGGCATAGGTATACGAATATTTTTGTATCGAAACTGCGTCGCCCATGTTAAACGATTCCTTTAATTACAAACAGCACTGCGATATAAATTGCAAAGCATACCGCGAACAATAAATCATTGCCGGCGAACTTTGGTTTTATCAGCGGTTCTATGCTGCCGGTAAATCCTCGGGCGGCCATCGCCATCGAAACGCGGCAGGCGGTATCTGTCGAGAAGGCTGCGATATTGCCGAGCATTCCGGCGGCGGTCTTTAACTCGTATTTGATGCCGAGGTTCCTGAACTTTCGCCCTCTTCTTGCGCGAAGGACATTGCAGGTGCGGTCTATTATTATGAAGATATAGCGGTGGAGCAGAGCGATCTGCATGACGAGGATTCTAGGCAGACGCAGCCAGGTCAGGGCGGCGAGTATGTCGGAAAACCGGGTTGTCGCCGACAGCACGATAAGGGTTGTCATGGTTATCGCAAACTTGACGAGGATCACGATGCATCGCAAAACGCCGGCCGTCGCGCGAAACTCCAGCGGTCCGAATGCCGGCTTTACAGGCGTAGTGTCATAGAAGATCATGCTGAGGGCGAAGACGGCGACGAAAGGCGAAAGGCAGAGGATCTGCAGCGAGGCAAGCTTTAGCGGGACCCTGGAGAAGGCAAGCATTGCGAACGGTCCTGATGCGCAGACGAGCAGGAAGCTTATCGATGTCTGCGGCAGGGAGATCACAAAGACAGTAAAGATCATCGCGACGATCAGTTTTGTCCTTGCGTCAAGGTGATGCAGAAAAGTGCTCTGCATCGATAGCCTGTCCATCACTGCGTGGTGCATTGGGAAGGCTCCTTTCGCCGGATAAGTCTTGAGCATGCCCAGACGGCTAGCATTGTAATGATCGAACCGGTGACGGCGGCGAATGATGTCCAACCGTTGGATACCTTATCATTGTCTGCCATACCCGGCCGCGAATAATCCGGCATTGGTGCGAGCTTGTCGTGCAGGTTGTCGGCTGAAGCTGCTGCCGGGCTGGGGTTTTCGATTATAGTTTCGCCGTCTGCACCGATAGTGTATTCCAGGCCGTCCGGTTTGTCTGAAGCGAGCAATGACAAACATGCGGCGGTGATCAGCACTGCGGCGATAGCGGTTGCGAAAAACATTCGTTTACTGCCGGGGTGAGCCTGGCCATATCCGTCGATGACGTCCGGGCGCATCTTGCGAAGATATACAAGCAATGCGGCGGTGATGACGCCTTCGATGATGCCGATGACTAAATGTATTCCACATATCGCGGCAAGGAAGTGGGAAAATGGAACGGCAAGGACGCCGGAAAGGCCGGTCTCGATAGAAAGCATCGCCGCCGCTGCGACCATGGCGATTGCAGAGGCGATCATGGCGGCGATATACAAGCGTGCTTTCTCGCCGGGCTTTGGTGCGATGAACCGGTAAACGGCGCAGCCAACAAATGCCGGGATGATGGCGAGGTTGATGATGTTGCCGCCGAGAGCGAGCAGGCCGCCGTCCTGAAAGATGAGGCACTGGACGATGACGACGCTGGTCATAACGACGGCTGCGGCGGCGGGGCCGAGCACTATCGCCAGGAAAACCGCGCCGGTAAGATGGCCGCTGGCGCCGGGCGGAAACGGAAGCGGGAAATTGACCATCTGGGCGGCAAAGATGAATGCACCGAGTATGCCCATCAGCGGGATCTTTTCCTGCGAAATGTTTTTCTCGGCAGCTTTGCAGACCAAACCAACACCGGCAGCGGCAACGGCAAAACAACCCGCCGCGACAGGCACCGAAAGAAGTTCGTTTGGCATATGCATTTTGTATACTTTCCCAACAATATTTTTTTGCGGACATTTATAAGCGCATAAGAATACACAATTCGTGCTACTATGTCAAGGGGATTTTACTCATTCGACTGTATTAGTTGGATTTTTTACGCGCAATCAGGGCTAATGTTTGCTAAGATGTGCTTTTTGTCAGTGCCGGAGTAATTCAAGACTTTTGAGATTATTCTGTGTTTTTAGCGTTTTATCGAGGAGCTTGCGTTCCCGCGCTTTTAGGGTTATATTTTTTAGGATTGGTATATATGAATATACATGATTTTGTTCTTGGCGAGTTGGAGACTAACGGCTATGTTCTTACTTGCGACCAAGACGATGGGAAATGTCTCATCATCGACAGCGGGCTGGAAAACTCCAAGCTTATCAACTACCTGAAGGAAAGAAACCTTACGCCGGAGGCTATCATACTTACCCACGGTCATGCCGATCACATCGTCGGTGTAAGAGATCTCCGCAAAAACTTTCCCGATATCTCGGTAGTCATACACAAAAACGATGCCGAAATGCTTACCAATCCCATGACAAATCTGTCCGCCCTTACCGGGATAAGTTTCACCACGGCCCCTGCCGATATCATATTGGAAGGCGAGCAGAAAATCTCGTTTGCCGGTATCGAGCTTGAGGTGCTTGAAACACCCGGACACACACCGGGCGGAATCAGCCTCTACAACAGCGATGACAATGTTGTGTTTTCCGGGGATACGCTTTTTGCAGGCTCGGTAGGCAGAAGCGATTTTCCAGGCGGAAACCACAGCCAACTAATCAACAGCATCAAAGAAAAACTGCTGACACTTCCGCAAACAACAAAGGTGTATCCGGGGCATGGATACATGACGACGATATCGCTTGAAAAGGACGGCAACCCGTTTCTTAAATAGCGATTAGCAATCAGCGATTAGCTTTTTTAGTGGTCGACCGGTTCGCCTAGGAGTCTTTTTAGTTCTTCGTACTTTTCATCGAGCTGGTCTTGGGACTTTGCTTCGATGATTAGCCTTAGCAGCGGTTCTGTATTACTCGGCCTACAGTTGAACCACCAGTCCTTGAACTGCACCGTTACACCGTCAAGATCGTCGACCTGGCCTTCGCTGTATACTCTTGCCAGTTCTTTCATCTTTGTTTCTTTGTCGTCTACCTCGAAATTTACCTCGCCGGTAGAACTGTATCTGCGGAGCGGTTCGATAAGCTCGCTAATCGAACCGTCCGTCTGGCTGAGAATGTTTAGAACATGAACCAGCGTTATCATGCCGGAGTCAGTATAGAAATTATCGCGGTAATAAAAATGTCCACTAATCTCTCCGCCGAACGCGGCATGGCTGTCGCGAAGAGATTTTTTCATGAAGGAATGACCAACTCTTTCACGGCGTGGTATTCCGCCATGTTTGAGAATCTCTTCCTGGAGGACATGGCTGGATCGAAGGTCGTAAACTATCGCCGAGTTGGGGTTTTTCTGCAAGAAGTACGGTACCATCAACGACGTGAGCAGATCGCATCCAATATTTCTGCCGTGCTCATCGACCATCATAAGCCTGTCGGCATCGCCATCAAAACAAATACCGACGTCTGCTCTTTCGGCGATAACGGTATCTTTAAGTTCCTGCAGGTTCGCCTCGACAAGCGGGTTTGGGGGATGGTTAAACGTTCCGTCATGGGCGAAGTTGATCGGGATGATCTCGATGTCCAGGTCGTAGAAGATCTCCGGGACGCTCTTGCCGGCCATACCGTTTGACGCGTCGATGACTATCCTGAGCGGTTTAAGGCCCGGGTTAAGAAATTTCAGGACATGATTTTTGTAATGCTCTGTGATGCTGCATTTTTCTACCGAGCCATCCGATATTCCTTTGGTATGCAGAAGCGCGGTTGCAATGTGCTTTATTTCGTTAAGTCCGGTGTCGCCGCTGACAGGCTTGGCGTCTATGCCGGATATCTTAAAGCCGTTGTACTCCGGTCCGTTATGCGAAGCGGTAACCTGCACGCCGCCGCAAGTTCCAAGATGGTTGATTGCGAAATACATCTGGGGCGTATCTATCATGCCAATGTCTATTACATTTGCGCCGGTGGCGTTCATTCCGGCTGTCAGTGCATCGGTGAGCGATGGGCTGTGGGTACGCATGTCACGGCCGACACAAAGACTCTGGGCATTTGCCTGGCCCCTTTCGTAGCCCCTCAGCAGCGACCGCAAAAACTTTGCCGTAGCGTGGCCGATCTTCCATGCCGCCTCTTCATCCAACTGGTCCGGGTATAAGCCCCTTATGTCATATGTTTTAAAAATAGAAGGATCCATCGTAGCACCTTTGAAATTTATAATTGGTTATTTATAATTTGGTTATTCAGCCCGATATGCGGACAATTACCGGACCCAACCTATTAGAAGTGTAAACCTGGGCGGTAGAGATGTCAAACTAAACTTTTAAAGTTTATTTAGCAATAAATCCCTCCTGCAAGGTTCGATTTTGCTTCTACAAATCCGTCGAATCGTCGTGGCCGCGATGAATCTGGACGTTTTCACGGTAGTCATCGTGAGGCTTTGTCATATCGTCAATTCTTTTGGAGGCGATTAGCAGCTTTATCGAAAAACCGATAGTGCTGACTCCGGCAAAAACGAAAAACAGGGCTGCAAGAGTAGCGAAAAGGTCAGGCAATGCGTAAATCAGTAATGCGAAGCCCAGAAGGAGCATTCCAACAATAAATACCGCAGCGGCGGCACCTGCGGTGGCCTGGGTGAGCGGATTTGAACTGAATTTAAATTTAAACATCACAATTTTCCCATTATAAGGGTGAAAACATTATAATAAGGCAGATTCTAACAGAAAATCCGGCAATAATCCAGAAATTTTCAACAAAAGTATAGTCTTTTTGGGATGTCTGACATATATCTAATATTCCGGACTGCACAAGGAAACCGTCGTCTGTAATCAGATTTTTCTGTACTTTTTCCGCTATATTGTATATAATGCGCCGTTTAGATCACTGTCAATATCGTTATATTTCTTTGGGATTTTGGGATCGATGATGAATTATAATTTGAGTGAGATATTTGGTAATTTTCAGGTTGAGGGAACCTTTGTAGAAGGTGGTGCGTACGGCAGCGGCCATATCAATGACACTTTTGCCGTTACGTGCGATCTGGGCGGGGAAAATGTTCGCTACGTCCTCCAGCGGATTAATCATAATATTTTCAAGAATCCGGGCGAACTGATGGACAATGTTGTCCGTGTGACGAGCCATATTCGCAAAAAGCTTGAAGCGCAGGGACTTGACGATATTGACAGAAGAGTCCTGACTGTGATACCTGCCGCTGACGGGGGGAGTTATTATGTCGATGCTGCGGGGAATTACTGGCGTTTGTATATTTTTGTCGAAGGGGCGAAAACTTACGATGTTATGGAAAATCTCGACCAGGCTTATCAGGCGGCAAAATCTCTGGGCGAATTTCAGAAGATGCTCGTCGATCTGCCGGGGCCGCAGCTGTTCGATACTATCCCGGATTTTCATAACGGCCAGAAACGGTATGCCGCTTTTGAAGAGGCTTTACAGGCCGATGTCTGCGGTCGCGCTAAAGACGCGGCCGGCGAGATCGAATTTCTTCAGGAACACAGCTGGGTTTTTGATGTTTTCCCAAACCTTATCAGCAGCGGCGAAATCCCGATGCGGATCACTCATAACGATACGAAGATCAATAATGTGATGATCGACGACGAGACTAACGAGGGTATTTGTGTTATCGATCTGGATACGGTCATGGGCGGGCTTGCTCTTTATGATTTTGGCGATATTATGCGGACGACGCTTTCGCCTACCGAAGAGGATGAAACCGATCTGTCGAAAGTCGGGATGAAAATGGAAAGGTTCGAGGCGATATTACGCGGGTACCTGACCGCGGCCGGTGAGTTTTTGAATCCGGCGGAAGTAAAGCACCTGGTCTTTAGCGGAAAGATGATAACGCTGATGATCGGAACACGGTTCCTGACGGACCATCTTGCCGGCGATACATATTTCAAGGTACACCGAGAAAACCACAACCTCGACCGCTGCAGAACACAGTTTAAACTAGTCGAGTCCATAACAGAAAACGAAGATGAAATGAGAAAGCTGGTTGAGGAAGTTTTGTCATAATCGTTTTTAAGAACCACGAATGAACTTAGGGCGGTCGAGCCGCAACCAAAAGAACTTAACCACGGATTTCACGGATTATTTTTTAAAATAAAATGAAAAATTTGGCTGTGGGTGTTTTGTTGAGTATTGCTTACAACTTTTGTTAT